>NZ_JBEPPA010000001.1:0-542970 GCF_040547075.1 Arthrobacter sp. UYCu512
CAGTGGATGTATCCGTTCCCGCGGCCACACCGTAAGCGGTGCGGTCCTGACAATGAATCCAGCGGGTCCGGCTTGGTCTGTCAGGAGTACTTCGGGAACACCCCCCACCCCGGATGGGTCACCCGGGAACCGTCACCAACCCGTTACCTCCGCTGGTGGACCGTCGCGGCCCATCCACTTCGGAATAGCCCGCGGACGGTGTGGGTTGACGCTCACTGAACACCCCGCCGGACGTCATCGTGGTCCGGCATCCTCAAACCGGAAGGATCCCCAGATGGATCTCAGCAACCGCCGAGGCATCATCACCGGCGCAGGTCAGGGCATCGGCCAGGCCCTGGCCCTCGAGTTCGCCGCCCGCGGTGCGCACTTGTTGCTCGTGGGCCGTAGGGAAGAAACGCTGAAGGAAACCGCTGCTCTGGTTCAAGCCGCCGGCGGCAGTGCCGAAATCCTTGTGCAGGACCTGAGCATGCCGGGCGCCGTGGACCGGGTGGTCGAGGCAGTCGTGGCGTGGGATGCCGTGGACTTGCTGATCAACAACGCCGGTAACGTCCGGGCGGGCCGCCTGGAGCTCTCCAGCGAGGTGGATGTGCGCTCGATGATCGACCTGAATCTCACCGCGCCGCTGCTGCTGACCCGGGCCCTCCTGCCGCAACTGCGGGCCAGCGGCACAGCGAGGGACAGTATTGTGCTCAATATTTCCAGTGGCATCGCGCTGGTGGGTATGCCGTTCTACGCTGTTTACGCTGCCACAAAGGCCGGGCTGGCACGCTTCGGGGAATCGTTGCGGCGTGAACTGCACGGCACCGGCGTGCACGTGGCCACGGTGTATCCGGGGGCGACGGACACCGCGATGATGTCCACCCAGAACGCCGGTGCTGATCAGGGCTGGGAGCGCCGGACAGTCGAGGCAGTCATCACGGACCTCATGGCCGGGCTTCTTGCCGGTGACCACGAAATCAACACGGCGCCCGAAAGCCGCCGCAGCATGCAGCGGCTCAATGTCGAGGACCCGATGGCAGTCGATGCGGCGTTGGCGCCCGGACTTGATGCCTTGGAAGCTTCAGTCCGGGACCATCGCAGCATCTAAGCGGCCAACCCGCGGACACCAAAGGTGCCGACGTGGGTGTTACCGTTCGCGCCGGGCACCGGCCGACGCGCTGACCGGAAAGATGTGCGGCGCGGCGAAGCCCGCGTCGGAGAACTGACGGGCAATTCCCTCGGCGACCCTGGCGGCGTCGCTGTTTCGCACCAGTGCGATCGCGGCGCCGCCAAAGCCCCCGCCGGTCATGCGGGCGCCGATACTGCCCAGTTCCTGGGCGCTGGAGACGGCGAGGTCAAGTTCCGGCGTGGAGATTTCGAAGTCGTCGCGCATCGAGACATGTGATTCGTTGAGGAATGATCCGATGGCGGCAGGGCCCGATGTCCGCAGCGCGGCGACGGTGTCCAATACCCGCTGGTTCTCCGTGATGATGTGGCGGACCCGGCGGAAGGTCTGCCCGTCCAGCAGGGCCTCGGCGCGGGGAAGGTCGCCGGGGCCAAGGGCCCGCAGGCTGGCGACGCCCATGGTGCGGGCGCCGTCCTCGCAGGACCGGCGTCGGCTGGCATAGCCGCCGTCCGCGTGCGAGTGGCTGGTGCGGGTGTCGATCACGAGGATCCCCACCCCGGCGGCGGTTAAGCCGAGGGCAATACTCTCGGTCGTGAGGTGCTGGCAGTCAAGCAGGATGCCATGATCCGGCTCGCCCAGAAGTGAAGCCGACTGGTCCATGATGCCGGTGGGCGCGCCGACCACACGGTTCTCGGCCAGTTGGCCGATCCTGGCCAGTTCCTGCCTGTCCAGCCCAAGTCCCCACAGCTCATTCAGGGCGAGGGCCACGGCGCATTCGACGGCAGCGGAAGAAGAGAGGCCGGCGCCGGCCGGGACGTCCGAGATCAGTGCCAGATCCATGCCGGTCAGCCCGGCGCGGGCAATGGTGGCACCGGCGTCGCCGGCACCTCCCGGCGGCTGGCTCATCGCCCAGGCAACGCCCAGCGGGTAGGCGGCCCAGCCGGTGAGCGCAGCCGGGTCGAGGTGGTCCAGGCTCACCTCCACCACGCCGGGATAGGAGCTGCTGGCCACCCGCAGCAGGCGGTCTTCCCGCGCGCGGGCCGCCACAGTGGTGCGCTTATCGATTGCGATCGGAAACGCGTAGCCGTCGTTATAGTCCGTGTGCTCACCGATCAGGTTGACCCGGCCCGGCGCCGACCACAGCCCGTCCGGCGCGCCGCCGAACTGGCTTTCGAAGTACTTGCTTCCACGGTGCAGGACGTCGTTCATGGCCGGAGGTGCTCCTGTCCTGCCGTGCGATGTCCGGCTTTTTCGATGGCCTTGCGGAGCCGTGCGGCAGCGGTTTCCGGCGGGATGTCTGCTATAAACGCACCCATCGCCGCCTCGGAACCTGCCAAGTACTTGAGCTTGTCTTTTTCCCGGCGGGGGGAGGTCAGCTGCAGCATCAGGCGGATGTCGTCCCGGTGGACGTGGACGGGGGCCTGATGCCACGCCGAAATGTAGGGCGTGGGGGTGTCGTAGAGGGCGTCGATGCCGCGCAGGAGCCGGCGGTACAGCCGGGAGAACTCATCGCGTTCCCCGCCCGTTGTGGCGGCGAGATCCGGGACGTGCCGGTGCGGGAGGACGTGTACTTCCAGTGGCCAGCGCGCGGCAAACGGCACAAACGCCGTCCAGTGCTCACCCTGGAGCAGCACCCGCTCGGATTTCTGCTCAAAGTCAAGGATGTCCTCGAACAGCGAGCCGCCGTAATTTTCGATGGTGCGGACCAATTGGGCAGTGCGGGGAGTGATAAAGGGGTAGGCATAGATCTGTCCGTGCGGGTGGTGCAGCGTCACACCGATCGCCTCGCCCCGATTCTCGAAAGGGAAGACCTGCTCGACGCCGGGCAGCGCCGACAGCGCGGCCGTCCGGTCTGCCCAGGCCTCCACAACCGTGCGCATCCGGGACACGGACATCCCGGCGAGGGAACCGGTGTGTTCGGGGGAAAAGCACACCACCTCGCACCGGCCCACTGATTGCCGGCTGCGCCCCAGCCCGACCCGGGCCAGATCGTCCAGGGTTTCGGGCGCTTCGGGGCCGGACAGTCCGGGCCCGAAAGACGGGGATTTGTTTTCAAAGACGGCGACGTCATAGCGGCTCGGAATTTCCGAAGGATTGTCCGGCGACGCGGGGGCCAGCGGATCCAGATGCGAGGGCGGCAGGACCACCCGGTTCTGCCGGGCAGCCGCGATCGAAATCCATTCGCCGGTCAGGGCGTCCTGGCGCATCGTGGCCGTGGGCGGCCGGACGGCCGGCTCGCGGAGATCGTCCCCGCGTTCAGGCGGCAGGACGGTATCGGCATCATCGAAGTAGATGATGTCCCGGCCGTCGGAGAGCTTGTAGGAGCGCTTTGCAATCTGGCCCATGTCAGGAGCTCCTCACGGCGCGGCCGCCGGCTGGGGTTGGCCCGGCAGCGGTGACCCGGCGGGCGGTCAGGAGCAGCCCGTGCTCCGGGTTGAGGACAGGCATCGGAAGTCCGGAACCGGCCAGGAAACGGCCCGTCGCCTCAACGCCGGCGGCTAGCCACGCCGGCGGCACGGCCTGCAGGAACGCCCGCCTGTCGTCCGGCGCCGGGTAGACCGCTTCCACCCGATACACGGCATCCGGCAGCAACCCCGGGACAGCGATCCGGCCGGGGACTTCAGCGAACGAGGTCGCCACGGACACCAGCGCGAAGAGGGCCTCGCCGCCGTCGTGCGAAACGACGCCATGCAGCCGGAGGGCCGGATCGGACTCGTCGGCCCGCACCATACGTCCGGTGTGCAGCAGTGAGCGGTATTCCTTGAACAGGGCGATTGCTGCCGCAAGTTCGGTGCGCTCGGAATCATCGAGGTGCCGGACGTCCCATTCGAGGCCGAAATGGCCGAACATGGCCGTGATGGCCCGGAAGGAAAGGTCGTGGGTTCGTGCGGTGGTGTGGCTTCGGGTCGGTCCGATGTGGGATCCGACGAGTTCCGGCGGGACCACTATCCCGGTCCAGCGCTGGATGGTTTGCCGTTCCAGGGCATCGTTGCAGTCCGAGCCCCAGATCCGGTCCGTGCGTTCCAGGATGCCAAGGTCCACACGGGCACCTCCAGAGGAGCAGCTTTCGATCTCGACGCCGGGATGGGCCTTGCGGAGCTCGTCGAGGAGCCGGTAAACGGCCCTTGTCTGGTCGTGCACTGACGGCCGGCCGGCATGGCCCATTTCGCCGAGGTCCCGGTTCTGGTCCCACTTGAGGTAGGCGATGTTGTTTTCGCGCAGCAAGGCATCGAGCCGGTCGAAAATGTACTGCCAGGCCTCCGGATTGACCAGGTCCAGGACCTGCTGGTGCCGCCACCGCTCCGGCAGCCGGCCAGCCGGTCCGCCGTCGCTGGACGGCCGCGGGGCCGGGCCGGCGATCCAGCCCGGGTGGGCCCGGGCCAGGTCCGAATCTTCATTGACCATCTCTGGCTCGACCCAGAGCCCGAACTCCATCCCGTGGCCGGTGACCGCGTCAATCAGCGGGGACAAGCCTTCGGGCCACAGGTCCTCGTCAACGTACCAGTCTCCGAGGCCCGCACCGTCATGGCGCCGTCCCCGGAACCAGCCGTCGTCCAGGACGTAGCGTTCCACCCCAAGCCGGGCGGCGGATTCGGCGAGTTCAAGCAGTACCGGCATCCGGTGGTCGAAATACACCGCTTCCCAGACGTTGAGGACCACCGGGCGGGCCTTGCCGGACTCTGCGCCGGGGTGGTGCGGGCGCTGGCGGAACCAGGCGTAGAACGCGTCGCTGATACCGTCCAGCCCCTCGGCGGAGTACGCCGCGAACAACCAGGGCGTCTCGTAGCCGGTGTTTGCGGCGAGGGTGATCTCGCCGGAGCCAAGCAGCTCCGAGGCCCCGATCACCGTGCGGCCGTCGGGGGCGGCGTCGACGAAGCTCTCGTGGTTGCCGCTCCAGCCCAGGTGGACGGCCCACACCTGCCCGTGGCGGTTGCCGAATCCGGGGGTGCCGGCGGCCAGCAGGAGCGAGGCGTCATGGCCGGTCCGGCCGTGCCGCCCGGAGCGGACCCAGGTTCCCTGGCCCAGCGGCATCCGCTGGGGGTGCGACTCCCGGCACCACCGCCCGGTCAGGTCCAGGATCTCGGTGGCGGCGCGGCCCACCGGAAGCACCGCCGCGAGTTCCTCGACGCCATAGGGATCGGTCCCGTTGTTATCGAGCCGGTGCCGGAGCTGGAGCAGGCCGCCGTCGTTGATCCTGACCTCCGTGCGGACGGTGACACCCGCGGTCGGGTCGGCCTGGGTGATTACGGCTGAGCAGTCCGTCCCGCTGGATCGTTCCACCGCGCTCACGCGCAGGCGGGCCGAGAACGCCAGTCCATTGCGGTGCCCGCGGAGGCCCGGACGCCCCCGCCAGCCGGAGGATGCCTGCGGGATCAGCCCGAGCGTGACGGGGATGTCGAGGGCCGAGTGCGGCACGGGGTCGCCCAACAGGGACAGGTCCGGAAGGGCCGGGCCAAGGTCGGCGCCGAAGTGCAGCAGGGCGGGTTCACCGGTGCGGAAATCGATCAGCAGTGACGTTCCTGAGCGGCGCAGGTAGAGCGGATCAGGGAGGGGCAAAGGGGTCTCGGGTGCACGAGTGAGGTCCGGGTTGTTCACGGTAGCTCCAGGCATAGGGGGTTGGGGTGGGCGGGCCGTACCGGTCAGCCCGGCGTGGCCAGGAGGCGTGCGGCGGGGACGGGCCGGGCGCCGCCGGCAGGAGCAAGCCGGAGCCGCCCCACGCGTTCGCCAAGAATGCGCCGGGCTTCACCGCCCAGGAGGTCGTCGCTGATGAGTTCGTCGGCATCCTCGAGGCTCGCAATCGTGCTGATACCCAGGGTGCCCCACTTCGTGTGGTCGGCGAGCACCACCACCCGGCGGGCCGCACTGACGAAAGCCCTGTCCGTCTCTGCCTCCAGGACGTTTGGTGTGGTGAACCCGGCATCGGCGTCGACCCCGTGGACGCCGAGGAACAGCACATCCAGGTGCAGCTGCCTGAGTGAGGAGGTGGCCAGCGGCCCGACGAGCGCATCCGAAGGGGTCCGCTCGCCGCCGGTCAGGATCACAGTGGACGCAGAGGAATTCTGGTGGAAAACGTCGGCGATCCGCACCGAGTTGGTGACCACCGTGATCCGGGGACCGGGGGACAACAGCTGGGCCAGCGCCCAGGTAGTGGTTCCGGCGCTGAGCCCCACGGCCATGCCTTCGCGAACCTGGGCGGCCGCCTCCTGGGCGATTGCCATTTTTTCGTCCTTGAGCTGCGTCACTTTCAGCTCAAAGCCCGGCTCGTGGGTGCTGGCCCCGCCGGGCAGCTTGGCCCCGCCATGGATCTTTTCCAGTACGCCGGCCGTGTCGAGCGCCTCGATGTCGCGCCGCACGGTCATCAGCGAGACGCCGAGCATCTTGGCGAGGTCCGTGACGCGGACAATCCGCTCACGCTGGACCTCCGCGAGAATGGCGGAATGACGGGCTGCGGCTAGCATGCGGAGTCCTTACAGGCTTGAGTGGGTTGACGTGGCGGCGGAGGGGCTGCCCTGCCGGGCGGTGGAACGGACGACGGCGACGGCCCCGGCTTCCAGCCCGAGCCCGCCGTCGAGCTCGGTGCCGGTAAGCAGGTCAACGCCTGCCAGCGGCAGCCGGACGTCCTGTGTTCCGTGGTTGATGCAGAACGTCCAGTCTGTTCCGTCTTTGCTTCGCCGGGTCACTTCGACACCGGCCGGCAGATCCGGGACAAGCGGCTGCACGGCCGCATCGGCACAGATGAGACCAAGCAGTTCGCCCAGGCCCGCCGGCGCGAGTGTTGTGGCGACGTAGTAGGCACGGCCGCTTCCGGCGTGGTTGCGGGTCACGGCGGGGGAACCGGCGGCCGGCCCCTCGTCGATGGCCGCCAGGACCTCGGCGGTGGTGGTACGCCCCAGCTCATTCCAGCAGGAGCCCGCACCGAAGCCGCTGAGCCGGACGCTTTCGCCGGCGCAAAGCGGAAAGAACTCTTCCATCCGTACGCCCAGCAGGGCACTGAACGCCCCCGGGTAACTGCCAAGCCTGATGTGGTCATTTTCGTCCACGATACCGGAGAAATACGTCACCACGAGGTGGCCGCCGGCGCGGACGTAGGCTTCCAGGTTTGCCGCCCCGGCGTCGGTGACGAGGTACTGCATCGGCGCGACCACGAGGCGATAACCGGCCAGGTCCTCGGTGCTCTGCCGAAAGTCCGTGGGAATGCCGGCCCGGTAGAAGGCGTCGTGCCAGCGCCTGGTTTCCGCGATATTCGAGGCGTCCACACTCGGGTGCGAGTCCAGTTCCGAGGCCCAGCGGGCGTCGGTGTCGTGCAGGATAGCCACATCCACCTGGCCGGAGGAGCCGGTGACAACCGAACCGCTGAGCTCGGCCAGGCTGCGCAGCGCCTGTCCCAGCTGGACGACTTCGCGCCAGACTTTGGTGTCCGTGCCGGCGTGCGGCAGCATTCCGGAGTGGAATTTTTCGGCGCCGGCGCGCGAGGCCCGCCACTGGAAAAAGAGCGCACCGTCAGCGCCGCGGGCCACGTGCTGCATGGCATTGCGGAGCATCTGGCCTGGCGCCTTGGCGATGTTGCGGGGCTGCCAGTTGACCGCCGAGGTGGAATGCTCCATCAGGAGCCACGGCTTGCCCTTGGCCCAGCCGCGGGTGAGGTCAGCCGTTGCCGCCAGCTCCTGGAAATTCCGCGGATCTTCGGCAATGAGGTAGTGGTCGTTGGAGACCACATCCATTTCCTCGGACCAGCGCCAGTAATCCACGGGCTGGTGCAGGCCCATATTGAAGCCCATGAAGTTGGTGGTGACGGGATGCCCCGAGTGCGAGCGGATGATGGCCGCCTCGGCCGTATAGCATTCGAGCAGCTCATCGGAGGAGTACCGGGCGAAGTCCAGTTGCTGGGTCGGGTTGACCCAGGTCCCGGACGTCCGGGGCGGCAGGATCTGCGCCCAGGCCGAGTAGCGCTGGGACCAGAATGAGGTTCCCCACGCGGCATTGAGGGCATCGATGCTGCCGTACCGAAGTTCGAGCCAGCGCCGGAAACCCGCAGCGGCACCGTCGGAGAAGTCAGGCTGGTTGTGGCAGCCGTACTCATTGTGGACGTGCCACATCACCACGGCCGGATGGTCCTTGTAGCGGAGCACCATCTGCTCGGTCAGCGCCGCGGCGGCGCGGCGGTAGTCCGGGCTTGAGGCGGCAAAAGCCTGCCGGGAACCGTAGCTGTGCCGCACGCCGTCGGCCGTCACCGGCAGTGATTGGGGATACTTGTGGCTGAACCAGGGCGGTGGGGAGGCCGTGGCGTTCGCCAGGTCAACCCGGATGCCGTTGGCATGCAGCAGGTCCAGGACCCGGTCCAGCCAGCCGAATTCGTAGCTGCCCTCGGCTGGTTCGAGCAGGGACCAGCTGAAGATGCCCACGCTGACCAGGTTGACGCCGGCCTCGCGCATCAGCCGGACGTCTTCGTCCCAGGTTTCCTCGGGCCACTGCTCGGGGTTGTAATCTCCGCCAAAGGCCAGCATCGGCGACCCTTCGGAGCCGAGACGGGCGGTGATGTAGTCCATGGCGGCGTTGTGGTTGCTGCTCACATTTATCCTTTACTGGAGCCGAGGGTCAGTCCGGCGACGAAGTGCCGCTGAAGCATGAGGTAGATGATCAGGGCCGGGATCGCCGTAATCATGGCGCCCGCGGCAATGAGGTTGTAGTTGGACAGGAACTGGCCCTGGAGGTTGTTCACGGCCGTGGTCAGCGGAAGCCGGTCCCCGCTTTGAATAAAAAGAAGAGGCCAGAAGAAGTCGTTGTAAATAAAGATCACTTCCAAGGTGCCCATGGCCGCCAGCGCCGGGCGGCACAGCGGCAGGATGATCTCCCAGTACTGGCGCCAGATGCCCGCACCGTCCACGAGGGCGGCCTCCGTCAACTCGGAGGACAGCGCCTTCATGTAGTTGGAGAGCACAAAGGTGACGAAGCCGATTTGGAAAGCGGTATCAACGGCAATGACGCTGATGTAGGTATTGAGCAGGTTGCCCGAATCGCTGATGCTGTACGGCAGTTCGAAGTGCTTGAACATTTCAAACAGGGGAGCGGCCAGCACCTGGGGCGGCAGCAGGTTCCCGGCCGTGAACATGATCAGCAGGGTGATGTTGAACTTCCAGTTCACCCGGCTGACGGCGAAAGCCATCATGGAGGCGAAGAAGAGGATCAGCAGGACCGAGGGGACCGTGATCAGGACGGAGTTCCATGCGTACTGGGCGAAACCGGCCTGCGTCCATGCCTGCACGAAGTTGTCGAAACTGAAGGAGCCACCGAGGCTGAAGTAGCCGTATTTGTCGGTGTCCGCCTTCGGCCGCAGTGCCGTGAAGAGGGTCCACACCAGCGGAATCAGCCACATAATGGCCATAACGCTCAGGAAAATGTGGGTTCCGTAGTGCCGCTTCGCGGATGTTCGTTTTCCGGCGGCGCGCCCTGCCGCGCGGTTCGCGGCCGTGGGCTGGAGTTTCCTGCCGCCCACGTCGGGACGGGAGGGATTGGAGATGCTCATGCCTCTTTGTCCTTTCCGAATGCGCGGGAGAGGTAGAAGGTGATGGGAACCAGCGAGATAACCAGCAAGATGACTGCCAGGGCTGAGCCGACGCCGATCACTTGGCCTTCGCCGACGAGGTTCTGGACCACGAGGGCGCTGATCAGCTCCAGGCCGTTGGTGCCGCGGTTAATGACGTAGACGATGTCGAAGGCCCGCAGGGACTCGATGACTGTAATGACGATGATGATGACGTTGACCGGGCGCATGGCCGGGAAGATCACCCGGAAAAAGGTCTGCACGGCGTTGGCGCCGTCGATCTGGGCGGCCTCACGCAGGGTTGGGTCAACGCCCTTGAGCCCCGCCAAGTACAGGATCATCACGTAACCGGCGTGCCGCCAGGTGGCGGCCACCAGGGCAGCCCAGATGTTGACGCTCGAGTCGCCGAACCAGTCGACTGCCTGCGGCGTTCCTGCGGTTCCGAGCAGGAAGTTCAACAGGCCGGTATCCCGGTTGTAGAACAACTGCCAGATGACGCCGATCAGTGCCAGCGAGAGCATCACGGGAGTGAAGAAGATGCTCTGGTAGATCTTGGTGCCGCGGATGTTCTGGTCCAGCAGGATCGCGAGCAGCAGCCCCAGCGGTGTGGCGATCAGCGCCAGAAAGATCAGCCACAGCACATTGTGCTGCACCGCGGGCCAGAACGGCGGGTAGTTCTGGGCGATGAATTCATAGTTGTCCACCCCGGCGGGTTTGATGTCCTCCAGGGTCAGGCCGTTCCATCGGGTGAAGGACAACGCGGCGGAGAGCAGCGTTGGAATCCAGACAAGGACCAGCTGAATCAAAGTCGGCAGGCCCACCATAAAGGCCAGGACCCACTTGTCGCTGCGGGACAGCCGGCGGACCCGCCGCACCGGGGCAGCGCCGGAGCGCCGCGCCGGGGCGGGGTTTGTGTTGGTTGATGTACTCACTAAGACGATTCCTCGATCTGGCTTGGCCGGGGCTACTGGGCGGCGTACAGCGACTTGGCCTGGGCTTCCAGGTTTTTCACGTCCACGCTGCCGTCCTTGATGAAGGACTGCAGGGCCGGGATCATGACGTTGTTGGCCATCGCGGGAAGGGCGTCGCGGTCGAAGAACTGGCTGATGCTCTTGGCGTTGGAGATGACGTCGGCCATCTTCTTGTTCAGCGGCGAGAACCCGGATGTGTCGGTGCCTTTGGCGGCTGCAATATTGGCGGAGTCGACGGAGGCGTACACGTCCTGTCCCTCCGGGGTACCGAGGTAGGCCATGAAGTCCCGTGCCGCCTGGTTCTGGCCGCCCTTCTTGGACAGCAGCAGGCCGTCGATGGGGGCCTCGACGGCGTCACGGCCTTCTATCGCGATCTCCGGGAATGGGAAGAAGTCGATGTCGTCGGCGACAGTTTTGTCCGTGTACTGCTGGGTCAGGAACGATCCCAGCAGGTACATCCCGGATTTCTTATCGCCAAGGTTCTTGGCGGAGTCTTGCCATGTCATTCCCAAGGCATTGGGATTCTGGTAGGGCAGCAGGGCCTTCCAGGTGTCGAACACGTCGCTGACTTTCTTCTGGTCCCAGGATTCCTTGTGCGCCGTGAGATCCATGTGGAACTGGTAGCCGTTGAGGCGCATGTTCAGGTAATCGAAGGTGCCCATCGCCGGCCAGCCGTCTTTGTCTGCAAATTCGATCGGGATCAGCCCGTCGCCTTGCATCTTTTTCGCCAGCGCTGTCAGCTGATCGAACGTTTCCGGGACTTCGTAGCCTTTCTCGGTCCAGAGGCTCTTGCGGTAAAAGAAGCCCCACGGGTAGTTGTAGTTCGGGATGAAGTACATCTTGCCGTCATTGCCGGTTGAGGCCTTTTTCATGGCGTCGGAGTAGTTGGCGCCCACCTTTTCCCAGACGTCATCAATCGGGGCCAGCAGCCCCTTATCGGCGTAATACTGCATCCTGTATCCGGCAAACCAGGTGAAGGTGTCGTCCGGGCTTCCCTGCAGGTAGGTGTTGATTTTGTTCTGAAAGTCGTTGTGCGGAACAACGTTGGTGCTCACGGCGATGCCGGTCTTTTTTGTGAAAGCATCCGTCACGGCCTGATAGGCGGCCTTGGGAACTTCGTCAGAAGAGCCCGAACCAAAGGAGAGCGAGGAGCTGCCACTGCCTCCGGCGTTGGGGGCCGTGCCGCCGGTGCACGCCGTGAGCAGCGGAATCCCGGCCATGGCCACGGCCCCGGCGCCGAAGGTCTTCAGCAAGGTCCGCCGGTCCCAGCCGCCTTGGCTTGAAGCCCGGCGCAGTGCGTCTTCGTGCATGGTCATGATTTCTCCTTTGAAATGACACAAGGTGTGATTCGCTTCACATCACTATCTATCATAAACGCACAATAAGCAACGTCAAGGGAAAAAAGAGAACATTTAAAGTCATGTCATCAGGCTGGCGGGACGGACGCCGGGGGCCAGGCCGGGCCGCCGGACGCCGGGCAACCGCGGATGCAGCTGGGGGATCGGCGTTCCCCTGCTTAGCTGGACACCGTCCACGGGATCCGCTCCGGGTTAGTCCTCGGATGGGCAGGCTCTGCCGGCATTGGAGATCAGGCCCCCGAACGGAGGCGCACACTCACTAGGGTCAACTGTGATGGTCCCCTTCGAATCCGAGCTGGAGTCACGAATCTGTCGGAACCGTCTGAATGGGACCTTATCCGGACTGCTGCGAGGACAATTCCGTCATCCCCGAGCAGGTGCCGTCGGCGGGCATCATTCGACAACGCTGGCGTTCTTTGCTGGTGACGGTAGTGGGTGGCTTGTGCAAAAGTGAAATATCCGACGCTAAGGTTTTGCCGGGCGTCGGAGTGGTCTGTATTTGCCGGGTTTGAGGTGGTTGGCGCGGGGCCAGGTGTAGTCGCCGGTCAGGTTGATGTGTTCCCAGCCCAAGGGTGAGAGGAACCGCAGGAGGTCGGGGTCGATGTCGCCGCCGTTGCTGGTCAGGGTGGTGATGGTGCGGTTGAGGTAGACCGTATTCCAGAGAACGATGGCTGCGGTGAGGAGATTCAGTCCGCTGGCGCGGTAGCGCTGTTGTTCGAAGGAGCGGTCGCGGATCTCGCCGAGCCGGTTGAAGAAGACGGCGCGGGCGAGGGTGTTCCGGGCCTCGCCCTTGTTCAGGCTGGCGGTGACTTTGCGGCGCAGGCTGGGGTCCTGGAGCCAGTCGAGCAGGACGAGGGTGCGTTCCATTTTGCCCAGTTCCCTTAGTGCGAGGGCGAGCCTGTTTTGGCGGGGGTCATCGACCGGCACGGGGGACCTGAGCCGGTCGTCCAGTCTCGACGGGCCCCGCGGGATGTGGTCCTTGACACATAACTGCTTTTGTCTCATCATTAGACAGAAGGTGCTGCAGCGGCGCGCACCTGATTGGAGCAGTCAATGAACCAGAACTACTTGCACCCCCCGCAGAGCCAGCCTTCACGACGAAGCCTCCTCCTCGCGGGACTCGGAACCGCCATGTCCCTGCCCTTCCTCTCCGCCTGTGCCGGCTTCGATACCAGCGGCGCGGCCGCCGGTGAGGGCACCGTCGGATTCCTCTCGACCCAGTTCACGCCCGTCGAGGAAAAACAGCGCTACGAAGCTGTTCTCAAGAAATTTCTCAAGGTCCCCGTGGCCTACAACCCGGTCGACGCCGGGGTCTTCGCCTCGACCGTTCGGTCCCAGGTTGATTCGGGCAACGTCAGCCTCTCCCTCCTGGGCGGCCTGCACGGTGACCTGGCCCCGCTCGCCGACTCGCTCGAGGACGTCGATCCCCTGATCCGCGACCTGGCCGGGCGCGGCTTCGGCAAGGACATCCTCGAACTGACGAAAGTCGGCGGCACCACCTCCAAATACGTTCCCTGGATGCAGGCAACGTATGTGGTGGCCGTCAACAAAAAAGCCCTCGAATGGCTGCCCAGCGGCGTGGACGTCAACGACCTCAGCTATGAGGACTTCCTGGCCTGGGCCAAGGCAGCCAAGCAGGGTGCCGGCCGTCCGGTGTTCGGTATGCCAGCCGGCCCCAAGGGCCTGCACCACCGCTTCTACCAGGGGTTCCTGCTCCCCAGCTTCACCGGCGGCCAGATCACCACGTTCCGGAACCCTGACGCCGTCACGGCCTGGAACTACATGCGCGAGCTGTGGGACAACATGGCCCCGGCATCCACCAACTACGACGCGATGCAGGAACCCCTGGCCCGCGGCGAAGTGCTTGTGGCCTGGGACCACGTCGCCCGGCTCGTGGGCGCGCCGGCCGACAAGCCGGATGACTGGCTGATGGTTCCGGCCCCGCGGGGACCGCAGGGCCGCGGCTACATGCTGATCGTCGCTGGCGTCGCGCTGCCCAAGGGCGGGCGCGAACGTGAGCGGGCCGAACAGGCCGTCCGCGGACTCTCCGAACCTGTCACGCAGATTGAAACCCTGCGCAGCAACGCGTTCTTCCCCGTGGTCCAGACAGAACTGCCCACCGACCTCAGGGGCGCCGTCGCCCTCGAAGCGGCTGCCGTCCGCCTCCAGCAGCGATCGCCCGGGGCCCTCCTGGCCCTGCCGCCCGTCGGGCTCGGGTCCAAGGACGGGGAAGTCTCCCAGATCTTCAAGAACTGTTTCCAGGAGATCTGCCTCAACGGCTCCCCTGTCCAGTCCACCCTGGACCGCCAGGCCGCCCAGCTCAACACCATCCTCAACGCGCTGGATGTGCCCTGCTGGGCTCCCGATCCCGTTTCACCCGGTACGAAATGCGAGGTAGCGTAGTGACCGTCCAGTCCCCGCCGGTCAGTCCGGCTTCAGTCTCAGCCCCGCCACGGCCCCGCCGTGTGCCGCCGGCCATCTGGCTGATCGGCCCGTCCATTGTTTTTATGACGCTGCTGCTCGGCTGGCCGCTTATCCAGGGCGTCCTGCAGGCCTTCCAGAACGAGCAGGGATTCACCCTCCAGTACGTGAACCGGATGGTCGAGGATCCGTACTTCTGGCCCGCAGTGCGGAACACGGTCCTGCTGATTGCGGTCATGATCCCGCTCCAATTCGGAATTGCCATCGCCATGGCCCTGCTTCTGCGGTCCAACCCGCGGCTGAACAAGCTGCACTTCTTTGTCTGGGCCATTCCGTTGGCGCTCAGTGACCTGGCCGCCGGCCTGGTGTGGCTGTCCATCTTCAACGACCGCGGCTACCTGAACTCTTTCCTGCAGGGAATCGGCATCGAAGGCATTTCCTGGCTCGCCTACGACAACCAGGCGACACTCTTTCTCTGCGTCCTCATTGCCGAAGTCTGGCGCTCCACCTCACTGGTCCTGGTGATTGTCGTCTCCGGCATGCAGGGCATCCCGAAGGACTACGACGAGGCCGCCCAGGTCTTCGGCGCCACCTTCTGGCAGCGCCTGCGTCACGTGACTCTCCCGCTCCTGAAGCCCAGCCTGCAGGTGGCGCTGATTCTCCGCACCATCCTGGCGTTCCAGACGTTCGCCGTCGCCCAGGCACTCACGGGGCAGAACTTCCCCCTCGTCGTCGGCGAAACCTACCGCTGGTACACGGCCCTGCAGAACCCGAATGTCGCCGCGGCGTTGGCGCTGGTCATCCTCGTCGCGTCGATGCTGACCTCCATCTTCTACCTGCGGGCACTCCGCGAGAAAGGGCAGGGAGGCACACGATGAGCACCCCCACCGTAGACACAGCACCCCTCCAGCGGCAGCGCCGGCACCGGGTTTACCTGCAGATCGCCTGCGTCACCATCTCACTGTTTATGCTGGTCCCGATCTACCTGATCTCGCTGGCGGCACTCTCGACGCGCGAATCCCTCAACGAGTTCCCGCTGAGCCTGCTGCCCACCAGCATCTCCTTTGACACCCTCAACGCGTTCCTGTCCTCCACCGGAATCTTCGGTGCTCTGGGCAACTCCGTCATCGTCGGCGTGGGCACCCTGCTCTTCTCATCGCTCATCGGCGTCCCGGGCGGGTATGCCCTGGCCCGGTTCGCGTTTCCCGGCAAAGAGCCCTACCAGCTGTTCCTGCTGTTCACCCGCGCCCTGCCGATCGTGGTCCTCTCAGTTCCCCTCGCGAAGCTGTTCCTGACCACCGGCATCTATGACACGACCTACGGCGTCATCCTGCTCCACACCTCGCTGGCCCTGCCCACCACCATCCTGATCTCGGCCAGCGTGTTCCTCAGCGTCCCGGTCGATGTGGAAGAGGCCGCGCGCATCTTCGGCTGCAGCCCGTTCGGTGCCTTCGCCCGGGTGGTGATGCCGATGGCACTGCCCGGACTGGCGGCGGCATCGATCTTCACCTTCGTGATGTCCTGGAACGAAGTGCTGGGTGCCTCCATCCTGACACTGGACCACCGCACGCTACCGGCCCAGGTTCTGACATCGCTGTCGGATTCACCCCTGGCCTACCGTTTCGCCGGCGGCTTCGCGCTCGTCATCCCCTCGATCATTTTCATCGCCTTCATGCGGCGGTATCTGACCAACATGTGGGGCTCCACGATCCGCTGATGCTCCGTCCTCCCCCAACACTTCCCGGAAACACCTTAGAAGGAGCCGATCATGGCTGATATCTCCATCTCCAACCTCGTCAAGACCTACCCCGGCGGCACCGACCGCGCCACGGACGATGTCTCCCTGGACATCAAGGACGGCGACTTCACCGTCCTGCTGGGCCCCTCCGGCTGCGGCAAGACCACCCTGCTGCGGATGCTGGCCGGACTGGAACTCCCGGACTCCGGCTCGATCTCGGTCGGTGGCCGCGACGTCACCTACCTGCCGCCGAACAAGCGCAACATGTCCATGGTGTTCCAGTCCTACGCCGTGTTCCCGCACCGCAAGGTCCGGTACAACATCGGCTTCGGTCTGCAGATGGCCAAGGTCGACGCCAAGGAAATCGAGCGCAAGGTCCAGTGGGCCGCCGAGCTGCTGCAGCTCACCCCGTACCTGGACCGGCTTCCAGCCCAGCTCTCCGGCGGCCAGCGCCAGCGCGTCGCGGTGGCCCGGGCCATTGTGATGGATGCCGACGTCCTCTTGATGGATGAGCCGCTCTCCAACCTGGACGCCCTGCTCCGCCTGACGTTCCGGTCCGAATTGAAGAAGATCGTCAAGGACCTCGGAACCACCACCGTCTACGTCACGCACGACCAGAGCGAGGCCTTGTCCCTGGGCGACCGGGTTGCCGTCATGCGCAAGGGCCGCATCGCCCAGCTCGGTGACCCCTTGGACGTCTACGATGCCCCGGCGGACAAGTTCGTCGGCGGATTCATCGGTTCTCCGCCCATGAACTTCATCAGCGCCGCCGTCAACGGCGGCGGTGACGCGCTGCGCGTCGGCGACCAGAACCTGCACGCCCCCTCGATGCTGCGCTCCTTCGCCAACGCCGACATCGTCCTCGGCGTCCGCGCCGAAAACATCGGGGTGGCCACGGACCGGGCCTCCGGCGACGTCCCGGCCACCGTGTTGGTCGTTGAACCGATGGGCTCCTCGGTGCTCCTGACGGTCGACGTCGACGGCCAGGACATCAAGGTCCAGGCGCCGCCGACGTTCCGGACAGCGCCGCACCAGATAATCTGGCTCACCTTTTCCCCGAACACCATGCGCTTCTACGACGGCGCGACGTCCATGGCACTGGAGGCCAAGTGAACACCGCAACCCGCATCGGCGTCGAGGAACTGCGCCAGTCCGCCATTGATGTCCTGAAGCTCAACGACCTCGGCACCATGACCAGCGCCGCACCCAACCTGTACCCGCACATGTGGAGCTGGGACGCAGCCTTCGTCGCCATCGGGCTCGCCCGCTACGACGTGGCTCGGGCGATCACCGAACTCAAAACCCTGCAGGCCGCCCAGTGGTCCACCGGCATGATCCCGCACATCGTCTTCAGCGAAAACTCCGCCGGCTACTTCCCGGGCTTTGACCGCTGGGGCACCGCTTCCGCGGCGGCACGCCCCGAGGCGTTCAAGAGCAGCGGCATCTGCCAGCCTCCCGTCCACGCCATCGCCGTGCGGCACATTGTGGACCGCGGCCGGGAAAACGGCGGGGCGGACCAGGAAGCGGCCGAGGCCTTCCTGTCCGAATCCTTCGACGGCTGGCTGGCGTGGCACCGCTGGCTCGCCGAGGTCCGGGACCCGGAAGGGGTGGGCCTCATTGAGATCCACCACGGCTGGGAATCAGGGTTCGATAACTCCCCCCGCTGGGACGGCCCCTACTCCCGGATCAACCCCGGGACGGTCGAGCCGTTCACCCGGCGCGACACCCTCCACGTCGCCGATGTCAGCGAACGCCCCGATGACGCCGAGTACACCAAGTATCTGTGGCTAGTCCAGCAGATGGCATCCGTCGATTTCGACGACCGTGCCGTCCAGGACATCATCGACTTCCGGGTCAGGGACGTCTTCTTCTCCGGCATCATGGCCGCGTCCTCCGACGTCCTCGCTGACCTGGCCGACGAGATCGGCCGCCCGGAGGACGCCGCGGAGCTGCGCGGCTACGCCGTGCGGTTCCGGAACGGTGTCGCGTCCAGTATTGACCCGGAGACCGGGCTGGCCCGCGACTACGACGTCCTGGCCGGAGAGTGGATCTCGACCCAGACGGTGTCCGGCTTCGCAGCCCTCGTCGCCGGCGGCGAGCCCGCGACCATGGCCGTTCAGCGGAACCTGCTCCAGGGCCCGGACTGGATGGGATACCCGGACATGCGGTTCCCCCTGCCGCCGTCCACATCGCCGGCAAGCCCTGCCTTCCGTTCCCGGACCTACTGGCGCGGCCCCGTCTGGCCGTTCCTGAATCTGCTGCTCGGCTGGGCGGCGAAGCGCGACGGGCAGAACGAACTATACGAGACGCTCAAGTCCGCGTCCCTGCGCCAACTCGCGGACCTGAAGTTCGGTGAATACTACGAGCCCTTCACCGGCGAACCCCTGGGCAGCCTGAACCAGGCGTGGACGGCTGCCGCCGCCCTGGAATGGATCGGCGCCGCAAGATGACCGTCCTCATTGCCTGCGACAAGTTCAAGGGCTCCCTCACCGCAGCCGAGGTCTGCGACAGCCTCCGGTCCGGGCTGCTCCGGGCCCGGCCCGGGCTGGACATCGTCTCGGTCCCCATCGCCGACGGCGGCGACGGCACCGTCGCCGCTGCCGGTGCCGCCGGCTACGAGGAAATCGAGGCCAAGGTCAGCGGACCCACCGGCGCCCCCTTGACCGCAGTGTTCGCCCTCGACCGGCCCAGCGGGACCGCGGTCGTGGAGATGGCCCAGGCGTCCGGGCTGGAACGGCTGCCTGGCGGTGTCCTGGAGCCCCTGACAGCCAGCAGCTACGGCACCGGCGAACTCGTCCTCGCCGCGCTCGACGCCGGGGCCACGACCATCGTCCTCGCAGTCGGCGGCAGTGCCTGCACCGACGGCGGGGCCGGCTTCCTCCAGGCGTTGGGGATGTCCCTGCGTGCCGACGATGGCAGGGAACTTCCGCCCGGGGGCGGTGCCCTGAGCGGCCTCGCCGCCGTCGACCAGTCCTCGCTGGATCCGCGTCTGTCCGGCTGTCATTTCATCCTGGCGTCCGATGTGGACAACGTCCTGGTGGGACCCCAAGGCGCGGCAGCCGTTTACGGCCCGCAGAAAGGGGCCACGGCCGCCGACGTCGCGCAGCTGGACGGCGGATTGTCCCGCTTCGCCGGGGTTCTGGGCCGGACCCCGGGCATAGCTCCGGACACCGAGCTCCGGCCGGGATCCGGCGCTGCTGGCGGACTCGGCTATGCCGCCATGGCGGTGCTAGACGCTAAGCAGCACCCCGGCGTCGAGGTGGTGATGCGGCTTTCCGGACTCGACGACATCATTACGGGATTGACCGACCGCGACCTCGTCATCACCGGCGAAGGCTCCCTCGATGTCCAGACGCTGAGCGGCAAAGCGGCAGCTGGCGTGGCGCTGGCCGCACGGGCAGCCGGCGTACCGGTGATCGCCGTCTGCGGACAACGCAAACTCACACCCGACCAACTTGAGGGCATTGGCATCGCCCAGGCGTACGCCCTGACAGACACCAGGCAGGACGTCCGCGCGTGCATCGAAGAAGCTGCGGACATCCTGCAGACCACAACCAAGAGGATCGCGGAGGACTGGCTATGACCGACACACACCAAGGGACCATCATCGGACTCGACATCGGCGGTACCAAGACCCGCGGCATCCGGATCGTCGACGGCGCCGTCACCGATGACCGGTCCACGGGCAGCGCCAACGTTCAGAACGTCACGCTGGAGGAAGCGGCCCGGCGGCTTGGCGAACTCCTCTCAGGCCTCGGAGCGGCCGACGCCGACGCCGTCTTCGTCGGGGCCGGCGGCATCGACACCGAAGCCGACGCCGAGCAACTCCGCCGACTCATCGCCCCCCACGCCCCGCGCGCCGACGTCACCGTCATCCACGACACCCGGCTCATCCTCGCGGCCGGCGGCACGGACACCGGGATCGCCATCATTTCCGGAACCGGCTCCGCTGCGTGGGGAACCAACGCCGCCGGGCAGACCGGACGCGCCGGCGGCTGGGGCTACCTCCTCGGGGATGAAGGCAGCGGCTACTGGTTCGGCCGCGAAGCGGTGCGGCACAGCCTTGACCGCACCAACCGCGGACAGGACATCGATCCGCTCACCCGTGAGCTGCTCGATTACTGTGGTCTCGCCTCCCCGGAGCAACTGATCAGCCTGTTCCACGGCACCGCCGGACGCCACTACTGGGCCGACGCCTCGCGCTTGGTCTTCGACGCCGCCAACGCCGGCCACGGCCCCAGCCTCGCCATCATCGACGCCGGGGCCCGGCACTTGGCTGAACAGGCGGCCGCCGTGGCCGCCCGGATCGGCATCACCGGTCCCGTCGTGCTCGGCGGCGGCCTGGTGACCAACCAGCCGACCTTCCAGCAAAGCATCACGAGGCACCTTGAGGACCGGGGACTCACCGACATCCGGGTGCTGGCGCAGGAGCCCGTCTTCGGAGTCCTGCAGCTCGCCCGGGACAGGGCCATGGCGTGACCGAGGCCGCCGCGGTCCCGCGGTGCAGCGGGAGAACAACAGGACGGCCGGTAGGATGATCAGCCGGACAGGAGGACCAATGACAATCGAACGAGTACCCGCCAGGCTCAGCGGCGCGACCTCGCACGGCCATCTGTTGGACCTGATCCGGGCCACCGGCGGTATGTCGCGCCAGCAGCTCTTGGCCAGCACCGGCATGTCCCGCGCCACCCTTTATGAGCGGCTGGAGACGCTGCTGCGCCGGAATCTGATCTACGAGGCCGAGAGCATGGAAGCAACCGGGGGCCGGCGCTCCCGCAAAATCCGCTTCGAGGACCGCGGCCGTGTGGTCCTGTCCTTCGCGCTGGGCCAAACCCACGCGACCGTCGCGGTATCCGACACCAACGGCCGGCAGCTCAGGTCACGCTCGGTGGAGCACCGGATCAACGCACCCGAAGACACCGTCCTTCAGCCGCTCATCCGGATCGGCACCGAACTCCTCGACGCCGGCACCGGGGAAACCCTGATCGGTATCGGAGTGAGCGTGCCGGCTCCCGTGGACGCCGGCACCGGATATGTCGTCCACCCGACCACGATCCCCGAGTGGGAACCGGATGCCGTGGTGACCTCCGTATCCAGCCAGTGGCAGGTTCCCATTGTGGTCGAAAACGACGCCCGGGCCGGTGCCCTGGGCGAATGCACCACCGAGAACGAGACCACCGTCTACGTCAAAGTCGCCACCGGCATCGGCTGCGGAATCGTCGTCGACGGGACCATTCTTCGCGGCGCTCACGGCGCCGCCGGGGACATCGGCCATATCCACGTCGCCTCCGACGGGCCGCTGTGCCGGTGCGGACGCCGCGGCTGCCTGGCCACCTTCAGCTCCGGCAGCTCGCTCATCGACCGGCTCAACAGTCAGGGCATGACGAGCCTGGACGAAATCGCCCGTGCGGCCGAACAGGGCCAGCCCGACGTCGAAGCACAGCTGCTCTCCGCAGCAGAGGTTCTCGGCGGCGCCTTGGCAGCGACTGTCACGACAGTCAACCCGAACAGGCTGGTGCTCGGCGGCACAATCGGTACCATTCCGTACTTCGCAGAGCGGGTCCGCTCCAGAGTGCTCAAGGACGTCGTTGAACGTATCGCAGAAGGCCTGTTGGTCGTCGCTGGGGCGACCGGCGATCACGCCGCGGTAGATGGACTCACCCGACTCGTGATGCGGAAAGTCTTCGCGCCCGACGCCATCGACTTGTTAATTGTCGATTACCCGATCAACTAGCAGGCAACAACAAGCCACGATCCTAGGCACCTCTGGCCTATCGCGTGCAGTCCAAAGTCATGAAATAGGACATCTCGTTCCGGGCTGCTCCCACGGAACTGATCCCAGGCCATCAGCCCCCTCCTGACCAACCGGAGACCTGACCGCGACGGCTTTCACGGACTACGCCTCACAGCGAAACGCCCACAAAAAAGCCCTCCCCAGCACGCGGGGAACCCTGCCCACCGGTTCCTGCCGAGCCGAGTCAGACCAACTCACCGCCGGATGACACCAAGATTGCCCCCTCTCCTCAGCCCACCCAACCAACCTGGGCCAGCCCATAGCCCGGGGCGACTCCATGAAAGGTATACCCCGTGTTTCTTCCAATCACCAACGAGCCCCGGAACTATGAGTGGGGCTCGTTGACGGCAATCAGCGGATTGCTGGGCCGTCAGGCATCCGGCAGTCCCGAGGCGGAACTATGGCTGGGAGACCATCCAGGATCTCCTGCACAGATACTTGACCAGGACCTTGCCAATGGCGCCACGACCCTCGATCACTGGATCGCCGCAGACCCGGTCACTGCGCTTGGCACTGACAGCGGGGAGGCACGGCTGGGCTTCCTCCTGAAAATCCTGGCCGCCGATGCACCCTTGTCCCTCCAAGCCCACCCGACGCGGGAGCAAGCCGTGACCGGGTTCGCCCGCGAGAACGCTGCCGGCATACCGCTTGACGCGGCACACCGAAACTACAAGGACGTCCAGCATAAGCCCGAAGTGATCTACGCCCTCAGCGAGACGTTCGAAGCTCTCGCGTCACCCTCAGGCGCGGTGAGGCGCTGTATCTGCCGGCCGGCAACATCCATGCCTACCTGCAAGGGGTCGCAGTTGAAGTGACGGCCGCCTCTGACAACGTGCTCCGCGGCGGATTGACACCCAAACACATAGACATCCCGGAACTCCTGGATGTGCTCACATGCGACCCGATGCCAATTCCCTACCTGACGCCGCCGACCGCATCCGACGGAACCGAGTCGTTCGAGCCGGATATCACCGATTTCCGCCAGATCCGCATATCCACGGGCACTCAATCTGCTCTCAAGCTTGAAGGACCTGCCATCGTCGGGTGCATCAAGGGTAAAACAAAGTTCCGCGGTGACAAGTCACTCTCCACCCTGGCACAGGGAGATTTCCTTTTCGTGACACCCGACGAATCGCAGCTGACAGTCGCCCCCGGCGGGGAGATTTACGTTGCAACAAAGGCGCTCTCCAGCCCACAAATATCCTCAAGCCGTTGGTATTGACCAAACCTGAGCTAGGGATCTCGTGGCAGCTCGTCGTTTGAAGAGGGGCACCAAAATGCCAGGCCCGCCAGGCCAGTGTTCCCTGTGGAATTAATCCTGCGCTAACGCCGGCGACGTCTGCTGCCCGCGGCCGGGCCATCAAAGCTGTGTGGTCATCGATGCTCCGGCAAAGATCAAACCATTTCGGTTTGGGCATGCGCGTCCGGTGGTGGTCCTCCCTGCAGGACCCTGGAAGCAGGGACCGGGATCCACGGTCTAGCCCGAATTTTTCATGATGGTCGGGTTGGGGTTCAGGGCCGAGGCTAATTTCAGGTCCGGCTGTTTTTGCTGTTTTGGACGTGCGGATGGGGCCTGTTGTCGCTGGTTGGGCGTCGGGTTCCACGTATTCCGATGGGTCGTGCTGGTCGTTGTTGGGGCTGGCCGTCCGGTGTTCAGGCCAGCAGGACCCGGTGTCGGCGGCTGTTTTTAGCTCGGCGATGCCGGCCAGGAGGGTGGTGATCGTGCCGGTTTCCGGTGCTTTGTCGGGGATCAGTAGCCTGCTCTGCCGGGCCCGGGTGATGATTTCCCGGCGGTGGCGAAGAGCCGCTAACGCCAGCGTTTGATGTCCCAGCCGCGGGCCTTGTGGCCGGTTGGCAGCGCGGTGAGTTGGAGCCAGGAGACCAGGTTCATGGCCAGGGCGGCGATGGTGGCCCAGGCCTGGTTGGCGGGGAAATCGAAGAACGGCAGCTTCCCGAGTCCGGTGTTCTTCAGGGTTTTGATCCGGTTCTCACACCGTCCCCGGGCCCGGTGCAGGGCATCCAGGGTGGGTCCGTGCCAGCGCGGTGAGATTGTCAGGAAAGCGGTGATCCGGTGTCCGTCTGCATCGAGCAAGGTCGACTGCGCCCCGGGGTGGAGAGGTTCGGCCCGCAGATACAGGTTTGTCCCCGCCGGGTAGTCGGTGAGCCCGAGGATCTCGGTGGCGTTGATAACCCATGCGTCGGCGCGTTCCTTCCCGTTCTGGTCCAAGGCCGGCTGCCAGTACTTTTTGTCGTTGATCCTACCGACCATAGGGGCTTTGAGCACCGGTACCGGGTAGGACGCCGTGAACTGCACGCCCAGTGATGCGAGGTAATGCAGGAATTTCCGGGACGCCCCGGCGCTGTCGGTACGCACCAGCACCTTCTCCCCGATGAGCTCTCCGTGCTCGTCGTAGAAATCGTCGGGGAGCTGTTCGATGGCCTAGGTGAATACCTTGATGTGGTCCTCTGCGCTGTTGGCCCCGGCATTGCCCGGACGCATCACCGCGGCCAGGATCTCCCCGGTCCCGTTGCCCGCCCCGTAATCGACGCTGGCAATGAAAGGGGCGAAGCCATAACCGCCCTTGTAGGTGCCGTGCGCCTGGTCCTTGTCACTGTGGGAGCTCACGAGCGTGGCGTCCAGGTCGATGATGAGCGGGTCCAGGGCCGTGGCCTTCAACGCCGGGTTCCGGTCCCCGGCAGCTTCCCACGCCCGGGAGCTCAGTTCCCGCGTCAGCGTGGCGAAACCGTAGGTGAAGACCTCCGGGTTGGTCACGGTCCGCTCAAAGAACCGCGAGATTGTCGCGTTCGAGGCGACCTTTCCGAAGACGCCGGTTCCGGTGCGCAGGATGTCCAGATCGGAGACGTGTTCCCCGCCGCCGGCGAGCATGACTGCCAACGAGCCCAGGATCGTGCCGGGCCGATGCCGGGCCCCGGAGGGGACGAACTGGCCCAAACGGTCCTCGCACAAGCCCCGGAACCCAAGGGCGTCAACAAAGGAAGTCACCACGTTCAGCCCGGCATGGGAGACCAGCGACTGGCCCGTCGTGGCGACAGGAAGCGACGGGAAAACTCCGGTAATCTTGGACATCAGAAAGGTGCTTCTTTCAGCCGGTAGAACAGTGCGTCAACAACACTATTTTCCCAGCTCAGAAGCACCTTTCGTCGCTTAAACACACCCGACAGGCCCCACCCTCATGAAAACCCCGGGCTGGGGGGTGTCCTGGAGCGCAACGTCGATCAGGATCTCCGCCGCCGCCCGGGCCTGGCGCGCGGGCTCGGCGCTGGCGGCTATTGCCGCAGTGGTGATGGCGCCTTCAGCAAGGATGGCCAGTTGCGGGGCCAGCGATGCGGGGGCGCCGAGGTCGTCCGCCAGTTCAGCCAGATAGTCCTGGAAGTGTTTCTTCTGCTTTCTGACGATGTCGGTGATATTTCCGGAGGCACCGCCTACTTCCCCAAAGGAGTTGATAAAGGCGCACCCCCGGAATCCCTCGGAAGTGAACCAGCTGGCCAGGAAGTCGTAGACAGCCAGCAGTCGCTCGCGGGGCGCCTGGGTCGATTCAACCTGCGCCGTCACCCCGGACGTCCACATACGCTCCCAGGCGAACAGGACTTCTTCCACAATGGCTTCCTTGGACGGAAACAAGCGGTAAAGGCGCTTGAGCGGGACGCCCGATTCGGTCCGGAGTTCGTCCATTCCCACGGCAGTAAAGCCCCGGGCATAAAAAAGCACTGCGGCGGCGGCAATTACTTTCTCCCGGGATGCGTCATCGTCCGGTCGTTCCGCAGCCCGCTGGGCGGGCCGCCCGCGTTCTGTTGTGGTCATCGCAACTACCTCCTCGGGCGCGCCGCTTGCCTAGATAACGATCGTTCTCTATGGTAAACCCTATGACGTGAGAACGAGCGTTCTTCATCGGTCCGGAGCATTCCGGGCCGGGCTTGTTGTGACTGTCAGTGCCGAGAGCAGGGCGTTATGGCCAGCGGTCTGCGCGTACCCCTCATCCCGCTCGTCGTTGCCGGGCCGATACCTGAAGGCGCCATGAATCTTTTAGAGCAAGATGTATCTTCGAGGCCCGAACAGGCCCGGGACTTCCTTGTCAGTCTGCTCCTGCGCACGGCCCAGGGCGATCACCTGGCATTCAGCGAGTTCTACGGTCAAACCGCCCGCAAGGTCTCGGGACTGGTGCAGCGGGTGGTCGTCGACCGTGAGCTCAGCGAAGAGGTGGTCCAGGAGGTGTTCCTTGTGGTCTGGCAGGACGCGGCGAAGTACCAACCGGCCATGGGGACCCCGACAGCGTGGTTGATGACCATTGCGCACCGGCGGGCCGTTGACAAGGTCCGGTCCAGTCAGAGCAGCCGCAACCGCGATCACCGCTGGGCCACGAGTGCGCCCGGCGCCTACGACGTGGTCCTCGAGGCTGTGACGGAGAAGATGGACGCCCGGTTCCTCATCGCGTCGCTGGCCTGCCTCTCAGCCCTTCAGCGTGAATCGATCGTCCTCGCCTACTTCGGAGCGCTCAGCTACCGGGAAATCGCTGAGGAGCTGAAGGTGCCCCTTTCCACCATCAAGTCCAGGATCAGGGACGGCCTGAACCGGCTCAGGACGCAGCTCGAACCCGCCTAGCGGCGCAGCTCGCGAAACCTGTTTCCTCGCGTGCCGGACGGGCCCAGGTGGCATAACAATCGGCCCTCCGGCGGGTCTGAGTCATTTTCCGTCGGATGTCCTGCGTTTGCGGAAGGTCCCTGCAATGGAGAGCTTGCCCGAGTACTGGATGGATCCGTAGCGGAACAAGTGGACCGCAAGGCGGAGGATGAGGAAGCCGGTGATGTAGAGCTCGGCAATAACGATCACGGATTCTGCGGGGCTGAGGGTGCCAAAAGCGTTGCGGAGCATGGCGGTGACCGGCGCTGAAAGCGGGAAGTAGGTGAAGATCTGCACGATGACCGCGCCCGGATCGGAGATGATCAGGCTGATCGCATAGAACGGGATGAAAATCAGCGCCATAAGCGGCCCGAAGATGGTGCCGGCATCCTTGGCGGTAGGCATGATCGCGCCGATCGCGACCAGGACGCCGGTAAAAACAGTGAAGCCGCCCACCAGGAGCAGTGCGCCAACAATAATGGTTCCGGGTTCAAATGAAATGCTGGACAGATCCAGGTCCGGGAGGGCAAGTTTGTCGCGGAAGAAGAGGTAGCCGGTGGCGATTGGCGTAAGGAAGACCAAAATCTGGACCAGGCCCACCATAAACAGGGCAATGACTTTGCCAATGATCAAGGTGGTGGGGTTCAGCGTTGTCAGGATCATCTCAGTGACCCGGTTCTCCTTTTCTTCCAATGTGCTGTTGAGCATCTGGTTGGAGAGCAGAATGATGGAGATGTAAAAGATCAGCAGGAACATCAGCGGCGGGATCGCGGAGCCGAAGCCGCCGGTTGGCTGGCCGTTCTTGAAGGTTTGTGTTTCGGTTTTTACATTGCCGCTGGCCGCGGCGGTTAGTTGCGGGGAGCCCACTGCCCCCTGGGCCGAGGCGGTCAGGAGCTGTTTGGCAACGGCGTCGTATTTACCGTTTTCGAAAATTCCTTGGTCGGTGCCATAGACCTTTACCGGCTCGGTGGCCGGCTGCGCAGGGTAGGCGAAGTACGCCTCCGACACCCCGCTCTTGACGTTTTGCAGGGCCTTGTCCGGGTCCGCCTCGGCCCTGCCACCCATGGCGGTGGCTATGTCCGGGGCAATGAGTCCGGAGTCGTCTGTGTAGGTGAAGGCCACGGTGGCGTTCCGCTGCGCGTCTTCGCTGGCGGCCGTGGAGGTATTGCTCAGGTAGACCAGTGCGAACACGATTGCCAGCACCACGGGGATGGCCAGGGTCGCGATCCAGAAGCCGCGCTTTTTCATGGTGCGGTTGAATTCGAAACCGACAACGGTGCCCAGGTTATGCCTGGCGAACGGCCGTTTCGGGCTGACGGGCGCCGGGGTGGTTCGCTGCTTTGGGGATTGTCCTGCCATGGGGTTCAGGCCTCCGCCATGTTGTGGTTCTCGCCGTAGACCTTAATGAAGACTTCGTCCAGCGACGTTCGCGCCGTCGTGAAGGACCGCACGGCCACACCCCGGCCGATCAGCTCGCGCAACACGGCGGCTTCGTCGCCGCCGGGGCGGGGGGAGAGTTCGGCGTCGGACCCGGTGTCGGATACGACGTCGAACAGGGCCGACGGCGGCAGGGTGCCGTTGTAGGAGAGCCGGTAATGGGTCCCGCCGAATTCGTCCTGAACTTCCGCGACGGTGCCGTAGGCGCGTGCGGTACCGTCCTTGAGCAGGATAACCCGCTGGCATAGCCGTTCGACTTCTTCCATTTGGTGGGTCACCATAATGACCGTCGCACCGGCGAGCTTCTGTTCCTCGATGATGTCCATCAGCAGGTTCCGGTTTACCGGGTCAAACCCCTTAGTCGGTTCGTCCAGGATCAGCAGCTCGGGCTGGTTCATGATTGTCACACCGAGCTGGATTTTTTGCTGCTGGCCGCCAGAGAGCTTGTCCAGCCGCATACCGGCCTTGTCGGCAAGTTCAACCCGGTCCAGGTACTCCCGGGACCAGGCCTTGGCGTGCGTTTTGTCCAGGCCTTTGAGCTGGCCAAAGTAGACCATAACGTCCATGACGGACTCTTTTTTGTACAGGCCGCGCTCTTCGGGCAGATAACCGAGCCGGGCCCCGTCTTCGGGGGTGAACGGCCTGCCACCGATGTGGAGCGTCCCCGCCGTCGGCTGGTAAATCCCCAGCAGGGCCCGCAAGGTGGTGGTCTTACCGGATCCGTTGCTGCCCAGGAAGCCAAAAGTTTCCCCGGCGCGGACATCGAAGGAGAGGTCTTTGATGACCGTAGTGTCCCCGAAATCCATCCTAAAATCTTTGATGTGTACCAGCGGCTCGGTGGCCGTGTCCCCCAGCGTCATGCACACCACTCTAACCGGCCAGATGCCCGGGCTGATTAGCGACGCGGGGCCTAATTGCCGAGTGGCAAACCGGCGAATCGGCCAGCGCGATCCGCGCCGGCTGGTTAATCGAGGGGGCTGGAACCTACCTTCACCTTGCGGTGCGGTGCGGTGCGGTGCGGTGCGCTGCCTCGCCCTTCCCTGATGCTTGCCGCCTTTGGGTGAGGTAGCCATGGACCTCACCCAAGTGACAGATGAAGGGGAAGCCGAAATGGGTTCCCCTTCATCTTGATTTGTCGACTTGCGTGCGTTCAACCTGAGAAACCCCACTGCTGGCGGCCCGGAAGCATCGCCCTAACGGCTATCGCTCATTCTCGCTGCTTCCATGTTCATTGATGTGATGAGTTGTTGATCTGAAATTTCTCCTCGGAGCGCCTGCGTCACCCACGGCGAGACGGTGTCCTGGAAAGCGACATACGCGGGCAGCCGTGGACGCATGTAGGCGCCTTCCATCGTTGATTTCGTTCCTTTGAAGAAGTCCAGTGTCTGCGAATTTAATTCTTCGTTGTCCCACGCGGAGGAATTCCCGGGTTGACCACCTGACCGGAAGTAGACTCCGTTCTGGGTATCGGCGGACGATACCCAGAACGCAAAGGCACGAGCCTCGTCCGCATAGCTGCTGTACGCTGAAACGGCGATGCCCGCGCCACCAAGGAGTGAACCCCGGACACCTTCGCGACCTGCAGGAATGTCCGAGTATGCGAGCCGTACTTCCCGGTATCCCCGACGGGAGTAGTTTGTATACCCAAATGCCAGCGGCGAATAGCACCATTCATCGCTCCGGCACATCGCCTCTGCGACATCTATTGGATTGGCCTCGAAACAAAATTCCGGAACGAGGGCCGCGAGTTCGTGCATACGATCCAGCGCTTCGAATCCGTCGTCCGGACGAAGAAAGGTTCCAGGTGTAGCAAACGCAGGAGCGCCGTTGTTGGCGGCGATGGTGATAAGGCTTGAATACGAGTCAATGGGCTTTGCCGCCCACAGGACCTTCCCCTGTTTTGCCAACCTCATCACGGCTTCCCAATCATCAGGGGCATCCCTGAGGAGATCGGGTCGACGAACTGCCACTTGTGTTGCGGCATCACTTGCAAGTCCATACTGATGGCCTCCGTACTCATAACTTGAGTGGGAGGCCCCCGCTGACTGGGCGGCAAGCCTTGAAAGCTCCTCATCGAATCCCGCCCCGTCCAAACGGGCAAGTGCCCCTTGACTGGCTGCCAATGGAATATGTGGGTGATCGATGACCAACAGATCAAAGTGTCGTGAAAGTTCCTCCAGCGGCGCATCGGCGAATGACTGGAGGGACCGATATTGCCAGTCAACAACAACGCCCGCTGTTTTCGCGTACATCTCGGACGCGCTGACCATGCAATCGTATCCTCGGGCATGTTCCCAGGTCATTCCCCGAAGCCGCGTGGTCATAGGACTCCCCCCTTGAGCGTTTCATTGTGCTGGCCCAACTTCGGAGCCGGCCTATTACAGTTAATAATCTGACCGTCGACGCGGATTGGACTCCGTGTGGTCAGCAGAGAGAAGTCTTCTCCGCTCTGTGTGACTGATGCCTTACGCGAGACCTGCTGCGTCATGTTGATGGCTGCAAACCCGTCGTGGGCGACCAGCTCTTCGAGCGTCAGAACTGGAGCGCACCAGACATCCGCAGCATCAAGCAACTCAAGCCAGTGGTCGGTTGATTCATGAAGGAACGTGGCGGCGAGGATCTTAGCGATCTCGGGTTCCTGCTGCCACGCAGCCGCAGGATCGGTCAGCTCTTCAAGTGCCGTCACGTTTAGGAGGGCGCCCAGTTTTGCTATCGGATTCATGGCAAGCGCGATGAATCCATCTTTCGTGAGGTACGTGCCATAGGGTGCAGCCAAGAAAGCGTTCGCTGAATTCTTGCCTCTGCGCTCGACGGTGACAGTGGAATCGTTTAAATGAGTGCTCAGCAACTCGAACTGCAAGTCCAAGAGACCTTCGAGCAGGCTCGTTTCGACGTGGCCGCCTCTGCCGGTCCGTTCCCGACGAAGAAGTAGCGCGGTCACCCCTTGGGCGATATGACAGCTCATGAGGTGGTCGGCTATGGAGATCCCGACGGGCACGGGTCCATCCTCGGAGCTCCCGCTAAGCCAAGGAATACCGGAGATGGACTGCGCGAGCAGATCCTGTCCGGGGCGGTCCTTCCACGGTCCGTGATTTCCGTAGCCAGTCGCACTTGCGTAGACAATACGGGGATTCAGCTCGCTGACGGACTCGTAGTCGAGGCCGATTCGCTCCATGACACCTGGGCGGAAGTTCTGGATAATGACGTCCGCCTGAGTAATCAGTTTCCGAACAACCGCCAAGTCGGTCGAATCTTTCAAATCAGCTGTATAGCTTTCCTTGTTGCGGTTCATTGCATGGAATGACACCGTGTCTCCGTCTGCTGTCCGTCCGGCAAATGCCAGCGTGCGGCCGATGTCTCCTGTTTCGGGCCGTTCGATTTTTATAACCCTTGCGCCTAGGTCGGCCAGGCGGAGGGCCGCAACAGGGCCAGCAAGAAATTGACTGAAATCAAGCACAACAATTCCTTCCAGCGGAAGGTCAAGTGTTTCACGCAAAATAGCTCCAATTCATCTTCTTCGAATACCTTCGGGTTAATGACCCGGGCCGGAAAGTGGTTATGGTCGGGAGGGATCGCTAGCCTCTGCCGGACCCCGTTGGGTTGAACGCTGCAGGAGGGTCTCGCGGCCCTCCTGGGATGGGTTGCGCCTTCAACTGCCAGTAAAGCGCGGGATTCTTCGTTCTGCGAATGCTGTAAGCCCCTCCCGGGCATCGTCAGTTTCATAAAGTGTGTCCCCAAACAAGCTTTCCGTTTGGAGCGCAGCACTAATCTCTTGAGCTACGCCGTGGGCGACGCACTTTTTTACGGCAGTAAGAGCCAATGGGGCGCTGGCAGCCAAAGTGGTTGCTATCACGTTCACACCCTTTTGGAACTCGGCTGAAGACAAAAGCTGATTGAAAAGTCCCCAAGTCTCCGCTTGTTTCGGGGTAATGCTCCCGCCCATCATGCAAAGTTCCACGGCCCGACTCGGGCCGACGACGCGGGTCAGCCTCTGAACGCCGCCGTTGCCCGGCATCAGCCCGAGTTTAACCTCGGGCAGGCCAATTCTTTGGGTACCGTCAAGGCCGATCCGCATATCGCAAGCGAGCGCCAGTTCAAGGCCCCCCCCGAGTGCGTGTCCGGCGATGGCGCCGATATACGGTTTGCTGCTGTTGGAAATAGCGAGAGTCACTGCTCGTGCCATTTCTACGACAGCCAAGTTTTCGGCCCTCGTGTTTGACGCAAATTCATTAACGTCAGCACCGGCAGAGAAATATCCCTCGATCGCACTTTCCAGGACTACTACACGTATGTCACTACTGGATTCAATCGACTTCAAGATTTCCAGGAGTTCCTCCAGCATGGCCGCATTGTAAGCATTTACGGGAGGTCTGGACAACGAGATTGTAGCGATGCCTGCTTCACATGACAGTGCTATTGTCTTTTGGATTTCTTGCGTGCTCATTCTCTGTCTCCTATGACAAGCGGGCGTTGTACCAAAATGTCTGCAGTGCAAATTTTGCAGAAGACTGCGCGTCGGCGCTGAATGCGCAGCCGATAATGTCAACTTCCGAAGAAAACCGGTTTTCTACAAAGTACATCACCACGCTCGATCGTGCAATGGCCAAGTTAATGCCCCTGCGACGGCGGTGGCATGCCGGGCGTCACCCGGGTGGACTTCCGTCCTAAACGGCGGCCATGCAAAGGCGGCCAGAGGTCGCGAGGCCCAGTGTTCGCATTCACGGTCACTTCCTGCCGGAGACCGGGTCCGGTCGGGTGCGCCTAAGTTGCCAAGCTGCTTGTGGACTGGCGCACAACAACTTGCGGGGCGGTGGGGACGTAAATGTTCTGCGGCTTTTCGCCGTCGAGTTGGGCGCAGACGGCATCGACAGAGGCCCGGCCCAGTTCGTCCAGTGGCATCGCGATGGTCGTTAGGGGTGGATCGAGGTATCCGGCGAGGGGGAGGTCGTCGTAGGAGATGACTGACATCTGTCCGGGAACCGATACATGCGCCTCACGCAGCGCGTGAAGCGCGCCGATGGCTTGGTTGAGGGTGCTGGTGAAAATGCCGGTAATCTCCGGGTGCCCGGCAAGAAGGCGACGTGTTGCTGTGTAGCCGCCCTTTTCATTGAACTCACCTGACTCGACCGCGGGATGGGGAAGCTTTGCGCTGCGGGCAGCTGAGAGGAAGCCGTCTCGTCTGAGTTGGGATGGCGCCAGGGCTGCTGGTCCGGATACGTGGCCGATTCGTCGATGTCCGAGTTTCCTCAAGTGCTCCACGGCGCAGGCGCTGGATGCCTCGAAGTCCATAGTCACATTCCTGCCGGAGCCTTCAACCGGCCGATTGACAAAGACATGAGATATGTCGGTTTCGGGCAAAATGCGCAGGAGGGGGTGGTCCGGTCGGGCCGAGGCTATCAGCAGGCCGTCCACCCGGCCCGATGCGACGAGATCGGCAAAAGTTTCGTCGACACCATCGTCTTCGGAATCTTCGGCGAGCAGCAATGCGTATCCCCGGAGGCGGGCCTGCTGGTAAGCCCCGCGGGTAATTCTCGAATATACGGGGTTAGTCAGGTCAGGGATCAGGAGCGCTAGAGCCCGCGTTCTGGATCCGGCAAGAGCCCTGGCGCCGGCGTGTGGTTGGTAGCCCAGCCTGGAGGCGGATTCGATGACGCGAAGGCGGGTCTCTTTGCGGACTGAGAGGGTCGGGTCATTGTTCAGGACGCGTGAAGCTACGGATTTCGTGACGCCCGCGAGTTCAGCAACGTCCACAAGCCGCGAGCGGGTTGCCTGCCCGATCCTAAGTTCCTGATCCACTGCACCCTACTCCGCGCCGCGGCTATCCAGCGGACCGGACGGGGCCTGGGCGCTATCCGCCGAATTCGACCTTCTAAAAAACACTTGACATAGCAACCAGCCCATAATACCTTGAGCGCATCTAGAAAACCGGTTTTCTTGAGGTTTTAGGCCATCTCCCGGTTTTTGGACAATGCTCCCCGGTTCAAGGAGGAACTATGGCGAAAATTGAAAATGTGCAGACGGGCTTGTACCGAATTCCGCTGGCGCAGGCGCTCACAGACAGCACGCACGGACTTATGGTGGATTTTGAGCTGATCACGGTCCGGATCACGGACAGTGACGGGGCCGTCGGATTGGGCTACACCTACACCGTCAATGACGGCGGAGCTGCCGTCGCGGTGATGATCGAGCGCTATCTGGCGCCCAAGCTTCAGGGCCGCGATCCGGAATACACCGAAAAGATATGGCAGGACCTGTGGTGGACACTGCACTACGCCGGCCGCGGCGGACACGCTACCTCGGCCATCTCGGCCATCGACATCGCACTGTGGGACTTGAAAGGACGCCGGCTGGGTCAGCCGCTCTGGCGGCTCTTTGGCGGGTTTGACCCGAGGGTCCCGGTCTATGCCGGCGGCATCGACCTCGAGCTCACCACGCAGGAGCTGCTGGCACAATCCGACAGTTTTCAGGCGCAGGGGTTCCGGGCGATCAAGATGAAGGTCGGACGGCCGGTCCTGAAGGACGACCTCGAGCGGGTCGCTGCCATGCGGTCGCACCTGGGCGATAACTTCCCGCTGATGGTGGACGCGAACATGAAGTGGAGCGCAGACGAAGCCATCCGGGCCGCCCGGGCACTCGCGGAATTTAACCTAGTTTGGATTGAAGAACCCACAATTCCCGACGATGTGGCGGGTTACGCCCGCATCCTTCGTGACGGCGGGCAACCGATCGCCGGCGGCGAAAATTTGCACACTCTTTATGAATTTCAACAGGCCATCACAGCCGGTGCCCTCTCCTTCCCGGAACCCGATGTGAGTAACTGCGGCGGTTACACGACTTTTCGAAAAATTTGTTCCCTCGCCGAGGCGCACAACCTGCCGGTAACCTCCCATGGTGTGCACGACCTGACAGTCCACGCTTTGGCAGCCGCCCCCAACCGCTCCTATATGGAGGCACACGGTTTCGGCCTGGACGCCTACATCACCCATCCGTTGCTCATTCAAGACGGATTTGCTATTGCCCCGGAACGCCCCGGCCACGGCGTGGATTTGGACTTTGCTGCCCTGGAAGGACTCCATTCATGACTTTGAACCAGAAAACGACTGCTACCCACGAGCAGGCTGACCGATCCGTGAAGGGAATCCGCTGGCGGGTCCTGGGCGCCAACGCCGGTGTGCTCATGCTCAACTACGGCGACCGGGCAGCCCTGGGTGTTGCTGCACCGCTAATCATCAATGAGTTCGGGTTCAGCACCGGGACCATGGGTATCATTTTGGGCGCTTTCGCTTTCACGTATGCACCGGCTTGCTTCGCCGGCGGTGCGCTGGCGGACAAATTTGGTCCCCGCAAAACGATGGCCGTCGCCGCGGCGTGGTGGTCATTGTGTATCGCACTGACTGCCCTCTGTTTCAACTTCGCCACTTTCTTTATCCAGCGCCTGCTGTTCGGACTTGGTGAAGGTCCGCAGGGGTCCGTCACGGCACGGACCATGACGAACTGGTTTCCTAAAAAGGAATATGCCACGGCAATGGGCTTGACCTTCGCGGCAAACCCATTGGGTGCAGCTGTTGGAATTCCCCTCGTCGCAGGGCTGCTGGCCCTCTCGAACAATAACTGGCGGATCCCGTTCCTTGTCCTCGGAGCGGTGGGGCTCATTATCGCGGCGCTCTGGTATTGGCTTATCAGGGACAAGCCCGCAGATCACCCGAGGATTACCCGTGAAGAACTGGCCCTCATCACTACCGACGACGCGTCGGCCCGGGAACTAAACACCGAACACGTCCCGCCGCTGCGCTTCTACCTTCGCCAGCCGGCAGTGATTGCCAACTCCATCGCCTTTTTCGGCTTCAGCTGGCTGCTGTTCATGTTCCTTTCCTGGTATCCCCTGTTCTTGGTCCAGACCCAGCACATCAACCTCTCCAGTCTCGCGTGGGCTGCGGCTCTGCCCTGGGTGGCAGGGTCCGTCGGCACGGCGCTGGGCGGGATACTTTCGGACCGGCTGGCCCGCCGTTCAGGGGCTCCGTTCCGTGTCCGGAAGTGGATGACGGGGTTCTTCCTGGGACTCAGCGGCCTGCTCTGCATTCCGCTCGCAGCAGTGAATTCGTTGGGTCTGGCAGTTGGTCTGTTCTCGATCGTGCTGCTGACCCTCTACTTGGCCAACGTCCAGTTCTTCGCCATCGTGCGTGACTTTGTACACCCGTCCCGGCTGGGCGGTGTCACGGGATTCGTGCACTTCTGCGCCAACCTAGCCGGCATCATCGCCCCGATCGTGACGGGCTTCTTAATCCAGGGCCTGGGATCTTGGCCGGCAGCCTTCGGGCTGGCAGCCGGCCTCGCCGTGATCGGCGCCATCGCGCTGATCCTCGTCAAGGCACCGACGGCCGGTCCTGCTGATTCCCCCGCGAAGCCTCAGGATGCCCTAGAACTCGAGGTCTGAGCCTACCCTCCGCGACTTGGGCCCGGGCCCAAGCACTAACCAACCGTTTCGGTCCGGGTCTCCCGGACCGAAATAGTTCCACCGAAGGAAGAAAAAATATGTCCGCCGCCGTGTACACAGGCAACAGCACCATCAACATTGTCAAGAGCATCCAAGAGCCGCCCAAACCGGGAGAAGTCCAGATCGAGGTGGCGTACACCGGAATCTGCGGGACCGACCTGCACGTCCTGCACGGAAACATGGACTCCCGGGTTACTCTCCCCGCCGTCATCGGGCATGAAATGTCCGGTCGGGTGGCTGCCCTGGGTGAAGGCGTCAACGGATGGAAGATTGGTGAGGCCGTGACGGTCATGCCCTTGGACTGGTGCGGAGACTGCCCTGCCTGCAGGGCCGGACATCAACATATCTGTCAGAATCTGAACTTTATCGGTATCGATTCCCCCGGCGCGCTGCAGAAATATTGGAATGTTGCGGAGGATGTCCTCGTCCGTCTGCCGTCCTCGCTGCGCCTGGATCACGCCGCCCTTGTCGAACCTGTCGCTGTAGCGGTCCACGATGTCCGCCGGGCAGCGCTGGAGCCCGGTGAGAAGGCAGTGGTCATCGGCGGCGGGCCCATTGGTGTTCTCATCGCCGTCACCGCGCGGCATGCCGGCGCATCCGTGGTGGTGCTGGAACTCGATGCCGACCGCCGAGCCATGATCAAAGAGCTGGGATTCGAAGTACTGGACCCGCGGACCCAGGACCAGGGCGAATGGGTGAATGCCTGGACGGGCGGGGCCGGCGCCGATGTGGTCTTTGAGGTCTCCGGTGCGGCTGCGGCGGTCCTGGGCGCGACGGCGCTTGCAAAAGTCCGGGGCCGGCTCGTTGTCGTAGCCATCCACCCGCAGCCCCGGCCACTTGACCTGCAGCGTGTGTTCTGGCGGGAGCTGACGATCCTGGGCGCCAGGGTCTACGAACGCCGAGACTTCGAAACGGCGGTGGGGCTGCTGGCGGACGGGGTTATCCCTGCCGACCAGCTGATCACCGGTATCGTGCCGCTGGCAAGGACCGCGGAGGCGTTCAGCCAGCTTGCATCCGGGGACGCCATGAAGATCCTCATCGACTGCCAGGCGGTGCCGGCGTGAACGCGTCGGCTTTTGACCTGACCGGAAAGCTCGCTGTCGTCACCGGCGCCAAGCGCGGCCTGGGGAGGGCGATAGCGGAGGCCCTGGCCGCCGCGGGAGCCGATATTATCGGGGTCAGTGCCACCCTGGAACCGGTCGGCAGTGGGGTGGCACGCGCGGTCGAATCGCTCGGTCGATCTTTCACCGCCAAGACGGTGGACTTCGCCGACCGTGATGCTGTCCGCGTTCTAGCTGCCGACCTCGTGGCAATGGAACGGCCGGTGGACATCCTTATTAATAACGCCGGCACAATCGAACGAGCCCCCGCGTCTGAGCATTCGGACGAACTTTGGGACCACGTTCTCCAGGTGAATCTGTCCTCCCAGTTTGTTCTCAGCCGCGAGGTTGGTAAGGCCATGATCGCCCGCGGTGCCGGTGGAAAGATGGTCTTTACGGCATCGCTGCTCAGTTTCCAGGGCGGCATCAACGTGCCGGGCTATACGGCGGCCAAATCCGGTATTGCAGGGCTGACAAAGGCCCTGTCCAACGAGTGGGCTGTCCACGGCATCAACGTCAACGCCATCGCCCCCGGATACATTGCCACGGACAACACCGAGGCCCTGCGTAATGACCCTGCCCGGTCCCAGGCAATCCTGGACCGGATACCTGCCGGGCGCTGGGGCGCCGCCGAAGATATGGCCGGGGCCGTTGTGTTCCTCTCCAGCCCTGCATCGGACTACGTCTGCGGGACGGTACTGCCGGTCGACGGCGGGTGGCTGGGGCGATGACAGCGAGTGCTTCAGTCACGGAAACACTTGCCGTGATCGGAATTGTTCCAGTGGTCGTCCTTGATGACGCGTCCCGGGCCCACGAGCTTGCCGATGCGCTGGTCCAAGGCGGCATTCCGTGCGCCGAAATCACATTCCGAACTCCGGCAGGGCTGGAGGCGCTCGCAACCCTGCGCCGCCGCACCGACATTCTTCTCGGTGCAGGCACAGTGCTGACTGCCGCGGGCGTTGATCTCGCCGCTGATGCCGGGGCGAAGTTCATCGTCAGCCCCGGACTCGGCGCAGACGTCCTGGCCCGCTGCCGCGAACATGGCCTTACGCCCATTCCAGGGATAGCCACCGCCTCCGAACTGCAGGCAGCAGCGGCCGCTGGTCTGCGGCATGTGAAGCTCTTTCCCGCCGAATTGGCTGGCGGGCTGCCTATGCTTACGGCCCTGGCCGGTCCGTTCCCCGAAATGCGGTTTATGCCCAGCGGCGGACTGACTCCGGAAAATGTCACCACATACCTGGACCACCCGGCGGTGTTCGCTGCCGGTGGCAGCTGGATGGTCCCCCGGGCCGCGATTCGCGCAGGCGACTTTGACGAAGTGGCTCGGCTCTGCGCAGAAACAATGGGTCACCTGGCCGGGCACCAACGCAAGAAGGCGGTACCGTCCTGATGCTGCTGAACATCAAAACCGACGCCGCCTACGACGCGGTGGCCCTCGGGGAAATCATGCTGCGGCTGGACCCTGGAAGCGGGCGGATCCGCACCGCACGCCACTTCGACGTCTGGGAGGGAGGTGGGGAGTACAACGCCATCCGGGCGCTCAGCCAAGTCTTCGGCCTACGGACGGCTGCTGTGTCGGCACTTGCTGACAATGACATCGGGCGCCTTATAGAAGGCCTGGCCCGCGCAGGCGGGGTAGATACATCGCTGATTAACTGGGTACCCGATGACGGGACGGGTCGCGCAGCGCGCAACGGGCTGAACTTTACCGAGCGAGGCTTCGGCATCCGGGGCGCGCGCGGTGTCTCCGACCGCGGAAATACGGCGGCTTCCCGGCTCGGTCCCGACGACGTGGACTTTGCCGACCTCTTCGGTGTTCGAGGTGTCCGTTGGTTCCACACCGGAGGCATATTCGCCGGCCTGTCCTACAACGCCTGTGCGACGGCGGTTGCCGCCATGGCAGCTGCCCGGGCCCACGGCACCGTCGTTTCCGTCGATCTCAATTACCGGCCCAGTCTCTGGGCGGACCACGGTGGAGAACAACGTGCCGCCGACGTCTTCACCCAACTAACTGCAAGCGCTGACATTGTCATTGGCGGTGAAACCGACTTCTTGGACCGGTTGGCTATCGAACCCCCGGTCCCCGCAGAAGACGGCGAACAACGCTTTAGCACCATCGCCTCCCGGACCCTGGCCCGGTTTCCGAACCTGCGCATGGTGGCCGCCACCGCCCGCAGGGTCAGCAGTGCCAGCCGTAATGACTGGCAAGGCATGTGCCACACCTTAGCGACAGGAACTGTGGTCTCCCCGGAACGCAAGGACCTGGAAATCCTCGACCGGGTTGGTGGGGGCGACGGATTCGCCGCCGGACTCATCTACGCTCTTCTCCAGGGGCTACCGGTCCAGGAAGCCGTCGATATCGGCGCAGCGCACGGTGCGCTGGCGATGACAACCCCGGGCGACAACTCCATGGCGACTTTGGCGGAAGTGCTGAGCGCGGCGCAGGGCCTGGGTGCGGCCACTGAACGGTAGGCGCGCCCGCCAAGACTACCCAAGGATGCCGGAGCCGCCCGGGGCGCCCGTCGCTGGTGCATGCCGGTCGTGTCCCCCCGCCAACTAGGCTAAGCACCATGACTTTCGAAGCGGTACTGGATTCCCTTCGCCGGATGGCTAAGGGCTCAACCCACTCCCACACCGGTGTGTGGATCTCAGCCCAACTGCGTCAGCGGATAGCTGCCGGCGAGCTCGCGCCCGGCACAAAGTTATCCGAGGAAGCCCTGGGCGATGCCCTGGGTGTCAGCCGGAACACGCTCCGGGAGGCGTTCACCGCGCTGAACGCCGAACATATTATTACCCGCATTCCCAACCGCGGAGTTTTTGTCGCGAGACCGTCCGCGGCAGACGTTCGTGAAATTTACCGTGTGCGCGGCTTTATTGAACCTGCAGCCGTGCTGTGGCAGGAACCAGCGGCGCTGGACGAGTTGCGGGTAATTGTCGCCGCGGCCCAGCTGGCCCGTTCCAGCGGGGATGTCAACGGGATGGCGGCAGCCAATCAGGAATTCCACCGGGCCCTGGTTGCGCGGGCGGCAAGTGAGCGGCTTGATTCGTTGATGGAGCAGGTCTTGGCGGAAATGCGGCTGGTGTTCCACTCGATGGGATCCGATCCGGCATTCCACGAGCCCTACGTGGCGGACAACGCGCACGTGATTGAGTTGATGGCCGCCGGGGACAATGCCGCTGCCGCGGAATTCGTGCGCCACTATCTTGACCGGGCCGAGGCTCAACTACTCGAGGCCATGACCGATTAGCCGGACGCGGCGGCGCCTTGCGCATTGTTCAACAAATCCCTAGGCTGTGGATCACGGTGATGGGCATCACTTTGCGGGGGACCACCTTCCCGGCACGGGCCGGCTCGGCCATGCCACGATAACTACTCGCGTCCGCAGAGCGGACCTGATCCATGCGGGGATGGATGGATATGCTCGTACTAATCGGAGTTTTGCTGGTCATCGTCGGCTTTGCCATCCGAATGAACCCACTGATTGTTGTTACCGCCTCAGGCATCATCACGGCCCTTCTTGGCGGACTGACGCCGCTACAAATCCTCGACGCCTTCGGTTCCGGCTTCGCCAGCAGCAGGTCGGTCACGATTTTTGTTGTGGTCCTTCCCGTCATCGGCATCATCGAACGGTTTGGCCTCCAGGAGCAGGCGAAGATCTTGATTTCCAAGCTCGCCAAGCTCACGGCCGGGCGTGTCCTTTTGGGGTACCTCCTGGTCCGCCAAGCCACGGCTGCCCTCGGCCTGACCGGCATCGGCGGCCATGCGCAGACGGTGCGGCCATTGGTCTTCCCGATGGCAGAAGGCGCCGCGCTGCGGCGGTACGGCGAGGTTCCGGAGAAGGTACGGGAAAAAATCAAGGGCCACTCCGCTGCCGCAGACAACGTCGGCGTCTTCTTCGGCGAGGACATTTTTGTCGCAGTAGGCTCGATCCTGCTGATCACCACCTTCGTGGACGCGACATACGGGCTCCACCTGGAGCCGCTTGAGTTGGCCATCTGGGCTATCCCGTCCGCCGTGATCGCCTTCCTGATCCACGGGTTCCGTCTCTTGCGGCTCGACCGCGAGCTGGACCGGGACGTCCAGGCAACCCAACAAGCAGCGAAGACCGCCCAGAGCGCCACTGTCGGAGGCAACGCATGATCAAGGTTGAAGCTGTCTTCTGGCTGATTGGCATTCTTTTTGTTGCCTGGGCATTCTTGATTGCCCGCGATACGACCCATCCGAAGCGCTGGGGCAGTGCGGCTTTTTGGGGACTGCTGGGTGTGTGCTTCTTCTATGGCACTTGGGTCCAGGCTGGCACCGCGCCGCCGTGGATCCTGGGCGTGGCCGTGCTGGTGCTGGTGACTCTTGCCAGTTCGGGACCCCTTGGTGATGGCAAAGCAAGGTCCACGAGCATGGCGGAGCGCGCCGTATCCGCCACCCGGTTCGGCAACAGGCTCTTCATCCCCGCGCTCGTCCTGCCGGTGGTGACGGTGATCATTGTGCTGCTCGCTCCGGTGCTGAAGATCGGTGGACAACCCATCTTCGATCCCACCAACACAACACTCGTGGCACTGGCCGTCGGTGCCGTCGCGGCTGCCGTCGTCGCCGTCGTTATTCTGCGGCCGAAGCAGAAGCTGACCCCGATTTTCGAAGGGCGCCGCATTCTCGAGTCCATCGGCTGGGCAGCACTGCTGCCGCAGATGCTCTCCACGCTTGGCATTTTGTTCACCAAAGCCGGCGTCGGCACGGCGGTGGGCACGCTGGCCAAAGGCATACTTCCGGAGGGTTCGCTGATTGCCGCCGTGATCGTCTACTCCGTTGGGATGTTCCTCTTTACGGTGCTGATGGGCAACGCCTTCGCCGCGTTTCCCATCATGACAGCCGCCATCGGCTGGCCGGTCCTGGTCCAGGGCTTCCATGGGAATCCAGCGATCATCTTCGCGATCGGCATGCTGGCGGGCTTCTGCGGGACGCTCTGCACACCGATGGCCGCCAACTTCAACCTGGTCCCGGCGGCGCTATTGGAAATGAAAAACAAATACGGAGTCATCAGGGCCCAGATCGCCACGGCAATTCCGTTGCTGGGCGCCAACACAGCACTGATGTACTTCCTGGCCTTCAACTGACTTTGCCCTTCAAAGGAGCACGCATGATCCTGAATCCCACGGAACAAATGGACCACCTCGCCGAGGCCTACGCGGACATCGTCCTGGACAACCTGACCCGAGAGTATCCCTACGCCTCCCACCACGTGGAAACGTCCCTGGCGGATCGGGCCAGCCCGCAGGAACTTCACCCGGCGTTCTACACCTCGTTCGACTGGCATTCCTCGGTGCACATGAGCTGGCTCGGCGTCGTCCTGGTGGAGCATGGTCTCGACGCCGGCCGTGACAGCGCCCTCCGGGCGGTGCTGGCAGCGAACCTCACCGCGGAAAACCTCGCCGTCGAAGGTGCTTACCTGCTGGCGAACCCCAGCTGGGAGCGTCCGTACGGTTGGGCCTGGCTGGTTCGGCTCGCTGCTGCTGCCGCCTCTTCCCGGGACGCGCAGATCCGGCAATGGGGCAAGAACCTGGATCCGCTGGTGGACATTGTCGCCTCCCTGGTGGCCGGCTGGACCGCCAAAGCGGAGTTCCCGGTCCGGCATGGCCTGCATACCAATGCCGCGTTCGGCCTGGGCATGATGCTGGACGCCTTCCGCACCCTGGGCAGGGACCAGGCTGCCGCCGTTTGTGAGAAAGCGGCACTGAACTGGTTTAAGGACGACGCCGGATGGCCGGGGGAGTGGGAAATGAGCGGGCAGGATTTCCTGTCCGCCGGTTTGAGCGAGGCCGACCTGATGGCCCGGGTGCTCGACGCGGATGCCTTTGCCGCGTGGTTTGCAGCGTTCCTGCCGGGTCTCGCGCCGGATGACAGGATCCTTGCCAAAGCCACTGTCACCGATGAGTCGGACGGGTATCTGGCACACCTCAACGGGTTGAACCTGACCCGCGCCGGCCAGCTGATCCGGATCCGCCGAGCGCTCTCGGCAGCGGAGGGAACGGCTGAGCCCGTGCGCGTACTCGACGTCGCGACGATGCCATTGCTGGCCGCAGGCATGGATTCCGTCAGCACCGAGGAGTTTATGTCCAGCCACTGGCTGGCAAGTTTCGCGTGGGACGCCCTGGCCTCGGCATAGTAGGAAATCCACGATGCTTCGGCACGGCTAGGTCCGTGGCCAGGCGCCTTGCGGCCGGCAATGTGTCCTCACTTGCAGAGCCCGGACCGGGGCCTTGCCTATAGTCGTAGAACGAAGGGCAACCGCCCGCGGTTTTCCGCGGGCCAGGGTTGGCAACAAGGCAGGGGCACCAATGACCAACGAACCGATCGCAAACTACGCCTTGCTCTCCGACTGCAACTCCGCGGCGCTGGTGAGCCGGGACGGTTCGGTGGACTGGCTATGCTTTCCCCGGTTCGACAGCCCTTCCGTTTTCGGCCGCATCCTGGGCGAGGCCGCCGGTTCCTGGTCAATCCGGCCTGTTGCGCCGCATTCCTCGACGCGGCGCTACCTGGGTCCCACCATGGTGTTGGAGACGACCCACACCACGTCCGCGGGAATCGTTACGGTCACCGACGCATTGGCGCTCGGGGACGGGATCCGGGGCCACGAGCTTGGTGCCGGGGCGCCGGGTACGCTGCTGCGTCACGTGGCCTGCAGCAGCGGGGAGATCGAAATGGAAGTGGTGTTCGCTCCCCGCCCGGACTACGGCCGGGACGTGCCGGAGCTGGCCCGGGTCGAGGGTGGGGTCACTGTTCGGGGCGGCACCCGGATCCTGGCCCTGTCCACCACCGTTCCTTTCGAGCTGGTGGACGGTACTGCCCGGGCGCATCCGGTGCTTCGCTCCGGCGACGTTTTGGAGTTCGGCCTCCATCACGAGGACTCCGGCGCCGGCTTGCCGGCCTTCTGGAACCCGCAGGAGATCGCGCGGCGGCTTGAGGACACGCTGGCGGGCTGGGCAAGCTGGTCGCGGCTGCACCAAAGTTACGAGGGGCCCTGGCAGGAACTGGTGGCTTCCAGCGGCCGGATCCTGCAGGCCCTAACCTACTTTCCGACCGGCGCGATCGTGGCCGCAGCGACGACCTCATTACCGGAAGTGGCCGGCGGATCCCGGAATTGGGACTACCGCTACACCTGGATCCGGGATGCGAGTATGACGTTGCAGGCGCTCTGGGTGGCTGCGTGCCCGGATGAGGCCGGAAAGTTCTTCCATTTCCTCGCGACGGTCTCTGCCAGCCGGCCGGACAGCGACGCGACGCTGCAGATCATGTACGGCATCGGCGGCGAACGGGACTTGTCCGAGCAGGAACTCGCCCACCTTCCGGGCTGGCGCAACAGTGCCCCGGTGCGGGTGGGCAACGGAGCCTGGAACCAGCGCCAACTCGATGTGTACGGCGAACTGCTGGACGCCGCAGCCACCCTTCCGGAATACCTCACCGCGATGGAGCCCGGGACCCGGAAGTTCCTCGCCGGGGCGGCCGACACCGCGGCATCACTGTGGCAGTCGACCGACCAGGGCATCTGGGAGGTCCGAGGTGCCCCCCGGCATTACCTGCACTCGAAGCTGATGTGCTGGGTCGCCGTGGACCGTGCCATCGGCCTCGCCGCGGTCCTGGACGCCGAAGACCGGGTGCCGCAATGGATCCAAGCGCGGGCCCGGCTTGCCGACTCGATTCGCGTGAACGGCTGGAACGACCACGCCCACGCCTACACCCAGGCTTACGGTTCCGAAGAGCTCGACGCGTCCGCACTGATGCTGGCCATCGTCGGGTTTGTCCCGGCCGATGACCCGCGGATGCTGGCCACCATCAACGCCATCGATGAACGGCTCACCGACAGCCGCGGTCTGGTGTACCGCTACCAGGGGGACGACGGGCTGTCCGGTGAGGAAGGCACGTTCCTGCTCTGTACTTTCTGGCTGGCGCACGCACTGGCGTTGGCCGGACAGACCGGACGTGCCCGCGCCGTTTTTGAACGGGCCTCCGGCTTTGCCACCGATCTGGGTCTGATGGCCGAAGAAGTTTCCCCGGACAGCAACGAGCTGCTCGGCAACTTCCCTCAGGCTTTCAGCCATATCGGCCTGATCAACGCCGCCTGGGCCATTCACACGGCCGAGAACAAGGAACGGGCGCGCATCGGGGACCCCGGAGACGCCACATGAGGGGAGCGAACGCACCCATTGCGGGCAGCCGGCTCCGGGCCGGCCTAGCCGGCTCCGGGCCGGCCTGCAGCTGGGCCTGCTGCTTGCCCTGGTGGCTGCCGCGGCGGCGGCAGCCCTGCTGTTCCCGTTACCGTCGGTCGATGAAATCCGGAACTACTTCGGCAGCACGGGTTGGTGGGGACCTGCCGTATTCATCCTGGCCTATGCCGTCCTGACGCTGGCGCCGGTGCCCAAGAATGTCAGGCGGCTGGTCCCCGCCTGCGTCCAGTACCCGACCCTGGACGCGGCAGAAAATGCGGGCTCGCGCAAAATGCTGCCACTGCGTCCCGTCAGCCCGGCCGGCGTTCCCGGACCAATGCATCCTTGAGGCGCCATTGCCGCAGTTGCGGACGGTGCTGAGTACCATGGTCCTGCGGGTGCAGGCGCATCAGGACGAAAAATTCGGCCCGGAACCGGCCGGGTTCAAGAATGAGGAACATGAACATGATGAAACCACTGGCCCGGACCGTCGCGCTGGCAGCGGGGACTTTGCTCGCGCTCTCGCTGGCCGCCTGCGGCGCCGGAAATGATCCGCTGAACAATGACCGGCCTTCGGGAAGCAGCACCCCGGGGGCTGCCCTGGTGATCGGCTCGGCAAACTTCCCGGAAAGCGAGACGCTGGCCGAGGTTTACGCGGGTGCGCTCAACGCGGCTGGCATCCCCGCGTCGACGAAGCCAGGAATTGGCTCCCGTGAGGTGTATGTGCGGGCCTTGCAGGACAGGTCGATCGACGTCGTCCCCGATTACAGCGGCAATCTGCTCCGCTACGTTGACAAGAACGCTACCGCTGCCAGTGCCGACGACGTCATGAAAGCACTCCCCGGCAAGCTGCCCGACGAGTTGACAGTGCTCGAAGCGGCCCAAGCGGAGGACAAGGATTCCATCGTGGTCACCGAGGCGACGGCGGCGAAATTCGGGCTCAAAACTCTTGCCGACCTGGGGAAGGTGTGTGATCAGATTGCGCTCGGTATGCCGCCGGAAGCCAAGGAACGGCCCCAGGGCCTCCCGGGGCTCAAAGCGAACTACGGCTGCGAGCCTAAGGAATTCGTCCCCTTCAGCGACGGTGGCGGGCCGGTGACAGTCCGGGCGCTGCTCGATGACAGGATCCAGGCCGCCGATGTCTTTAGCACCTCACCGCTGATTCTCCAGAACAAGCTGGTTTCCCTGGCGGATCCGCTGAACAATTTCGCGGCCCAACAGGTGGTGCCGCTGGCGCTGAAGGACCGGCTGGACGCTAAGAGCACGGAAGTGCTGAACAAAGTGTCACGGGTTCTGACGACGGCGGACTTGCTGAAGTTGAACGAGGAAGTCTCCGGCGACCGGAAGGTAAACCCCCGGGATGCGGCTGCCGCCTGGCTCAAAGATAAAGGATTTACCGGCTAGAAGCATCGTCGCGTCCGTGCCCCGGGCTGCGACCCGCAAGCAGCGCCGGGCCAGCTCAGCTGAGGGGCTCGGCGCTGCTTTTTTAGTGCGCTGCGGCCAGCACTCCGGGAAGCTCGGTCAGGGCATTGACCGTAAAATCTGGCGACTCGAAATAGCCCGGGTAGCTGCTCCCTGACCGGTTTAGCCATGCGGTGCGCAGCCCGGCACGGGCTGCGCCGTGGATGTCCCACGGATGGACGGCGACCAGCAGCATGTCCGCCGGGGCGGCGCCCGAAGCGGCAGCCGCATAGTCGTAGGAACTGCGGGCCGGCTTCCAGGCCGGCGCATCCTCGACCGAGAGCAGCGCCTCGAACTCGTCACGGATCCCAGCCCCACTGAACAGCTTCGCGGCGATCCGGGCAGAGCCGTTGCTGAGGGTGATCAGCCGGAACCCGGCAGCGGCGAGGACTGTAATCCCCGCGGGGACGTCCGGATGTACCTTGAGACCGGTCAGCCCGGCCATAACATGGTCGACCGCCGCATCCATTGGGCGGTTTAGCTCCACCCCGGTCAGAAGTCCCCGAAGTGCCTCCGCCCCGATCGCGGCGAACGATCCGTTGTCTCCGCTGGCTGTAAGCGCGAAGCCGTCACGCAGCAGGGTCGCGAACCAGAGCTTGGCCAACTCAGCCGGCGCCCCGACGTCGCTGAATTGTCCCCCCATCGCGGACATGTCAGAGAGGGTTTCATTGACGTCAAAGACGATGACTGAGATTGCGGTGGTCATGGATTCTCCTTGTGGTCGTGTGCAGCTCCCCCGACCCAGTCTGCCGCCTTCCCGGCGGGGGGTGCCGCAGGCGGGTGCCCGGGCGCTGCGATGCGCAGCTCACCAGAATTTCTGCACTCCGGCAGCGGCGTCACGCAGCCGGGACCCGTCCAGGAAAATGGAGCACTCTGCCAGGCCGAAGTCTTTCCACTCGGCAACCAGCCGAAGTTTCCCCGCGGGTGGCAACGGCCAGAGCCAGAGCGAGCCGGAGCCGGAGAGCTCGTCGTCGCCGCCGCTCCCGCCTCCGTTTCGCATCAGGAGGACCGGCGGAGCAGGCTCCCCGGGGCCTTCGAAGAATCCGTGCGGATGCGCGCTGGTGCTGGACTTTGAGCCGTCAGGGAAAGCCGCGCCGAAGTGCAGCATCGAAGCTCCCCCGGAGCCCCTTCGGGGGCCGGATCCGGGCCGGAAAAACACGTCGTTGAGATCCGCCCACTCCGCATCGGTCTGGTCGCCCCGGCGGATGGTCCATGACACATCGAACGAACAACCCGTTGAAAAGACATCGGCGCTCTTGACTGCCATCACCAATGTCGGGCTCCGGTGCAGGAACTGACCGATCTGGACAACCGCCGGAAGCTCGTAGGGCGGGGCGCCGGCCCAGACCGGCGGGACGTACCTCACCGCCCGCCCGCGCGGGGGAGTGGGCGGTACCGGGAAGTCCTGAAAGAAGGTCATGGCTGATCCTTTCGTCGGCGGGCAAGGCTGCTACTGCTGCCGGTGCGGGAGCTGGAGGGTGATGGGCGGCGTGGTCATGGGACCGCCGCATTCTTCCGACCCACCCGCCCTGGTCCATTCCGGCCGGGATTCCAGCCCGGCGAGCAAGGTGCCGTCTTGGGTGAGCACACGAGTTTTTACGTCCTCGGGCAATTGGCCCCGGACGGTGAACAACCAGGAATTGATCGCTGTCCGGGCTGAGGTGAAGGGTGCTGCGGATGGTGAAGGGTCAGCCGGCGGGCTGGGAACCGCAGATTTTGGAGCAGCGGGCTGGGCGGAGGCCACAACAGGAACGGAGCAACCCGCCGGGGTGCACAGCTCAACGTGGTCGACGGCGGTGAGGTCGCCTTCGAGCCGCACAGTGATGGTGCTGACCCACCCGACGGCAGGGCATACGACGTCGGTGCTGCCGCAGGCGGTCAGCTGCAGAGCAGCAGCCACCAGCACGGCGGCAGAGCGAAAGATCCCCCAATTCGACCTCATTGGGCCAGTCTAGACAGGTCCCCGGCTGGCCCCGCGGATCTTCTAACCCGGAGGTTGGGGAAAGCCATGCGCCCGTGTCCGGTAAATGGCATTCAACCCTTTCTTGGCCGGGAATCGACCGAAAGCCCCCAACAAAGCGATCGCCAGTGCCAGCAGCACCGTCGGTCCGGCGCCGCCGGCGGGACCAAGGGCCGCAGCGAAAACCTGCCTTCCCATTGCTGACATTTCCTGCAGGTCACCTCCCAGCACCCGTGTGCCCAGGACACTGCTGACTGCTGTGAACCCTGCGGGGACCACCCAGAGCAGGCCCAGGTCCACCGCCCACACCACAGCGCGGACCGCAGGGCGCAGCCCGCACCACGCCAGGGCAACGCCGACCAGCACCGCGGGGAACCAGCGCCACAGCAAGGTCAGCCATACGGGAGCGTTGCCCACCCCAGCCACTTCGGCAGCTGCGGAGGTCACCCAGGACACAAACGGAACGGCCGCAAGGCCAACCCCCAACGCGACCAAGGCCGGAGAACGGGCTGCGAGGAGCAAGAGCAACACCAGCCCGGCGGCGATTGCGGCCAGCACTCCAGCCAACAGGCCAGCCAGGTAGAGGCGTGACAACGCGCCGGGCGCCAAGCCCTCGCCGACCACATTAAATGCCTGGATCGCTGCTGTTGCCTGCACCAGAAGTACGCCCCCGGCGGCGCACCACGTGACCAGGCGACGGCGCGCCGGGGACCAGCGCCGGACCGCCAGGCCGGCTGCCGCAGCGCCCGTGGTCATTAACGACACCAGTGTGGTGGCTTCGTACTGGCTAAGCGGCAGAAGGGCCAGGGGCATCTGTCCGGGCAGTAGCTGCGAGCCCCAAAGGTTCTGCAGCGGCAGGCGTGCGCCGGTGATCAGCCACGGCGCCAGGCCGAGGATGCCCGCCAGGAGTCCGATCAGGAGAGCTGCTGCCGTGTCCCTGCCCGCCGTTGCCGGCACCTTCTGCTGGCGGGATGCCGGTCCCGCCATTATGCCGCCCGGGACCCCGCTTGAGCCGGCAACGGGGCTTTCGTCCCCGGACGTGGGGGATACCCTCCGGTTGTGGCGGTGACTCACGGGAACTCCTTCAGACGCAACGGACACGGAAACGGCACGCAGTACCAGATACTACACCGAGTGGATTAATTGGGATGTTCCGCGGTTTCGGGAGGTGTTGCCGGTTCGGCGCTAGCCGTCTGTAAGGAGCCTCGCGTAGTTCGCGATGGAGTGCTGATACCTCGGCAGATGTGGAATGAGTGCTTCGAGTGCGACCCGGAGGGCTTCGTCGTGCCGGCCGGCGTCCCGCAGGGCCAGGGCCCGCACCGCGCCGGGGGCTCCGCCCAAGGCGTGCGGGTCGGTGCGGGAGAGGATCCTCAAAGCTTCGTCAGTGTGTCCGAGTGCGCGCTCGGAGCTGGCCATTTGCACCCAGGCGCGGGTCTGCCTGATCGGGTCGAGCCCGGCAGCAAGCCCGGAGTCATAGAAGGAGACGGCATCTGCAGTCCGGCCGGTTGAATCGCGGATACAGGCGCGTTCGAAGTCTGCCCGGCCGTCGGTTGCCGGCGAAGCCGCAGCGAGCTCGTCCAGTTCCTCGATGACGTCGTCGGCGTCACTCGGTGCTGCCTCGAAGGCCGTCCAGAATGCGGCTACGCTGCGCTCCCACTCGTCAATTGTCATGTGCCGATCCTACGTGCGCCCCCGCCGGCCGCTGTACCGTGGAGCGATGGCGATTTCAGGACTCCTCAAGAGGTACGACCAGCAGCTCCGCACGGACGCGGAGACCCCCGGCGCGGCCGCCGTGGAGCGGCTGGGTCCCTTGCGGCTCGTGACCTTCGAGGGCGGACGAGGTTTCGTCACCTACCAAGACCTTGCTGGGGCCGGCGCCGAGACGATCGCGCGATGGGTGGCCGAAGCGCTGGCGTTCTACCGCCGCGATCCGGCCATTGTGCGGATCGAATGGAAAACCCGCGGTCACGATCATGCGCCCGGACTCCACGAGGCGCTGCTGAAGCACGGATTCGAGCCCGACGAGACCGAGTCGATTATGATCGGGCCGGCCAGCGAACTGAGCGTCGAGGTGGATCTTCCACAAGGTGTGAGCCTGCGAAAAGTGACCGAGGAACAGGACATCCGGGCCATGAGCGCCATGCAGGACAGGGTTTTTGGCAGTCCCGTCTCCGATGGAAACGCTGCAGCAGTCCTGCGTCGGATGGCTCGCCGCGACGGGATGGAATTGTGGGTCGCCGAACATCAGGGGCTGATTGTCAGCGCGGGCCGCCTCGAGCCGGTATCAGGCACTGACTTCGCGGGAATCTGGGGCGGGGCAACACTCAGCCAGTGGCGCGGCCGGGGCATCTACCGCGCTCTCACCGCGGCCCGGGCCCGCGCCGCATTGACCCTGGGCAAAACGCTCATCCACAGCGATTCAACCGAATATTCACGGCCGATCCTGGAACGCTACGGCCTGCTCCGGGTGTCGACGACAACGCCGTACCATTGGCGGCGCTGAGGCGAAGAAAACCCGTCCGAGAGCGCTGCTCTGCGGTCGGCCGACGTCGGGCCTGCTTTGCTGTGCTGTTTCTTCGTCCGCCGCGCCGATTCGTCCGCCGCGCCGATTCGACCGGACGCGAGTCGCAGCGGACCGCGCAAGCGCAGCCGAATCGGATTTTTGTTGTACCCCAGGACGGATGGGCCTAGAGTGGCCACCTGCCACCTGGGCGACGTCCCGCAGCCGGGACACAAGTCCCATCAGGTTCCGGAACGGACGCCGGTGGCCGCCATGCCGATCTGCCTGAGGAGAAATCTATGGAAACCCGCACTCTCGGTTCACTCACCGTCTCGGCCCTGGGGCTGGGCTGCATGGGCATGAGCGAGTTCTACGGTCATGGCGAGGAAAAAGAGTCCATCGCAACCATCCAGGCCTTTCTCGATGCCGGCGGCAGCCTGCTGGACACCGCTGACATGTACGGCCCGTTCACAAACGAAGCGCTTGTTGGCCGGGCTATTGCCGGCCGGCGGGAGGACGTGGTGCTCGCCACCAAATTCGGCAACGAACGCCGGGCCGACGGATCCTGGGTTGGCATCAACGGCTCCCCGGACTACGTGCGGGCCGCTTGCGACGCGAGCCTGCAGCGACTGGGCGTGGACCATATCGATCTGTATTACCAGCACCGCGTCGACAAGGCCACCCCGATCGAGGAAACCGTCGGAGCCATGGCTGAGCTGGTTCAGGCCGGAAAAGTCAGGCACCTGGGGTTATCCGAAGCCAGCGCGGACACCGTTCGCCGGGCACATGCGGTGCACCCGATCACGGCCCTGCAGACCGAATATTCGCTGTGGGAACGCGAGCCCGAGACCAAGATAATCCCGGTCCTCGCCGAGCTCGGCATCGGCTTTGTCCCCTACAGCCCGCTCGGCCGAGGTTTCCTGACCGGTCAATTCCGCAGCCCTGACGACTTTGCGGCGGACGATTTCCGCCGGCATTCCCCGCGTTTCCAAGGCGAAAACTTCACCCGCAACTTACAGCTCGTGGATCGGGTGAAGGAGTTGGCGGATACGAAGGACTGCACTCCGGCGCAGTTGGCACTTGCCTGGCTGCTGGCCCAGGGCGAGCATATTGTTCCCATCCCGGGCACCAAGAAGCGCGAACGTCTGTTCGAAAATCTGGGCGCTCCCGACGTCGAACTCTCCCCCGACGACCTGGCCCGCCTCGACGAACTGGCTCCGGCCGGGGCGGCAGCCGGAGCGAGGTACCCGAACATGGACACCATCGATGTCTAGGCGGGCCGTGGCTCGTTCGGAGCGTGCCGGGGCCAGTGCCGATTAGACTCGATTCCGGGCAGGGAACGGCCAGCTGACGGCCGGCCCTGAGCCCGCGACGAGGAGGTCATGATGGCCGGCGGCAGCCGCGAACCCGGCAGGACCGTAACCTCGAAGGTCCTCGCCATCCTGGAAGCCTTTGAAAAGTCCCGGGGCGCTCTCAGCCTCACCGACATTGCCGAAAAGTCCGGGCTGCCGCTGAGCACTGCCCACCGCCTGGTCAACGAACTCACCGACTGGGGGCTCCTCTCCCGCGAGCCCAACGGCCGCTACCAGCTCGGCATCCGGCTCTGGGAACTGGCCCAAAACACCGGTCGGCAGCTCCGCGATGCGGCCCGTCCCTACGTCCAGGATCTGTTCTCGCTCACCGGCGAAACCGCGCACCTGGCGGTCCGGGCCGGCCATGAGGTGCTCTACATCGATCGTGTCTACGGCTCCAGGCGGGTCCCGCGGGCCTCCCGGGTCGGCGGCCGGCTGCCCATGCATGCAACCGCCGTCGGAAAGGTCATCCTGGCCTTCGAGGTGGACTGGGTCCGCGAGGCCTACCTGAACCGGCAGCTGGAGCGGCACACCGCCCACACCCACGTGGACCCCAGGAAGCTGTCCGGGGAGCTGACCCGGATCCGCGAGCAGGGCTACGCCACGACCTTGGAGGAAGTCCGGCTGGGCTCCTGCTCGATCGCCGTCCCGGTCTTTCATACCGGCCGGATTGGCGCCTCGATCGGACTGGTGCTGCCCACCAGCCAGGCCGACACGATGACCCGGCATCTGCCCGTCCTGCGGGGCATCGCCGCTCAGATCGAGCGCGCCACGGCCCGGATCCCGCTGGAAACGCTGCTCGGCAGCAACTTCGCCGGCACGGCCTGAGCCGTCGCCGTCCCACCGGGACGGAAGACAACTGGCTTCCACTGAGTGGAAGCCAGTCCTGTCCGGCGCGGGTGATCGGGGCCACACTGATGAATAAGAACCCCCGGCAAGCACTGCCGCTGCCGGCGGGACCAAAAATCTAGGAGCCCAGATGTCATCGTCGACAGAAACGGCCGGCCGCTGCCCCTATGGTCACGGCGCCGAAGCCCCCGCCGGGCACCATGGCTACGAGCCGTTCCAGATGAAGGATCCGTTTCCGGCGTACGCCGAACTCCGGGCCGAGCAGCCGGTGATGTTCGACGAGCGGATCGGCCTCTACGTTGTTTCCCGCTACGACGACATCAAAGCCGTGTTCGACGACTGGCAGACCTTCTCCAGCGAAAATGCCCAGGCTCCCGTCCGCGAACGCGGCGCCGCAGCAAAGAAGATCATGGAAGACGGCGGCTTCACCGCCTACTCGGGCCTGTCCGCCCGCCGGCCGCCGGAGCACACCCGCATCCGTGCCGTGGTCCAAAAGGCCTTCACTCCCCGGCGCTACAAGGCGCTGGAACCCTTTATCCGGCAGAACGTCGTCGAACTGCTGGAGAAGATGCTGGCCAGCCCGGACCACCGCGGCGACATGGTCAGGGACCTCGCCTACGACGTCCCCACCATCACCATCCTGACCCTGATCGGAGCGGAGGTGTCCCAGGTGGACACCTTCAAACGCTGGAGTGATTCCCGCGCCGCGATGACCTGGGGCGACCTCAGCGACGAGGAACAGATCCCGCACGCCCACAACCTCGTGGAGTACTGGCAGGAATGCCTCCGCCTGGTCAGGGTGGCCCACCAGGAAGGCGGTGACAACCTCACCGCCGACCTGGTGAAATCGCAGCAGGAAGGCGCCGAGATCTCCGACCACGAGATCGCCTCCGTCCTCTACAGCCTGCTCTTCGCCGGCCACGAGACCACCACCACACTGATTTCCAACGCCCTCCGTGAACTCCTGGCCCGCCCCGAGCAGTGGAAGCAGCTCGTAGCAGACCCCAAGACGATCCCTGCGGCCATCGACGAGGTCCTCCGCTACGCCGGATCGATTGTCGGGTGGCGGCGCAAAGCCCTCAAAGACACCGAAGTCGGTGGGGTGGCGATCGAGGAAGGCTCGCAGCTGCTGCTCCTGATGGGCGCCGCAAACCGCGATGAGGGCAAGTTCAGCTCCGGCGAGGACTTCGACATCACCCGCACCAATGCCCGCGAACACCTGTCCTTCGGGTTCGGCATCCACTACTGCCTGGGCAATATGCTCGCCAAGCTGCAGGCCAAAATCGCCCTCGAGGAAGTTGCCCGGCTCGCCCCCGCGCTGCAGCTGGAGAGGCCGGATGACACCACCTTCCGCGAAAACCTCTCCTTCCGCGTCCCCGAGACCGTCCCCGTCAGCTGGAAGGCCTAAAAAACATGCAAAGCAACGAATACATCCAGTTCTTCGACGGCGGCATCGAGCCGAAACTTGAAAACTTGGGCGGCAAGGGCGCCTCCCTGGTCACGATGACTTCCGCCGGCATGCCAGTTCCTCCCGGCTTCGTCGTCACCACCGCGCAGTTCGATGCGTTTATGGAAGAAGCAGGCATCACCCGGCATATCCACCAGCTCCTTGCCGATCTGGACCCCGGGGACATGGGCCAGGTGGATAAGGTCTCCGCCGCCATCCGCGAGGACATCTGCTCCCGCCCGGTGCCGCAGGCGATGCGCGAACTCACCGTCGGAGCCTATAACGCCCTGATGTCCCGCTTTGAGGAGCCGGTCCCGGTCGCCGTGCGGTCCAGTGCCACGGCCGAGGACCTCCCGGACGCCTCCTTCGCCGGCCAGCAGGACACTTATCTCTGGCTCGACGGCGTCAAGGCCGTCACCGAGCACATCAGGCAGTGCTGGGCCTCGCTCTTTACTTCCCGCGCAATCATTTACCGGCTCCGGAACAACATCCCCAACGAGGGCCTGTCGATGGCCGTGGTGGTGCAGAAGATGGTCAACGCCCGTGTTTCCGGCGTCGCGATCACCATGGACCCCACCAACGGCGACCGCTCCAAGATCACCATCGACTCCTCCTACGGGGTCGGCGAAATGGTGGTCTCCGGCCAGGTCACCCCGGACAACATCATGCTGGACAAGGTCACCCTGGCCGTCATCTTCGAACACCTCGGCGACAAGCACGCCGAACTCGTCCCCGACGCCGCGGCCGGTCGCCTGGTGGAACGGGAGGTCGATGCCGAACGCCGCGGCCGCCGCAGCCTCAGCGACGCCGAACTCGCGGCCGTAGCGCAAATGGCCAAGCGCGCGGAGAAGCACTACAAGTGCCCGCAGGACATCGAATGGGCACTCGACGGCGACCTGCCCGACGGCGAAAACCTGCTCCTGCTCCAGTCCCGCCCCGAGACGGTGCATTCCTCCAAGCCGAGTGTCCCGTCGGCTGCTGCCGCTGGCGGCTACTTCAGCGGACTCAGCCCCCGTCAGCTCACCTAACAAGTCCTGACCCCCTATCCCGCTCCCTCACCCAGGCTCAACGCCGAGCCCGCACTGAAAGGACCGCCATGTCCCTGAAATCCTTCCCCAAGCCCTCCGAGCTTGCGGTCCCCGCCGGCGCCGAGGGCTGGGAAAAGATCTACCCTTACTACCTGGTGTTCCAGGACAAGCTCAAGGAGCAGGAGGACGCCAAGTTCTGGTTCTGCGACAGCCAGCACTGGCCCACTGTGTTCAAGCCCTTCGAGACCATCGGCGGCGAATTCGCGGTCAAGTGCCTGGGCCAGTACAACGCCCGGCACCTGATGATCCCCAACGCCAACGGCATCGAATTCCGGGTCCACCTGGGCTACCTCTACATGTCGCCCATCCCGGTGCCCGAGGACCAGATCGCCGCGCGGGTGCCCCTGTTCGAGCAGCGGGTTGGCCACTACTTCCAGAACTGGGACGAGCTCCTCAAGCAGTGGCACATCAAGGTCAAGGGGACCATCGACGAGATGGAAACCATCTCCTTCCCCAAGCTCCCGGACGTGGTCCCGATCGAGGACATCCTCTCCGGCAAGGGCAAGGACGGCTCCGAGAAGCTGCTTGAGAGCTACGACCGGCTGATCCAGCTGGCCTACCAGAACTGGCAGTACCACTTCGAGTTCCTCAACCTCGGCTACATTGCCTACCTGGACTTCTTCAACTTCTGCAAGCAGGTCTTCCCCAACATCCCCGACCAGTCCATCGCCACGATGGTCCAGGGCGTGGACATGGAACTCTTCCGCCCGGATGACGAGCTGAAGGGGCTGGCCAAACTGGCCGTCGAACTTAAGCTGCAGTCGCTCTTCGGCAACACCGACGACGTCGGGTCCACCCTGGCGGCCATCGCCGCGGCCCCCGGCGGGGACCGCTGGACGGCCCAGTACGAGGCCGCCAAGGACCCGTGGTTCAACTTCACCGTGGGCAACGGCTTCTACGGCCACGACAAGTACTGGAACGAACACCAGGAAATCCCGCTCGGCTACATCGCCGACTACATCCGCCGCGTGGACGAGGGCCAGGAAATCATGCGGCCCGTCGAGGCCCTGATCATCGAACGCGACCGCATCATCGGGGAATACCGGGACCTGCTCGAAGGCGGAAACCTGGCACTTTTCGACGCCAAGCGCGGCCTTGCCGCCACCGCCTACCCGTACGTGGAGAACCACAACTTCTACATCGAGCACTGGACCATGGGCGTCTTCTGGCGCAAGATCCGCGAACTGTCCCGCATGATGCAGGCTGAAGGCTTCTGGACCGAACCGGACGACCTGCTCTACCTGGGCCGCAACGAGGTCCGTGACGCGCTCTTCGACCTCGTCACCGGATGGGGTGTCGGCGCGAAGCCCATTGGTCCGGACTACTGGCCGGAGGAAATCGAGCGCCGCCGCGGGATCGTGGATGCGCTCAAAACCGCCCGGCCCGCACCGGCACTGAACACCCCGCCGGAGATCATCACCGAACCCTTCACCCGGATGCTTTGGGGCATCACCACCGAACAGGTCCAGCAATGGCTTGGGGCCGGCGAAGCAGTCGAAGGCGGCGGTCTGCGCGGCATGGCCGCCTCACCCGGCGTCGTGGAAGGCCTGGCACGCGTCATCACCGACGCGGACCAACTATCCGAGGTGCAGCAGGGCGAAATCCTGGTGGCCACCGTCACGGCACCGTCCTGGGGGCCGATCTTCGGCAAGATCAAGGCCACGGTCACGGACATCGGCGGCATGATGAGCCACGCGGCGATCGTCTGCCGGGAGTACGGCCTGCCGGCCGTGACCGGCACCGGTTCGGCGTCCACCACGATCAAAACCGGGCAGCGGCTGCGCGTGGACGGCACGAAGGGCACGGTCCAGATCCTCGACGCCGAAGACGAACTGGTCATCGCCGGACCGGGCGCGCACAGCCACAGCCATGTCTGATCCGCAGTTGGACGGTGCGGGCCAGACTGCCCGCACCGTCCTGATCACCGGTGCCGCCGGCGGGCTCGGCCGGGCGTTCGCGCTCGGCTTCGGCCGCCGCGGCTACCGCGTGGCGGTGGCGGACGTAAACCTCGACGGTGCACAGGAAACTGCCAGGCTGGTCCTGGCTACCGGTGCCGATGCCGTCGCCCTCCACGCCGACGTCACCAGCGTCGGCTCCACCGAGGCCCTGGCGAAAAGCTGCGCGGATTTCGGCAACGGAAGCATCGACGTTGTGCTCAACAACGCCGCGGTGTACGCCGGAGTGACCCGCAGCCCGTTCGAGGACATCGACCCGGCCGAATGGGACCTGGTGATGAACGTCAACCTCAAGGGCCCGTGGCTCGTCACGAGGGCCGCGAGCCCGTACCTGCCCGAGGGAGGGCGCGTCATCAACCTCTCCAGCGCCACCGTTTTCAGTGGCTCGGAGCAGTGGCTGCACTACGTCGCCTCCAAAGGCGGCGTGGTGGCCCTAACCCGGGTGATGGCCAAGGAACTGGGCCGGCGGGGAATCACGGTCAACGCGATCGCCCCGGGCTTCACCCTGACCGAAGCAAGCTACGGGCTGATGGCGGACGCCGAAAACTACGGTGTGGACCGGGGCGCCATCAAGCGGGCCAGCCAGCCGGAGGACATCGTGGGCGCGGCCCTTTTCCTGGCCGGTCCGGACAGTTCCTACTACACCGGCCAGACCATGGTGGTCGACGGCGGCCGCCAGTTCATCTGACCGCGCCCTTGACCTGACCTTTCCGCTTTTCAATCCAAGGAGGACCAATGCCAACGGTTCATTTCACCGACGCCGCGGGCGCAGTCCGCGACGTCCAGGGCAACGCCGGCGACTCGGTCATGGAGACCGCAGTGCGCAACGGCGTCACCGGCATCGTGGCCGAGTGCGGCGGTTCGCTCTCCTGCGCCACCTGCCACGTTTTTGTCCGGGAGGACTGCCTCTCGCAGCTTCCGGCCATGGAGGATATGGAAGACGAGATGCTTTACGGCACCGCCGTGGACCGTGCGGACAACTCGCGCCTGTCCTGCCAGCTCCGCCTCACCGATGAGCTCGAACTGTTCGTCACCACCCCGGAAACGCAGGTGTAGTGATGGGCACCCATGTTGCCGCGTCGCAGCAGGCGTCCGCCGGAACCGCCGGCGCAGCCGGTACCGAAACTGAGGGCGCGACCCGCACGGGCCTGCTTATCATCGGCGCCAGCCAGTCCGGCGTCCAGCTCGCGGTATCGCTCCGGGCGCTTGGTTTCGAGGAACACATCACCCTGCTCGGCGATGAGGACCACCGACCCTACCAGCGCCCGGCCCTGTCCAAGGAGTTCCTGCAGGGCACTGTGGAGAGCGAATCCCTTATCTTCCGCTCCAACGACTACTGGACCGAGCACAACGTGGAGCTGGTCAAAGCCGAATACATTGTCAGGATTGACAAGGACGCCGACGGCTCCGGCGTCGCGTATTCCACCTCGGGCAGGCAATTCCCCTTTAAGCGCCTCGCCCTCACGGTGGGCGCCCGCGCCCGGAAACTGGAAATAGCGGGTGGCGACCTCGACGGCGTGCTCTATCTGCGCAACGCCGACGACGCGCTGGCGCTCAAGGCCCGGGTGGGGGACGCCCAGGATGTTGTGGTGATCGGCGGCGGGTTCATCGGCCTCGAAGCTGCGTCGAGCCTTCAAAAAATGGGCAAAAACGTCACCGTGCTGGAATTCGGCCCGCGGCTGGTGGGCCGCGCCGTCGGCGAGGAAACCGCCGAGTACTTCCTGCAGGCCCACCGCGCCCGCGGCCTGGACATCCGGCTCAATACAAGCGCCAAACGCTTCACCGCAGCCGCAGGCAACGCAGGCACCGTCGCCGTCGCCGGTGTCGAGCTCCAGGACGGCACGGTGTTGGCGGCGCAGATCGTGCTGGTCGGCATCGGCGTCAGCCCCAACACCCAACTCGCAGAACAGCTTGGCCTCGCCGTGGACAACGGGATCGTTGTGGACCGTTTCGCACTGGCATCGGACGGCACCACGGTGGCGATCGGTGACTGCGCCAACATGCCCAACCCCGTGCCCGGCTCGGAACCGGGTGAGCGGATTCGGCTGGAAAGCGTGAACAATGCGATTGAACACGCCAAGGTGGCCGCCTACTCCCTCACCGGCAGGCGCGAGGAATACGCCGGCATCCCCTGGTTCTGGTCCAACCAGGCCGAGCTGAAGCTTCAGATCGCCGGGCTCTGCAACGGCTACGACCAGACGGTGCTGCGGCCGGACAGGGAACGCGGCAAATTCAGCGTTCTCTACTACCGCCTGGGCCAGGTCATCGCCGCGGACTGCGTTAATGCTCCGCTGGACTTTATGGCCGTCAAAAACGCCCTTGCCCAAGGGCGCAACATCCCCGCCGGCGCCGCTGCCGACCCAACTATGCCCCTCAAAACGATCACCACGGACAGCTAGCCAGCAGGCCTGCCCACCCGAAGGAGAATCATGACTGCCCCCCACACCTCGGCTGCCGCCACCGGCGCCGCGAACCCGGTTTCCGAAAATCCGGCTGGAACCAGTCCCGCGGCTGTTGATTCCGCGGCTGCGGAGTTCGCAGCCGCCTACCCGGTCCGGCCGGTCCCGGCGCCGGGACCGGTAGACACCGCCCCGATCGCCACCACCCCGGCAGCGCTCGGGGATCTCGACGGGCTCTGGCGCACCGTAGTGCACGAGACGCGTACCCGCGGTAATGACATCCACCTGCCGATCTCCCTCGCCTTCGCCGAAAGGCTCTGCCGGGCCTACCCCAACGCTGACGCTGAACTGGTCCGGGTGGCCACCCTGCTGCACGATACCGGCTGGGCCCACGTGGATGAGTCCCGCATCATCTCAGAGGGTTTCGCGGGGGATTGGCGCAACGCCGCCATCCGCTACGAACACGAGAAGCAGGGCTGCGACGTCGCCCGGCGGGTGCTCCCGGGCCTGGGCTATAACACCGAGTTCATTGACCGCGTTTGCGAGATCATCGACGGCCACGACACCCGCCCGGTAGCCAAGTCGCTTGAGGACGCGTTGATGCGCGACGCAGACCGGCTGTGGCGCTTCGACCAGGCCGGGGTTGCCTTGGCCTCGTCCTGGTTCAAGCTGGACCCCGCCACCTACACCGACCGTCTGGCCGCGGAAATAGTGCCCGAACTCATCACCCAGGCCGCCCACGACATGGCCAGCGCCGACCTTGGCCGCTCCAATGCCCTGCTGAAGACGGCAGTCATCCGATGACTGCCGCCACACACAACAGCTCTGCCCTGGCCGCCCGCGCCGCCCTTCAGCTGCCGTACACGCACGTTGACAACATCTTCGTCGACGGCGCCTGGACGCCCGCGGGCGGCACCGGCCGCAACCCGGTCACCGACCCCGCCACCGGCGAAGTCTGGGGCTCCGTCCCGGACGGAACCGCCGCAGACGTCGACTCCGCCGTCGAGTCCGCACGCACGGCCTTCGATGGCGGGGAGTGGCCGCGGCTGGCACCCTCGGACCGCGCTGCGTACCTGCTGCGCATTGCCGAAGAGGTAGAGAAGCGCGCCGGGGAATTGTCGCTGACCAACACCCGCGAGAACGGTTCTCCGGTCTCGGAGTCCGCCGGGGCGGCGGCCAACGCCGCGGGCATCTTTCGCTACTTCGCAGGCCTGGCCGGCTACCTTGAGCGGGAGGACGTGCGGGCTTTCCCCCTGGGCGGCGGCGAATCCGTAGTCCGGCGCGAACCGATCGGCGTCTGCGCCTTGATCGCGCCCTGGAACTTCCCGATCAACCTTGTGGTGATCAAGCTCGCCCCGGCGCTGCTGGCCGGCTGCACCGTGGTGATCAAGCCGGCGTCGCCCACCCCGCTGTCGCTCCGGGTGATCATCGATGCGATCGCAGCGGCTGGTGTTCCTGCCGGCGTCGTTAACCTCGTCACCGGCTCCGGACGGTTGGGCGATGCGCTGGTGAAGCACCCGGGAGTGGACAAGGTGGCCTTCACGGGTTCGACGCCGGTTGGCCGGAAGATCGCGGCGGCCTGCGGCGAGCTGTTGCGTCCCGTGACCCTGGAGCTCGGCGGGAAGTCCAGTGCGATCGTGCTGTCGGACGCCGATCTTGAGGAAATGTCCAAAGTCCTGATCCGCTCCTCCATGCGCAACACGGGGCAGACCTGCTACATCTCGACCCGGATCCTGGCGCCGGCCAGCCGGTACGAGGAGGTGGTGGCCATGGTCACCAGCACCATCGCGGCCGGAAAGCAGGGCGACCCGCTGGATCCGGACACGGTCTTCGGGCCGTGCGCCACGGAATCCCAGTACCGGACCGTGCTGGAATTCGTGGAGTCGGGCCTGGCCGAGGGCGCCCGAGCTACCACCGGCGGTCGCCGCGCGGCACTGGGCGGCGGGCTGGAAGGCGGCTACTTCGTGGAACCCACAGTGTTTGCCGACGTTACGCCGGACATGCGGATCTCCCGGGAGGAGATATTCGGTCCGGTGATTTGCATCCTCAAATACAACGACGCAGGTGGCAGCGTTGATGAGGCGGTTGCGCTGGCGAACAACACGGAATTCGGCCTCGGCGGGCTGGTGTTCGGCCGTGATCAGGAGGCAGCGCTGGCCGTGGCGGATCGGATGGACACCGGCTCGGTGGGCATCAACTTCTTCGCTTCCAACCATGCGGCTCCTTTCGGCGGCCGGCACGATTCCGGGCTGGGCACCGAGTACGGGGTCGAGGGCCTCACCGCCTACTTGAGCTACAAGTCGATCCACCGGAAGGTCTAGGGGCCGCCGCGCACTCCGCCCCGGGCCCGGTCTCACTTTTCAATAACGCGGGGATAAGGAACAATCGAAATGGCAAGTATGCTTATCATTCTCGATTGTGACTGGAGGAGCGGACATGAGGGCGCTTACGTGGCAGGGAAAAAGGTCAGTCAGTGTGGAGACGGTTCCGGATCCGGTGATCCAGGAGCCGACGGACGCCATCGTCAAAGTCACGTCATCGGCGATTTGCGGCTCTGACCTTCACCTGTACGAGGTCCTGGGTCCGTATATGAAGCCTGGCGATATCCTCGGCCACGAACCCATGGGGATCGTTCAGGAGGTCGGCTCCGGCGTCCGGAACCTCAAGCCGGGCGACAGGGTTGTGATCCCTTTCAACATTTCGTGCGGTCATTGCTGGATGTGCAAACGGGGCCTGCAGTCCCAGTGCGAAACCACCCAGGTCCACTCCCACAACAGCGGTGCGAGCCTGTTCGGGTTCTCCGAGCTGTACGGCTCGGTCCCCGGCGGGCAGGCTGAGTTCCTGCGGGTTCCGCACGCGGATTATGGGCCGGTGAAGGTCGGGCATGAGCTTCCCGACGAGCGGTACCTCTACCTTTCCGACATCCTGCCCACGGCCTGGCAGGGGGTCCACTACGCTGACGTTCCCGACGGCGGGACACTGGCCGTCTTTGGTCTTGGCCCGGTGGGGCAATTCGCCAGCCGGATCGGCCGGCACTTGGGCCACCGGGTCATCGCCGTCGAGCCGGTTCCGGAACGCCGCCGGATGGCCGAGCGGCACGGCGTGGAGACCGTTGATTTTACGAAAGACATTGGGGACCAGCTCCGCGACATGACCGATGGCAGGGGTCCCGACGCGATCGTCGACGCCGTCGGGATGGAAGCGCATGGTTCGCCGGTGGGCGCCTTTGCGCAGAACGCCGTGGGGCTCCTGCCCGATGCGCTGGCCAGGAAGGTGATGGAGACTGCCGGTATCGACCGGATGTCGGTCCTCCATGCAGCTTTGGATTCCGTGCGCAGGGGAGGGACCGTCTCGCTCAGTGGAGTATACGGCGGCACCGCAAGCCCCATGCCATTGATGAGCATGTTCGACAAGCAGATCCAACTCCGGATGGGCCAGTGCAACGTCCGGCGCTGGACGGACGAGCTGCTTCCGTTTGTTGAGGATCCGGCAGACCCGTTCGGCGTTATGGACCTCAAAACCCACGAAGTCGCCCTCGACGACGCCGCTGGGGCCTACGAAATCTTCCAGAAAAAGGAAGACGGCTGCATCAAGGTTGTGCTGAAGCCCTAGCGGTGAGTTGCCAGTCATCGCTCCTTGCCAAATGCCAATGGGACGGCTGGGCGTACATCCGCCTCTGGCCTGCGCTCCGCCGCCGAGGCTTGCAGGCTCAGTCCTGCGGTTGCGGCTTGGTGGGGAACAGCGGGCGGCAGTCGGTGCAGACGTCGACGTCGGATTCCGGCGATCCGCTGCGGCCCAGCGTGACTTTGCGCTCCAGCTCCAGTCGGCCGTGCAGGGCCCATGCCATCACAGCCAGGGACAGTAGGCCCGCGGCGACCTGGACCGACGGCACTGCCTCCCTAGCCGAGCTCGCCCACACCGCGCCGAAGAGGCCCAGGACGGGCCAGCGTAGATCGCACAGGGTGGCCGCCGCGCCGATCGGGGTGTTGACATAGCTGCCTGCCAGGAAGCCGGCCAGGATCGACGCCGCGCCCACCAGGGCGTAGCCCGTCCAGCCGGTGCCGGCGCCGGCAATCATGCCGTTGGCGCCTAGCAGGAAGAGCGCGGCGATGCCGGCGGCGACGATGGTTGAGACCACGCGTGCCCGGGACCAGTTGCCGAGCACCTGCGCGAGTTGCCGCGCACGGCCGCGGCTTTCGGGTATGTCAGGGGTGCCCGTGCCGACGTTCCCTGTGGGGCCGCTGTCGCTTGTCATGGCTGCTCCTGGATTTTGCCGGGACGTCGTGGCTGCCGGGCGGTCCAGATGATCACGGTGGCCACCATGGTGATGGAGAGGAACCCGAGCCCGGAATACCCGACTGCGGCAAGTACCGGACCGGCCAGCGCGCCGCCGGTCGCTCCGGCTGCGTTCATGCTCAAGTCGGAAACGCCCTGGATCGCGGGCCGGTCCTGCACATGGGCTGACTCGGCCACCAAAGCAGACCCGGCAACCAGGGAGGCAGACCAACCCAGCCCCAGCAGGATTAAGCTCGCTGTCACGGCAGCGCTGGAATCCGGCGCAACTCCGGCCAGCACCAGCGACACCAGCAGCATGCCCTGGCCCAGCAGGATGGTCGGCAGTCGCCCGACTTTGTCCGACAGCCAGCCGAAAACAGGTGACAGGGCGTACATGCCGGCGATGTGCAGGCTGATCGTCAGGCCGACCACCGTCAGGCTTGCCCCGTGGTCGCGCAGGTGCACGGGCGTCATTGACATAAGCGCCACCATAGTGGCGTGGCTGAGGGCGACGGCGGCCACTGCGTACCGGGCCCGGGGGCTGCTGCGCAGAATCCGCAGACCGCTTTTGGGCTGGGGTGCCTCGAGATCGGGCACTCGGGCGGCCATCGCGGTGAGGAGCGGGTCCGGCCGCAGGCCTGTCGCATAGACGCCGGCGGCCAACAGTTGCGCGGCCACGGAGAAGGCGAAAGCGCCCGTCAACGGGGGCAGGCCAAGGGCTCCTCCGACGGTCTCACCGGGGCCGAACAGATTCGGGCCCAGGACGGCGCCGATCGTGGTGGACCACACCACAATCGAGAGGTCCCGGCCCCGGGAGCCGGGGCGGGACAGGTCGGTCGCGGCGAAACGAGCCTGCAGATTCACTGCGGAGCCCGAGCCGAGGAGCATGAGGCCCAGCAGCAGCAACGCGAAGACGCCCAGCGCGGCGGAGGTGATTGCCGTGACGGCGCCGGCGCCGGCAACCAGGGCGCCGGTGGACAGCGAGATCCGCCGGCCGCGGGCCTGGGCCAGCCGGGCGAGGGGGACGGCGGCGAAGGCGGCGCCGAGGGTACTCATTGTGGCGGCCATGCCGGACCACGCGTTGGACCCGGAGAGCTGCGCTGCCAGCAGGGAACCGAGGGACAGTGTTGCTCCCATGCCGATGCCGCCGAGGATCTGGCCGCCGGCGAGGATGAAGACCACGCGGCGCTGGAGGCGCTTATTATCCAGGCCGGGTTGGGTCGTGGGGGCGCTTCGCGCCGGGCGGTTGGCCTGGACTGGCTTCAAGCCTTCCGGCAGTTCCTTCGTGTGCATGGCGATCCTTCAGGCTCCCGGACGTGGCCCCTGCAGCCGGGGACTTCTTCAATATACCCTATGGGGTATTTTGTGCCACGCCCGCTACGAAGACCTTTTGGCCCGGCCGTAGACCCGGAAACCGACGGCCCACCGGCGGTCACCAAGGATCTGCCTCGGCTTCCCGCTAGAGTTCAACGAGAACCAGCCACACCGCCACCTTTCCGTGACGGAGAACTACCGGGAGTCATCTTTGCGGCAAGGATCCAAGCCCACCATCCGAGACGTGGCGGCGGCCGCAGGAGTTTCCCCTACCACCGTCTCCTACGTGCTGACCGGCCGCACCGGCAGCAGCACCCGGATCAGCCAGCCCACCCGGGACCGCGTCCGTGCCGCAGTCCGAGACCTGGGCTACGTGCCCAACCGGGCAGCCCGAGGGATGCGGCGCGGACGCACCGACGTGGTGGCCGTCGCCATCACCGACCTCGAGGATTCCTGGGACCGTGGGCTCGCCGCGGCGGCCGTTCGGCTCCTGCCCGGGCACGGCTACCAGCCGGTGATCCTCGTGGGCGAGAGCTGGCGGCAGTTTATGCTCTCCGGTGGCGCCGACGGCGTTATCCTCGGCTCCAAGCCGGCGAACCGCAGCATCGGCGACGTTGCGACGATGAAGGAGCTCACTGCCCGCGGTGTCGCCCAACTGGTCTTCTCCGACTCGGCGCAGGCGGATGGTGTCGACGCTCTGGCGCCGGGGGCACCGGCGGCGGGTGGCCCCGCCGAGCGCGCTGTCACGACCCTGCTTGCGCGGCTGCCGGAATAGTTTCCCGCACGGGCCGCGCCGGACGGGGAGCGGCGGCGTTAGGCGTCCCGCAGCGGTCGGCGTGCCAGCCAGGCCGCGACGATGGCGCCGGAGACGTTGTGCCAGACCGAGAAGACGGCTGACGGCAGGGCGGTCAGCGGGCTGAAGTGCGCCGTGGCCAGGGTGGCGGCCAGGCCGGAGTTCTGCATACCGACTTCGAAGGCCAGCGCACGGCGGGCCTTGTCATCCAGACGCCCCAGCTTGCCGGCCAGGTACCCCAGGCCCAGGCCGAAGCCGTTGTGCAGCACCACGGCCAGGAACACAATTCCGCCGGCGGCGACGATCTTGCCGGCGCTGCCGGCGACCACAATCGCCACGATCAGTGAAATCACGACGGCGGAGGCCCAGGGAAGGGCCGGGAGCACCCGGGCCACGAGCTTCTTGAGGAAAAAGCGGGCCAGCAGGCCGGCGATCACCGGCAGGAGGACGGTCTTGACGATGTCCAGAACCATGCCGCCGGCGTCGATCTGCAGGTAGGAACCGGCCAGGAACAGCACCAGCAGCGGCGTCACGATCGGGGCGATCAGGGTGGACACGGAGGCGACGGCGACCGAGAGGGCTACGTCGCCCTTGGCCAGGAATGCCATGACGTTGGACGCCGTGCCCGAGGGTGCGCAGCCGACGAGGATCAGACCCACAGCCAGTTCCGGCGACAGATTCAGGGCGACGGCGATCAGCCAGCCCGCGCCGGGCATGATGAGGTAGTGCGCCACGATCCCGAGGACCACGGCCCAGGGGCGTTTGGCGACCGACGCGAAGTCGGGCGGGGTCAGGGTCAGGCCCATGCAGAACATGATGATTCCCAGCAGGTACGGGACGCTGGGGCTCAGGGGTTTGAGGGCGCCCGGGAACAGGTAGCCGGCGACTCCGGCGATGAGGACCAGCAGCGGGAATACGGTCACCGCGATGCGAGCAATCCTGGCCTCAACGGCGAGGGCGGGGTTGATCGGGACCGCGTCAGCGCTGGGCTCCTGGGCGGACTGCGGGTTTTTCGTTGCCTCAAGCATCCAAACATGGTGCCACTGGGGCCGCTCCGGAGCCAGTTCGTGAACGCTGCGCGGGAGAATATGTCGGATTCTAGCTGAGCCGCAGGCGCGGACCCTGGATGGTTAGGCGGTGCGGCTGCCAAGCATGGCGATGAAGTCATCCGCTTGTGCGAGGCTGCGGGCCATCTTGGCGCGCTGATGCGTCGCCCGCCCCAGGATTTCCACGAGCCGGTCAGTGGACCCCGGCGCGTCCGGTCCACCCGCGAGCAGGCCCAGGATCTCGGACATTTCCTCCAGCGAGAACCCCAGCGGCTTCATCTGCTTGATAACAGCAAGCCGTTCGAAATCATCCTCCGAGTACACCCGGAAGCCGCCGTCGGTGCGCGCGCTGGCGGGCAGGAGTCCAACCTCGTCATAATGGCGGATCGTCCGCAGGGACAGCCCGGTGCGTTCGGCCAGTTCACCGATGTGCATGGTGCTGGTCTTAGCGCTCATGAGGGGCTCCATCCTGTTCAAATTTAAACCCTACCATCACGTTAGGGTAGAGTTTGGGTAGTGGGGTTGAGACGTTCCTTGCGAAATCCCCCCTCCCCGCGCGGCGCTGCGCCCCAGACATTAGCAAAGCGAAGCCGCATTCGCGCGTCTTCTTGACCATGAACGGAGCCAGAAATGGCCGTCAAACCAGCCATGAATGCCCCGGCATTCACGCCCGAGCAGTTGCAATCCGTCCGGGGGACCCTAATGTCCCCCCGCCGGCTCAAGACCGAGGTGCTGGCCGGACTCGTTGTCGCGCTGGCCCTGATCCCGGAAGCCATCGCCTTCTCGATCATCGCCGGCGTTGATCCGCGGATCGGCTTGTTCGCCTCCTTCACCATGGCCGTGACCATCGCTTTCGTCGGCGGCCGCCCCGCGATGATCTCCGCGGCCACCGGTGCGATCGCCCTGGTCATCGCCCCGCTGGTGAAATCCCACGGAGTGGACTACTTCGTCGCCGCCGTGATCCTCGCCGGCATCTTCCAGGTCATTCTCGGGCTCTCCGGGGTGGCGAAGCTCATGCGGTTCATCCCCCGCTCGGTTATGGTCGGGTTCGTCAACGCCTTGGCCATCTTGATCTTTATGTCCCAGGTTCCCGAACTCCTCGATGTCCCGTGGCTCGTTTACCCGCTCGTTGCTTTGGGCCTGGTCATTGTCTTCGGCCTGCCGAAGCTGACCAAAGCCGTTCCGGCACCACTGGTCGCCATCGTAGTTCTAACCCTCATCACCGTGTTCGCAGCCGTCGCGGTCCCCACCGTGGGCGACAAGGGGGAATTGCCCAGCTCACTGCCGACACTGTTCATTCCCAACGTGCCGTTGAGCCTCGAGACCCTGCAGGTTATCTTCCCCTTCGCCCTCGCCATGGCCTTCGTCGGACTCCTCGAATCCCTGATGACCGCGAAGCTGGTCGACGACGTCACAGACACCCGCTCCCATAAGACCCGCGAAGCCTGGGGCCAGGGGGTGGCCAACATCGTCACCGGGTTCTTCGGCGGCATGGGCGGCTGCGCAATGATCGGCCAGACCATGATCAACGTGAAGGCCTCCGGCGCCCGGACAAGGATCTCGACCTTCCTCGCCGGTGTCTTCCTGCTGATCCTTGTTGTGGTCCTGGGCGGCATCGTCTCCATCATCCCGATGGCCGCGCTGGTCGCGGTGATGATCTTCGTTTCCGTCGCCACCTTCGACTGGCACAGCATTCGGCCCCGGACCGTGAAAATGATGCCCAAGAGCGAAACCGCAGTTATGGTCGCTACCGTCATCGTCACCGTCGCAACCCATAATCTGGCGATCGGCGTCGGCGTCGGCGTTCTTGTCGCCATGGTGATGTTCGCCCGCCGGGTTGCCCACTTTGTCACGGTTGAACGGTCCCTCGTGAACATCGACGGCCACGAAACCGCCAAATACGTTGTGGACGGCGAACTGTTCTTCGCGTCCTCCAACGACCTCTACACCCAGTTCGACTACGCCCTGGATCCCGGGCACGTCCTGATCGACATGCACGCCTCCCACCTTTGGGACGCCTCGACGATCGCCGCCCTGGACGCCATCACCGAGAAGTATCACCACCACGGTACGGACGTGAAGATCATCGGCCTCAACGACGCCAGCGCCCTCATGCGCGAACGCCTCGGCGGCAAGCTCGGCGCCGGTCACTAGGCTGGGCCCCTCCGCAGTCAGGGCTTTGGTTTGGTTGCTTTGCCGTCCAGCCAGAGCACGTCCGCCTCATCGCGGTGCACGCCGGAGGACCCGATGTGCCGGGCATCGATCCGCGGCCCGCTCTTGATGACGTGGACCAGGGCCATTCCATGACCCCGCCCGAGCCCGTAGTCCGCTTTGAGCCATTCGAGGATGGTCCCAGCCTGCACTGAAGGATCGGCGAATCCTTTTTCCTCGGCGATCTGCACGAGCCGGCGCGGGGTGAGGCCGGTTTTGTCTTCGATGGTGTCCAGATAGGCCTGGAACGACATGTCGGCGTCCTTTCATCGGGCTGCGGGTTCCTCCGTCACTCTAAGGACAGCCCGCCCGCCGCGCTAGAGCGTTTCATTCCGGACCGGGCGCGCTCCTGCCCAGTTGCCCCTGCCCGGAAAGGGAACGGTATCCGGCCGGTGCGTGCCGCCGGCTTCGGTAGGCTCAACTGCAATGATTGTCCCGTCCAAGGAGCAACCCGCTATGGCGTCCAAAAGTCCGACAATTCTTGCGACCTCCGGCGGCTACAAGCCGGGCGCACGGACCAGGCTGGAATTCAACAAACTCGTGCACTACGCGGTGGATTTGTCCGGTGTCACCGGGCGGGCACCCAGGATCGCCCATCTTGGCACCGCCAGCGGGGACCAGCGGTGGTTCAACTCCGAGATCAGCGAAGCGGGCAACGTCGCCGGATTCCAGCTCACGCACCTGAACCTGTTCAGCATGCCCAACGTCGGCAACATCGAGGAGTACCTGCTCGGCCAGGACGTTGTGTGGGTGAACGGCGGTTCAGTGGTTAACCTCCTGGCCGTCTGGCGCGCCCACGAACTGGACGCAATCTTCCGGCGCGTCTGGCAGGCCGGAGTGGTGTTGGCGGGCGTGTCGGCCGGATCGATCTGCTGGTTCCGCGGCGGGACAACCGACTCGTTTGGTCCTGAACTGCGCGCCGTGAGTAACGGCTTGGCCCTCCTCCCTTTCGACAACGGGGTCCATTATGATTCCGAAGCGGCACGCCGGCCCCTGGTGCACCGGCTGGTGGCGCAGGGAACATTGGGCGAGACCCACTGCACCGACGACGGTGTGGGCCTGCTCTACCGCGGGACCCAGCTGGTGGAGGCAGTGGCGGAAACACCAGGCAAGGCTGCCTACCGCGTGACGCTGGCCGCGTCGGACGGCTCCACGGCCGAAGTAGTCGAGGAACGCCTCGATCCGACCGAGCTCTAGGAGTTCCTACCCCTGCGTCAGCCGATAGCGCTCGATCTGCTTGAGCCGCCGCTGGAGGCTGTCCCGCCGCGGGTGTGGGACGGCGTCGGCCGGTTCGGCGGTGAGGTCGACATGTTTGGTGCCGTACTGCCAGAGCAACAGGTCATCCAAGAGACGGTCTGGGCCGGGGGAGTAGCGGTGGTCCAGGGCCCTGCGGACCTCGGTGATCCGGTTGGCGCTCAGCAGCCCGGCCAGCTGCATGGTCTGGTTCAGGCCGTGGGCGGCCATCAGTTCGGCGGCCCAGCCCCAGTCGTCGTCGACCTTCCGGTCCACGTGCGGCAGCAGTGTACGCCAGACATCGCGGATCCGGTTAGGGGTGAGCTGGGCGGCTCCTTCGCCGTCGATGTCCCAGTAGCTGCGGACTTCCTCGTAGCGTTCGTGCAGGTCAGCGAACGCTCCCTCCACCGTTTCCAGCATCGCGGCCGTGGCGGTGAACTGGCGGTCGAAGTGCGGCGTCCACGCGCGCGGATCCTCGGCCTTGAACCGGATGTCGTGCTCGATCTCGCTCCAGGCGTGCGCGAACACGGTGCGGATCTGGCATTCGAAGAAGTAGCTGCCATTGGGCTGGGCTTCCGGGTTAAAGGCTTCCTGATACTCCTTGACGGCCTCGTTGTGGATCGTCCGCAGGATCAGGTGCCGGCTGGAATAGCCGTACGTCCCCGACTCGATCGAGCCGATGTCCTTCTCGCGGTCGCCGCGGCAGTCAAAGAGCTGACGCTGGCGCTTGATCAGGTTGGCCACGACGGCGTTTTCCGCGGGCAGCTTGGTGATCACCCGGATGCCCACCATGTCGTTCAGGGTCCGGAACGGGTCCGGGAACTTCAGCACCGGCGGACCGCCCGGCTCCAGCGGTTCCTCGGTCCGTGAAATCTTCTCCCGGAAGGATTCAACAGTCTTGGTCCGGCCGGTGACGAACAGCGGTGTCACCTCGGTGCCCTTGAGCATGGCCCGAAGTGTCAGCAGGACCTCGCGGGTGACCAGCTTCAGGGCAGGTCGCACCCGCTCGTAGAGTTCTACGTTTTCCTGCACGGATTCGCGCAGGTTCGGGTCCAGTCGATCCCAGTTGCTCGCCATGGTCCCAGCTTACGGCCGGGGTACGACGGCGGAGGGCTGACACCCCCGGGGTCGGCGGCGCGACCTGAAACTGCGGCTCGGCGGGAGTGCGGCCCTGCCACCGGCGCGGAGTCGCCTTGCGCCGTGCCGCGCGGCGGTCAGGGTAGGCTCGGCAGATGGCTGATGTGCGGCGTCGGGCTTTGATCGCGGCCGCAGCGACGGTGACTTTGGGGGCAGTCTTCGCCGACTGCTCGCCAGGCCCCAAGGAGGACAGTGTGAAGCGGCATAGGTACAGCTACGGCGATGACCCAAGCCAGTGGGGGGAGCTCTTCCTGCCGGAGACTGCCGCCGCCAAGGGTGTGGTGGTGGTCATCCACGGCGGCTACTGGCGCTCGCAGTACGGCGCGGAACTCGGTGAACCCCTGGCCAAGGACCTAGCGGCGCACGGCATGGCTGCGTGGAACCTGGAATACCGACGAGCCGGCAACGGCGGCGGCTGGCCACACACCTTCTCCGACGTACTCGCTGGAATCGACAAGCTCGGCGACATTGCCGGCGACCACCGACTCGAGTTGGGCAAGGTCGTGGCGCTGGGACACTCGGCCGGCGGTCATCTCGCGGTGTGGGCCGCCGGACGGTCCCGCCTCGCCCGGCTTGGGGCCCCGGACGCGGACCGCCAACTGCTGCGCAGGGGCGACGACGGGGCGGTGCAGCTGACCGGTGTCGTCAGCCAATCGGGTGTGCTCAATCTCGCTGAGGCCGAGCGGTTGAACCTCAGTAACGGCGCCGTCAGCAACCTGTTGGGTGGTTCATCGGAGAAATACCCAAAGCGGCATAAATACGCTGATCCAATCAGCGCGGTCCCACTGACAGTACCCGTCTATGCCGTTCACGGCATGGACGACGACACCGTTCCCGTGAGCCAGTCCGACTCGTACGCTGCGGCGGCAAAGTCGGCCGCCGCCCCGGTTCAGCTGGTGAAAGTCCCGGGCGATCATTTCGCCCTGATAGACCCCAAGGCGGGCGCGTACCGGAAGTGCCGCGAACTGGCCCAGTTGCTGCTGGGCTGAGCCCTTCGGTGGCATGCGCCACCCGGTGATAGCGTGAGCCCTATGCACGTTGAAGCTCCCGCGGTCCTGCGCGCCCTGGCAGGGGGCTTCCCGAAGTTTATCCGTGCGTTCGCGCCCCGCCACCCGGCCCAGGTGATCGTGCTCGGCTTTGCCGCGGCCGTCGCCGCCGGTACCGGGCTGCTCCTGCTTCCCGTGGCCAAGGCAGGCGATGGCGGGGCGAGCGTGCTGGAAGCCTTGTTCACTGCGACCTCCGCCGTCTGTGTCACCGGCCTGATCACCGTGGACACGCCAGTTTTCTGGAGTGGATTCGGCCAGGTGGTCATCCTGGTCCTGATCCAGATCGGCGGCTTCGGGGTGATGTCCTTCGGCACGCTGCTCGGGGTCCTGACAGCCCGCCGGCTGGGCCTGCGGTCCCGGATTTCCGCAGCCGCTGAGACCAAGAGCAGCGGCTTCGGCGACGTGCGCCAAGTACTCGTCGGGGTCCTGGCCATCAGCCTGGCGGTGGAGGCGGTCCTGGCGCTGGTGCTGGCGATCCGCTTTATGGCCGGGTACGGCTATCCGCTTGGCGAAGCGCTTTGGCACGGAGTGTTCCACTCCATCTCCTCCTTCAACAACGCCGGATTTGCCCTGTATTCAGATAACCTCATGGGGTTTGTCGGCGATCCCTGGATCTGTCTGCCGATCGCTGCCGCAGTGATCATTGGTGGACTTGGCTTCCCGGTACTTTTTGAGCTCGGGCGCCAATACCGGCGGCCGATCCACTGGAGCATGAACACCAAACTCGTTCTCGTTGGCTCGGCCATCCTCCTGGTCGGCGGCGCCGCGTTCCTGACCGCCGTCGAATGGGCCAACCCGGCAACGCTGGGCGGGCTGCATCCGGCCGAGAAGGTGCTCGCAGGCTTTTTCCAGTCCGTCATTACCCGGACCGCCGGGTTCAACAGCATTGACATCGGGCAGATGAATCCAGTGTCCTGGCTGGGCATGGACATCCTGATGTTCATCGGCGGCGGCCCGGCCGGAACTGCGGGCGGCCTGAAAATCACCACGTTCGCTGTCCTATTCTTTATTCTCAGTACCGAACTCCAGGGCGGGACCGCCGTAAACATCTTCGGCAAACGCCTGTCCCGCGCAGTACACCGCCAAGCCATTACCGTCGTGCTGCTGGCAATCGCGCTAGTCACGGGCGCGACGATGTTTCTGATGCTGGTCACCGACTTCGGGCAGGAACGGATCCTGTTCGAGGTCATTTCGGCGTTCGCCACTGTAGGGCTCTCCACCGGCATCACAGCCGCTATTCCGCCGGTGGGTCAGCTCGTGCTGATCGTGCTGATGTTCGTCGGGAGGCTGGGCCCGGTGACGCTTGGCGCCGCCCTGGCCCTGCGCGAACGCCCCGTGCTCTACGAATTCCCCAAGGAAAGGCCACTCATTGGCTAGGAACATCTTCTCCTCCCATGCCGCTGCAGCCGTTGACAAGGCGTCGTCGGTGGTGGTTATTGGACTGGGCCGCTTCGGCGGCTCGCTGGCCCTGGAACTTGAGGCGCAGGGAACCGAAGTTCTCGGCATCGACTCCAGCGAAGAAATCGTCCAGTCCTTCAACGGCCGCCTGACCCATGTGGTCCGGGCGGACTCCACCAAGGAAGAGGTGCTTCGCCAGCTCTCGGTCCACGAATTCGACCGGGCGGTGGTCGGGATCGGCTCGGATATCGAAGCCAGCATCCTGACAACTTCCCGGATCCTCAAATTCCGCCGGCCCCAGATCTGGGCCAAGGCCATCAGCGAACCGCACGCCGAAATTCTTGGCCAGCTCGGCGTCGAACACGTCATCCGGCCCGAACATGACATGGGCAAGCGCGTCGCGCACCTGGTCCTCGGCTCGATTCTTGACTATGTCGAATTTGAGGACGACTTTGTTATGGTCCGGACCAGCCCGCCGTCGGGCATCCGAGACCGGCCGCTGGGTGTGCTCGGCCTCAGGGACAAGTACGGAGTCACGATCGTGGCGGTCAAACGGCCGGGCGGCAAATGGGGCCACACCACGGCGCAAACGGTGCTCTACGACGACGACCAGATCATTGTCCAGGGCAGCAAAGCCCAGGCCGAACGCTTCAGCACGATGTCCTGACCCCCTAGACTGGACTACAGGTGCGCCGGGAAGTCTGGTCGGCATAGTTCTGTCGACCCAACTTTTAGGACTCCCGCATGAGCCCCACACCATCCTCTCCCCGCCCTCGCCTGACGATCTTCGGCCGCGGCAGCTACGCCGAGTCCCTCCGGATCGGCGAGATCCTCCGGAAGGAAACAGTCGGCGGCGCCTTGCTGGTTGCCGCCGCCGTGATCGCGCTGATTTGGGCCAACTCCCCGGTGTCCGAGAGCTATTTTGCGCTACGGGACTTCAAGTTCGGCTACGAACCCTGGCACCTGGAGTTGAGCGTCGGGGCGTGGGCGGCCGACGGGCTGCTGGCGATCTTCTTTTTCCTGGTCGGTCTCGAACTCAAGCGTGAGTTCATCGCCGGGGACCTGCGGCAGCTGGACAAATCGATCGTTCCGGTGGCTGCGGCCGTCGGCGGCGTCGCCATCCCGGCGGTGATCTACGCCGTCGTAAACCTCGCGAGCCCGGAAACCCTGCGCGGCTGGGCAATCCCCACGGCCACCGACATCGCTTTTGCCGTTGCCGTGCTTGCCATCATCGGCTCGCATCTGCCCAGTGCACTGCGGATCTTTCTGCTGACCCTTGCCGTGGTGGACGACCTGATCGCCATCACCATCATCGCCGTCTTCTACACCAGCGATCTTATGCCGCTGCCGCTGCTGCTGGCGCTGATTCCACTGGCTCTTTATACCTTCCTGGCGCATAAATACCGGCGGTTCTTCGGGACCAAGCCCGCAGCCGCGTGGCTGATCCTCCTGCCGCTGGGCGCGGTAACTTGGGCGCTCGTCCATGCCTCCGGCATCCACGCGACCGTAGCCGGTGTCCTGCTTGGAGTCGCCATTCCGGTCATGCGCTCCCAAGCCAGCGGCGGCCCGCAGGCCGGACCGGGCCTGGCGGAGATCTTCGAACACCGGTTCCGGCCGATCTCGGCCGGCATCGCGGTCCCGATCTTCGCGTTCTTCTCCGCAGGCGTTGCCGTGGGTGGCTGGGACGGCCTGCTCTCGGCGCTGACCGACCCTGTGGCCGTCGGGATCATCACGGCGCTGGTTCTCGGCAAGCCGATCGGCATCATGGGCACAACCTGGCTGCTCACGAAGGTCACCAAGGCGCGGCTGGACAACAGCTTTAAGTGGGTTGACGTCTTTGGCGTATCCCTGCTGGCCGGAATCGGCTTCACGGTATCGCTTCTGGTGGCCGAGCTGAGCTTCGGTCAGGGCAGCATTCACGATGACCATGCCAAGGTGGGGATCCTCGCGGCTTCCCTCCTGGCGGCCCTGCTGGCAACGGCGGTGCTCAAGACCCGGAACCGGCAATACCGGCAGGCCGAAGAGGCCGAGAAGGTCGACTCCGACCACGATGGCATTCCGGATGTTTACCAGCAGGACGGCCCCGCACGGTAGCCGCGGGGTACGGCAGCGCGCCGGCCCGCGTTCTCTGGCAGAGTATTGACATGCTCACTGTAATTGGCGAGGGCCTGGTAGATGTAGTCCAGCGTTCCTCCGGGATCCAGGCCCATGTCGGCGGAAGCCCCCTAAACGTCGCAGTCGGACTTGCGCGGCTGGATCATCCCGTGCAGTTCATTGGCCGCTACGGACGCGACGCGTACGGCGAGGCCGTGGCGGCACACCTGAAGTCCAGCTCGGTGATGCTCCCGGTGGGTCCCGACGAGCTGCCCACGTCCGTCGCCACCGCCCTGATCGACGACGACGGCGCCGCCAGCTACACGTTCGAGCTCGCCTGGGAGTTGCCCGGCCTCGCTGACCGCTTGCCGTTGATGCTGCAGTCAACGACGCTGCTGCATACCGGCTCGATAGCAACCATGCTGGCTCCAGGCGCCTCCGAGGTGCTCGCCGCCGTCGAACACGCCCACCCGCTGGCCACCGTCAGTTTCGACCCCAACTGCCGGCCCAGCATCATCACCGACGTGGACTATGCACGGGGGCAGGCGGAGAAATTCGTCCGCCTGGCGGATGTGGTGAAGGCCTCGGACGAGGACCTGGAGTGGCTCTACCCCGGCGAGGACCCGCTTGATTCCGCCCGCCGCTGGCTGGCACTTGGCGGCTCGGTGGGTCCGGCCATGGTGGTGGTGACCCGCGGCGCCCGGGGGCCCTGGGGTGTGAATGCCGCCGGCGAAGCCCACTTCGCCGCGCCGTCAGTGCAGGTCGCGGACACGGTTGGAGCCGGGGACTCGTTTATGGCGGCGCTGCTGTCGGGGGTTGTGGACCGGGGGCTGGACGGGGCGCAAAACCGCCAGGAGCTCTGCAGGCTTTCGGCCGAAAGCCTGCGGGATCTCCTCGCCCATGCCTCCCGGGCCGCCGCTGTCACCGTCTCCCGCGCCGGCGCCAACCCGCCCACCCGCGCGGAACTGGCCCGGCTGGAGGCTGGTAGCGTGGGTTCCGGCACCCCCTGGCAGGCCCGGCCGGACAGCAGGAAGAACGAGAAAGGCAGCCATGACGGCCCATAATCCTTACGCAGCACTTCCCAGCGTCGCCGCTTTCGAGGTCAGCAGCGAGTCCTTCGAGGACGGCGGAACCCTTCCCCCGGCACAGCGCAGCGGCCTTATGGGCGCCGGCGGCACGGACGAGTCCCCGCAGCTGAGCTGGAGTGGTGCACCGGCCGGGACGAAGAGCTTCGCGGTGACCGTCTATGACCCCGACGCCCCCACGGCGAGCGGGTTCTGGCACTGGGCCGTGCTGAACATTCGGGCTGATGTCAGCTCACTTCCGGCCGGTGCCGGTTCCCGCGACGGCGCGGCCCTTCCGGCCGGGGCCCTGCAGTTGAGGAACGACGCCGGATTCGCCGGCTACATCGGGGCGGCGCCGCCAAAGGGGCACGGGCCGCACCGCTACCTGATCGTGGTCCACGCCGTCGACGTCGACCAGCTAGGGGTCGACATCGACGGCAGTCCTGCCAGCCTGGGCTTTGCGCTCTTTAGCCACACGCTTGGCCGGGCGCAGCTGACGGGGCTCTTCGAACAGCACTAGGCTCTGGTGGCCGCCTGCCGCGGACGGCGTCAGGGCGCCGACGCCAGGCTTTCCTCGGCCGCGGCTTTAGCTGCTGTTGTGGTCTCGGCGAGGTCCGGGCGCATCGCGGCCACGGCGCCGCCGGCCACCAGCACCACAACGCCGACTCCCATGTAGAGCATGGACGCGGTCCAGTGTGCGTCCAGCAGGGCGCCGGTGATCAGCGGCGCGACGATCGCGCCCACCCGGCCGACTCCGATGGCCCAGCCGACGCCGGTGCTCCGGATGGAGGCACCGTACAAGGCGGGGGTGATGGTGTACATCCCGGCAATGCAGCCGTTGATCAGCATGCCCACGACTCCGCCGGCGACAAAGGCGAGGGCCAGGATTCCCGCAGTGGAAATGAACATCACCATGGTGGCCGCGGAGAGGACGGCGAAGACGACCATCACCTTGCGGCTGTTCCAGCGAATGGTCAGCAAACCGTAGAGCAGCGACCCGAAAGTACCGCCCAAGGTGAGCATAAGCCCGCCGATCACGCCTTGACTCTCGGTCATTCCGGCCGTGACCAGAAGTCGCGGAGTCCAGCTGTTGACGAAGTAGAAGCCGAACATGGCGGCGAAGAAGGCCAGCCAGACAAGCCAGGTGGAGCGTCGGGTTCCGGCGGTGAAGAGCTCGGACACCTTATTCCTGCGCCCGGCAGCTGCGGCTGCGGGTGGCAGTTCAGTCACTGCCGGTTGCCCGATTTTGCGGGCGATCCGGTTCAGCCTGGCCACAACATTGCGGGGCCTTCTGGTGGCCAGGAAGTCCACCGACTCCGGCAGGAGCAAGGCGAGCAGTACAAAGACGGCGGCGGTGCAGATGCCGCCGAAGAGAAACACCGAGCGCCAGCCGAAACTGGCCTGCAGGGTAACGGCAGCTGCCCCGCCCAGTGTTGCCCCCACGCCGTATCCGGCGGTGTAGATGCTGATAGCCAGACCGCGCCAGCGCTTGGATGAGTACTCACTGGCGATCACGTTGGTGCAGGCGAGGATGCCGCCGATGCCCAGGCCGGTCACGATCCGCCAGATCCCGAGTTCGACGGCCGAATGGGAAAGGGAGGCGAGCAGCATTCCTGCGGCGGCAAGGGCGACGGAGACAAGGACCATTGGCCGGCGTCCGATGACGTCAGCGAAGGGAGCCAGGCCCAAGGAACCGATGGCCATGCCGACCAGCCCGGCACTGAGCAGGACACCAAGTTCTGCGCCGCTGAGGCCAAAATCGCGGGTGACGCTATTCGCGGTGAAGGCCATGGCCAGGACGTCGAAGCCGTCCAAGGCGTTCAGCACAATGCACAAACCGACAATGAGCCATTGGTACAACGACATGCGTGACGCGTCAATGCGTTCCTGCAATTGCATGGGTGACTACTTTCTGGAATCCGCGGACTGGCCGGCGGTGGCGGGTGGGCCCTGGCGTGAAACGAGCGGGTGCTCCGTGCCGGGCCGTCGGCGTCGAGGCCTGCCCTTCGTCGTCGAAGGAGGACCTACTGCCGCATATCTATAGTGATAGGTATGTGGCGTGACACACATCATAACTATCTCCATAGATAGTTGACAAGGGGTTTAATGGGATGAGCCCCGGCGGGCGGGCGAAAAACACCCGACCGGGTTCTTGACGAAGAAGATCGGCGGCAGATGAGCCTGCGGTACGCACTATTGGCATTGCTGACGTCCCAGCCCCTCACCGGGTATGACGTCTACAAGCACTTTGAGCGCTCGGTCGGCTACGTATGGCACGCTCCGGATTCGCAGATCTACCCGGAACTACGGCGGATGGAAAAGGACGGCCTGCTCGGCGGGGTGGAAGAAGCCTGGGGCCAAAAGGGCAAGAAGAAGCGCTATCACATTACCCCCGACGGGGTGGAGGCATTCCGGGCCTGGATGAATACCACGCTCGACTATGCGCGGGAGCGCGACCCGATCCACCTCAAGGCCGCCTACCTCGAATGGGCTGAACCAGATGCGGCCAGGGCCCAGATGCGCGCCCATATTGACTACCACTCGTCACGGGCACAGCAATGGCGGGAGATGATCGCCAGCCTCGAGGACCGCAGCAATCCCACCTTGGCCCGGCGCCTGGAATCCGCGCCGGAAGAGGACCGGGCAAAAATCGCAGGCTACAAGATTTTCACCTATGAAGGCATGATCGACCGGGCCGAAGCTGAAGTCGCATGGGCCCGCCGCGGGCTGGAGTTGATTGACAAGCTCGAAGCCTGAGCCCGCGCGCCGGCGGACCCCGGGTCCGGGGCCCGCTGGCATGCTGATTCCAGTCGCGCGGGTTTCGGCTTAGAAGGGGTACCGGGCAGGCTTGGCCTGCATGGTGACCCACTGGTTTTCGGTGAACGATTCCAGGTTGGCCTCGGCGCCGCCGATCCGACCGCCGGTCCCGGAATTGCGGACACCGCCGAAGGGAATGTGGGCTTCATCGCCAACGGTCTGGTCGTTGATGTGGACCAGCCCGGACGGGATGTGCCGTGCGATGCTCCAAGCACTCATCGCGTCGGAAGTTATGATGCTGACCGAGAGCCCGTATTCGGAATCCTTGGCCAACTCCACGGCTTCCTCAACCGTGCTGAAGCGAATCACGGGCGCCACCGGTCCGAAGACTTCCGAGCAGAACGCGGGCGTATCCGGACGCACCCCGTCCAGCACGGTGGGCGCATAGAACAACCCGTCGAAGGTGCCGCCCGCAAGCAGCGTGGCGCCGCCGGCCACGCTGTCGGTGACCAGCCGATGGATGTTGTCCCGCTGTTTCACGTCAATGATCGGGCCCAGAGCCACCTGTTCGGTGAAGGGATCGCCCACAGTGAGTTGCCTGGCTTTCTCGGCAAGCAGCGCCACATACTCGTCCGCGATGGATTCGTGCACGATATGGCGTCCGGCCGTCATGCAGATCTGGCCTTGGTGGAGGAAAGAGCCCCAGGCGCCGTTGGAGGCCGCCAGTTCCACATCGGCATCGGCTAGGACGATCATCGCGTTGTTGCCGCCGAGTTCGAGGTGCGCCCGCTTGAGATGCTCGGCAGCCGAGGCCCCGACGCGGCGGCCCGCGGCCGTTGAACCGGTGAATGCGATGACGCGGGTTTCCCGATTGGCCACCAGCGAAGCGCCGGCCTCCGCTCCTCCCGGCAGCATCTGCAGGACTCCGGCCGGCAAGCCCGCCTCCTCGAAGACCCGGGCGATCGATACGCCGCCGGCCACGGCAGTCCGCATGTCCGGTTTTAGCACCACGGCGTTTCCGAGGGCCAGCGCGGGGGCCACGGCCCGGATGGCCAGGATCAGCGGAACGTTGAACGGTGCGATCACCCCGACGACGCCGACCGGAACCCGCCGGCTGAAGCTGAGCCGCTCGGGATCTGCGGCCGCAAGCAGCTCGCCCTGGCCCCTGGAGGGAAGGGCTGAGGCCTCAAAGCACTCCTGCGCCGCGGTATGGGTTTCCAGCTGGGCCTTCGGCAGGATCGAGCCTGCCTCACGGATAATCCACTCGTGGATCTCGTCGGCGTGTTGTTCGAACAACATGCCTGCACGCCGCAGGACCGCTGCGCGCTCTTCGAAGCTGGTTTCAGCCCATGCTGGCTGGGCGGCGGCAGCCGCCTTGCAGGCTGCGTCGACGTCGTCGGCCGACGCGGTGCCGATGCGCCCCAGCTCCTTGCCCGTGGCCGGTTCAACAACGGCAGTGTCGCCGCTGTCCGAAAGCGTCCAGCTTCCGGTAAAGATTTTGCCGTCCCAGATTGTGGGGTCCATCAGTTTCACGGGGCTGCCTCTCGGTGGATGGTCCGGCCCTCGCGTCGTCGCGGAGGTCAGGGTCAGGTGTTGGCGGCTCTTGTCACTATCTATCTTCATAGATATGCTGTGATTCAGAACACTACCTATGAAGGTAGATAGTAGCCGGAACCGGAAGGAATGACCATGACGGCAATGATGCAGTCTGTGAGCTCGACGACGAACAAGGTGCTGGGCTATCCGCTGAACGCCTGGTACGTGGCCGCGTGGGACCACGAGGTCACCAGGAAGCCAATGCCGCGCCGGATCGCCGACCGGCCGCTGGCCCTGTACCGCACCGAGGATGGCAAGGCAGTGGCCCTCGCGGACGCGTGCTGGCACCGTCTGGCCCCGCTGTCAATGGGCAAGACCCTGGCGAAGGACCAGATCCAGTGCCCCTACCACGGCATCATCTACGACTCCGCGGGCCGCTGCGTGTCGATGCCGGCCCAGGAAACCATTAACCCGAGTGCGACAGTGCCCTCGTTTCCGGTGATTGAACGGTACCGCTACATCTGGGTTTGGCTGGGTGACCCCACCCGGGCCGATCCGGGTCTTATCCCCGACATGCACCAGATGAGTTCCGACGGCTGGGCCGGCGACGGCGAGACGATCTTCGCCCCCTGCAACTACCAGTTGGTGCTTGATAACCTGATGGACCTCACCCACGAGGAGTTCGTCCATTCCTCGTCCATCGGCCAGGACGAATTAAGCGAATCTGACTTCGTCGTCACGCAGGACGGCAACACGGTCACGGTCTCCCGCTGGATGCTCGATATTGACGCCCCGCCGTTTTGGCTCAAGAACATGCGGGACAAGTTCCCGGGCTTCGAAGGCCGGGTGGACCGCTGGCAGATCATTACCTTCCAGTCGCCGTCGACAATCAACATCGACGTGGGCGTCGCCAAGGCGGGTACCGGGGCGCCCGAAGGTGACCGCAGCCAGGGCGTAAACGGCTTCGTGATGAATACCATCTCGCCGGAAAGTGCCAAGACCTGCCACTACTTTTGGGCCTTTATGCGCAACTACCGGCTGGAAAGCCAGCTCATCACCACCCAGCTGCGCGACGGCGTCCACGGCGTCTTTGGCGAGGACGAAGCCATGCTCAAGGCACAGCAGGAAGCAATCGATGCAAATCCGGATTACGAGTTCTACAACCTGAACATCGACGCCGGCGGGATGTGGGTCCGTCGCCTGATCGAGCGCCAGCTGGCCGCCGAGGGCCGGCTCATCCCGACCACCTGATTGCCTTCCCGCTGTTCCGGATCCGCTGAAAAGTTAGAAGAACGACATGGCAGCAACAAACACAGAAGTCTGGCAGGCGGGCACCGTCGTCGAGGCGGAGTCCCTTACCGCGCAGACCAGGCGCCTGGTCATCGCGCCGGCCCTGCCCAGGAGGGCGGAGCCCGGCACGCACATTGACGTGATGGTGACAATAAACGGTGAACGCCAGAAGCGCTCATACTCCGTCGTGGATTCCAGCGAGGACGGGCAGCAGTTGGCCATCAGCGTCTTCCTGTCCCCGCAATCCCGGGGCGGGGCGGTCTTTATGCAGGAACTCCAGGTCGGGGACCGGCTGGAGATCACGCAGCCGCTGCAGAATTTTCCGCTCCGGGTCGGTGCGCCGCGGTATGTCCTGCTGGCCGGCGGCATCGGTATTACCGCGATGGTCAATATGGCCCGGGTCCTGAGGAACATCAAGGCCGAGTACGTCCTGGTCTATGCAGGACGCAGCCGCGCTGCCATGGCCTACCTGCCGCAGCTCGAGGAGCTCCACGGCGGGGCCCTTCGCGTGCACGTGGACGATGAGGGCACGGCGCTGAACGTCGATGAGCTGTTGGCCGGGGTGGACCCGGAGTCGGAGCTTTATATGTGCGGGCCGATTCGGCTGATGGATGCCGTGAAACGCGGCTGGCAAGCGCTCGGACTCAGCCTGCCGAACCTGCGGTACGAGACCTTCGGCAACAGCGGCTGGTTTGACCCGGAGGAATTTGTGGTCCGGGTCCCCCGCCTGGGGGTGGAGGCAACCGTCGGCGCCGGCAAGTCCATGCTGGAAGCCCTTGAGGATGCCGGCGTCGACGTGATGTTCGACTGCCGCAAAGGCGAATGCGGGCTCTGTGAAGTCCGGCTTCTTGGTGTCCAGGGCACCATCGACCACCGGGACGTCTTCTACAGTGAGCGCCAGCAGCACGCCGCGGCGAAGATGTGCTGCTGCGTCTCACGGGCAGTCAGCTCCGACACCGGAGCCCGTTCTGCGGCCGCCACCGAACGCGCCGTGATTTCCATCGACCTCTAGGCGGGGCTGTCCGGCCACGTCCCGGTCCCGCGGCCCACGTAGACTGGCAGTATGCGGCTGGTAGCAAGTGACATTGACGGAACGATCCTTGGCCATGACGGGAAAATCAGTGACCGGACCGTCCGTGCGTTCCATGCCTGCCGGGAAGCAGGCATCGAACTGGTCTTCGTTACGGGACGTCCGCCGCGCTGGCTGCACCCCCTCGAGGAACAGCTGGGCCACACCGGCACGGTGATCTGTTCCAACGGAGCTGTGGTCTGGGATCTCGAAGCAAACCGGTTGCTCTCGGCCCGGGCCCTCCAGCTGGACGCCGTGTTCGAGACCCGCCGCATCATCCGGCGGCTGCGCCCTTCGGCATTTTTTGCCGCCGAAACCCTGACCGGTTTCCATCTGGAACCGGGATTCCTCGACGACGGCGCCAGCCGGCTGCTGGCCGAGGTCACCCCCGCACCGTTGCACAGCACGCTGACCGCCGGGGACTCCGTCGTGAAGTTCCTGGCCATTGTCCGGGAGGGCAGCGCCGATGATTTCCTGGCCGAGGTGACTCCCGCCGTCGCCCATCTCGCAGCCGCGACGCACTCCGCGCCGAACATGGCGTTGCTGGAACTATCGCTTCCCGGCGTCAACAAAGCCGTGACGCTCGCCGAATACGCGTCTTCCCTCGGCGTCGGCGCCGCCGACGTGGTGGCGTTCGGTGACATGCCCAATGACATCGAAATGCTTCGCTGGGCCGGGGACGGCTACGCGATGGCCAGCGGCCACCCCGAGGCCATCCGCGCCGCCGGACAGCAGGCGCCGCACTTCGACGACGACGGCGTCGCGCAGATTCTCGAGGGTAAGCTCGCCGGGCTCGGCCTCCTGCGCCCTTGACCGCACTGACACCGGACTCCCAGCCTCCGGACAACTGACGTTCACCTTGGCGTTTTACCGTGGAGTTTCACGACGGATCAGTTGAGTGACGGTGGGAAATCATGGCCAGATACCGCATGGACAACTCGGACGACACGCCCCTGCGCCGGGTGGTGCCGGACGAGCACTGGAACAGCCTGCAGCAGGGTGACCGTGTTAGTGTCCGGCTGGCGCCCGGCTACGAGACCGGAGGCCGGGTAGACGCCATCACGGCGGACCACACAGCTGTGTGGGTGCACCTCGACGGCGGCCGCGGGCGCACGCTGCTGCACTGCAGTGACGGCGTGCAGATCCTTCCGCCCGCCAACTGACCGGGCACCTGGCGGTTGCAGCCGTCCGGTGCGGTCCGGGGCTCCGATAGGCTTCAGGAGTGAGCACCCCGCACCCGTTTTTCGCCTCCGGACCTGCCTCCGGCGTCGGCCCGTGCCTTCCCGTGGCCATGGCGCACCGCGGTTTCTCCCGGGACGGCCTGGAAAACTCCATGGCCGCGTTCCGCGCCGCCGTCGACCTCGGGTTCCGCTATCTGGAGACGGATGTGCACACCACCGCCGACGGTGTCCTGCTGTTGTTCCACGACGAAACCCTGGACCGGGTCACGGATGGCCGCGGCCGGATCTCGGAACTCCCGGCGGCTACCGTCGCGCTCGCCAGAATCGGCGGCGCGGAGCCTATTCCGTTGTTTGAGGAGCTCGCCACCGCCTTCCCGGAGGTCCGGTTCAACCTGGACGTCAAAGACTGGACCTCGGTGGACCCCCTCGTGGCGGTGATCGAACGGTTCGGCCTGCACGAGCGTGTACTGATCGCCAGTTTCTCGGACCGCCGGCGCCGCGCCGTGCTCAGGCAGCTGAGCCGTCCTGCGGCTGGTTCGGCCGGCATGGTATCCAACGCCCTCTTTGTCCTGCTGGGACCTGTGCTCCCGGCCGCGGTCATGGCCGCTGTAACGCGCCGGACGCTGCAGGGGGTCCACGCGCTGCAGGTTCCGGCCAGTTACGGTGCCGTGACCGTCGTGACCCCTGGCTTCGTCCGGCGCGCCCACCGTCACGGCTTGCAGGTCCATGTCTGGACCATCAACGACCCCGCGGAAATGCACCGGCTGCTGGACCTGGGGGTGGACGGGATTGTCACCGACCGTGCTGACCTGCTCAAGGAAGTCCTGCAGGAACGTGGGTGCTGGGCTTAGACACTGCGTCGGGGCGACCGGCCCGGACCGCCGGACTGGCAGGATAGAGCCATGCGCATCCTGATCGCCCCGGACAAGTTCAAAGGCTCCCTGACGGCCGCCGAAGCCGCCTCTGCCATCGCCGAAGGTGCTTTGCGCGTCTATCCGGACGCCGAAGCCGTCCAGTTCCCGGTCGCTGACGGCGGCGAAGGAACCCTTGAGGCGGCCGTCGCCGCGGGGTACGAGGAACGGCTGAACGCCGTCGTCGGGCCGATCCTGGCACCCGTTGGAGCAGCCTGGGCACTCCGAAAGGACGCTTTCGGCGGTGCCGCAGCCGTGATCGAAACCGCGCAGGCCTCCGGCCTGGCACACATGGCGCCGACCCCGTCCAACGCGCTGCGCGCGCACAGCTACGGCTGCGGCCAGCTAATAGCCGCAGCCCTCGACGCCGGCGCCACCGAGATAGTGCTGGGCCTGGGCGGTTCGGCGATGACCGACGGCGGCAGCGGTGCGCTGCGCGCGCTGGGCCTCAAACCGCTGGACGACGCCGGAAATGTGGTGCCGCTCGGCGGCGGCTCGCTCGCGGACGTGACAGTGCTCGATGTCAGCGGCCTGGATCCCAGGCTGGCCGCTGTGACGTTCCGGATCGCCGTCGACGTGCAGAATCCGCTGTTCGGCAACGACGGGGCAGCCCACGTGTTCGGTCCGCAGAAGGGCGCGGATGCCGACGCCGTGGAGTTGCTCGACGCCGGGCTGCGCAATTGGGCCTCGATCCTGCGCCAGGCCACCGGACGGGACGTCAATGTTCCCGGGGCCGGGGCCGCGGGGGGCTTCCCCGCGTCATTCCTGGCCTTTGGCAACGCCGCATTGGAAGGCGGGTTCGCCCTGGTCGCCGGGCTCACCGGACTCGCCGGAAAGCTCGCCGACGCGGACCTGGTGATCACCGGCGAGGGCTCACTCGATTCGCAGTCGCTGACCGGCAAGGCGCCGATTGCGCTCGCCGACGCCGCACAGCGCCTCGGCATCCCGGTGATTGTGGTCGCGGGGCGGATCCTGGTCACACCCGAGGACCTGGCCCGGCACGGTGTTGTGGCGGCTGCTCAGCTGCTCGATATCGCCGCCAGCCCGGAGGACGCCGTCGCAAACGCCGCGAAGTACCTTGCCTGGGCCACCAGCCAGGTGCTTGAAGGGGCCTAAAGCGCCGGGGGATTGTCCGAAAGTGCGTTCCGCGATCTGTTTGATGACGGGTTCTCCTCGCGGGCTATCTCATTCTGCCTTCTTCGGCGTGCCGGCGCAGCCTCCTGGGCACGATGACCAAGAGGATAAACAACACTGCAAGCAGCACCGCCCCGGCAGTGAGCCCCGCCGCCCGGCCCGCCGTGACATCGAAAATCAGGGCGGTGGTGCCGACGCTGAGCAGTCCGATGCCGGAGAGGGCAACTTTGGCGATCTTGTCCGCATTGGACACGAGGGCGGCCCGGAGATGCTGCCGAAACAGGCGCCGGTGCACGCTCACGGGCAAGAGGATCAGGGCTGTGGTGAGGGCGGCCAGCGACACGTTGGCAAGATAGAGGGACGTCTGGAACCTGTCCAATGTCTCAAACCTGGCCTGAAATGGCAGGGTCAGCAGAAAACCGGCGAGGAGCTGCACGCCGGTCTGCAGCACCCGCAATTCCTGGAGCAACTCCAACCAGTTGCGGTCGAGCTTCTCGATGGCGGATTCGGTCCGGTGCACCTGCGCGGCCAGGCCTGACGACGGCTCCGGCCCCGGCGCACGCATGGACGGTCGATCGGTCACGGCTGGGCCTCCGGGGGTATGCGAATCCGGCTGCGGCGGCAGCCATCACTCAACTTAGGCTTGAAGTGAAAGAAGTTCAAGCGAATGCTAAGGCTACTGATGAATTCCGGGTAGGGTGGAATTGGTGACTTCACGGTGCGATCCTCGCGGGTCCGGCGCCACGTCCTGGCCACGTGCCGTTGTCGAATAAGAATCCACGCAGTTCACATTTCCAGCACGGGAGGAACAGCATGACTCAGGAGAAACAGCAGGAACCGATTGAGGAAGCAGGCGGCTACGGCACGCCGACCGCGGAACAGGAACTGCCCGGCGGCGACACCACCAAGTTCGCCCAGCCGCGTGATGAAGAAGCGTTCGACGCCGCAGGACTCAGCCAGGACAGCCCGGACGGGGAGACCTACCCGGCCGGGGCCCCGAACCTGAGCCAGTTAGGTGCCGCAGACCAAGACAGTGCAGGAGAACCCGGGGCAGGACGCTTCGGAGGAACGGAGGAACAAATGAGTGCAGAAAACGCCAGCACCACACCTGGCTACGACGCCGACGCCGACGAGAATTCCGAGGCGGCGATGCCGTCCTCGGAGGCGGAAATGGACGAGACCAATACCGAACGGCCCGACGCCGGCCGGCCGTTCTCCTCGGAGCCCGGGCAGGACGCGGCGGGTCTGCCCGACGGATCGGGAACGGACCTGCCCGAGGACAAGGCACGGAAGGACCGCGACGGGGACAGCACGGAAGCGTTCGACGCCGGCTAAAGCCGCCGCCCGCAGACAGCGGGACCCTGGACAGCGAAGGCCGGGATCCGTGCACCTTGGGTGGTGTTCGGCTCCCGGCCTTTCGGCTGCAGGCGGCGGGCGAAGCGGCCGTTAGCGGCGCTTCTTCGGCGCGCGCCTGCCCGGCGTCGCCGCGGCGGGGGCCACAGTCTCGGTTTCGGGCTCGGCAACGGTACCCCGGGCCGTTGCGATGGCCTTCATGCCGTGGTAGATCACGAGGGCCGCGGCGGAGCCGAGGGCGATGCCGGTGAATTTCAGGTCGCCAATGGTCCAGGTGTAGTCGGCGATCCCGACGATGAGCGCGACGGCGGCCGTGGTCAGGTTTACCGGGTTGGCGAAGTTAACCTTGTTCTGCACCCAGATCTTGACCCCGAGGACGCCGATCATGCCATAGAGCATCGTCGCCGCCCCGCCCAGCACGCCCGCCGGGACGGTGGCGATGAGTTCGCCGAACTTCGGTGAGAAGCTCAACACGACTGCGAAAAGGCCCGCCACCCAGTAGGCCGCCGTCGAATAGACCTTGGTGGCGGCCATCACGCCGATGTTTTCCGCGTAGGTGGTGGTTCCGGAGCCGCCGCCGAAGCCAGCAAGCACAGTGGCAGCGCCGTCGGCCATCAGCGCACGCCCGGAGACGCCGTCGAGGTTCTGGCCGGTCATCGCGGACACGGACTTCACGTGGCCGATGTTCTCCGCTACGAGCACCAGGACCACCGGCACGAACAAGCCCACCACACCGAGGTGGAATTCCGGGGTCTGGAAGTACGGCAGCCCCACCCAGGCAGCGGAGTCCATCTTGGCGAAGTCCACTTCGCCGCGGATCATCGCCACGAAGTAGCCGAGCACTACGCCGACCAGGATGCTCAGCCGGCCCAGGATGCCGCGGAAAAAGACGCTGACGACGATGATCGTGGCCAGCGTGATGAGGGCGGTGATGGGGGCCGCATCGAAGTTGTTCTTCGCTGCGGGCGCGAGGTTGAGGCCGATCAGACCCACGATGGCGCCCGTCACGATGGGCGGCATCAGCCGGTTGATCCAGCCGGCACCGAACTTCTGCACCACGGCGCCGATGATGGCCAGCCCGGCTCCGGCCAGCACCACGCCGCCGAGGGCGCCGGCAACGCCGTACTGCTGCTGGGAGGCCATGATCGGCGCGATAAAGGCGAAACTGGACCCGAGGTAGCTCGGCACCTGGCCCCTGGTAATAACCAGGAACAGCAGGGTGCCGATACCGGAGAAGAACAGGGTGGTGGCCGGCGGCATGCCCGTGATGATCGGGACGAGGAAGGTGGCACCGAACATGGCGACGACGTGCTGCATCCCGATCCCGATGGTCAGCGGCCAGGCCAGGCGCTCATCGGGCTTCACAACCTCACCGGGGCGGACCGACCTGCCGTTGCCGTGGAGCTTCCATTTGGTACCGAGCATGCTCATTGCCGGGCCTTTCAGAGAATATGTGGCGTGGGGCGGGAAGGAATCTTCCGGAGCAACTTTACCGCGCCCCTGATTCCGGCCCGTGTCACCGCCGGCAGGTCCGTGCCGGAGGTCACAGGGCATTGCGGGAAGGAACGGCAAGAAGTTGAAGTTGCAACTAAAGACAGCACTCAGTGGCCGCCGACCCGGCGGGTACGCCAAGCGAAAAGGATGCCCATGACCATCGCCCATGACGAAGCAGTAATCGGCGCCGCAGCAGTGGACGCCATCTTTGCCGAGGCCCGCACCGCGAGCACGTTTACCGGTGAGGTCACTGACGAACAGGCCCGGGCCATCTACGAGCTGACCAAGTTTGGTCCCACCGCGTTCAACTCGCAGCCGCTCCGGGTGACGTACATCCGGTCTGAGCAAGCACGCGCGGCACTTGTCGAAACCCTTGCCCACGGCAACCGCGCCAAAACAGCCTCCGCGCCCCTTGTCGCCGTTCTGGGCTACGACACGTCTTGGCAGGAACAGTGGGAAAACTTCCTTCCCGGCTACAACGCGCCCAAAGCCATGTACGACGCCGCCCCGGACCTCGCCGCGGCCACCGGGAACAACAACGCCCACCTGCAGGCCGGCTACTTTATCCTCGCCGTCCGGTCCCTTGGCTTCTCCGCCGGACCCATGACAGGTGCAGACTTCACCGCTATTGATGCGGCGTTTTTCCCCGACGGCAGCCAAAGGAGCTTCCTGGTGGTTAATATCGGGCAGCCGGCCGCGGACGCCTGGGGTGCCCCGAAGCCGAAGTTCGCCTACGAGGACGTTGTCCGCACGCTCTGACGGGAAGCCGCCGGCGAGGGGGTGGTCCCGGCGGTGTCCAGGCGCGGAGGTGCCTCCGGCACCATGGGGGACAGGCCGGAGGCACTCGGGACGCAATTCTGCGGTTGAGCGCACGGCCGCATCCGGGGCCGCACCTGAGTTTATCCCTCCTGGGGGCCCTAAAACAGGGCCCAACGGCCGCAGGTGTGCCCGGTCAGGAAATGACGCCGTCCACCAGCGCCTTTGCCTCGGCTTGGACCTGCTTGAGGTGCTCCGCGCCCTTGAAGGACTCGGCATAGATTTTGTAAACGTCCTCGGTACCGGACGGACGGGCCGCGAACCAGGCGTTCTCCGTGACGACCTTAAGCCCGCCGATCGCCGCCCCGTTGCCCGGCGCCTCGGTCAGCTTGGCCGTGATTGTTTCACCTGCCAGTTCCGTGGCGGTAACGTCCGACGGCGACAGCTTGCCGAGTGCGGCCTTCTGCTCCCGGGTGGCCGCTGCGTCGATCCGTGCGTAGACCGGGTCGCCGAATTGTTCGGTGAGGCCCTGGTAGAGCTGCGACGGCGACTTGCCTGTCACCGCTGTGATCTCCGAGGCCAGCAGGGCCAGCAGGATGCCGTCCTTGTCCGTGGTCCACACGCTGCCGTCTTTTTTGTTGAACGATGCGCCGGCAGATTCCTCGCCGCCGAAGGCCCCCTCCCCGGACAGGAGCCCGGGGACGAACCATTTGAAACCGACCGGCACCTCAACCAGCTTGCGTCCCAGGCTTTCAGCCACCCGGTCGATGATGGATGAGGACACCAGCGTCTTGCCGATCACGGACTGCGGGTTCCAGCCGGTCCGGTGCCGGTACAGGTAGTCAATCGCAACGGCGAGATAGTGGTTCGGGTTCATCAGCCCGCCCTGTCCATCAACAGAGGGCGTCACGATGCCGTGCCGGTCGGCGTCGGCGTCATTTCCGGTGGCGACGTCGAAGGCAGCGGACCCGTCCGCACCAGCAGCCATCCTGTTGATCAGTGAGGCCATCGCCGACGGCGAGGAGCAGTCCATCCGGATCTTTTCATCCCAGTCGAGTGTCATAAAGGCCCACTGCGGGTCGACGGTGGGATTGACCACTGTGAGGTTCAGGTGGTGGCGTTCGCCGATCTCGCCCCAGTAGTCCACCGATGCGCCGCCCATCGGGTCGGCGCCGATCCGGACGCCCGCCTCCCGGATTGCATTGAGGTCCAGGACGGAGGGGAGATCGTCCACATAGCTGGACAGGAAGTCGAACTTGCCCGTGGTGCCGGCGCTCAGCGCCTCGGCGAGGGGAATCCGTTTAACGCCGCGCAGCCCGTTTTCCAGCAGTTCGTTGGCGCGGTTGGCGATCCAGCCGGTCGCGTCGGTGTCGGCAGGCCCGCCGTGCGGGGGGTTGTACTTAAACCCGCCGTCGCCGGGCGGGTTGTGGCTGGGGGTCACCACGATGCCATCAGCCTGGGGGGCGCCGGCGGCAGAGTTGTTGTTGTGCGTGAGGATCGCGTGGCTCAGCGCCGGGGTGGGTGTGTAGCCGTGCCGGGCGTCGATCAGCACGTGCACGCCGTTAGCCGCGAGCACCTCGAGGGCCGAATTCTGGGCTGGTTCGCTGAGCGCGTGGGTGTCCTTGGCCAGGTACAGGGGTCCGGTGATGCCCTGGCCTGCCCGGTACTCCACGATTGCCTGGGTGATGGCAAGGATGTGGGGTTCGTTGAAGGAGGCCTTCAGACTGGAGCCACGATGGCCGGAGGTGCCGAAGGCCACCCGTTGGCCCGGGTCCGTCAGATCGGGGGATACGTCGTAGTACGCATCCAGTAGCGCAGTGATGTCAACAAGGTCTTGGGGTTGGGCAACAGTGCCCGCGCGGCTAGCCATGGCACCAGCATGCCAGACCGAAGGGGCAGTCAACACGATTTCGGCGGATTGCGGCTCCTATGACGAAGAAATGGCCTGCCCGCGGAACAGCCCGGCGGTACTCTGGGTCTAGAGGCTTTAAGAGGGGAAATCCATGACCGAGCAGCCAAAACACGGCAACGGCGACACACCGGAGGGCTACGGTCCGGCGGCCACAGGGCAGGGACCGGGAGGGGGGCAGCACGGCTGGCCCGCCCCGGGCTACGGCCAGCCCGCCGCACCCTACGGCGCGCCCTATACTGCGGCACCGCAACAGCCGGACGGGCAGCCTCCCTACGGGCAGCCTCCCTACGGTCCGCCCGCCCCGTACGGTCCGCCCGCCCCGTATGGGCAGGCCGGCCCGTACGGTCCGCCCGCCCCGTATGGGCAGGCCGGCCCGTATGGGCAGGCCCGCGGCACGTTTAACGCCTACGGCCAGCCGGCATATTACGGGCTCCCCGCCGAACCCAAGGGCCTGAGCATTGCCAGCTTATGCTGCGGCATCGCCGCCCTTGTGGGGTTGGGATTTTTTATCCTGCCCCAGATTGCGGCCGTCATCCTGGGGCATCTGGCGCTGAGGCGCGAGCCCGGCGGAAAAGGCATGGCCATCGCCGGGCTTGTCCTGGGCTATGTGGGCATCGCCCTGACAGTCCTGGTGATCGTGATCATCTCGATCGTGGCCGGTAGTGTCCGCTACACCGGCGTTGCGGTCTGAAGTCCGGGCCAGCGGCCAACTAGGCCGTCAGCGCCGCCACCAGCGCGTCGGCGTTGGCTTCGAGCCACGCCGCGCGGCGGCCGATCAGCTCACCCACGCCGTCGTTCCACATCCGGGCCCAGCCGCCGCCGAGTGCCGCGGCGTTGTGCCGCATCCGTTCACGGCTCAGTGCCATGGCCTCGATGCCGACGGCCGGCAACCGCCGTCGTTCGCCGTCATCCCAGCCGTAGGCGTCCGCGAAGAGCCGGAGTCGACGGAACGGGTCTGTGCTCTCCCAACCTGGCCAGAGGTCGGCCGGGTCGTGGAGCGGTGTCCAGTGCATCGCCGTATTAAAGGAATCCTTAAAGGCCGTTGAGGGCCCGGCAAGGTCGAAGTCCACCAGGCCCACCGCCACCCCGCCGCGGACCACAACATTTTGCGGCGTCACATCCAAGTGGCACACCAATGTGCGCCCGGCGCTGTCCGGACTGTCCGGCCGGACGGCTTTGGGCGGGAACGGGTGTTCCCTCGGGATGTAGCCGGACGAGGCCGTATGCAGTCGGCGCAGCATCCGGGCCACGGACACCAGCAGTTCCTCGGACTGCACCCACAACTCCGGAACGGACCCCGCGCACTGCCCGGGCACAAAGGTCAGGACGTCCCTGCCGGCCGCATCCCGGCCCAGGAACCGCGGCGAGGCGTCGAATTCCGCGTCTTCGAGCCAATCGAGGTATGCCGCGACGGCCAGTGACTGCGGCTGGTGCGGGCGGCGGATGGTTCCGCCCGCCCGCACCACGCCGTCGGTGACATCGCCCGCCGGCATCAGTTCGACGTCGGACGCCTCGCCGGGGGCGGGGATGTAGACGCGGGACTCAATTGACGGGCGATGCCTGGAGCTCATCGGCTCAGCGTACGCCGCCCATTAGCTTCTTGATCGCCGGCGAGGCAGCTGCCATGCCAACGGCCAGCAGCATGGCGGTCCCGCCGATGCCGATGAAGTACGGAAGTTCATCCTCCGGGTTGTACAAGCCGGCCAAAATGCCCGCCAGGGTGGTGCCCAGGGACACCGAGAGGAAGAACAGGGCCACCATCTGCGTGTGGAAGGCCTTGGGCGCCAGTTTTGTGGTTACCGACAGGCCGATGGGCGAAAGGAACAGTTCCGCGAGGGTAAAGAGGAACAGGATTCCCACAAGTGCCAGGAGCGGAGTTTTGCCTTCCCCAGCCAACGGAATAAAGGCCAGGAAGGCCAGCCCCATCACAAAGAGGCCGATCGAGAACTTCAGTGCCGAGCCGGGCTGCCTGCGGCCCAGCCGAGTCCAGAGCGCGGCCATAATACCGGCGAAGATGATGATAAACACCGGGTTGATGGACTGCACCCAGGCGGCCGGCATTTCCCAGCCGAACAGGTTGCGGTCCAGCTTCTCCTCCGAGTACACGGCGATGAAGGTGAACTGCTGCTGGAAGAGGGCCCAGAACGCGGCCGAGGCGATGTACAGCGGGATGAATGCCGCCACGCGCCGGCGTTCGGTGCCGTCCACCTTTTTGCTGCTGAAGATCAGGATGAAGTACAGCACCGAGGCGCCGATTGCGGCGTAGGCCATGGACATGGCAAGGTTTTGCGCGTTCACAGCGCCGGTGGCGAGCAGCGCAGCTATGACGGCGGCAATGCCGGCGAAGACTATGCCGTACTTGGTGCGCTCCGCAGCGGGCAGCGGGTTGGCCACACGCTGGGATTCCTCGGGCAGCTTCTTGCGGCCCAGGGCGTAGACGCCGAGGCCCAATGCCATCCCGACGGCGGCGGCGCCGAAGCCCCAATGGAATCCCTGGCTTTCCTGCAGCCAGCCTGTGACCAGCGGGCCGATCAGGGCGCCGGCGTTGATGCCCATGTAGAAGATAGAGAAGCCGGCGTCGCGGCGTTCGTCCTTCTCCCGGTAGAGACTGCCAACCAGCGCGGTGGCATTGGCCTTCAGGCCGCCGGAACCGACACCCACCAGCACGAGGCCGGCGATGAGGCCGGGAATGCCGGGGACCAGGGCCAGGGCGATGTGCCCGGCCATAATCATCACGGCGGAGCCGAACAGTACCCGCTCCGAACCGAAGAGCCGGTCCGCGAGCCAGGCGCCGAGGATGGTGGAGAGGTACACCCCGCCGCCGTAGGCGCCGACGAGGCTGGCGGCGAGGCCCTGTTCAATCTCCAGGCCGCCCTGGGCAGCCGTGAAGTACATGTAGTAGAGGAGGATGCCTTGCATTCCGTAGAAGGAGAAGCGCTCCCACATTTCTACGGAGAAGAGGCTGGCCAGCATCTTTGGGTGGCCAAAAAAGGAGGTATCGCCCGGCGTTGTAGCGGGGGGATCAGTTAAATGAGTTGTGCTCATTTACTTAATGCTGACAGTGTGTCGCGGGATTGTCACATTCGCGGCGCCCCGGGGCAAGTCATTTCGGGGTGCGCTGTCACTGGATGACGTTTCCGATGCGGCGTTTGGGACCCGGTAGCCTCACCCGGTGGGAACGGCGGGTGGGGGCAGGCTACCCGGCGTCGAACATGATGACTTGGCGGACCGCTTTTCCGTCGGCCAGCTGGTCCATGGCCTGGTTGATGTCCGCCAGTGCGATGCGGGACGAAATCAGCCCCTCGACCGGCAGTTTTCCTTCCCGCCAGAGCTGGGCGTACTTCGGAATATCCCGGGACGGCACTGCTGAGCCAAGGTAGCTGCCGACGATGGTCCGGGCCTCCGCCGTGATGGTCAGGGGCGAGATCTGGGCGCGCGCGTCCGGGTGCGGCAGGCCCGCGGTGATGGTGGTGCCGCCCACAGCGGTGGCGGCGAAGGCGGTCTCGAAGGCGCGCGGGTTACCGGCGCATTCGATCACGTACCGGGCCTTGATGCCCTCCGCCAGGACCTGCTGCGGGGTGTAGGTCTCGTGGGCGCCCAGACGGCGGGCGTGTTCGAGCTTTTCCTCGAGCGTGTCCACGGCGACGATCCGCGAGACCCCCTGCGAAACCGCGGTGATCAGCGCGGCCATACCAACGCCTCCGAGCCCCACGATCATCACACTGTCCTGCGGCCGGGGCCGGGCCGCGTTCAGCACCGCACCGCCGCCGGTCAGCACGGCGCAGCCGAGGACGGCGGCGACGTCCGCCGGGATGTCATCATCGACCGGGACGGCCGAGGCGCGGTCCACAACGGCGTGGGTGGCGAAGCCGGAGACGCCCAGGTGGTGGTAGATCTTTTCGCCGCCGCGGCCCAACCGCATCGATCCGTGCAGGAGGGTACCTTCGCCGTTGCTCCTGGAACCAGCGGTGCAGGGGAGCCGCCCATCTTCCCCGCAATTCGGGCACCGTTCGCAGCGGGGCAGGAAGGACATCACAACACGCTGGCCGGGCGCCAGGTCCTTGACCTCCGAGCCGACCTCGACGACGCGTCCCGCAGCCTCATGCCCCAGCAGCATCGGCACCGGGCGCACCCGGTTCCCGTCCACAACGCTCAGATCCGAGTGGCAGATGCCGGCGGCTTCGATCTTCACCAGGACCTCGGTGGGCCCCGGACCGTCCAGCTCCAGCTCGGAGATGGTGATGGGCTTGGAGTCAGCGAAAGGGCGGGGGCGCCCGATTTCCTCGAGTACAGCACCGGTGATCTTCATTGTTCCCTTTCAGTTGGGAGCCTTCAGAGAGTGGACATGTCCTGGCGTTGACCAGCTCCACCGTATCGGCCGCGTCCGCGGAAATCATCCCGGCTCATCCCGGCGGGAGGCTAGAAGCCCAGCTGTGTGGCAAGTTGCAGCAGCAGGGCCTCGGAGCCCATCGGCCCGATCAGCTGGATTCCCATCGGCAGCCCCGAGCCGGCCGCGCCGCCGGTCCAGTGCACCGGAAGGGTGATCGCGGGCAGCCCGCATACGTTTACCATCGAGGACCACGGTGCATACTCGCACTGCTTGCGGTAGTCGCCGTCAGCGTCTCCGGCCCATTCGGCCGCTGGCCAGTAGCCGTTGCCGTGGGCAGTTCCGGTGAACCAGCCAACCGGACGGGGGGTCTGGGCCAACGCCGGCGTCAGGATAAGGTCCCAGCCGGTGTATTGGGCGATCGTGTCCCGCTGGAACCGGCGCAGGAACGCGAGGGATTCGGCGAGTTTCGCGGGACTCCGCTGCTGGGCCCGGCGCCGGAAGGTCCGGGTGAGGGGCGTCAGGAGCGCCTCGCGCTGGGGCAGGATCCGGGCGCTGCCGACGGCGGCGGTCCAGGCCGTGGTGAACGCATCCGGGTAGCGGTTGTCGTAGCGGATGGAGGCATCGGAGGTCTCGTGGCCCGCTGCTTCGAGCAACCGGACGCCTTCAGCAAGTGCGTCGAGGGCCTCGGGGTCCGGGGTGAAGGGGAAAATCGTCTGCCACGGGCTGTCCAGGCTGACGCCAACGCGCAGTGTCCGTGGTTTTCGCGCTGAGTCTTCCAGGTAGCCCGGTGCGCCCTCCCGGCGGACCCGCTGCGGACCGGCGGGCTTGAGCGCGTCCAGCAGCAGGGCAGCGTCGGCGGCCGAGCGGGCCAGCGGACCGGAGACGACGAGCCCCGCGGCATCCCCCGTGCTTTCCCCCGCGGGAACCAGCCCCCGCCCCGGTTTGAGTCCCACGAGTCCGCAGGCGGCAGCCGGAATGCGGACCGAGCCGCCGCCGTCGGATCCCGGCGCGAACGGCACCAGGCCGGCGGCCACCGCAGCTGCACTTCCACCGGAGGATCCGCCCGAGCTGCGGCTGAACGCATGCGGGTTGCGGGAGGGCGGCGCGATCCGGTTCTCGCTGTAGGCCGTCAGCCCGAACTCCGGCACCTGCGTTTTCCCCAGCGAGACCACGCCCGTGCCTTTGAGCTTGGCAGCCAGGGCGCCGTCGAGCAGGGCGGGTTTATGCTCCAGCGCTGCGCTGCCGTGGGTGGTGATAACTCCGGCGACGTCTGTCAGGTCCTTAAACGCCACCGGCACCCCGTGCAGCAGCGGCAGCCCGGCACCGTCCCGGGCGGATCGGGCGTAGCGGTCATCGGCCGCCGCCGCGTCGACCATCCCCTGCTCGGCCGTGACGGTGATAAACGCGCCAAGGTGCGGGTTTATCGCCGAAATGCGGTCCAGGAAGTGGCCGGCGGCCTGCCGCGCCGACAGTTCGCCCCCGCGAAGGGCATCGCGCAGCTCGACGGCGGTCAATTCATGGATTTCAGCCAAGGGAACGCGGCTCCAGCGCTCGCCCGGCCGCCCTGGCCCTCGGCTTCGGTGCACCTGCCCACTCCCCGGGCCCACGGGCGGACACGTTGGGCGTATGCCCAGGCCCCGCATCCGGGGGAGGACATGCGCGCGGGTGGGAACTGGACATGTCCCCTGTGCCAGTGGGTCTCCGGTGCGCCATCCCAGAAGCGTAACCTGCCGCCGGGTAGGGGTGCGGCGCTGGCCGGTGGCGATACGCTGAAGGTTGACCATTCATTCTGCGGAAGGACGACCATGAGCGACTTTGACACAGTGACCGTGTCCGACATCCCGGAAGGGGCCCGGATCCTCGACGTCCGCGAAGACTACGAGTGGGTGGCGGGCCACGCGGCCGGCGCCCTCCACATCCCGTTGGACCAGCTCCCGGCGCGGCTTGAGGACCTCGACCCGGACGAGGACGTTTTTGTTATCTGCCGCACCGGTGGCCGTTCCTTGCGCGCCGCCCAGTGGCTATCCGGACAGGGGTATTCCGCCCTGAATGTGGCCGGCGGCATGGACCAGTGGCTGGAAACCGGAATGCCGCTGGTGTCCGACAACGGACTCAAGCCCGTCATCCTGTAGCTGAAGAAAGAAGCGCCGATGCCCGCATCACCTGTGACGTATACCTTCCTCGGACCCGCGGGCACCTTCACCGAGGCTGCCCTGATGCAGGTTCCCGATGCTGCGGAAGCAATCCGTATTCCGTCCTCGAACGTCAACTCGGCGCTGGATAAGGTCCGCGACGGCTCTGCCGACGCCGCCATGGTGCCGATCGAGAACTCCGTGGAAGGCGGCGTCACGGCAACCCTGGACGCAATCGCCACCGGACAGGAACTCCGGATCCTGCGCGAAGCCCTGGTATCGATCAGCTTTGTGCTGGTGGCCCGGCCCGGCACCCGGATTGAAGATATCCGCCGGATCTCCACCCACGGCCACGCCTGGGCGCAGTGCCGGCTGTGGGCAGAAAAATATATTCCTAATGCTGAATATATCCCGGGTTCCTCCACCGCTGCAGCGGCGATGGGCTTGCTCGAAGGCGATATCCACTACGACGCCGCCATCTGCGCCCCGATTGTGGCCGCGAAGCAGCCAGGACTCCACGTCCTGGCGGAGAATATCGGGGACAACCCGGGTGCGGTGACACGCTTTGTGCTGGTCGGCCGGCCCGGCCGGCTGACCGAACCCACCGGCGCGGACAAGACCACGGTCGTGGTTCCGCTGCCCGAAGACCGCCCCGGTGCATTGATGGAAATCCTTGACCAGTTCGCGACCCGCGGCGTGAACCTGAGCCGGATCGAATCACGGCCTACCGGCCAATACCTTGGCCACTACTTCTTCAGCATTGACGCCGACGGACACGTGGCGGATGCCCGGGTTGCAGATGCCCTCGCCGGCCTGCACCGGATCAGCCCGGCAACCCGTTTCCTCGGGTCTTACGGACGCGCGGACGGCCAGCGCACCACAGTGGAGCCACACACCTCGGACCAGGCCTTCCGTGCCGCCCATGCCTGGGTAAAAGACATACTCTCGGGAGCATCAGTGGTGCCGGTATATACGTCGGGCGCTTCGCCCACAGCGTAGACAAATGCCGCATGCCGCACTTCCGCCCCTCTGCAACTGTGCGTATGCTTGCCTGATCCATATTGGGGAAGTCCGCTACGAGGGAGCAGGTTATGGCAGATACCAGCCTTGAAAATGACGGCCAGGGAATGATCGTGAACCCGAAGCCGACCGCTGACAATCAGGACTGGGACGGCGACGACGCCGACCGTGCAGACCGGCTGCGCTTCGAAGAGGAGCAGGCAATGATCCGGGAGCAGTCCGAGGCGCGCGCGGCCAAGGCTGCCGCGGAGGCGAAAAAGTCCGCAGCGGCGGCGACGGAAACCAGCGCCTAGCCTTGCTCGGTGCCGTTCTTGACGCGGACGAGCAGCGAGCCCGGGGCAACCTGTACGGTGACCTTCGTGGCCTCTCCGGACGGATCGCCGTCGACCTGTGTGGGCATTGGTTCCGGACAGCGGATGATGATCTTTCCGGAGCGGTAAAACGCCATCACCGGCAGGTTTCTCTTGTGTTTGAGCACAATCTTCCAGTACATCGCCAGCCAGCCGATCGCACTGCGCGGGCTCATCACCACCACGTCGAGCATCCCGTCATCAATCATCGCCTGCGGGATGAAATCAATCCCGCCGGGGATCAACCCGCAGTTCGCGAACAGTACGCTGCGGATCTTCCGGCTCTGCTCCGGCTGGTCGTCCAGTGAGATGGTCACCTTCTTGCGGCGGCCCGGGAGATGCCGGACCCCCGCTTCGGTGTAAGCCAGCCAGCCCACAGCCTTCTTGAGCCCGTCATTGGTGTCGCCGATGACCTCTGCGTCCATTCCGATGCCGGCGATGACCAGGAAGGTGTGTTCCGCCGATTCGTTGGTGCGGGCGTTCTCCACCGTCATCCGCGCCGTATCAATAAAGCGTTGCTGACCGAACAGGGCAGTCTGGACGCTCGCGCGCAGGTCGCCCACGTCCAGGTGGATGTTGCGGGCCAGCAGGTTGCCGGTGCCGAGCGGGATCAGGCCCATGGCGGTTTCCGTGCCGGCCAGAATGTCCGCCACCACCCGGACCGTGCCGTCGCCGCCGCCCACCAGTACGACGTCGGCGCCGGACTGGACAGCGGCCCGCGCCTGCGAGAAGCCCGGGTCCGCGGCAGTAGTTTCGTAAAACTGCGGCGGCGCCCAGCCCGCTGCTGCGCACGCATTCGCTATCAGTGTCCGGGCTTCGCCTGATCGGGCCTTGATCGGGTTCATCACCACTGCGACCTTCTGCTGGCCCAGGCCTGGGCTGTGCGTTTCCTCCGACACGGTGCTGCGGCTGTGCCTGGCTTTGAGCTTGCGCACTCCCCACCAGCTGGAGGCGGCAAACGCCAGAACTCCAGCGATGACGAGATAGAGCAGCCAGTCACGCATTGTGCTCCAACACTATCCCGCCGGTGGGCGGTGATTTGGTTGCCCGGTGCAGGCGCCCGGATTGGATACTCTTATCAGGTGATCGACGTAAAAGACCTCAGCGAAAATCCGGACACGTTCCGGGCCAGCCAGCGCGCCCGCGGTGCCGATGAATCCGTGGTGGACGCGATCATCGCAGCGGACTCGACCCGGCGTGCGGCCCTGATCCGCTTCGAGAACCTCAGGGCCGAGCAGAATGTCTTCGGAAAGAGGGTGGCGCAGGCCAAGGGCGAGGAGAAGCAGGCCCTGCTGGCCGAGGTCAAGGTCCTCGCCGGTGAGGTCAAAGCAGCATCGGTTGAGGCCGACGTCGCACAGTCCGCTCACGAGGAACTGCTGCGCGGCATTCCCAACCTCATCGAGGACGGTGTCCCAGCGGGCGGGGAAGACGACTACATCGTCCTCAAGGCCGTCGGCACCCCCCGCGAATTTAACGACTTCGAGCCGAAGGACCACCTGGAAATCGGTGAGCTGATCGGCGCCATCGACATGGAGCGCGGTGCCAAAGTATCCGGTTCGCGCTTCTACTTCCTGCGCGGGGCCGGGGCGCGGCTGGAAATGGCGCTGCTGCAGATGGCCATGGAGCAGGCCATCGACGCAGGCTTTGTGCCGATGATCACCCCGACGCTGGTGCGCCCGGAGACCATGCAGGGCACCGGATTCGACGTTAAGCACGACGCCGAGATTTACCGGCTCGCGGAGGACGATCTGTACCTCGTGGGCACCTCCGAAGTGGCCCTTGCCGGCTACCACGCCGATGAAATCCTGGACCTCTCCAAGGGTCCGATCCGCTTCGCCGGGCAGAGTTCGTGCTACCGGCGTGAGGCTGGCTCGCACGGCAAAGACACCCGCGGCATCATCCGGGTCCACCAGTTCAACAAGGTGGAGATGTTCGTCTACACCACGGTCGAGGAAGCTGCGGCCGAGCACGCCCGGCTCCTAGCTTGGGAAGAGGAGATGCTGGCCAAGTGCGAGCTGCCCTACCGGGTGATTGACACCGCAGCCGGTGACCTCGGCAACTCCGCGGCGCGCAAGTTCGACTGCGAGGCCTGGGTTCCGACGCAGGGGGCGTATCGCGAGCTGACCTCGACTTCCAATTGCACCACGTACCAGGCGCGCCGGCTCAACATCCGCGAACGTGTGCTGAACGGGGACGGCGCCCCCAAGGGCACCCGTGCGGTCGCCACGCTCAACGGCACCCTGGCCACCACCCGCTGGATCGTGGCCATCCTGGAGCACCACCAGAACCCGGACGGCTCCGTTAACATCCCGCAGGCACTGCAGAAGTATCTCGGCGGCATGACGGTCTTCCCGGTCATCTGAGCCGACTGCGCCCGGCCCGGGTTCCGCCGCGTGCGGCGGAACCCGGGGTCAACAGCTGTTCACCCCGGGTTTACCACCCGTTGTGGCCTGCGTCCTAGCGGGTGTCAGGGGTGTCTGCTCTACTTGTTAGATGACAACAATGACTGAAACTTCAGTCGCCGGCAACGATGACCGGCGAGACACTAACCAGAACAACACCGCAGGCCACAAGCTGATGGTTGCGCTCGACGTCGACGGCACCCTCGTGGACCACGACGGCCATATGTCCGTTCCCGTCCGCGAAGCCGCCCGGGACGTTGTGGCGGCGGGCCACCACGTGACCATCGCGACGGGGCGGTCGCTGAATGCGACCCTGCCCATCATTGAACATATCGGCATTGAAAACGGCTATGCGGTCTGCTCCAACGGCGGCGTCACGTTGCGTCTGGATTCCGGCCTGTCCGAGGGCTACGAGATCATGCACAAGGCAACCTTCGACCCCGGGCCCGCGCTCAGAGCACTGCGCAAGCGGCTGCCCTCGGCAAAGTATGCGCTGGAGGATGCGGACGGCAACTTCCTCTCCACCGAGCGCTTCCAGGACGCCAGTTTCGGCGTTGAGGCCATTGGCGTGGACTTCCAGACCTTGCTGGAAGCCACTGCCGTGCGCGTTGTTGTCTTCAGCACCGAAAACACGCCCGAAGAGTTCAACACCGCCATCCGCCACATCGGCCTCGCCGGGGTGACCTACTCGGTGGGCTGGACGGCGTGGCTGGACATCGCCGCCGCCGGAGTCACCAAGGCGAGTGCGCTCGAGCAGCTCCGCGGACGGCTGAGCGTCGAGCCGCACCACACCGTTGCCGTCGGCGACGGCCGCAATGACATCGAGATGCTCGGCTGGGCCGCGCGCGGCGTCGCCATGGGCCAGGCGCCCGAGGAGGTCATCGCCGCCGCAAACGAGGTCACCCACTCCGTGTATAACGACGGTGCCGCCCACGTGCTGCGCAGCCTGCTGCCCTAGCCGGGCCGGGCGGGGTGTCAGCGCGCTTCGAGGATGAGGCCCAGGAGCCTGGCCGCGGCGGGACGCGCCGCGTGTTCCTCATTCCACTGCGCGCGCGCCACTGCCTTGCTGACAGCCTGGGTGGTAATCCCGAGTTCCTCAGCCACCGCCTTTTGCTGTCCGCGAACCCCGGGGGTCAGCAGGTCCAGCACCCGCCACTCGGCCAGGCTGCGGTCGTGCACGATCTGACCGAGCAGCCGCAGGACGGCTTCCGACTCCGCGGCGAGGTCTGCAAGCGGGCCTTCGACGGCCACCGGGATCCGGTCCTTGCCGTTGCGCAGCCGGTCCACGGCCCGGCGGGCATAAATGAGGCCGTGACCGGAGGCGTCCTTGATCTGGTTCGGCAGGGGTTCATTGACCGGGCCGACACCGATGCCGACGTACCAGCTGCCTGTCCGCAGGGAGATCATCGCCGCTTCGACGGCCTGCAGGGGACAGTCCACAATGCCCTGGACCTCATCCTCGACCGAGCGGTCGAAGTCCAGGCGCGCCGGGATGTGCCGCAGGTCCTTGAGGAGCTGGGGCACGCAATCGCCGTCGCGCCGGCTGTCGGTTTGGTTGATCGTCAGCGTGAACATTCTGGATCCACACTACCCGGTGGAATGCGTCAGGCAAGAGCGCCAAAGCGGTGCCGGCGGGACGGCGCGCCGGCACAAAAGGAGACTGGTTCCAGTGCCGGCTGCGGCGGCTGCGGAGGCCCGGAAAGCAGCTGATCCTGACCGTTGGTTTCGGCCGGATCAGCTTTAGGACCCCGGCCGCAGTTCTCCGGCGGCTCAGACGGCGCGGTAGCGCAGGGCGCCAGGAATCCCGCCGCGGCGCCCGAGGCCCTCCCCGGCGGCAAAACGGGCCCACACGGCGCGGAGCTCCCTGCCCTGGGCGTTAATTTCCGCCCAGTCGGCACCTGCGAGCAGCCCCGCCCCTTCCCAGGTCTTTTGGTCTCCGAACAGCAGGGGCAGGTCTACTGTGTGCGCGGCACCATAGACGTTTCCGGGCGCGGCCCAGGACAGCACATAACTGTAGGCCGTGCCGCCGGCCCGGGCGTGCCGCCTGGCGAACTTCCTGGCGGACCTGCCATACACGGCCTCGGTGACGGCCCAGTTGATGCCCCGCACGATGGCGGCCCCGAGCAGCGGGACCTTGGCCACGGCGCTGACGGTGCGGTTGCGCGGCAGGAACATCCGGGCTTCCTCGGAGGTGTGTCCGATCAAAACCTCAATCCCGGCAGCAGTGTTGTTCCATGCGTCCTCGATCGCGGATTCCCGCGGCAGCGGGGCGTGCCCGTACTGGGTGCCGAACGGCATGGCTGCTTTCAGCCCGAACTTCCGGGCCACCTGCGAAACGTGCCCCTCGATCTCGACAACTTCCATCGCCGGTGTGTCCTTTGTGACGGTTTGCGCCGCGATGCCCATCGCGTGGCTCATCTTTTCCCGACCCCGGGTAATGCCGAGGGGTGCGCTCTGAATAATGGCCCGCCGGAAGAGGGCGGGGGCTTCCGCCGTTGCCATCAGATGGGCGACGGCGTCCCCGCCGGCGGACTGTCCGAAGGCCGTGACATTTGCCGGGTCGCCGCCGAAGGCGCTGATGTTGCGCTGGACCCAGCGGAACGCCTCAAGCTGGTCCAGGAGGCCCAGGTTCGCGGGCCGTCCGGTGCCGCTTGCCAGGTAACCAAACAGGCCCAGCCGGTAGGTCACGGACACCACGATCACGCGGTTTTCGGCCACAAGGGACTTGGGGTCGAAGATCGCCAAGTCCCCGGAGCCGGACGTGTAGGACCCGCCATGGAGCCACACCATCACCGGCACACGCTCGTGCGCAGTGAGCCCGGCCGGCATGGTGATAGAGAGCCGCTGGCAGTCCTCGCTGCCGGGAAGCTCCCCGTAGCGGGTGCCGAGGATCTCATCCAGGAAAGGGACCGGAGCCTGCGGGCACGCCGGCGAAAGGGACGTCGCCGCGAGGACAGCGGTCCGGTCAGGTACAGGCACCGGCGGCTGGAACCGTCCGGCGCTGGCATAGGGAATTCCGCTGGCACGCAGCACCTCGCCGTCCCGCCATCCGGTGACCGGACCGCTGGGTGGGCTAAAGGCAGGATCGTCGTTCATGAGCCAACAATTTCACACATTCCTGACCCGCCACTGACAGGCCAACGTAGTTTGCGCTGCGCTTGGCTCTGCGCTGAAACGGCAAACGCGGGGCCGGTGACAGCCACATCCGGAAGCCGGATGGGCGGTCAACGACCCCGCGTTGGAGTTCCGGAACGTTAGTGCGTGTGGGGAACGTAACGCTTGATCGACGCCTCAAGCTCGGCTTCGGCGGCAGCACGGTCGCCCCAGCCCTCAGCCTTGACCCACTTGCCCGGCTCCAGGTCCTTGTAGCGGGTGAAGAAGTGCTCGATTTCCCGGATCAGGAATTCACTGACGTCGGTGATCTCGTTGATGTGATCGAAGCGGGCATCGGTGGGGACGCAGAGCACCTTCGCGTCGCCGCCGCCGTCGTCGGTCATGTTGAACACGCCGATGGGGCGTGACTCGACGATAACGCCGGGGTGCAGGTCGAAGTCCTGCAGCAGCACAAGGGCGTCCAGCGGGTCGCCGTCTTCGCCCAGGGTGTTCTCGAAAAACCCGTAGTGCGTGGGGTACTGCATGGAGGTGAACAGGACGCGGTCCAGGCGGACGCGGCCGGTCTTATGGTCGACTTCGTACTTGACGCGTGATCCCTTGGGGATCTCGATTGTCACGTCATGCTTCATGGAATACTCCTTGACGAATTCAGGGGTGCGCGGTTTTCAGGGGTGCGCGGCACACACTCACAGGAGGTTGCCGGTGCCGCCGACTACTATTGAGGATATAGCGAGAGGCGCTGGTTTCAGGAACTAGTGGGGACATTTCGGGACTAAAGGACCAGTAGCAGGATGAAACGCAGAACGAGCCGGCCGGGCGCGCGGCCGGCGACCGGGCCGCTTCGGCGGAACCTTCCGCTGCTGCTCCAGACCCTATTGGTGGCGGCGCTCGCCCTCCCTGCCGGCGTCGCGCTGGCACCGGCGTTCCGCGGCCCCGCGTCTTCCGCGGCCACGGGCGAAAATACCCCGACCTGGCAGCAGGTCCCCGGTACGCTGGCCCCCCGCGGCGGCACCGCCGCCGGCAGCGGCGGCATCGAACCGCTCACTGCCGCCGCCCCTCGCCCGGCACCGGGTGACCTCGCTGCGCAACTGAACGAAACCCTCAAGACCGACGGTGCCGGGGACTTTACCGGTATGGTGCAGGATGCCCTCACCGGGGACGTATTATTCGACCGTTCCGGCGACGCGGTCCGCGTTCCCGCCTCCAACATGAAGCTGCTCACGGCCGCCGCTGCCCTGCGCACCCTCGGACCGGAGCGCCGCTTCAGCACCAGGGCAGTGGCGGGCAGTGCCCCCGGAACTGTGGTGCTCACCGGCGGCGGGGACGTGCTGCTCGGCGCCGGGGAATCGGTGCCCGACGCCGTGCTGGGCCACGCCGGACTCGCTACCTTGGCACAGTCCACGGTCCGGGCGCTGGAGGCCGGGAACGTCACCGGTCCCTTGACGGTGCAACTTGACGACTCCCTGTTCACCGGCCCCGCTCTGAACCCGGCCTGGAGCCCGGAGGATGTTGCCGCGGGTGAGGTAGCGCCGCTGTTTCCGCTGGCACTGAACTCCGCCCGGTTCGACCCGGCCAGCACCACCGGGCCCCGCCCGCAGGACGCCGCGATGACCGCCGCCGAAGCCTTTTACGCCCAGCTTTCGACGGCGGCTGCAGCGGCCGGGCTCTCGGTGGCGCCCGGCGTTGGACGGGTCCCCGCGGCAACTGCCGAAGGCGATGCTGAAGCCCGGGTCCTGGCCGAGGTCCAGTCAGCGACTGTCGGCCAGCAGGTGGACCTGCTGCTGCGCACCTCGGACAACTACCTCGCCGAGACGATGGGCCGGATGGCGGCAACCGCGGCCGGTAAACCCGGCAGTAACGACGGCGCCGTCGCGGCCGTTCTGGAGCAGCTCGACGACCTGGAGATCCCTGCCGGCACACTGCGCGCAGCTGACGTCTCCGGCCTGGCCCTGGACAACCAGGTGTCCGCCCGCCAGCTTGCCGGGGTGGTTCGGGCCATCACGTCGGGCACGGACACCCGGCTGCGGTCCGCTCTGGCCGGATTTCCGGTCGCCGGGCTCACCGGAACGCTGGGGGACCGGTACATGGATGCGGCCACGGCGCGCGGCGCGGGCCTGGTCCGGGCCAAAACCGGCACGCTGAACACCGTCCTTGCGCTAAGCGGCTACGTGGTGGACGCCGACGGCAGGCTCCTGGTGTTTTCCTTCATTGGCAACGGACTGACGCCGGGGGCGGCGAATAAGGCCGTGCTGGACCGCGCCGCGTCCGTCCTGGCCGGGTGCGGCTGCCGCTGACGCGCGCGGCCGTTCGCCGGCCGACGAATTTAAGGCGCATTGTCAGTCCGCTGTGATCTGATGGAGCCTATGGAGTCCTCTGCCGGCGCGACGTCACCCCAAGTCCAAGCCCTCATCAACTGGGAGCTGGCCGCTTCCACTGCCGCCCGGCTCACACCCGCCGGACCTATCCTGGCAGCGGCGGACATCGAAGCCGCCGTGGACAACCTGCGCCTGATGGCGGACATTTCGGTCCCGCACGTCCATAGCATCACCGGTCTCGATGCCGCCCGCGACCTCCGTGACTCCTCGGTCCTGGTGGTGGACCGCGCCTCTTGGGCCAAGGCCAATACCCAGAGTTTCGCCGTAATGCTGCAACCGGCGATGGAAAAGATGCTGGAGGGCCGCCGCGGGACCCTCAACCCCGGCGCGGCCAGTGTCAGCGGGGCCATTACGGGCGGCCAGCTGGGGGCGATCCTCGCGTTCCTCTCCAGCAAGGTCCTGGGCCAATATGACCCCTTCTCGGCCCTGGCCGAGAACTCCACCGCGCCCGCCGCCGGGCGGCTGCTCCTCGTCGCCCCGAACATCATCTCCGTCGAACGCGAAATTAACGTCGAACCCGAGGATTTCCGGCTGTGGGTCTGCCTGCACGAACAAACCCACCGGGTGCAGTTCGCCGCCGCGCCCTGGCTTCGGCATCACATGCTGGACGAGATCGAAAGCCTCAGCGGCCAGCTGCTTGGCAACGTCGACTCCCTGATGGAACGGGCCTCCGCCGCAGCGAAGTCGCTCAAGGACCGCACCGCGTCCGGCGCCGCGCCCAGCCGGGGGGCCATCCTTGACCTGCTGCAGAACCCCGAGGAAAAGGCCGCGATCTCACGCCTGACCGCCCTGATGAGCTTGCTGGAAGGGCACGCCAACGTGGTGATGGATGCTGTCGACGCCAGCATTGTGCCCTCCGTGAAGACCATCCGGCAGCGCTTTAATACCCGGTCGAAGGACCGCGGCGTGATTGAGAAGTTCATCCGCAACCTGCTCGGGCTGGACGCGAAGATGCGCCAGTACAGCGACGGTTCGAAGTTCGTGCGCGAAGTAGTGGACGTGGCCGGCATGGAGGGGTTCAACAAGGTCTGGGGGTCCGCGGAACACCTGCCCAGCGAGACAGAAATTCACAACTCCAGGCTCTGGCTCGAACGGATGGGGCATTAGTTCCGTGACGCCCAGTCCTGCCTCCAGCGAACGACGCCGGCCGGGCCGGCTGGCGCCAGTCGTCGGCACGGCACGGAAAATGCTGCAGGAGTCCCTGGGTGCAGCAGGATACCCCGAGCGGATCCTGGTCGCCTGCAGCGGCGGACCCGACTCACTGGCCCTCGCGGCGGCCGCTGCCCACTTCGGCCGCCGCGGCCACGTGGACGGACATCCCGTTTCCGTGGGCGCCGTGGTGGTGGACCACCAGCTGCAGCCCGGCTCCGCCGGTGTTGCCGCCGCCGCCGCCGCGACCCTGCGGGATCTGGGCCTCTCGCCGGTACACGTCAAGGCCGTCGAGGTCGCTTCCACCGGGGTGGGCCCGGAGGCAGCCGCCCGGGACGCCAGGCACGCAGCTTTGAACGCCGCTGCAGCTGAGGACGGCGCCGGCGCCATCCTCCTCGGCCATACCCTCGATGACCAGGCCGAACAGGTACTGCTTGGGCTCGCCCGCGGTTCCGGGACGCGCTCCCTGGCGGGGATGCGGCCCGCCCGCGACAAGCTGTTACGGCCCTTCCTGGGGCTGCGCCGCGCCGACACCCTCGCAATCTGCGCGGCTGAGGGGCTTGAGCCATGGCACGATCCGAGCAACGTGGATCCCGCGTTTGCACGGTCACGGACCCGGGTCGAGGTGCTTCCGCTGCTTGAGCAGAAGCTTGGTCCGGGCGTTGCCGAGTCGCTCGCACGGACCGCGGCGATCCTGCAGCTGGACGCCGACTACCTAGAGGACGTGGCGAATGACACCTTCCTCAGCCTCCGGGAACAATCCGGAACAACCATCAGCCTCCCGGAGGAAGCCCTGCGCGGGCTCGCGCCGGCCATCAGGTTCCGGGTCATCGCCAAGGCCGCGGCCGCCGTCGGAGGCCAGCAGCCCAGCTACCAGCGGCTGCTCGCCGCAGAAGCCCTCCTCCGGCGGCGGGGATCGGCCGGTCCCGTGGAGCTTGCCGGCGGGGTCAACGTCTACCGGCTCCCGCTCGTTCAACTGCTCGCCGAAGGGCCGTCCGGGCCCGGAAGTGTTCCCCGCGGGGCGGCCCGCTGTGGGAAGCTTGTATTCCGGCCTCAAAAACCGCCCCAGATATAGTCGCCCCCGCATCTACACAGGAGTTATTGGTGGATTCAAACGACGTCCAGGCAGATCTTAAGCACGTTCTGTACTCCAAGGAGCAGATCCAGACCCGGATCACCGAACTGGCTGCCCAGATCGACAAGGACTATGAAGGCCGCGATCTGCTGATCGTCGGCGTGCTCAAGGGCGCAGTGATGGTCATGGCCGACCTCGCCCGCGCACTCCACAGCCACGTTTCGATGGACTGGATGGCCGTCTCGTCCTACGGCTCCGGCACGCAGTCCTCCGGCGTGGTCCGCATCCTCAAAGACCTGGACACGGACCTCATGGGCAAGGACGTCCTGATCGTCGAGGACATCATCGACTCCGGCCTGACCCTGTCCTGGCTCAAAACCAACCTGGAATCCCGTGGCACGGCCTCCGTGGAAATCTGCACCGCATTCCGCAAGCCCACGGCTTTGAAGGTCCAGATCGACGTCAAGTACGTCGGCTATGACATCCCCAACGAGTTCGTGGTCGGTTACGGCCTGGACTACGCCGAGAAGTACCGGAACCTGGACTTCGTCGGAACGCTCGCGCCGCACGTCTACGAGTAGCACACCGACGCTGGGGACACCGCAAAGCTCCGCCGCGGGCCCGGCCATCCCCGGCCCCGCTACGCCCTCAGGGAACTTTTGCACTTCACCGTGCGTGAGCTACAGCGACGGTGTATAGCTAGAAGCTGACGCAGCACCACACGCGCGCAGATCGGTCGCCGTGCAGCACTACCAGGAGGGACGGGGCCTGCCCCGCACAGATGAAAGCTAAGAGTTTCTTCAAGGGCCCCGGCATCTGGATTGTCGTTGTAGTTGGCATGCTCCTGCTGGCCTTTGCCACCCTTTCACCGGGCGGCGCGGCCCGGATCGACACCGACAAGGGCCTCGCGCTGCTGACCGACGGTGGCAAGGTTGAACAGGCGAAGATCTTCGACGCGGAAAACCGCGTGGACCTGATCCTGAAGGACAACCTGCAGGTTGACGGGCAGGACAAGGGCAAGAACATCCAGTTCTACTACGTCAATGCCCGCGCCGCCGACGTCGTTAAAGCCGTAACGGACTCCCGCCCGCCCAGCGGCTACACCGACCAGCCGGTCGAGAACAACTGGTTCGCCGGACTGTTCTCCCTCCTGATCCCGGTTATCCTGCTCGGCGTCCTGTTCTGGTTCCTGCTCTCCCGCATGCAGGGCGGCGGTTCCAAGGTGATGCAGTTTGGCAAGTCCAAGGCCAAGCTGGTGAACAAGGACATGCCGCAGGTCACCTTCGGCGACGTCGCCGGAGCTGACGAGGCCGTCGAGGAACTCGAAGAAATCAAGGAGTTCCTCCAGGAGCCGGCGAAGTTCCAGGCCGTGGGCGCCAAGATCCCCAAAGGCGTGCTGCTCTACGGTCCGCCCGGAACCGGCAAGACGCTGTTGGCCCGCGCCGTTGCCGGCGAGGCCGGGGTGCCGTTCTTCTCGATCTCCGGTTCCGATTTTGTTGAGATGTTCGTCGGCGTCGGCGCTTCCCGCGTCCGTGACCTGTTCGAGCAGGCCAAGGCAAATGCGCCGGCCATCATTTTCGTGGACGAGATCGACGCCGTCGGACGCCACCGCGGTGCCGGCATCGGCGGCGGCAACGACGAACGCGAGCAAACCCTCAACCAGCTGCTGGTCGAGATGGACGGCTTTGACGTTAAGACCAATGTCATCCTGATCGCCGCCACCAACCGGCCCGACGTCCTGGACCCGGCACTGCTGCGGCCGGGACGCTTTGACCGCCAGATCTCCGTCGAGGCCCCGGACCTGATCGGCCGTGACCAGATCCTGCAGGTCCATGCCAAGGGCAAGCCGATGGCTCCCGGCGTCGACCTGAGGGCCGTGGCCAAAAAGACCCCCGGCTACACCGGCGCTGACCTGGCCAACGTCCTTAACGAGGCCGCCCTGCTGACGGCCCGCTCGAATGCCAACCTCATTGACGACCGCGCCCTGGACGAAGCCATTGACCGTGTAATGGCCGGTCCGCAGAAGCGCAGCCGCGTGATGAAGGAACACGAACGCAAGGTCACGGCCTACCACGAAGGTGGCCACGCCCTGGTGGCGGCGGCGCTGCGGAATTCCGCTCCGGTCACCAAGATCACCATTTTGCCCCGCGGCCGTGCCCTGGGCTACACCATGGTGGTTCCGGAGAATGACAAGTACTCCGTGACCCGCAACGAACTGCTCGACCAGATGGCTTATGCCATGGGCGGCCGCGTCGCGGAGGAACTCGTCTTCCACGACCCGTCCACCGGGGCGTCCAATGACATCGAAAAGGCCACCGGCATCGCCCGCAAAATGGTCACCGAGTTCGGCATGAGCGAACGGGTCGGAGCAGTGCGCCTGGGCCAGGGCGGCGGCGAACCGTTCCTGGGCCGCGACGCCGGACACGAGCGCAACTACTCGGACCAGATCGCCTACATCGTCGACGAGGAAGTCCGCCGCCTGATCGAGGGCGCGCACGACGAGGCTTACGCCATCCTGATCGAGAACCGCGACGTCCTGGACCAGTTGGCCCTTGAACTGCTGGAACGCGAAACGTTGAACCAGGCGGAAATCGCACAGGTCTTCACCAACATCCGCAAGCGTGATTTCCGTGAGATCTGGCTCTCCAAGGAAACCCGCCCGATCCAGGACGTCGGCCCGGTGGAGTCCCGCCGGGAGAAGGCAGAACGCGAAGCGCAGGAAGAGGCCAAGGAAGCCCGGCTCGAGGAACCGCTGGACACCTTCCCGCCGCACGCCCAAGGCGTCCCCGGACAGGAGCCGTTCCAGGGCGGTGTAACGGATCTCGGGCCTGACGGCCATCCCGGCTAGGCTTCTTCAGTGACTTCTTTCTTCAATGACGACGACGCTCCCGCCACCGGCTCTTTGGTGGCGGGAGCCTCAGCCGCTGTCCCCGCCGTTGTGGACCAAGCCCGGATTGAGGCGGCCGTCCGCGAAATCCTGCTGGCCATCGGCGAGGACCCGGACCGCAGCGGCCTCATTGACACGCCGAAACGGGTCGCCAAGGCGTATACCGAGATTTTCGCCGGACTTCACCATGACCCGGCAGAGATTCTCGCCACAACCTTCGACTTGGACCACGAGGAACTGGTCCTGGTCAAGGACATCCCGTTCTACTCCACCTGCGAGCACCATCTGGTGCCGTTCCACGGGGTGGCCCATGTGGGCTACATCCCCTCCCACGACGGGAAGGTGACCGGGCTGAGCAAATTGGCGCGGCTGGTGGACATGTTCGCCCGCCGCCCCCAGGTCCAGGAACGCCTCACCACCCAGATCGTCGAGGCCCTCGTCACCCACCTCAAGCCGCGCGGCGCAATCGTCGTCGTCGAATGCGAACACCTCTGCATGTCCATGCGCGGCATCCGCAAGCCCGGTGCCAGGACCGTCACCAGTGCGGTACGCGGGCAACTCCATGACCCGGCCACCCGCGCCGAAGCCATGAGCCTCATTATCGGAAGGTAACACCACAGACAATGGACTCCCTAGCTGCAGCCCCCGGAACCGGACCGGCGACGTCGCCCCTGCCAGTAGTGCGCAAGGCACGCCGCGCGGCAACATTCGAAGCCCTGCCCACTGACCGGACACTGCTGATGGCCATCCTGAATGTCACCCCGGACTCCTTCAGCGACGGCGGCCAGCACGCCACCGCCGACACCGCCATCGCCGCCGGGCTGCGGATGTTCTACGCCGGCGCGGACATCATCGATGTCGGCGGCGAGTCCAGCCGCCCGGGAGCCACCGAAGTGGAGCCCGACGAGGAGCAGCGGCGGGTGCTTCCAGTCATCGCCGCCCTGGCGAAGGCCGGGGCGCTGGTCAGCATCGATACCACCCACGCCGCCACCGCGGCCGCGGCGCTGCAGGCAGGCGCCGTCATCATCAACGACGTCTCCGGCCTGAGCATTGAACCCGAAATGGCCGAACTCGTGGCACGCAGCAAGGCTCCCTACGTCCTCACACACCGCCGGGGCACAGCGGGCACAATGGACACGCTGACGGACTACGGAAACGTGGCTGCGGACGTCGCCGCGGAACTGGCGGGCGTCCGGGACAAGCTCTACGCCGCAGGTGTCAGCCCGGAGCAGATCATCGTTGATCCGGGCCTGGGCTTCTCCAAGACCGACGCGCAGAACTGGGAGCTGCTGCAGAACCTCGACGTGCTGCAGGCCATGGGTCATAAGGTCCTTGTCGCCGCCTCCCGCAAACGCTTCCTGGGCAGCCTCCTGTCCGTCGCCGGCAAGTCCGCCCCGCCGGCCGAACGCGACGCGGCCACCGCTGCGGTCACCGCCATCAGCGCCTCCCGCGGCGCCTGGGCTGTCCGCGTGCACGACGTCGGGCCCAGCCTCGATGCTGTCAAGGTCGCCGCCGGGATGAGCCCGGCAGATGGCCGCGCAGTACCCGCCGCCGGCGATAACTGAACCGGAAAGCCACCATGGACCAGATCACGCTGAGCGGCGTCACCGCCGTCGGCCACCACGGAGTGTTTGATTTCGAGCGGCGCGACGGCCAGCCGTTCGTCGTCGATGCCGTGCTGCACCTGGATTTCAGCCGCGCGGCACGTTCCGACGACGTGCTGGACACGGCGCACTACGGTGAAGTGGCGGAGTGCATCCGGACCTGGATCGCGGGGGAGCCGCTGAACCTGATCGAGGCACTCGCCGTCCGGATCGCCGAGGACGTGCTGCAGAAGTTCCCCGTGGCAGCAGTGGAAATCACTGTGCACAAACCCGAGGCGCCCATCGAGGTCGCATTCGGTGATGTCTCCGTCAGCGTGCGCCGGAGCCGGCAGGACCAACAATGAGCTACACGCGGGCTGTGCTTGCGCTCGGCAGCAACCTGGGGGCGCGCAGCGACACCCTTTCGGCAGCCGTCGCGGACATCGTCGACCCGCCGGAGGTCCGCCTCCTGGCCATTTCGCCGATCGTCCAGACCAAAGCAGTCGGCGGTCCGCCGGACCAGCCGGATTTCCTCAATATGGTGATGACGGTGGAGACCACATTGACACCCGGTGAGCTGCTGCGGCACTGCCACGCTGTGGAACAAAAGCACCTCCGGGTCCGCGACGTGCGCTGGGGCCCCCGCACCCTCGACGTGGACATCATCACGTACGGGGAGCTGGCCAGTTCCGACCCGGAGCTCACCCTTCCGCACCCGCGTGCCGCCCAGCGGGCCTTTGTACTCTTCCCGTGGTCGCTTATCGACCCTGCCGCCGAGTTGGACGGCCAACGCGTCGGCGAGCTAGCGGCCAAAGCCCCCGATTTCCCCGACCTCATTCCCTTCGACGGCTTCGACACCCTCCACCCCGCGGCCGGAGCAAGCGAATGATGAAGCTGACCAGCCCCCTGGTGCTGTCCCTCATCGGCGTGGCCGTAGGGGTCCTGGGCTGGCTGGCCGCCCTGCTGACGACCCGTTACAGCCTGAACACCCCCGTCCTGCCGCTCACCGGGCTCATCACGATGGCCGTGATCGTGGTGCTCACCATCGTGCTGGGCGTCCGGGTGCTGCGCTGGCGCAACGGCAACAAAAAGAGAATGCTTAATCCCATCCTGGCGGCGTGGACCCTCGTCCTCGCGCAGGCCTGCGCGTATACCGGCAGCGTCCTGCTGGGCTGGCACGCAGGGATCTTCATTGACCAGCTGCGCCTTTGGAACCTCCGCAGCGACCAGACGCTCGCGTGGCAGGCCGTGGCCATGGCCGGCGGCGGCCTGGCGATGATCGTCGTTGGCCTGGTCGTGGAACGGTTCTGCCGGATACCGCCCGAGGACGGCGACGGCGGATCAGCCCCGGGCGTCCGGGAAAAGCGCAAGCCGACGGCGGAAGGCGAATATGCCTACCGAGGCGATTGACCCGCCGGGCATCACCTGGTTACGGGTCTCCCCGAAATATGTGACCGTGCGGCGCGCCGGCTGGGCCGCGGCGAACCTACTTGTTGTCGCTCTGCTGTGCCTCCCCCTCGTTCTCATCCGCAATGGCTGGTGGCCGTCCTTCCCGCTCTGGCTTGCCATCGCCGTCCCGGCCGTGGTCCTGGTCCTGGCCCTGTGCAGGTTCCTGCTCATTCCCCGCCAGGTCCAGGCCATCGGCTACGCCGAGCGTGACGATGACCTGCTCATCCGCCGCGGCATCTTCTTCCAGCGCACCCTCGTGGTTCCTTACGGCCGGATGCAATACGTGGACATCGGCGCCGGACCGTTGGAACGCGGGCTGGGACTGTGCACGCTGAAACTCCACACCGCCTCCCCGGGTACCCGCGCGGAGATCCCGGGGCTGCCCGCCGCCGAGGGCGCCCGGCTGCGCGAGCAGCTTTCCGCGCGCGGTGAAGCCCGGCTGGCCGGGCTGTGACGGTATCGCGGTGAAATCCGGTGTGCCCGCGGGAACGTCCGCCGGCGCCGATACCGAAACGCCCGGGCCCCGGTGGCTGCGTGTGCACCCGGCGTCGCCGTTCGTGCGGGGCTGGGTGGCGCTGGCCGCCATCGGGTTCTTCTTTTTCCGGGACACCTTCGAACGGCTGCTCCAGGGCGGACCCCTGATCGATGACAGGTTCACCGGCCGGGCTCCGTGGCTGCTGCTCGGCGGCGGCGTGCTGGTGCTTCTGACCGTGCTCGGATACGTCCTGAGCTGGTACTTCACCCGCTATCAGGTGGCCGAAGGCTACGTCCGGCTCAACACGGGATTCCTCTTCAAACAGCAGCGGCAGGCGCGCCTGGACCGGGTCCAGGCAATCGATATTGTGCAGCCGTTGCTGGCCAGGTTGTTCGGGCTGGCCGAGCTAAAGTTCGACGTGGCCGACGCCGGCGAGTCGGCGGTGCGCCTGGCTTTCCTGCGCGTGGACGAGGCGCGGCAGCTGCGGGCCACTATCCTGGCCAGTGCCTCCGCCCCGGCGCGAAACCCCGCTGACCTTGCCGGCCCGGAGGCCGTGGCCGCCGAAGCGCCGGAACACGCCGTACTCACGGTCCCGCCGGGGCGCCTGGTGGGGTCCCTGATCCTGAGCGAGCAGACCGTCTTTGTGCTGGCCGGCGGCGCGGGGTCCGTGGTGCTCTCGGCGCTCACGGAGAACCGCAGCTTCTACCTCTTCCTGATTCCGGCCGCGCTGGGCATGGCGGCAGCGTACTGGAACTCCGTCACCCGCGGCTACAACTTCACCGCAGCCATTTCCCCGGACGGGATCCGGTTGCGCTACGGCCTGCTGGATACGCAGGCCCAGACCCTTCCGCCGGGCCGGATCCAGGCACTGCGGGTCAGCCAGCCGCCGCTCTGGCGCTTCTTCGGCTGGTACCGGATCCACGTCAACGTCGCCGGTTACGGCGCCGCGGCGGACAACGGCGAGGGCTCTTCACGGAGCACGCTCCTGCCGGTGGGGACCTTTCCGGAGGTGCTCACCATCCTCTCCCTGGTCCTTCCCGACCCGGGCACCCCGGACCCGGCGGGCATATTCACCGCCGGAGCCAACGGCCGCTCCGGCCCGGCCGCGGCCGGGCCGGCTCCCGGCACCGACGACGGCGGCTTTGTCACCACCCCGCGGCGCGCCCGGCTGCTGGCCCCCCTGGGCTGGCGGCGCAACGGTTTCGCCGCCACCGACACGGCCCTGCTGATCCGTTCGGGCCGCTGGTGGCGGCACCTTGTTATCGTTCCGCACCAGCGCACCCAATCGATGGCGCTTGAGCAGGGCCCCCTGGCCAGGCGCTTCCGGGTGGCGGACTTGGTCCTGCATACCACCGCCGGACCCGTCTCGCCGCGGCTGATCCAGGCCGGCCTGGACGAGGCGCGTGCCCTCCTCGACGCCCAGGCGGCACGGGCCCGGGCCGCCCGCCGGCGTCAGACCAGCGAGCACTGGCTGGAGCAGGTCCGCCCGCCCGCCGCTGAACGCCCCCACACCGAAGAACCCAACAGGCAGGAAGACCGGAAGCATGGCTAAACCAGGACGTCTCGGCATCGGAATCATCGGCGCCGGCAAAGTTGGCGCTGTCCTCGGGGCGGCTCTGCGCGGCGCCGAGCACGCCGTCATCGGAGTCTCGGCGGTCTCCGACGCCAGCCGCGAACGCGCCGAAGCCCTGCTTCCCGGTGTCCCCGTCCTGGAAGTGCGGGACATCGTCGAACGCGCCGAACTGGTGCTCCTGGCCGTCCCCGACGATGCCCTGGGCCCGCTTGTGGAAGGCCTGGCGAAGCTCGGCGCCTGGCAGCCCGGGCAGCTCGTGGCACACACCTCCGGCCGGTTCGGCGTCGGGATCCTGCATCCTGTCCGCGCCGTTGGCGCCATCCCGTTGGCATTGCACCCTGCCATGACCTTCACCGGCATGAGCCTGGACCTGACCCGGCTGCTGGACTGCACCTTCGGTGTTACCGCGGATGCTGCCATGCTGCCCATTGCTCAGGCCCTTGTAGTGGAGATGGGCGCGGAGCCCGTTGCCATCGCCGAGGCGGACCGCACGCTCTACCACGCTGCCCTGGCGCACGGCTCAAACCACCTCGTCACCTTGGTGGCACAGTCCTCGCAACTGCTCCGGGAGGTCGGCGTCGAGGCCCCCGAACGAATGCTGGGGCCACTGCTGCGGGCAACCCTGGAGAACGCGCTCGCCTCAGGCGAATCGGCACTGACCGGGCCGGTGGTCCGCGGTGATGTGGGCACCGTGGCGGCACACGCCGAGTCCTTGCGGGAGCACGACGGCGGCGCGGGCGGAGATATTCTGGAGGCGTACCTGGCCATGGCCCGGGCGACGGCCCGCCGGGCAGGACGCCGGGGACTGCTGAAGCCGGAGCAACTCGGCGGCATCGCACACGCACTTGAAGGTTCCGGCGGTGATGACGAAAACCCTACGGAAGGTCCATAATTTGGCGATTCAACTCGTGACTACGGCTGCGCAGCTCCGGGCCGAGAGCGCCCGCCTGCTCCGCGCGAAAGGCGGCTCCTCACAGGGCCTGGTGCCCACCATGGGTGCACTGCATGAGGGCCATGCCGAGCTGGCGCGCACCGCCGTCGAACAAAACGACGTGGCGGTGGTGAGTATTTTCGTGAACCCGCTGCAGTTCGGCGAAGCCGTGGACCTTGAGCGGTACCCCCGCACCCTGGACGCGGACCTGGCGCTCCTGAATGCCGTCGGCGTGGACCTGGTCTTCGCTCCGGAGGTGCAGGAGGTCTATCCCGGCGGGGAACCGCTGGTAAGGATCAGCGCCGGGCCAATAGCCGGCAAGTGGGAGGGCGCCTCCCGCCCGGGGCACTTCGACGGCGCCCTGACGGTTGTGGCCAAGCTGCTGCACTTCGGACTGCCGGGTGCCTCCGGCGGAATGGAGCTGCCGGCGTACCGGGCGTACTTTGGTCAAAAAGATGCCCAGCAACTGGCCCTGGTCCAGCGCATGGTGGCGGACTTGAACTTCCCGGTGCAGATCGTAGCGGTGCCGATTGTGCGCTCGGCGGACGGGTTGGCGCTCTCGAGCCGCAACCGTTTCCTCTCTGCTGCGGAACGCGAGGCGGCCCTGGTGCTCTCGCGGGCCCTGCGGCTGATCGAGGACCGGGCCAACGCCAACCAGCCGCTGGACCTTGAGTCCGCAAGGGCGCTGGTGGAGTCCCAGCCGCTTGTCGAACTGGACTACTTCGAAGTGGTGGATCCGCTCACACTCGAACCGCTGGCCGAAAACTGCCGGGACACCCCGTTCCGCGGCGAGGCCTTGGCGATCATCGCGGCCACAGCCGGCCCGGTCCGGCTGATCGACAATGTTCCGCTGAACTCCTGACCCGCACCCCGCCGCCCCCCTGCGTTGTATGACCGGTCCCAGGAGTTAACCCCACGGCCGGGAATTACCGGGGCGGATCGCGGGTTGGCAACTAAGGCAGCGGCCACAAGCCGCAGCAGCACCCCCGTCAAAAACTCCCCGAGGGAACACCATGCGCTCCGACGTCACTTCCAAGCCGCACGGCGATCCCGCGCCGGCCCGCGTTGCGGTCGCCGCCGCCGCCGCGCCGCCGGCAAAGATGTCCCGGGAATCGGTCACAGTCATCGCCACCCTGCTGGTGGCTACCTTTGTGGTGATCCTTAACGAAACCATCATGAACGTCGCGCTCCAGCGGCTGATGGTGGATCTTGGGATCACGGCACCCACCGTGCAGTGGCTGTCCACTGGCTTTATGCTCACCATGGCCGTAGTGATTCCCACGACGGGTTTTATCCTGCAACGGCTCTCCACCCGCGCGGTGTTTATGCTGGCGATGGGGCTGTTCTCCGGCGGCACGCTGCTCGCGGCGCTGGCCCCGGGATTCGAAATCCTCCTGCTTGCCCGGATCGTCCAGGCCGGCGGTACAGCCATTATGGTGCCGCTGCTGATGACCACCATCCTCACCCTGGTTCCGGTGGCCCGCCGCGGCTTTGTGATGGGCAATGTGAGCATCGCCATCTCGGTGGCACCGGCCATGGGCCCCACGGTGTCCGGACTGATCCTTGAGCACTTCTCCTGGCGCTTTATGTTCGTTTTTGTCCTGCCGATCGCGCTGGCCGCCTTCGCCATCGGCGCCAAGTACCTGACCAACATTGGCGAGAATAAAAAGACCAGGCTTGACGCGGCGTCGGTGCTGCTGACCGTTCCGGCTTTCGGTGGCCTCGTCTACGGACTGAGCCAGATCGGCGGCGGCCAGGGCGGTCCTGGCGCGCCTGCCGTTATCGCGCTGGCCGTGGGCATCCTTGCCCTCACGGCGTTTGTGTTCCGGCAGTTGCGGCTGCAGAAGGCCGGGGCGCCGCTGCTGGACCTGCGTGCCTTTCGCCTGCGGATGTTCACCGTCTCCGTGCTGCTCCTCGTGGTTGCCATGATCGCCCTGTTCGGCGCCGTGATCCTTCTGCCGTTGTACCTGCAGGAGGTTCGCGGCCTGTCGTCACTGGAGACGGGGCTCTCGCTGCTCCCCGGCGGGCTCGCGATGGGCCTGCTGGGCCCGTTCATTGGGCGGACTTTCGACCAGGTGGGACCGCTGCCGCTGACCGTGACCGGTTCCATCATGCTGGTGGTGGCCCTGTTCCAGTTCTCCTTGCTGGATGCTGGCACTCCGGTCGGTTGGATCATCACCCTGCACGTGGGCCTCAGCCTCGGCCTGGCGCTGATCTTCACCCCGGCCTTCACCACCGGGCTGAACCCGTTGCCGCCGCACCTTTACTCGCATGGTTCGGCCATCATGAACACCTTGCAGCAGGTGGCGGGTGCCGCCGGAACGGCGTTGCTCGTTTCGATCTACGCTGTGGTGTCAGCCGGCTCGGGCGTTGTCGCGGGAATGCACGCGGCGTTCCTCACGGCCTCGGCCATCGCCGTTGCCGCCGTTGTGCTGGCCGCCATGATGCGCAAGACGGCAGCGGTGGAACACCCCGCCGCCGGCTAACGCGGCATGTTGTTCGCCAGCCGGCTGTATACAGCTAGCTGGCGAAAAAGGCGCTGAGTTCGGAGATGAGCTTGTCCGGTGCCTTGTTCACGCCGTCGTGCCCCATGCCCGGAAGAATGGTGTAGCTGGACCCGGAGAGGACCTCGTGGATCTGGGCGCAGGCCACGCCGAAGTATGCCGGGCTTTTTTCGCCAACAACTATCAGTGTCTCCAGGGGCAGTTCCAGGAAGGGTTCGGCCGGCATGTCGGCGGCGATGATGGCCTTGATTTCCCGGACGCCGGTCTTCATCAGCTCGCGCATCTGCTTGCCGAGCGGGGTGCCGGCGGCCAGCTTGTTGGCCAAGGTCAGCATGGACAGCGGCATCCTGGACAGGGCGCTGCCGGTCTCCAGGCCCCGGAGCAGGACGGCCAAGGCGCGGTCGTCGTCACCTGCTTCGGTCGCCTTCTCGTATTCGGTAGTCCAGTCAGCGGTGACGCTGTGGTTTACGGAGACGGCGGGATCGTAGACCGCGAGCCGTTCCACCGGCAGGGTGCGGGCAGCGTGCAACGCCACCGCGCCGCCGAAGCTGTGCCCAAAAACGTCGGTACTGGACGTGTGCTTCATAACCACATCCAGGTCGCGGATGTCAACGTCGAGGGTGTAGTCCTCCGGCTGCGGTGAGGAGGAACCCCGCCCGCGCCGGTTAAAGGTGTGCACCGGGCGGCCCAGGGACGTACTGAGTTTTTGCGCAAAGCGGGTGTAGTCGGCGGCCGTCACCATGGAGGCCGGAACAACAACGACGCCGGAACCCGCCGAGGCCAGCTCGGCGCCCGTACTGAAAAGCTCGATCGTTCCACCGTCGGGGGTCCTGATGTTCTCGCGGGTCATGCTTCGAGCCTAGCCGAGGCTGTAGCTACGGCGTAGTAGGTTCCCGCGGGGCGGCCGGGGAACCAACGGCGGTCTGGGTGCCGAGCCGCCCGCCGGAGGCCTCAAGGTAGCAGGAGCCGCACAGCGATTCGTACCAGACGTCCTGGCCGTCGATCGCTACCTGTTCGCCGTCGAAGACCACCGCATCTCCCACCCGGCGGGTATTAAAGATGGCCTTGCGGCCGCAGCGGCAGATGGTTTTGAGTTCCTCGAGGGTATGTGCGATCTCCAGCAGGCGCAGCGATCCCGGGAACGCCCGGGTGCGAAAGTCGGTGCGGATGCCGTAGGCCAGCACGGGAACGTTATCCAGGACGGCGATCCGGAAGAGGTCGTCCACCTGGTCCGGTTCGAGGAATTGGGCCTCATCCACCAGCAGGCACGCGACCGGCTGCGTGTCGACGTGCTTAAGCAGGGCGTCGGGGTCATCGCCATGGGCGCGGGCGGTGAACAGCGCCCGCGCGGACCCCCCGGCCGGGATCTGGAAATCCACCGAACGGGTCATGCCCAGCCGGGACACAACGTCGGAGTCGCCCTTGGTGTCCACACCCGGCTTCGCCAGCAGCACCCGCTGGCCGCGTTCCTCGTAGTTGAAGGCGGCCTGAAGCAGCCCCGTTGACTTGCCGGAGTTCATCGCGCCGTAGCGGAAGTAGAGCTTGGCCAAGGGGGTCCTTTCGAAAGGGTCGCCCACCGATTGTAAAGGCGCGCCCTGCAACGGCCCAGCAGCGGGAGGCCCGCTACCGCCGTGGGGGCTGTTGGCCGGACTTGCCACCGCCGGGAGAATGATCCGCAAGCGGCCATGGCCGGGCGGGACCTGTGCGGGCAGAATCCCCGGTAAACTTGGGGATTGTGACTTCCCAAAACACCTCCGCCCCGCAGCCCGCCGCCGACTCCCACGACGCAAGCGAGCAGACTCGCGTCCGGATGGAGAAACGCGCCAAGCTGATCGAGCGCGGCGTAGAGGCGTATCCGGTGGGCGTGGATCGCACCCATGCGCTGGCGGAAGTCCGGGAGAAGTACGCCCACCTGCAGGCCGACGAAACCACCGGCGACGTCGTTGGGGTGACCGGCCGCATCGTTTTTATCCGCAACACCGGCAAGCTCTGCTTCGCCACGCTCCAGGAGGGTGGTGCTGACGGCAAAGCGGTCCGGTTGCAAGTCATGCTGAGCCTGGCCAACATCGGTGAGGACGCGCTCGCCGACTGGAAGGCCCTCGTTGACCTCGGCGACCACGTGTTCATCCAGGGCGAGGTGATCTCCTCGCGGCGCGGCGAGCTCTCCGTGATGGCCGGGTCCTGGTCCATGGCGTCCAAGGCGCTGCGCCCGTTGCCGGTGCTGCACGCCGAGCTCAACGAGGAAACCCGCGTCCGCCAGCGCTATGTGGACCTTATTGTCCGCGACGAGGCCCGCGAAATGGTCTATACCCGGGCCGCGATCACGCGTTCCATCCGCGAGACCCTGCATCGCCAGGGTTACGTCGAGGTGGAAACGCCGATGCTGCAGCTGGTCCACGGCGGCGCGACGGCCCGCCCGTTCGAGACGCACATGAATGCGTTTGACCAGAAGATGACCCTGCGGATCGCCACCGAGCTCTACCTCAAGCGCACGGTTGTGGGCGGGATCGACCGCGTCTATGACATGGGCCGCGTCTTCCGCAACGAGGGTGTGGACTCTACCCACAGCCCGGAATTCACCACCCTGGAAAGCTACGAGGCCTGGGCGGACCAGTTCGTGATGGCGGACCGGATCAAGGAACTAATCCTCGACGCCGCGGACGCTGCGGGCGTGGGCCGGGTCCTGCAGTCCGAGGCTGGCGAAATCAACCTCGACGGCGACTGGGCCTGGATGGCCGTCTACCCGGGCCTTTCCGAAACCGTTGGCCAGGAGATTACCCCCGAGACCCCTGCGTCGGAGTTGCTGGCGCTGGCCGCCAGGCACGAGGTCAAGGTCGACGCGGTCTGGGATGCGGAAAAGCTTGTGGTGGAGCTGTTCGGCGAACTCGTTGAGCCGACGCTGCTTAATCCCACTTTCGTGTACGACTACCCGCCTTCCGCCCAGCCGCTGGCGCGGCAGCACCGGACGGATGACCGGCTGATTGAAGCGTGGGACCTCATCATCGGCGGCATGGAGCGCGGTACGGCATTCTCCGAGCTCATTGATCCGGTGATCCAGCGCGAACGGCTTACCGAGCAGTCCCGCCGCTCCGCCGCCGGCGACGTAGAGGCCATGCAGCTGGACGAGGACTTCCTCCGCGCGCTGGAGTACGGCGCCCCGCCGATGGGCGGGATCGGGCTGGGCATCGACCGGCTGGTGATGCTCTTCACCGGCGCGGGCATCCGCGAGACCATACTCTTCCCGCTGCTGAAGCCCGAGGGACACTGACCATGGACTATGTCGCCGTATTGCTTCCTTCCGTGGTCGTTGGGTTGATTTTCTGGTTCGCCATGAAGTCGATCTTTAATGCCGATAAATCCGAGCGCCAGGCCGAGGCGCGTGCCCAGGCGGAAGCCGATGGAAATACCCCCGACGCCGCTACGCGCCGGCGCGAGGGCCATTCCAACGATCCGAACTAATAGCAGGCTATTCCGCCTTGGGTTTTCCTTTGGAAACCCTTTTTCGCTTTGACTCGTTGCCATAAAGCGGAGGATACTTCTAAGAAGTTTCATCCGGATTTCCTTGATACTCATCCTTTTGGAAAGAGAGTCTTTAATGGCACAGAAAGTAAAAATCATCCTTGTTGATGATCTGGATGGGGGCTCCGCGGACGAGACCGTCCGGTTTGGCCTTGACGGCGTCAGCTACGAAATCGACCTGTCATCGGAAAATGCCTCAGAACTGCGCTCCGCAGTTGAGCGGTTTGCCGGCCACGCGCGCAAGACGTCGAGCGGCCGCGCCACGCGCACCAAAATTTCATCCGGCCGGAACCAGGACTCTGCCCAGATTCGGCAGTGGGCCCGCGATAACGGCTATGCGGTAAACAGCCGCGGCCGTATTCAGGCTGAAATTCAGGAAGCCTATCAAAAGGCGAATTCCTAGCCCTTGGCCGGGAACCTTCCGCCGTTTGATGAAGCGGTTTGGCGTAATGCCAATACCCATAACGATGCCCCCGCTGACGGCAGGGGCATCGTTATGTCCGCCCGCGCTGACCGGGCCGGCGCGTTCCCGCCCGGTTGCCGGCCAAAGGCGCAGGTCCGAACCGGGGCTGGCCGCGTGCTGCGTCCCGGAAGACGCAGCGGGGCAGGGGCGCCGCCGGGGCCGGCAGCCCGTGTTTGGGCGGGCAGCTGGCCCCGCAGCGGCGTCCCGGTTTCCCCTGTGGCGAACAAGCCCCAAAATTTGAACCCGGCCACGTAGCATCAAAGTACGTCGTTTCTAGGAGTGTGGCGAAATGTTTGAGCGATTTACGGACCGTGCCCGTCGCGTAGTTGTGCTTGCCCAAGAAGAGGCACGCATGCTGAACCACAATTACATTGGTACCGAACACATCCTCTTGGGTCTGATCCATGAAGGTGAAGGTGTTGCGGCCAAAGCCCTTGAGTCCTTGAGCATCTCGCTCGACGGCGTTCGCGAGCAGGTACAGGAGATCATCGGCCAGGGCCAGCAAGCCCCGTCCGGACACATCCCCTTTACCCCCCGCGCCAAGAAGGTCCTGGAGCTCTCGCTTCGCGAAGCGCTGCAGCTGGGCCACAACTACATCGGCACGGAGCACATCCTGCTCGGCCTCATCCGTGAGGGTGAAGGCGTTGCCGCCCAGGTGCTGGTCAAGCTCGGTGCGGACCTCAACCGCGTCCGCCAGCAGGTCATCCAGCTGCTCTCGGGCTACCAGGGGAAGGAGACCACCGGTGCCGGTGTCGGCCCCGGCCAGGCCGAAGGCACCCCGGCCGGCTCCGTTGTGCTGGACCAGTTCGGCCGCAACCTGACCCAGGCTGCACGTGAGAACAAGCTGGACCCGGTTATCGGGCGCGAATCCGAAATGGAACGCGTGATGCAGGTCCTCTCCCGCCGCACCAAGAACAACCCGGTGCTGATCGGCGAGCCCGGCGTCGGCAAGACTGCCGTCGTCGAAGGCCTCGCCCAGGCCATTGTCCGTGGCGACGTTCCGGAGACCATCAAGGACAAGCAGCTGTACACGCTGGACCTTGGTTCCCTCGTGGCCGGTTCACGCTACCGCGGTGACTTCGAGGAGCGTCTCAAGAAGGTCCTTAAGGAAATCCGCACCCGCGGGGACATTATCTTGTTCATCGATGAAATCCACACCCTCGTGGGCGCGGGTGCTGCTGAAGGCGCCATCGATGCGGCCTCGATCCTGAAGCCCATGCTGGCCCGCGGCGAGCTCCAGACCATCGGTGCCACCACGCTGGACGAGTACCGCAAGCACATCGAGAAGGACGCCGCGCTGGAGCGCCGGTTCCAGCCGATCCAGGTCAAGGAACCCTCTGTCGCGCACGCGATCGAGATCCTCAAGGGCCTCCGCGACCGGTATGAGGCGCACCACCGCGTCACCATCACCGACGGCGCCCTTGCCTCGGCCGCGAGCCTTTCCGAGCGCTACATCTCGGACCGCTTCCTGCCGGACAAGGCGATCGACCTGATCGATGAGGCCGGCGCGCGGCTGCGTATCCGCCGGATGACGGCCCCGCCGGAGCTCAAGGTCATGGACGAGAAGATTGCGGCCATGAAGCTGGAGAAGGAATCCGCTATTGACGCGCAGGACTTCGAAGGTGCTGCCGCGCTTCGCGACAAGGAGCAGAAACTCATTGTTGAGCGGGCCGAGAAGGAACGCCAATGGAAAACCGGCGGCATGGATGACATCTCCGAGGTGGATGAGGATCTCATCGCCGAGGTGCTGGCGAACTCCACCGGCATCCCGGTCTTCAAGCTGACCGAGGAAGAGTCCTCGCGGCTGCTGAAGATGGAAGACGAGCTGCACAAGCGCGTCGTCGGCCAGGACGAGGCCATCAAGTCCCTTTCCCAGGCGATCCGCCGCACCCGTGCAGGCCTGAAAGACCCGAAGCGTCCGGGTGGTTCGTTCATCTTCGCCGGCCCCACCGGCGTCGGCAAGACCGAGCTAGCCAAGGCACTGGCCGAATTCCTCTTCGGTGAGGAAGACGCCCTGATCACCCTGGACATGTCCGAGTACTCGGAGAAGCACACGGTGTCGCGTCTCTTCGGAGCCCCTCCGGGCTACGTCGGCTACGAGGAAGGCGGCCAGCTGACCGAGAAGGTCCGCCGTCGTCCGTTCTCCGTGGTGCTGTTCGACGAAGTTGAGAAGGCGCACGCCGACCTCTTCAACTCGCTGCTGCAGATCCTGGAGGACGGCCGCCTGACCGACTCCCAGGGCCGGGTGGTGGACTTCAAGAACACCGTGATCATCATGACCACCAACCTCGGCACCCGGGACATCTCCAAGAGTGTTGCCACCGGCTTCCAGTCGGGCACGGACACGCAGACCGGGTACAACCGGATGCGGGCCCGCGTGACCGAGGAGCTCAAGCAGCACTTCCGCCCCGAGTTCCTGAACCGTGTTGACGACGTTGTGGTATTCCCGCAGCTGACCCAGGACGAGATCATCGAGATCGTGGACATGTTCGTCGGCCGGTTGGAGAAGCGCCTCAAGGACAAGGACATGGGCATCGAGCTCACGCCCGCGGCCAAGATCCTGCTCGCAACCCGCGGCTACGACCCCGCCATGGGTGCCCGGCCGCTGCGCCGGACCATCCAGCGCGAGATCGAGGACCAGCTCTCCGAGAAGATCCTCTTCGGCGAAATCCACGCTGGCGACATCGTGATGGTGGATGTGGAAGGCGAAGGCGACGACGCCAAGTTCACCTTCGCCGGTAACACGAAGCCGCTGATCCCGGAGATCGCTCCGAGCGTCTAAGCATTGGCCCAACGGCCCCGTCTTCCTAACCAGGGAGGCGGGGCCTTTGCGTTTGCAGCCTCGCCCCTTGCTCGGCACCGCGGCGGGTGCAGCTTGCTCGCCCGTCCCTCGCGTCGGCGCAAGCTACACAATGGCGCCTGCGCCTTCGCCTCCGCAGGTGGTCACCGCACTGAGCGCAGTGGTGGTATCTGAAAGTACCGTTTCACTCTTAGTGAACTTGGTGTGATCCATGCCATAGCGGGTGTTGAATCGGTGCATGGCTTCTACCGATCCGGCAACGCAGGGCGAGCAGCCCGAAACACCTTTCCATAACCTTGACCACTACCTCGCCATCCCCAGGGTCAGCGGCCTGGTGCTGAGCCCGGACGGCGGACGGCTGGTGACCACGGTGGCCACGCTGAATGCCAAGGGCACCGAATACGGCACCGCCTTGTGGGAGCTGGATCCGGCCGGGCAGAAGCAGGCCCGTCGGATCACCCGCAGCGCCAAGGGCGAAACCGGGGCCGTGTTCGCCGGCGGGGACCTGTACTTCAGTTCCGCGCGTCCAGACCCGGAATCCCCGGAGGCGGACCCGGTAAATGCGCTCTGGATGCTGCCCGCGGGCGGTGGCGAAGCCCGCGTTGCGCACACCCGGGCCGGTGGTATTGGTACCCTCCTGGCGGCGCAGGGGACCGGTGCGCTCATCCTCAACGCCGCCGTGCTGCCCGGTGCCACGGACGAAGGAGGCGATGCCGAACTCCGCAAGGCACGTAAGGACAAAAAGGTAGCGGCCATCCTGCACAGCGGATACCCCGTCCGTTACTGGGACGCCGACCTGGGGCCCGCCGAGCCGAGGCTCTTTGCCGTCGAGCCCCTCGAACCGGGCGAGGAGCAGGAACAGGCCAAGCCGTCAACTGTTGACGCCGCGGCGCCGCTTAAGCTCCGCAACTTGACGCCCGACGCCGGTGCCGCCCTGCGGGACGCGGCTACCGTCATCAGCCCCGACGGTACAACGATTTACAGCAGCTTCACCAAGGTGCTGGCCCGCGCGGACTCCCGGTCAGTTCTCATCGCGGTCGACGTCGCCACCGGCACCCGTAAGGTTCTGCTGGACACCGAGGGAATGAGTTACTTCCCCGGGCCGGTCAGTCCCGACAACCTGACGCTTGTGGTGCGCAGCGAGAGTGACACCACGCCGGAAGCGGCGCCGCAGCTGAAACTGCACCTGCTCGACGTCGGCGGCGGATCGGCCCGGGATGCAGGCCATGCCGAGCCGGTGCCGCTCGCGCACGGCTGGGACCGCTGGCCGGTCTCCGCTGCCTGGCTGCCGGACGGATCGGCCCTGCTCGTCACCGCCGATGAGGACGGCGCCTCGCCGGTTTTCCGCATCGGCATCACCGGGGACGGGGGAGCCGGCCGGGTCACCCGGCTGACGGCCGACTCCGCGGCGTATACCGATGTTGTGGTTCATCCGGACGGCCGCAGCGCCTATGCACTCCGCAGCTCCTACGAGTACCCTCCGGAAGCGGTTCAAATCGACCTTGCCAACGGAGCCGTCAGCCGGCTCCCCGCCCCCGCGGAACGCCCGCGTCGCCATGGCTCGCTGGAACGTGTGGAGACGACGGGGGCAGACGGAACCCGGGTGCCGGCGTACCTGGCGCTCCCGGAAGACGCCGGCGCCGGAAGCCCGGCACCGCTGCTGTTGTGGATACATGGCGGCCCGCTCGGTTCATGGAATGCCTGGACCTGGCGCTGGAACCCCTGGCTGCTCGTTGCCCGGGGTTACGCCGTGCTGCTCCCGGACCCGGCCCTCTCGACCGGTTACGGCCAGCACCACATCCAGCGCGGCTGGGGTGAATGGGGCAAAGCCCCGTACACCGACCTGATGGCCATCACTGACGCCGTTGTGCAGCGGCCGGACATCGACGAGACCCGCACGGCTGCCATGGGCGGTTCGTTCGGTGGCTACATGGCGAACTGGGTGGCCGGCCACACCAGCCGGTTCAAGGCGATCGTCACGCACGCAAGCCTCTGGGCGCTGGACCAGTTCGGCCCCACCACGGACTCCGCGCCCTACTGGCTCAAGGAAATGACAGCCGAAATGGCCCTGGCCAATTCCCCGCACCTGCATGTGGAGGACATCAGCACACCGATGCTGGTCATCCACGGCGATAAGGACTACCGGGTCCCCGTCGGCGAAGGACTGCGCCTCTGGTACGAGCTGCTCGCCAAGTCCCAACTCGCAGCCGACGGGAACGGCGCGACTGACCACCGTTTCCTTTACTTCCCGGACGAGAACCACTGGATCCTGCAGCCGCAGCACACCAAGGTCTGGTACGGCGTCGTCGAACACTTCCTGGCCAGGCACCTGCTGGAGCAGGACGTGCCGGTCCCGGCCGAGCTTGGCCTCTAGCTCCAGCCGTGCGGCCTCCGGCCCGGAGGCCGCACGGCGGCGCGGCACAAAACGCGCGCCGTAGGATTGGGCTGTGACTGAACCTATCCTCATCCGCCTTGCCCGTACCAGCGATGTCGGGGCGATCAAGACCCTCGTGGCGCCGCTGGCCGAACAGCGGATTCTGATGGCCAAGGAAACCGTGGCCTACTACGAGAGCCTCCAGGAGTTCCGGATCGCCGAGTCGCCCGATGGCGAAGTGATCGGCTGCGGGGCGCTGCACGTGATGTGGGAAGACCTCGCCGAAGTGCGCACGCTCGCGGCGTCGGATGCCTGGCGCGGTACCGGCGTGGGCCATCTCCTGGTTGAGCGGCTGCTGGCGGATGCCCGTGCATTGGGAATCTCCCGCGTCTTTTGCCTCACCTTCGAGGTTGACTTCTTCAAAAGACACGGCTTCGAAGTGATGGCGGACCAGTCCGCGGTGGACCCCGTGGTCTATTCCGAGTTGCTGCGCTCCCACGATGAGGGTGTCGCCGAGTTCCTCGACCTTGCCAGGGTGAAGCCCAATACACTCGGAAACACCAGGATGATCAAAGCGCTCTAAGCCCGGGCCGGCGCCGGAAAGCGACACGGTGCGGATCGGGGACGGGGTCTTCCCATCAATAAATCTGATGGATAAACTGATCCCGGTCCAGGGGGTGGGCCATCTCTCTTTTCGGAGGCAAGAAATTGCACGAGCGCGCCATCTTTCCTGATTTTTCCGCATTCCAAATGACGATGTCAGGCGGCATAACAGCCCGGCACACCGCAGCACCGCCCGCCGGCGAAGATCCCGGCCAGGACCCTGCGGCGGATCACGGCCAGGGACTTGTTTCGGGGCCGGAACCGCGCGACGGGGACGCCCTGCGGCGGCTGAATACCCCGCCCTTCTCCTGGCTGGGCAGCGACGCCTGGCCGACCGTTTCGCTGCGGGCCGACGAACCCTGCTGATGGCGCCGCGGACCGCGCGGAGAGCCGCCGGCCGGGGCGCCAGCGCTGCGCGTCCGGCGCGGCACTTTGGGCCCCTACCGCTGGCAAGTGCCCGGTAGTAGGGTCTAAGCAAGCAGCCAGGACACCATCCAGGGAGCACAGCCATGAAGAAACTCATCAATGATCCCCGGGCCGTGGTTGACGAGTCAGTGGAGGGTTTTGGGCTTGCCCACGCCGACCTCGTGACCGTCTTCGCGGACCCGAAGTACATCGTGCGCAAGGACGCTCCGGTGGCAGGGAAGGTCGGGCTGGTCTCCGGCGGAGGCAGCGGGCACGAGCCCCTGCACGGCGGCTACGTCGGCATGGGAATGCTCGACGCCGCGGTGCCGGGTCCCGTGTTCACCTCGCCCACACCCGACCAGATCCTCCCGGCGACCCTGGCCGTCAACTCAGGCGCCGGCGTTGTGCACATCGTGAAGAACTACACCGGGGACGTCCTCAACTTTGAGACCGCTGCCGAGCTGGCCCAGGCGGAAGGCGTGGAAATCCGCACCGTGCTTGTCAACGACGACGTGGCGGTGGAAGATTCGCTCTACACCGCCGGACGCCGCGGTGTAGCCGGAACCGTCCTGGTGGAGAAGATCGCCGGTGCCGCGGCGGAGCGGGGGGACAACCTCGATGCCGTGGCAGCCATCGGCGACAGGGTCAACCACAACGTACGCAGTATGGGTGTTGCCTTGACCGCCTGCACAGTCCCGCACGCGGGGGCGCCCAGCTTCGTGCTGGCGGAAAACGAAATCGAAATCGGCATCGGTATCCACGGCGAGCCCGGCCGGCACCGGATTCCGATGGAGAACGCCGACGGCATCACCGACCGCCTGCTGGAACCTGTGGTCAGCGACCTCGGGCTGGCGTCCGGGGACAAGGTACTGTTGTTCGTCAACGGCATGGGCGGTACCCCATTGAGTGAGCTGTACATCGTCTACCGCCGAGCCGCGCAGCAGTTGGCCGCACAGGGGATCACGGTGGAACGCTCGCTGGTCGGCAATTACATCACTGCCCTCGAAATGCAGGGGTGCTCCCTTACCGTCCTGCGCCTGGATGCTGAATTGACGGCACTCTGGGACGCCCCCGTCCACACTCCCGCCCTCCGCTGGGGTGCCTGACCGTGGGGCTTGACGTCAACTGGGCGCTGCGGTGGCTGACCCTCGCGGCCGCGGCCATGGCGGAGCACCGGGAGGAACTCATTGAACTGGACAGGCCGATCGGCGATTCGGACCACGGCGAGAACATGGACCGTGGCTTCAAAGCGGTGATGGCCAAGATTGCCGAAGCGCCGCCGGAAACGGCGGGAGCGGCACTGAAACTGACAGCGATGACCCTGATGTCCAAGGTTGGCGGAGCTGCCGGCCCGCTCTACGGCACCGCGTTCCTGCGTGCCGGCACGGCGCTGGGTGAGGCGGCCGAGATTGACTCGGACACACTCGCCGCTGCGTTCCGGGCGGCAAGGGACGGGATTGTGGCCCGCGGAAAGGCCGATTCAGGGGACAAAACGATGGTTGATGCCTGGACTCCGGCCGTTGACGCGGCCGCTTCCGCGGCCGGAGACAGCGACGTCCTCAAGGTCCTGCTGGCCGCTGCGGAGGCTGCCGAAGCGGGGGCCGTCGCTACCGACCCGATGCTCGCGCGCAAGGGCCGCGCCAGCTATCTGGGGGAGCGCAGCATCGGTCATCGGGATCCGGGCGCCGTCTCGACCGCCCTGATCCTGCGCGCGGCCGCCGGGGCTGCCGAATGACGGTCAACCTTGTCGTTGTCTCGCACAGCGAAAAGATTGCCGACGGCGCCGCCGAGCTAGCCGCCCAGATGGCGCCAGATGTGATGATCCTCGCCGCAGGCGGTACCGGCGACGGCAGGATCGGCACCAGCCTCGAGCTGGTCATGGCGGCGCTGGAGCAGGCCGGGGACGCCAGCACCGACGGCATTGTGGTCCTGACCGATCTTGGCTCGGCGGTGATGACAGCCGAATCCGCGGTGGAGTTCCTGGCGGATCCCGGCTTGGTATTGCTGGCCGATGCGCCCCTGGTTGAAGGACTTGTCGCGGCCGCCGTGGCGGCCCAGTCAGGCGCGGATCTGGCGGCCGTGAGGGACGCCGCGGAGGCCGTGTACCGGCCGCCGGCCGCGGGGCAACACACGCACGGCCACCGGCCGCCGGAGGCGAGCGGTGATTTCGAACTTGTTAACCAGGCCGGTATGCATGCCCGTCCGGCCGCGAAGATTGCCGGCGGCCTGTCCGGCATGGACGCCGAGGTGACCATCAGCGGCGCCGATGGCGCGTCGATGACGGAGCTGATGATGCTCGGGGCGGTGAAAGGTACGGTGCTGCACGTGGAGGCCAGCGGCCCGGATGCCACCCAAGCCGTGGACTACCTGCGCGGACTTATCACTGCTGGCTTCGGCGAACCGTAGACCGGTCGCGGGCCGGGCGGAAGTCAGGCCGGCAGCCGGATCCCGGCCGGGTGCAGTTCCGCCAGGCCATCGCTGAGCAGCCCGGACAGCGCGCGTTCGAGTTGCTCCGGAGCGCAATTGAGCCGGTGCAGGGCGGCCAGCGGGATGTCGATTCCGGCCGGTTCGAAGCCAAGGTCGACGGCGGCTTGCGCAAAAAGCTCCGGGTCGACCGGCGACTCTGCGACCCGGAGCACCGCCATTACGGCACCCCTGACCTGGCGGTCAGTTCCGTGCCATGACTGGCCCTTCGGTGTGTACGTCGGCGGCGGCTCCCCGGCTGCGAGCCAGGCGCATGAGCCGCTGACCGGACATTGCCCGCACTTCGGCGACCGCGCAGTGCACACCAGGGCGCCGAGTTCCATCACCGCGGCGTTCCAGCGGACGGAGGACGCGGCGTCGTCCGGCAGCGCCTGCGCGGCAAGCCGGGTCTCTGCGGCGGTGAGCGATGGCGACGGCAGCGCGGCACCGGAAAACAGGCGTGCGTGCACGCGCCGGATGTTGGTGTCCACCACTGTTTCGCGGCTGCCAAAGGCGAACGCCGCGACCGCCGCTGCCGTGTAGCTTCCCACGCCGGGAAGTTCCAGCAGCTCCGGGTACGTGCCGGGAACCTTTCCGCCGTGATCGGCGCCGATGGCTACTGCGGCCGCATGCAGGCGCAGCGCCCGCCGCGGATACCCCAGCCGGCCCCAGGCCCGGACCGCTTCGCCGGCCGGCTCGCCGGCCAGATCGGCCGGCTGCGGCCAGCGCCGCAGCCATTCCTCCCAGACGGGCAGCACACGCACCACCGGGGTCTGCTGCAGCATGATCTCGCTGACAAGTACGCCCCAGGCCGTGCATTCAGCTGCCCGCCACGGAAGGTCCCTTGCGTTCGCGCGGAACCAGGTGTCGAAGACGTTGTGCAGGGCCGCCGGCGAAACGGCCGCAGGAAGGCCAGGCGGGTCCGCGGCAGCAGGGGCGGTGGGGGAATCGGTGAGGGCTTTGATGGATTCAAGCGTAATAGATAAGGGCCACAGTCCGCCCGCGGCGTGGGAGGGCCCGATACCCGGCGCGGGTCTCTAGCCTAGAAGGATGGGCAGGCAAGACAATCCAGGAACTCACGGCTCCCGTCAGGGCGCTTCCGGCAGCGGAGCGGGCTCGGGCCGGAACCGGGCGGGCGCATCGACGCGCAATACCGTCCGCCGGCCTGCCCGGAAACCAGGCAGCGCGGTGTACCGACGCCGCAGGCTGTTCGTTGGCGCCGCACTCCTGCTCGTGATTGCGCTCGGCCTCGGCGGATTTGCCGCCGCCGCCAGCCTGCTCAACGCCGGGGCGCCCTCCTCGGACGGAGCAGCTGCTGCTTCCGCGCCGGTAGCGACGCCGGCCGGCACTCCGCAGGCCACGGCGTCTCCTTCGGCCACTCCGACGGGCAACGGCTGCGAGCAGAACCTCGTGACTGTCGCGGCGTCCACGGACAAGCCAGCCTACGCGGCAGGCGAAAATCCGTTGCTCACGCTCAAGGTGACGAACGGCAACCGGGTGCCTTGTGAGATCAATATCGGCACGTCCCAGATGGAGTTCCTCGTCACGAGCGGCTCGGACCGGATCTTTTCATCCACCGACTGCCAGTCGGACGCGACCGAACTCGTGAAGACCATCGCGCCGGGGCAGAGTGAAACGGCCAATTTCCCCTGGCAGCGCAACCGCACGGTTCAGGGCTGCGCGCCGATCGAGGCCAAACCGGGCGCCGGCGGCGCCTATTACGTCTTCACCGCCCGGCTGGCGGGAAAGACCAGCCCCAAAGCCGTGTTCCAGCTGAATTAGACCCCGGCGGACCTCACAGGAACCTGTCCAGGAGACTTGCCTCGGCCATCCGGCTGAGTCCCTCGCGGACCGTCCGGGCACGCTGGTCGCCGATGCCATCGACGGTCATCAGGTCATCAATCGTGGCCGCCATCAGGAACTGCAGGCCGCCGAAATGGTCCACCAGGCGGTCGGCGACGGCCTTCGGCACGGCCTTCAACCCGGAAAGCAGCCGGTAGCCGCGCGGCTGGACCACGGCGTCGAGGTTGGCCTCGCCGCCCGCGAAGCCAACGATCCCGGCAATTTTTCCCAAGTCGATCAGCTCGGTGGGGCCAAGGTTCACCAGCGCCTTCACCGCCTGGTCGATGTCCTCTGCAGAAGTGTCCGGGCCCGAGTAATCCCGGATGATCACATCACTGCCCGGGCCGCGTCCCACCGTCAGCTCGTCCAGCTGGAGCGAGAGCAGCCGCCCGTCCTCGCCGAGCTCCAGCACGTACTGCGAAATCTCCTCGGAAATCCGGCGCACCATCTCCTGGCGCTGCAGCGTCACCGCCACATCGCGGACGGTCACCATTGCCTCGATTTCCAGGGCGGAGAGCGAACTGGTCACCTGGTCCAGCCGCGAGCGGTAGCGCTCCAAGGTAGCCAGGGCCTGGTTGGCGCGGGCCAGGACCTTCTCCGAACCTTCCAGCACGTGCCGCAGCCCGTTGACATACAGCGCGATGATTTGCATGGACTGGCTCACCGAGATCACCGGCACGCCGGTCTGGATCGCGACGCGCTCAGCGGTCCGGTGCCGGGTCCCGGACTCCTGGGTTTCGATGCTGGAATCCGGGACCAGCTGCACGGCCGCGCGCAGGATGTTGCTGGCGTCCTTGTCGCAGATGATGGCACCGTCCATCTTCGCCAGTTCGCGCAGCCGGGTGGGGGAAAAATCGATGCCGATGTCGAATCCGCCCGAACAGATTGACTCGATGGTCCTGTCGATGCCCAGCACGATCAGGGCCCCGGTCCGGCCGCGAAGGATGCGTTCCAGTCCGTCGCGAAGTGCGGTGCCCGGTGCCACTCGGCCCAGCGTAGCCTTGAGCGAATCTTCCGGGCTCCGAGCCATAGATTTTCCCTTCAAAGGTGCAGGTCTCAGCCCGCAAGTGCGCCGGTTTCCAGTGTTGGCCGGCAGGATCAAAAGTACTCGGTTTCCCGCTCCCACCATAGTAGAGGCAAAGGGAGCCAAGTTCCGCACGGACAAGCCCCAAAGTGGTCCATTGCGACGCGCGTGGGACCGCCCGAAGAACGCCCCCCGGGCCATATCCCGGACCGGCATATTTGGCCCACGGTTCGACCGTTTCGACCCGGGGCTGCACCCGCTTCGCGGCGGCAGCCCCGGCTGCGATAAACTTGGACCCTTGGGTGAACCGTCGGGCGGCCCGCCGCCCCCGGCACACATCGCACCACGCCGAAATCCCAACAGAATCACCCGCGATCCCACCGGCCCAGCCGGGCCCGGCAGGCCCGGGGGCGCCACCACCAACGCCGCAGCGAAAGTAGCATCGTGTCTCAAGAAGTCCTTAGCCCCGCCCGAGTCCAGGAGATTCACAAGCAGGCGGCCCGGCGTCGGACTTTCGCGGTCATTTCGCACCCCGACGCGGGTAAATCCACGCTGACCGAGGCGCTCGCGCTGCACGCAAAGGTGATCGGCACTGCCGGCGCCTCCAGCGGCAAGGCCAACCGCAAGGAAACCGTCTCGGACTGGATGCAGATGGAAAAGGACCGCGGTATCTCGATCAGCTCCGCGGCGCTGCAGTTCTCCTACCGGGACACCGTGATCAATCTGCTGGACACCCCCGGCCACGCCGACTTCTCCGAGGACACCTACCGGGTGCTGGCCGCCGTAGACTGCGCCGTGATGCTTGTGGACGCCGCCAAGGGCCTGGAAACCCAGACGATGAAGCTCTTCGAGGTCTGCAAGCAGCGCAACCTGCCGATCATCACGGTGATCAACAAATGGGACCGCCCCGGCCTGGACTCGCTGGCGCTAATGGACGAAATCACCGAGCGCACCGGCCTGAAGCCGATGCCGCTGACCTGGGCCGTGGGCATCTCCGGTGACTTCCGCGGTGTCTGGGACCTGCGCAATGACCGTTTCGCCCAGTTCAAGCGAAACAATTCCGGCGCCAACATCGCGCTTACCGAATACTTCACGCCGGAGGCGGCCGCAGCCAGCCAGGGCGAGGACTGGTCCAACGCCGTCGATGAGGCCGGGCTGGTGATCGAGTCCAACCTGGAGTTCGACATCGAAGCCTTCCACGCCGGAGAGGCGACCCCGATCCTTTTCAGCTCCGCAGCGCTGAACTTCGGCGTCAAGGAGATCCTTGATGCCCTCGTGGACTTCGCCCCGCCCGCGGCCCCGCGGCCCGACGTTGACGGTGCCCCGCGGGCCGTCGACGCGCCCTTCGCTGGATTCGTCTTTAAGGTCCAGGCCGGCATGAACAAGGCGCACCGGGACCACGTCGCCTTCATCAGGGTCTGCTCCGGCGTCTTCGAACGTGGCATGGTGGTGACCCAGGGGCGGACCGGCAAGTCCTTCGCCACCAAGTACGCCCAGCAAGTCTTCGGCCGGGAGCGCGAGGTGATCGACGAGGCGTTCCCCGGTGATGTTGTGGGCCTGGTGAACGCCTCCTCGTTGCGGGTCGGGGACAGCCTGTTTGTCGAGAAGCCGGTGGAGTTCCCCGCGATCCCGCTGTTCGCCCCGGAGCATTTTCAGGTGGCGCGGTCCAAGGACCCCAGCCGTTTCAAGCAGTTCCGCCGCGGCATCGAACAGCTTGAACACGAGGGCGTTATCCAGGTGCTCCGTTCGGACGTCCGCGGCGACCAGGCGCCGGTGCTGGCCGCCGTCGGGCCCATGCAGTTCGAGGTAGTTGAAGACCGGATGGCGCACGATTTCAGTGCGCCGATGCGGCTGGAACGGCTGCCGTACTCGATCGCCCGGATTTCGACGGCGGACGCCATGCCGGCGCTGGCCAACGTCCCCGGGGCCGAGGTGCTGCTGCGCTCCGATGGCGAATACCTGGCCTTGTTCAACGACGTCTGGGCCCTGCGCCGGATCGAAAAGAACCACCCGGACCTGACACTGCTGCCGATCGGCACGCACAACCCCGCCAAGTAGCTGCCGGCACCGCGTGCGTGCGTGGCAGGATGATCCGCCGCAGGTCTTCCTGAATCACCTTTCCGCGGTATCATAAGTAACCTTGCTAATGATGCGGGCGCCCCACCTTTCGGCTTTTTGGACTGATCCGCGCGATTTCGTCGGCGGGCCCCGCACTTTAAGGGACAACGAACACTCTTTGACTGACTACAACAGAAAACTCGGCATGGAACCAGGCTTCCTGCTGAGCGGCCGCTACCGGATCCAAGCCCTCATCGGCACGGGAAGCCAGTCCACCGTGTACCGAGCCCATGACGAACTCCTGCAGCGGGAAGTGGCAGTCAAACTCTTCCGGGACGACGCGGATGATCTTGAACATACCCGCCGGCAGGGGCAGGAGGTCCGCATCCTCGCGGGGATGGGCCACCACGCCCTGGTGACGCTGTTCGACGCCGGCGCGGACCTCAGCGACACGGAGGCGCGCCTCACCTACCTCGTGATGGAACTGGTCCGCGGACCGGACCTGCGCCACCGTGCCGCCCAGGGGCCGCTCTCCGCTGCACACATGGCCCTGATCGGCCACGACCTGGCGGACGGACTCTCCTACATTCATCATCACGGGATTGTGCACCGCGATGTAAAGCCGGCCAATATCCTGCTGGTCGATTACAGCAACGACGACAGGCGCCCCCGGGCCAAGCTCAGCGACTTCGGTGTTGCCGTGATGACGGGCAGCGGACCCGTGGGCGACGACTCCGGAACCTCCGGGACGCCCGCTTACCTGAGCCCGGAGCAGGCTGCCGGTGAACCGGCCGGGCCGCTCAGCGATGTATATTCCCTCGGACTGGTGCTGCTCGAAGGGTTAACCGGAAAGATGGCGTACCCCGGTGCCCCCATCCAGTCCGCCGTCGCGCGGCTGCTCCACGACCCGGACATCCCCGAAGAACTTGCCCCCATCTGGACGTCGCTGCTGTCCTCCATGCTTGCCCGGGACCCGGCGGATCGGCCGCCGGCCCGGGAGGTTTCCCTCGCGCTGCGCCAGGAAGTCATCAACGGCGCGGCCCGCCACCGCCTGGAGGCAGCCCCCGGCGGGACCGGCGAGGAAGCCAGGATGCGCGCGGTGGAGCGCTACCGGATCCTCGACACGCCGTCCGACGGTGCCTTCGACCGGATCGCACGCCTCGCGGCACGGATGTTCGCCGTGCCCGTGGCGATCGTGAGCGTGGTGGACCACGACCGGATCTGGTTCAAGGCCCATCACGGCACTGACGTTACGCAGATTGGCCGCGACCCGGGGCTGTGCGCCTCCGCGATCCTGCAGGACGAAACCTGGATCGTGGAGGACGCCACCCGGGATCCCCGCAGCCTCGCCAACCCCCTGGTGGCGGGCGAGTTCGGCCTGCAGTTCTACGCCGGAGTCCCGCTGCGCACCCCCGACGGCTACAACCTGGGCACCTTCTGCATCTTGGACCGGGAACCCCGGGTGTTCAGCGCCGCCGATACACGTGCGCTGGAGGACCTGGCAGCGATCGTGATGAATGACCTGGAGATGCGGTTGCAGAGCAGGGAAGCGATCGCCAGTTAGCAGGTATTAGCGCCAGCCGGCACGGAGCGCCAGTTCCAGCTCAAACCGCGCCTCGGGGTCCTCCAAGGCGTCGCCGAACAACTCGCGCAGCTGCGCCGCCCGGTACCCCACCGTCTGCGGGTGGATGCCGAGCTCTGCGGCCACCGGACCACGCTGGCCCCAGTGCCGCAGCCAGGACAGCAGCGTCTCCGCGAGCCGCTCCCGCTGCGCCGGGCGCAGCCCCTCCAGCGGCGCCAGCCTGCGGTTGGCCAGTTCTGCGATTGCTGAGGGCTCCGCCCCGAGGATCACCTCGGCCAAATGCTCGTCCGCCCAGATGGGCGGGTCCTCCGGGCCGTCCCGGGGCTGCAGGACCGAGGCAGCGAGCACTGCCAGACGCAGCGAATCGGGGACTTTCTCCCAGCTCCCGGCGGGCCCAACCGCCGCCCCGCGGCCACGCAAGGCCTTCTCAAGGTCCGCCCGCGCGGAGGGTGACTGCCGGGCCGGAACCAGGGCAACGGCGTCGGTCTCGCGTTCGATCACAAGTGTTCCGGCGCCCAGCCTCAGCCGCAGCCCCGCGGCCCGGTCCACCGGCAGGGTCACCACCACCATCCGCTGCGGCAACGACCAGTCCGCCATCGCAGCAGTCTGGCGCAGTGCCGCCTCATCCGCCTGTCCCAGCAGGAGCAGGTCGAGCAGTTCGGTGCGCCGGCGGTCCACCGCGCCGGCACGTTCCGATTGTTCAAAGGCGTAGGCTTCGGCGCTGACGGCGGACAGTTCGTCGATGTAGGCCAGGATCGATTCACCCAGGTCCACCACCACGCTCTGGCCAAGGTGGTGTTCCACCGAAACCCTGGACATCTCGCGGAAGGTGACCCGGGCCCCCATCCGGTAGGCGCTCAGCAGCGCGTCCATGCTCCGTCCCTGCCGGAACTCCCCGCTCCCCAGCCCTGCCACGAGTTGCCTGCTCTCCTCCGAAAGGGCAGGCAGCCGGGTTGCCGGCAACTGCAGGAAGCGCTCCAGTGCCGCGGCCACCCCCCGGCGCAGCCCGCGGCCGAAGCGGCCTTCAATCGGCCTGGCGTAGGCCGGAACAAGCTGCGGCACGGCGTCGATGATGGCCTCGACAATTCCCGGCATCATCGGCCGGAGCACGTCACTGACCTCACGCGGCAAGGCCAGCCACGGCGGATCGGCAGCGGAAGCGGGAGTGCCCGACGGGGCTGTATTCATGGGCCTGGTTCCAATATGTTGTTGCGGGGAGACAGTTTATCTACTTCGATCGTATGCCTAGGGTGAAGAAGTATGACCGCCACTGACATAAGCTTGATACATGATCCGGCTCCGTAAGCTGGCGCGCGCCGCATCTCTACTGACCACCCCCCTAGCTCCAGAAGACATTCTGTCGCTGTTCAATCCTGTGTTTTCCGCCCGCCAACTGCGCGGTGTGGTCACTCGGGTGGTTCCAGAAACGGCCGATTCCGCCACAATTTTCTTCCGTCCCGGCCGCGGCTGGCAAGCACACCTCGCCGGCCAGTGGGCCCGCATTGGCGTCGAGCTTGACGGCGTCCGCCACTGGCGCTCGTATTCGCTCAGCGCCCCCGCCGGCAAGGACCCGGCCATCACCGTCAGTGACATGGGTGCCGTCTCCGGCACTTTGGTGCGCCACACCAAGCCCGGCGACGTTCTCTTCCTGGCGCCGCCGCAGGGTGACTTCGTGTTACCGGAGCACCCGAGGCCACTGCTGATGCTTACTGCCGGGAGCGGAATCACCCCCGTTATGTCGATGATCCGCACCCTCGTGCCGCACCGGCCCGACTCCGACGTTGTCCTCATTCACACGGCCCGGACCCCGGCGGATGCCATCTTCCGCGAAGAATTGGCCGAACTCGCGGACCAGTTCCCCAATTTCCAGGTCACCAACTGGTTCACCGGCGAACGTGGACGGCTGGATTTCACGTCGACGGCCGAGCTGGACGGACTTTGCCCGGACTGGCGCCAGCGCGCCGCTTACGCCTGCGGCCCCGAAAGCTTCCTGGACGACGCCGAGGCGCTCTGGGAAGCTGAGGCCGCCACCGCGGTGGCACAGCCGGAAGCCAGCCTCACGATCGAACGCTTCAGCACCAAGCTGGCCGGCGGTTCAGGGCACGACGGCGGATTGGTCACCTTCGAGGCGTCGGACCGCGAAGTCGAAGCCGGCGGCGACACTCCGCTGCTCGACGTCGGCGAGGATGCCGGCGTCCTAATGCCCAGCGGGTGCCGGATGGGCATCTGCCACAGCTGCCTCATCCCGCTCCGGGCCGGCCAGGTCCGTGACCTGCGCACGGATGAAGTCCATGGCGAGCCCGGCCAACTAATCCAGACGTGTGTTTCGGCAGCCGCCGGACCCGTTAACCTCGACCTCTGAGGAGTACCACAGCATGACGATTGTTTCTGACAAGCAGGACCTGTCCGAGGACGCTCCCCAGGGCGCCAATGACTCTGCCAAGGCGCCCGCTTCCGTGAAGACGCGGCCCGGTGCCCTCGCCGAGTCCGGCAGCCCGACCGTTCGGCCGCCGGCCGCCGCGCACCTCTCCGATGAGCAGGTCGCGGAGCTCGGCCGTGAACTCGACGCGATCAAGGACGACATCCTTGCCAAGCGCGGGGCGTCCGATGCCGCCTACATCCGCCGTATGATCAAGATCCAGCGCGGACTGGAGATCTCCGGCCGGGCCGCCCTGCTGGTGAGCAAGAACAAGGCAGCCTGGGTCACCGGAACCACGCTGCTGAGCTTCGCCAAGGTCCTGGAAAACATGGAGCTGGGGCACAACATCCTGCACGGCCAGTGGGACTGGATGCGGGACCCGGACATCCACTCCACCACCTGGGAGTGGGACTTCGTTACCCCGGCGCGCGCCTGGCAGCACACCCACAACGACCTGCACCACCGCTGGACCAACGTCATCGGCAAGGACAACGACGTCGGATACAACCTGCTGCGTATGGACGCCCAGCAGGAATGGAAGCCGTTCAACCTCGGCAACCCGGTGTACAACGCACTGCTGGCACCGGTCTTCGAGTGGGGCATCGCGATCTACGATCTTGAGCTGCAGGATTACAAAGAGGGCAAAAAGTCCAAGGAAGCCCTCACCAAGGACCTCAAGGCGCTGGGCCGCAAGGCCCTCAAGCAGTTCACCAAGGACTACGCGGCCACGCCCGCCGTCGCCATGCTGACCGGCTCCGGCAAGCAGGCGCTCTACGGCACCCTGACCGCGAACGCAGTTCGAAACGTCTGGGCCCACGCGGTTATTTTCTGCGGGCACTTCCCCGACGGGACCGACACCTTCACCGAAGAAATGGTCGAAGGTGAGACCCGCGGCGACTGGTACGTGCGGCAGATGATCGGCTCCGCCAACATCTCCGGCTCCAAGTTTATGCACCTGATGACCGGCAACCTCTCGCACCAGATTGAGCACCACCTTTTCCCGGACATCCCGTCCAACCGCTACGCGGAGGTGGCCCCGAAGGTGCAGGAGATCTGCAGGCGCTACGGCCTGCCGTACACCACCGGCCCGATCTGGAAGCAGGTCGGCTCCACCTGGGCCAAGGTCTTTAAGCTCGCTTTGCCGCCCAAGAAGGCCTAGCTCAACCGATCCGACTGAAGCAGGGGGGCCCGCCGTACCGGTGGGCGCCCCTGCTGCGTGTTGTGGCCGGTGCTCCGTCCCAGTGGCCTGCCCGGACGGCCCGGCGGGGCCGGGAAGTGCGCGGATTCCGGCCAGCGCCAGGCCCGCGGGTGTCCGCAGCCGGGCGGGAACGTCGCGACGGTCCGGGTGTCAGTCTCTGGCCGCCACCCCAAGCACGTGCGCCAGCGGCGGGTTGCCCGGCAGGACCGAGAAACCGAAGCGCTCAAGCCCCTGGACTGTAAACCCCGCCCGGGCGATGCCGCCAACGGTGTCCCGGTTCGGGTGGCAGCCGCCCGCCAAACGGCTCCACAACGGCGTAATCAGGTCCTCAGCGGCAGCAAGCACCCGGTGCGCCGAGCGGACGTGCTCGTAGAACAGCAGCAGCCCGCCCGGCCGCAGGACCCGAACCACCTCCGCCAGGGCAACGGACTGGTCCGCGACGCTGCACAGCACCAGGCTGGAGACCACAACGTCGACGGAGGCATCCGCCGCGGGCAGCGACTCCGCCACGCCGTCCTGCACCATGACCGGCACGGATGCGTTGCGGGCGGCGTTCCGGGCCAGCTCCCGGAGGGTGGGGTCCGGTTCGAGGGCCAGCACGGTTCTCACAGCGGAGGGATAGAACTCGAAGGTGGCACCGTAGCCGGCCCCGATTTCGATGACGACGCCGCGTGCCGCTGCCACGAGGCGCCGCCGGTGGTCCGCTGCGCCGCGGGCGTCCATCCGCGGACCGACGCGGGCGAAAGATCGTCCGAACGATCGGCTGGGTGGGCTCGTCTCGGGCATGTGGCCTCTTTTCCGGTCAGCTGACCTCAATTACTCCCATCATTCCCAGGTCCTCATGGTCCAGGATGTGGCAGTGGTAGACAGAGCGGCCGCTAAAGTCACGGAACGCGATCCGGACCGTGGCCCGCCCGTTCGCCCGCACATTCACCACGTCCCGCATGATAACGCCCTCGACTGCCTGGCCGTTGTCCTCGATGAGCTGCATCGGCCACACATGGAGGTGGAAAGGGTGGTCCATGGGGCTGGTGTTGACCAGCGTCCATTCCTCCACGCTTCCGGCCGGCACTACCGTATCGGTACGGGAGCCGCTGAATTCGCGGCCGTTGATGCTGAACCCCATCATGCCGGACGGCCTTCCTTGTCCCATGCCCATGCCCATGGCCAGGAGCAGCTGCCGGCGCGCGGTGACGGTGGCCGTTCGGAGGTCCTCCGGCGCCGGCCGGGGCGGGACCGCAGCGGGCGCGTCCGCGGATTCGCCGCTGACCCGAAAGACGGCCAGCGCCGCCGGCCCGCGGCCGGTAAGCGGCCCCTGCCGCATCATGCCAGGCATACTGCCACGGTTGTAGGGAAGCGCCTGTAAAACGGTGTCGCCGGCAGTTGCCGTCACCAGCAGGTCCGCCCGGTTTCCCGGCGCCAGCAGGAGTTCCTCAACTCTGCCGGGCACGGGGGACCGTCCCGAATCCATGCCAATCAGGTCCAGCCGCTGGCCGTCCAGCCGGAGCCGCAGGAAGCGGGCGGCGCAGGCGTTGATAATCCGCCAGCGTTCCCGTTCGCCCGGGCGGGCGGTGAGCAGCGGGTTGCGTTGACCGTTGAGCAGGAGTAATTCGCCTTCCCGGCCCGCCATCCGCTCCGGCTGCGACACAGCGGCGACGCTGCCGGCGCTGTCCAGGGTGGTGTCCGAGACCAGCAGCACCCGGTCCGCGCTCACCGGGATGGTCTCGGAGTCCTCGACGATAATCGCACCGAAAAGACCGGCGAAGATCTGCCCGGCCACCGTGCCATGGTGATGCGGGTGGTACCAGTACACGCCCGGCGGATGGTCCGGAGGCAGCCGGTAGCTGTAGTCGAACGCCTCCCCGGGCCTGACGGCGAGAAACACGTTGTCGCCATTGGCTTGCGGGGACACGTGCAGGCCATGGACGTGCAGGTTGGTTGCTTCGTCCAGGCCATTCACCAGCCGGATGGTGAGCTCGTCTCCGGGGCGCAGCCGCAGGGTGGGGCCTGGAGAAGTGCCGTTGTAGCACAGCGCGCTGGCAGGGCGGCCGCCAAGCTCGACTTGGCCGTGCGCGGCTTCAAGGGTGAGTTGCAGCTTGCCGGCCGTGCTGCGAAGTTCCGGGGGGATGCGCAGTCCGGGGCCCTCCGCGTCGGCCATTCCACCGTTCGGTGGCTCGGCGGAAGCCAGGGACCACCACAGCCCGGCTCCGCCTGCCACAGTGGCCGCCGTGCCGAGGCCGCCCAGGAGCAGGGTGCTGCGACGGCTGATTGGCCGCACTAGGATTCCTCGCCGAGGACTTTCACGTTCTCGCGGTACTGTTCCGTGGTGAGCTCGCCCTTGGCAAAACGTTCGTCCAGGATCAGCCGTGCCTGGCTCTTTCCGCCCGGTGTGCCCGGCGTGCCGGGGAAGCCGGGGCCGGCCGGGGGAGTACCCGGCTGGCCATAGCTTGGGGTGCCGTAGTGGCCGGGTTGAGCCGGCCCGCGGCGGCCGGCTCCGCCGCTGAACGTGCGGACCGCGAGCAGCACCAGCGCTGCGATCCCGACCAGCAACAGCGCGCCCCAGAGCCACATCCAGCCGATGCCGTTTCCGTAGTTTCCCATCATGGCCGCTTCCTCTCGCCCCTCGCCGCTCGCCGCTCGCCGCTCGCCCCGCGCCGCTGTCCTGTCCTGTCCTGTCCTGTCCTGTCCTGTCCTGTCCTGTCCTGTCCCCATCGTCGGCCGGATACCGGGCGGCGGCTAGGGTCCAAAGTCGCTTCCTGAGGGTCTTGCTGCGTTGCTGCCCGGTTACTTCGTCAGGGTGTGCTGCAGGCGGGATATGCGCCTGCGGAGATCCAGCGGCGACTCAGCGGGAACGACTCAGCTGATCAGCAGGCTCAGCGCCTCGGTCAGGTGCCCGACTTCCCGCACCGAGAAGCCCGCGGGCACCGGTCCGGGGCCATTGGGGCTGGCCGGCACCACGGCATGGGTAAAGCCCAGCCGGTGGGCTTCCTGGATCCGCTGGTTGATCCCGGGGACGGCGCGGACCTCGCCGGCCAGTCCCACTTCACCAAAGGCGATGAGCCGCTGCGGCAGGGGTTTTTTGGCTTTCGCCGAGGCCACGGCCAGCGCGACGGCGAGGTCGGTGGCGGGTTCACTGAGCTTCACGCCGCCAACTGTCGCCACGTAGGAATCGTCCTTGTTCAGCAGGCAGCCGGCCCGCTGCTGGAGTACGGCCAGCAGCATGGCCACCCGGGAACTGTCGAGTCCGCTAGTGGCCCGGCGGGGTTGGGCACTGGAGCTTTCTGCCAGCAGGGACTGCACCTCCGCGAGCAGGGGCCGGCGCCCTTCCAGGGTCACGGTGATGCAGGTGCCCGAGACCGGCTCCTTGGTCCGCGAGACGAAGAGCCCGCTCGGGTCGGCCAGGCCTTCGATCCCGTCTTCGTTCAGGTCGAAGCAGCCGACGTCGTCCGTGGGCCCGTACCGGTTCTTGACGGCCCGCAGAAGCCGCAGCCGGGAGTGTCGTTCGCCTTCAAACTGGCACACCACGTCGACCAGGTGCTCGAGCAGCCGGGGTCCGGCGATCGAGCCGTCCTTGGTCACATGGCCGACCAACAGGGTGGTCATGTTGCGGCGTTTGGCGGCGGCGATCAGGGAGGCTGCGACCTCCCGGACCTGCGAGACACCGCCGGCGCTGCCTTCGACATCGGCGCTGCTGAGTGTCTGCACGGAGTCCACGATCAGCAGCCGCGGCTCCAACTTCTCGACCTGCCCCAGGGCTTGGCCGAGGTCCGTTTCGGCGGAGAGATACAGGGATTCGGCGACGGCGTCGATGCGGTCCGCGCGCAGCTTGACCTGCGCTGCGGATTCCTCGCCCGTGATGTAGAGGACATCCTGTGCGGTGCGGGCAAACTTGGCGGCAACGTCCAGCAGCAGGGTTGACTTGCCGACGCCGGGTTCGCCCGCCAGCAGGATCACGGCGCCAGGGACCAGCCCGCCGCCGAGCACACGGTCCAGTTCATCCACCCCGGTGGGCAGGAAGGCAGCGGTGGTGGCATCCACTTCGGAGATCCGGCGGGCCGGTTCCAGCACGCTGGTGGCCGCCGTTGTGCGCGCCACGGCGCCGCCGGTTTCCTCAACGGTGCCCCAGGCCTGGCACTCGCCGCAGCGGCCCACCCACTTAGCGGTGGTCCAGCCGCATTCCGCGCATTTGTAGCCCGGCGCCTTGGTGGCGCGGGAAGTCTTGGTAGCCATTGCTCCACCTTATCGGCGCCCTGTGACAAGCACGCTTCCGCGCCGCGGCGACTACAGCGGCCAATACCGCGGCGACTACAGCGGCGGAAGGATGTCCCGGGCTTCCCCGGAGTCGACCCCGGCCGCCTCAAGCAGGTCCACCATCAGCGGACGGAACAGCATCACCACCGTTTCGCCTTCCAGCCGCTGCACATCCAGCAGCCGCGGGTGCAGGCGCCCGGCAATTTCCCGTAATTCCGTCCGGGCCGTCCGCAAGTGGGCGCGGCGGACGCCGTCGTGCACTTCGGCCAGGCCCAGGGAGAGTTCGTCGACGGCATCGGCCGTGTCATGCAGGACCTCGGCGATGTTCTGCGTCGCCTCGTCGGACAGGGCCGCATGATTGATGGCGCTGGTCAGGCGGCGGGCAAAGACGCGGCTGTTGCGCAGTGCCAGGTCGATGTAGTCGAGCGACTGTTCCATCTGGTCCAGCTCGTCCCGGTGCCTGCGGTAGGCCGGCGACAGGGTCGCCACCTCGCCGGAGGACCGCAGGGTCTGCCGCATGGCATCGACGAGCGGCTGGCAGTTCCGGCCCCGGATCAGCGCATGCCATGCCTGGGTCGCGTCGCTGGAACTCAGCGCAGAGCCGCATTCGCGCAGCACCTCGGCGAGTTCGTGCAGGAGTTTCCTGACGTCGTTGCGGGGTTCCCGGCGCGGGTCCTTCGGGATCAGGATGGTCACCAGGAGGGCAAACACCCCTCCAACAACGGCGTCGAGGCTGCGGGTAAACGGTCCTCCGTCGGGCGCCGGCAAAAGGACCACCAGCAGGGACTGCAGCCCCAGCTGGGTGGTGAAAATGGTGCCGCTGTCCAGGAACCTTGCCAGCAGGATCGAGAACAGCAGCACAACGGCGGCCTGCCAGATCCCGGCGCCCAGCCAGTGCAGCAGCAGGTCGCCGACGACGATGCCGATGGTGCAGCCGAGGCCGACCTCGATCACGCGCCGCAGCCGGGGGTCGCGGGAAAAGCCCAGCGAGATCAGGGATGACGTCGCAGCGAAGAGCGGGCCGCTGTGGCCCAATACGTATTCGGCGAAGGCGTAGGCGCCGACGGCGCAGCCCGTCATCTGAATGGCCGGCACCAGGGAGTTCCGGCTGCGGACCAGGCCGGTGCGGACCCTGCCGCGCAGGAACCGGGAGCTTGCGGAAAGTCCAATAGCGGGGGCCATGCGCTCCAGTCTAGAGGGCCGTTGAGCGTCCGGTCCGTCGGGGCCGGCCCCTACGACTGCGACGACGCCAGCGCAATGGGCCCCGGCGGATGTAAGCCAATGTCCCGGCGTCGTTAACCTTGCGTTCACCTTGGGCGGCAATTCTCTTCACTTGGGGCGCCTACCTTCGATAAAGGTACAAACCGTACGCATCTTTGACCGGGCTTCTCCCGCCCGGCACGCACAGAAGAATCCCTGGAAGGGGTACATCTCAGTGAAGGCACTCCGTTTCGGCCGCAACGCGGCTATCGCTGTCATCGCCGTTGGCGCTCTCGCGCTGACCGCATGTGGTTCGGACAACGCAACCGGCACCGCCCAGTCCGCCGCTCCGTCCGCTTCGGGCCCCAAGGTTACGGGCACCCTGACGGGTATCGGTTCCTCCGCGCAGGGCGCTGCCATGGATGTGTGGAAAACCAGTTTTGCCTCGGCAAACCAGGGCGCCACGGTGCAGTACTCCCCGGACGGTTCCGGTGCCGGCCGCAAGGCCATCCTGGACGGCTCCGCGCAGTTCGCCGGCTCCGACGCCTACCTCAAGGACGATGAGCTTGCCTCGTCCAAGACCCAGTGCGGTCCCGAGGGTGCGCTGAACATCCCCGTTTACATTTCCCCCATCGCGGTCGCCTACAACCTCCCCGAGGTCAAGGAACTGAAGCTGGACGCCCCGACTGTCGCCAAGATCTTCCGCGGTGAAGTGGCCAAGTGGAACGACCCGGCCATCGCCGCACTGAACCCGGACGCGACGCTCCCTGACCTCAAGGTCACCCCGGTGCACCGCTCGGATGACTCCGGCACCACGTCCAACTTCACGGATTACCTGGCCGCGGCCGCTCCCGAGGCCTGGACCGACAAGGCTGCCGGAATCTGGCCGGCCGCCCTGCAGGGCGAAAACGCCAAGGGCACCTCAGGCGTCGTGAAGACCGTCACGGACACCCCCGGCGCCGTAACCTACGCCGATGACTCCGCAGTAAGCGGCAAGCTCGGCACCGCGCAGATCAAGGTGGGCGGTTCGTTCACCAAGATCTCCGCCGACGCCGCGGCCAAGGCCGTCGACGCCGGTACTCCGGTTGCGGGGCGCAACGCCAGCGACCTGTCCATCAAGCTTGACCGCAAGACCACGATCGAAGGCGCCTACCCGATCGTGCTCGTGTCCTTCCACGTTGTCTGCACCAGCTACGAAAAGCAGGAAACCGTGGACCTGGTCAAGGCCTTCGAGAAGTACGTAGTCTCCGACGCCGGCCAGAAGGCCGCCGCCGAGTCCGCAAAGTCCGCCCCGCTGTCCAAGACGCTCCAGGACAAGGCCCTCAAGTCCATTGAGGCCATCAAGGTCAAGTCCTAGGGATCTTCTGCGCTGGCAGGCATAGTGGAAACACCAGCCTGATAATGGTTCCCTGCCCTGTTACGGCTGTCATCGACGGCCGTAACAGGGCAGGGAACCAATGTGTTTATCCGACGTACACACAGATCTGAAGGATCGTGAAGTGACCACCACCTCCCTGACCACGTCCCGGGGCGCAGGCCGCGCCGGCGACAAGGTCTTTTCCGCAGCCACTTTGGCCGCCGGGTGCCTGATCCTGGCCGTGCTCTTCGGGGTAGCGCTTTTCCTCGTTATCCAGGCTATCCCTGCCCTCGTGGCCTCCCCGGACAAGATCCAGGGCGGCGAAGGCTTCTTCCCGTACATCTGGCCGATCGTGATCGGCACGCTGATCGCAGCCGCTATTGCCCTGGTGATCGCCACCCCGGTAGCCATCGGCGTCGCTCTCTTCATCTCGCATTTCGCGCCGCGGCGCTTCGCCGCCCCGCTCGGTTACCTCATCGACCTGTTGGCCGCCATCCCTTCGGTGGTCTACGGCGCCTGGGGTGCGGCGTTCCTGTCCGGCACCATGACGCCGGTGTACCAGTGGCTGGCCAAGAACGCAGGCTGGCTGCCCATCTTCGAAGGCCCGGCGTCGGCAACCGGAAAGACCATCCTGACGGCCGGAATCGTCCTGGCGGTTATGGTGCTGCCGATCATTGCGTCCCTGACCCGCGAAATCTTCCTGCAGACCCCCAAGCTGCACGAGGAGGCGGCGCTGGCGCTCGGCGCCACCCGGTGGGAAATGATCAAGATGACGGTACTGCCCTTTGCCCGCCCTGGCATCATCAGCGCGATTATGCTCGGTCTCGGCCGCGCCTTGGGCGAAACGATGGCGGTGGCCCTCGTCCTGTCCTCCGGCGCCCTGACCGCCAGCCTGATCACCTCCGGAAACCAGACCATCGCTGCTGAAATCGCGCTGAACTTCCCGGAAGCCAGCGGATTGAAGGTCAGCACGCTCATCGCGGCAGGCTTGGTTCTCTTCGTTATCACCCTCGGCGTGAACATGATCGCCCGCTGGGTCATCATCCGGCACAAAGAATTCTCGGGAGCCAACTAAATGACCGCCACCCTGACCCCCGTCAAAAAGCGTTCGGCCCTCACCAAGGGCCAACTGCCAAAATGGGCGCCGTACCTGGTGCTTGGCATCGCCCTGGTTCTCGCCGCTGCCGTGATGGCCCTGATCGGATTCAACGCCTTCGGGTGGGGACTCGTCTCGGCCATCCTCTTCGCTGCCGGTCTTGTCGGATGGAGCGCCGCCGTCGAGGGATCCCGTAAAGCCAAGGACAAACTGGCGACCTGCCTGGTGGTGGGCTCGTTCCTGATCGCCCTGCTCCCGCTGATCTCCGTGATCTGGACGGTTCTTGTTAACGGGCTGCCGGGCCTGCTGGACCCGGGGTTCCTGACGACGTCGATGAACGGCGTAACGGGCGCCTTCGACAACAAGACCGTCGAGGAAGGCGGACCGGTTGTTGGCGGCATCTACCACGCGCTGCTCGGCACCATCCAGATCACCCTGCTGGCGACGGTCATCTCGGTGCCGGTGGGCCTCCTGGCCTCGGTCTACCTGGTGGAATACGGCAACGACCGGACCGTGGCGAAAGCCATCACTTTTTTTGTTGACGTTATGACCGGCATTCCGTCCATTGTTGCGGGCCTCTTCGCGGCGGCGTTCTTCTTCGCGGTGATGGGCCCCGGCACCAAGACCGGTGCCGTCGCCGCCGTCGCGCTCTCCGTCCTGATGATCCCCGTGGTGGTCCGCTCCAGTGAAGAGATGCTCAAGATCGTCCCCAACGAGCTTCGGGAGGCGGCCTACGCCCTCGGGGTCCGCAAGTGGCGGACCATCCTGAAGGTCGTTATCCCGACGGCGATCTCCGGCATCGCCTCCGGCGTCACCCTCGCCATCGCCCGGGTGATTGGCGAAACCGCACCGATCCTGGTCACCGCCGGATTCGCGACCGGCATCAACAGCAACGTGTTCGGCGGCTGGATGGCCTCGCTGCCAACCTTCATCTACACCCAGATCCTGAACCCGACCTCGCCGTCGAACCCGGATCCGTCCTCACAGCGCGCCTGGGGCGCCGCCCTGGTCCTCATCATCCTGGTGATGCTGCTGAACCTCGGAGCCCGCCTGGTTGCCCGTATCTTCGCACCCAAAGCCGGACGCTAGGCTGCTATGGCGGCCCCATTCTTCTTCCCGTACCTCCAGCAAGTGAAGGAACATCATGTCTAAGCGCATCGACGTCAAGGACCTGAACGTCTACTACAGCAAATTCCTGGCCGTCGCAGACGTTAGCATCAACATCGAACCCAAATCCGTGACGGCTTTCATCGGACCGTCCGGCTGCGGCAAATCCACTTTCCTGCGCACCCTGAACCGGATGCACGAGGTGATCCCCGGAGCCCGCGTTGAGGGCGAGGTGCTGCTCGACGGTGACAACCTGTACGCGCCCGGGGTTGACCCGGTGACCGTCCGCGCGCAGATCGGGATGGTGTTCCAGCGGCCCAACCCGTTCCCCACCATGTCCATCCGCGACAACGTGCTCGCCGGCGTCAAGCTGAACAGCAAAAAGATCTCCAAGGGCGAAGCCGACGCCCTGGTGGAACGCTCCCTGCAGGGTGCCAATCTGTGGAACGAGGTCAAGGACCGGCTGGGTAAGCCCGGCTCGGGCCTCTCCGGCGGCCAGCAGCAGCGGCTCTGCATCGCGCGCGCGATTGCCGTTGAGCCGCAGGTCATCTTGATGGATGAGCCCTGCTCCGCGCTGGACCCGATCTCCACCCTTGCCATCGAGGACCTGATCAACGAACTCAAGGACCAGTACACCGTGGTGATCGTGACCCACAATATGCAGCAGGCCGCGCGGGTGTCTGACAGGACGGCGTTCTTCAACATCGCAGGCACCGGCAAGCCAGGCAAGCTGATCGAATACGGCGACACCCACACCATGTTCAGCAACCCCACCGAGAAAGCCACCGAGGACTACGTTTCCGGCCGCTTCGGGTAAGCGCTCCGCGCGGAGCGCTTACGGCGTCGTTAGGGATTGCCCAGCGGCGAGAGGGACAAGGCGAGCACAAATGCCGTCGCCGCGGTGGCCACCGGAGTCAGCACCCAAAACATCAGGATCCGGATCACCACCTTTCGGTCGGTGGCCCGGAACGCCTGGTTGGTGCCGGAGCCTAAAACGGCGGAGGTGACGGTGTGGGTCGTCGAGATCGGCCAGTACAGGCCGATCGCGCCAATCAACAGGATCGCCGAGCTGAAGAGCTGTGCGATCGAACCGCGCAGCGGATCCATCCGGATCATCCGGTAGCCGATGGTGTAGGAAATCCGCCAGCCGCCTGCCAGGGTGCCGGCGGTCAGCAGGACAGCCGGGAACAGCGCCACCCAGACCGGCATAGCGCCTTCGCCGGCTAGCCCGGACGCCAGCAGCGCAAGGATCAGGACTGCGCCGGTGCGCTGGCCGTCCTGCAGGCCGTGGGCAAAGGCGACGGCGCCGCTGGCGATGCTTTGGGCCCGTCGCGACCGGCCGTTGACGACGTTTGGCGGTGTGTACCGGGCTGCCCACGTCGCCGGCCAGACCAGCAAATAGGCGCCGGCGAAGGCGATTACCGGCGAGAGCAGCAGGGGCAGCACCACCTGGAGGAGCAGGGACGAATCTACGCCGCCGACGTCGTTCCCGCCGAGCGCCGCACTCGCGACACCCGCGCCGGCCAGCCCGCCTACGAGGGCGTGGGTGGATGACGACGGGACGCCCCGCCACCAGGTGTAGATGCCCCACAGCACGGCACTAGCCAGGCAGGCGATCAGGATGCTGAGCCCGTTCACCCCCGGGGGCAGGCGCACCCAGGTCTGGCTGACCCCAAGGGCCAGGGCTGCGCTCAAGGCGGCGCCGATGAAGTTGAAGAACGCGGCCAGCAGCACTGCGACGGTTGGCGTGAGGGCCCGCGTCCGGACCGCTATCGCTACCGCCGCTGAGGCGTCCCTGAAACCGTTCAGGAAAGCGAAAGCCCCGGCGAAAACCACAACCAGGGCAAACAGCATCATCGTCACGTCAGGATTCCTTGACGATGATGCTGCCCACCTGGGTCGCGATCCGGCGCATCTCCCTGCTGACCCCCACCAGCTGCTCGGCGATATCCCGGTTCCGGGCGAAGCGCGCCGGCTTCATTTCGTGAAGCATGTCCGCGACCCAGACCCGGTGGGAGCGCTCGGCGCGTTTGGCGAGGCGGAGGACCTCGATCCAGTAGTCCTCCAGGTCGTTCAGGTTGTCCAGCCTCCGCATGGCGTCCACGGTGAGCTCGGCCTGCCTGCTAATGATCTCCAGCTGGTCCGCGGCGCGTTTGGGCAGGCGGTCCAGCTGGTACAGGGACACGAGGTCAGCGGCTGCATCGAGCTTCTCCATCGCCTCATTCAGGAATCGGGAGAGGGCGTACATGTCCTCGCGGGGAAGCGGGTTCACGAACGAAGTGCGCATATGCGTCAAGAGGGCGAAGTGCAGTTCCGCGGACTTTGCTTCGTGGTTGTGCATGTCCTCGAGAAGCCTGGCGTTTTCACTCGCAGGTGCGCCAAGGATTTCCGAGAGGGTGCCCGTGGCGAGGACAAGCTGGCCGGCAAGTTGGGCGAGGATGTTCAGCCCGGCGGGCTCCTGGGGGAAAAGGCGCAGCTTCACGTGTGAATTCCGGTCTTCGGGAGGGAGGCGCGCGGGGGTAGGGGGCCGGACGTGTGAGGTGAGGAAGACCCGCGCATAAGGAATACATTACCGTCCGCCCGGACAGCCTCGGATAGGCGCCGGCGGGGCTCCGGAATGTGACAGCGCCCCGGGGCGGAAGCGGAGCGCGGCGTCAAACCGGGCATAAAAATGGTGCCGAACCGGAGACGCCTCTCGGCGGTAGGCCGCTCTAGGCGGCTAGATGTTGAAGCCCGGGGGTTTCGCGGTTCGGCACCGCCTTTAGTTTTCTACGTGGCCGGTGACAAGTCAACATTGACAGCCGGTGTGCGGCGTGCTTTTCGGGTGCCGGCCGGCACCCCGCCCCGGCCTAGTCCAGCTCGCCCAGGCGCCATGCGTTGGCGGCGTGTTCGAGGTCCTCGGCCGTTTTGACCAAAAGATGCGAATTGCGCGTCAGCTTGCTCGCGTGGTTCTCGTTGGTGTGCTCAGCACCGTCAGCGAGAGTGGCCTGGCCCAGCGCCACAACGCGGCAGAATGCGGCAGAACGTTCCAGCGCGACGTCGAACTCGCCCTCGAACGCGCCGGAGAGGATGGCGTCCGCCATCGACTTCATTTCCTCGGCTCCTGGCGGCTCCGCGGCGCCGGCCACCACGCGGGCGACCTGGGCGGTGTCTTTGCCGGCTTTGAAGTACACGGAGATCCGCTCGGCGTCCTGGATCGTGGCGGCCCGCAGGGCGTATAGGCGCCAGAGGGCGCCCGGGAGCGAGCGTGCGGGGCTTTCGGCCCACATCTCGGCGATGGCTTCGAGGCCTTGTTCATCGGCGAGCTTCACCAGCCGCTTGGTCACTGCCGGGTCCTCGTTGTCGCGTCCGCGGCGCACGAGTGCCTGGGCTGCAAGATGGGCGGCCTCGGAGACGCGGGCAGGGTCGGCCCCGCCGGCGAAGGGCTCAAAGTCGATGGGGGCGAAGGGCTTCGGCTTGTGATGCCGGTGCGGTCCGGGGGTGCTGGATCCTGCTTGCTCGCTCATGCCACCACGCTACTCCAGTGCTGTCGGGGAATCGAGCGTGTGGGCCCTCGCCGGCCTGTGCCCCCGGCCCACGAACAGGGCACACGACGGCGGCGATCCCGCCCGATGCAAATAATCCGCCCAGGTCTGGGGTACAGTATTAACGTCCAGAAATGGACTGGGCTGATCGGCCCTTGAACAGTGGATTTATCCGCCGTTGAAGGTCGTCAGCTGGGGCCTTTAGCTCAGTTGGTAGAGCATCGGACTTTTAATCCGTGGGTCGTGGGTTCGAACCCCACAGGGCCCACCCACGGAGCAGGCCAGAGGAAATGTCCTCTGGCCTGCTCCTGTCTTAAGACCGCAGCAGGGGGCCGGCGGTCCGCCCGAGAGGGCCGTACTGGTGCTCACCGCCGTGCCGGTTCCGGTTCTTGGTATCGGCCCGCCGGGTGTGGCGGACCTGCCCGCCGCCGCCGGGGTCACCAGAGGCTGGTTGCGGGTGCAAAATGGTGCCATGGATGCCGTCGACGCGCTGAACGAGATTGCCTTCTGGCTTGAACGCGGGCTCGCCCCAAGCTTTAAGATCCAGGCCTTCCGGAAAGCCGCCGGAATCATCGCCGGTCTCGGGACAAATGAACTGGCGGCCCGTGCCCGGGACGGCCGGCTCAAGCGGACCAAAGGTATTGGCGACCGGACGTTCCAGGTCATCAGCGAGGCGCTCGCCGGCGATGTACCCCAGTACCTCAGCGGGCTGCGGAGCCGGGGGGCAGAGCCGCTGGCGCCGGGCGGGCGCACGCTGCTGGCTGCCCTCCGCGGGGACCTGCACGCCCACAGTAATTGGTCCGACGGCGGATCCACGATTGAGGCCATGGCAGCTGGCGCCAGGCTGCTGGGCCGTGAGTACCTCGCACTCACCGACCATTCACCCAACCTCAAGATCGCCAACGGGCTCAGCGCCGAACGGCTCCTCGAACAACTCGACGTCGTCGCCGGAATCAATGCCAACAACGGCGGCGGCTTCCGCCTGCTGCGGGGCATCGAGGCCGACATCCTCGAGGACGGCACCCTGGATCAGGCCCCGGAGGTGTTGGACCGCCTGGATATCGTCGTCGCCAGTGTGCATTCGAAGCTTCGTGCTGAGCAACGCACCATGACCCGGCGGATGCTCGGCGCGATCGCCGACCGGCACACAAACGTGCTCGGACACTGCACGGGCCGGCTGGTCCAGGGGAACCGTGGAACGCGTCCGCCGTCGGAGTTTAAGGCCAAAGAAGTCTTCGCTGCCTGCGCGGAGCACAACGTCGCCGTTGAAATCAACGCCCGGCCGGAGCGCCGGGACCCGCCCGGCGCCCTCATTGAGCTTGCTCTCGACGCCGGCTGCCTGTTCAGCATCAACAGCGATGCCCATGCCCCCGGCCAGCTCGATTTCCTGCAGTATGGTGCCGAGCGAGCCGAACGCCATGGTGTACCGGCGGAACGGATCATCACCAGCTGGCCCCTGGACCGCCTGCTCGAGTGGGCCGGTTCGAGAGGCTGACTGTAGCCCGCCGCTGCACCGGAGCATGCTCTCCGGGGCCGGGCAGGACTGGACATAGTGCTGCTGGGCCCAGTCCCGGGCGCGGAGGATGGACATGCCCACCGGTTCGGGAGGTGGGGTGTGCGCATCTTGCCGGGCTGCGGCGGGCAGCGAACGTCTGCGCAACTGTTGTCTGGTTGGGCCTGGCGCCATTCCCGCACTTCGATAGCATGAGGGCTACTGGGCCATCACCGGAAGGCGGTCTCAATAGTGAAGACCCCTCCTGCACCCCTGCTGACGGCTATTACAAGGCTTAGGGCCGCTGGTTGCGTCTTTGCCGAGGAGGAAGCGGGGCTGCTGGCGACGGCCGCCGCGTCGCCTGGCCATCTGGAAGCCCTCGTGCAGCAGCGGGCTTCCGGTCTGCCGCTTGAACACATCCTGGGCTGGGCGGAGTTCTGCGGACTCCGGATCCGGGTGGATCACGGCATCTTTGTGCCCCGCCGCCGCACCGAGTTCCTCGTCCGGCAGGCGGCCCGGCTGCTGGCCGCACCTTCAATCGTGGGCCGCTTGCCCGTTGTTGTAGACCTTTGCTGCGGGTCAGGGGCGGTCGGAACAGCGCTCGCGGCGCTGGCCGGTCCCCTTGAGCTGCATGCTGCGGACATCGACCCCGCGGCGGTGCGCTGCGCCGCCGTGAACATTGTGCCGTCCGGCGGTGCTGTCCACCAAGGGGACTTGTACGAGCCTCTCCCGGAGCGGCTCCGCGGCCGGGTCGACGTCCTTGCGGTGAACGCCCCGTATGTTCCTTCAGCGGACATCGCCACCATGCCGCAGGAAGCCCGCCTGCACGAACCTCGGGTTTCCCTCGACGGCGGTGCGGACGGGCTTCAGGTACAGCGAAGGGTGGCCGCCGCGGCGCCGGACTGGCTGGCGCCTGGCGGCTCCCTCCTGATCGAGACGAGCCGGCGGCAGGCGCCGCGGACCGTCGAACTGTTCATCCGGAACGGACTCACGGCCCGGGTGGCCAGTTCCAAGGCGTTGGACGCCACGGTTGTGATCGGAACTGTCGTCGCAGGAACGGCTGTGGGCGTTTCGCCCGTGCAGCCGGGAGCTCCGGTGTAGCTAGGAAACCCTGTCCGGATCGATGTTGGTCGCGGCTCCGGCCGGGGTGGCCCCGCCTTCGTCGGACCAGTCCTGGCCGTGCTGGTCGTTGAGAGCCGGGTCGGACTCGACGTCGGCCGTTGTCCCCTTCGGGGCGTCGCTGCGGACGGCGGAAACGATCACCGTACCGGCGCGGCGGGCCGCCTCGCCAAGCTGTTCAGTAACTTCGGGTGCTTTGTCCTTCACTGCGCCGGCCGCTGCACTCAGAGTGTCCTGGACCGGCTGGCTTGCCCACAGGCCCGCCGTGCGTGCCTTGAGCCTCTCGTACGCCGCCCGCCCGGAGCGGGACCCGAGAACGTAGCCTGCGGCGATTCCGGCTCCGAAAAGAAGTTTGCCTTTCATACTGTCCTCCTGCTTGTTGGTGGTGCTCACCATGGGTGTCCAGCAATTTCTGCCACGAGGCTGGTGCCAAAAAACCGGTCCCGGAAATATCCCGGGACCGGTTTCGCTTGCAGTCGCGTTTAGCGGGCTGAACGCTTGGAGATCATGCCGTAAACGAGCAGGACGATGATCGCACCGCCGATGGCCAGGAGCCAAGTGGACAGCGAGAAGAACTCGTTGATGCCCACGCCGAACAGCGCGCCGCCAATAAAGCCACCCAGAAGGGCGCCAACGACGCCGAGGATCAGCGTGATGATGATGCCGCCACCCTGACGGCCCGGCAGGATTGCCTTGGCAATGGCGCCGGCGATAAGACCCAGAATCAGAAATGCAAGAAAGCCCATTTTTATCGTTCCTTCTTCTACATAGAGGAGGCACCCGGATTGCCGGGTGCGCTACATCCTTCTGCCTCAATACTAATCATGCTTAGCATAAATGAGCCAGCTGAGGCAGTGGAAGCGTCCCGACGAGGGCGCCGCCGGGACCGTTGGCAGGCCTGTGCTGATGTCACCGGAACCGCCGCGGGTTGGCGGCAACCGGCGGAATTCAGGGTCTCCGGCTGCTTGCGGTCAGCGCTCCAGGCGGAACCCGAGCTTGATGGTGACCTGCCAGTCGGCGACCTGTCCGTTTTCGAGGTGGCCGCGCACTTCCTTGACTTCGAACCAGTCGAGGTTACGCAGCGTCTTGGCCGCCTCGGCGATGCCGTTGCGGACGGCGGCGTCAATCCCCTCGGTCGACGTTCCGACAATTTCGGAAATGCTGTAAGTGTGGTTAGGCAACTTCGCTCCTCGTGGTCGTCATCGTTTCCTGGCGGTGGGCCGTTCCTGCAGGTTAGCCGAGAGGGTGCTGCGTTACTAGGGGTGGGCGGCGGAGCCTCAGGACACCGAGACGGGCCCTGGTTCGGGGCGCTTGGGCGCCAGCGGGGGGACGTCGGGACGGTTCCGGACCCGGCCCACCATCCAGGGAAGCAGGTAGTTGGTGAACCAGGCCAGGTCTCCGGCCTTGCCTTCCCGCCACGTTCCGGCCGGCATGGGTTTGGGTTCCAGCGGGCTCAGGCCGTGGGGGACGCTCAGGGATTCCAACACCATGGCGGCCACGGTGTGGTGGCCCATCGGGGAGAAATGCAGGCGGTCCGGGTCCCACATTCGCGGGTCGGAGAGCTGGCGCAGGGACCAGAGATCAGCGATCACCCCGTGATGGCGTGCGGCGATGGTCCGGATGTTCTCGTTGAAGACAGCCACCCGGCCCCGGTTGTGGCCAAGCAGCGGCGTATCGCGCCAGTCCGGACCGGTGAACAGTACAATCGTCGCTCCGGTGGCACTGAGCATGCCAACTGCGGCGTCGAGGGCGGCAGCCAGACGGTCGGGATCGCTCCGGTGGAAGACAAGGTCGTTGCCCCCGGCCGAAAGGGTGACCAGGTCCGGCTTCAGCCCAATTGCAGGCCCGAGCTGCCGGTCCAGGATCTCGCGCAGTAGGAGGCCGCTGACGGCGAGGTTGGCGTAGCGGAAATCCGGCCGTGACTCGCTGAGCTCCTCGGCGATGCGGTCCGCCCATCCCCGCATGCCGCCGGGGCTGCGTGGTTCCGGGTCCCCGAGCCCCGCGGTAAACGAATCGCCCATCGCCACGTATCGGCCCCATTGCCCGGTAATCCAGGGGCCTGCGGTGGCCCGCCGATTCGAGGCCGGGCCCCGTCCCGGCGCGGGACCTCCAGCGCCGGCCTGGCCGGCGCCAGACTCCAGGAAACCGGCGGCGTTCACACCCCCAGCAATACGCCGAATGTTCAAGCTCCGCTAGGTACTTTGGTCCCTAGCCGGTCCAGCCGGGGTGGGCCGGTGCCGGTGGGGACAGCGAAGGGTTGAAATACCCTAAGGGGTATAGATCATACGCACGGGGGTATATCATGGAATATCACCCTGTGAATTCCGGAGGAACAAATGGAACTCGATGCCGCCGACATGAAGCCCGTCATCAATCGACTTCGCCGTGCCCAGGGGCAACTCGCCGCTGTCACCCGAATGATCGAAGAGGGCCGCGATTGCAAGAGTGTTGTCACCCAGTTGGCGGCCGTTTCCAGTGCGCTCGACAAGGCGGGATTTTCGATCATCGCCACCGGCCTGCAGCAGTGTATGCAGCAGGAGGACCCCAGTCTGGACCGCGCCGAACTCGAGAAGCTGTTCCTTTCGCTCGCCTGAGTTGATTAGTCCCTGGGTTGATTAGTCCCTGGGTTGATTAGTCCCGGCGCGCCGCCAGAACGTAGCTCTTGAGGTCATCCAGCGTTTGCTGCATGTGCTCGTCCATGGCATCCCGGGCCTGGTGCGGATCCCGCGTGGACAGCGCCTGGACGATCTTCTTGTGCTGGCCGATGGCGTGGGCCTGGATTTCGCGCACCTCGGACGTCTGGGTCCGCCGCCTTTCCAGTACCCGGTGCAGCGGTGCGAACAGTACTGCTACAAAAACGTTCTCCGAGGCGCGCAGAATGAGGTCGTGGAAGGCGAGGTCCGCCGCCACGAACGCGGCGACGTCGTGCCGCTCGTGCGCGTCCCGCATCGCCTCCACCTGGCCCTGGAGGGTGTTGAGGTCGGAGTCGCCAATCCGGCCGGCGGCCAGCTCGCACGCCCCGGTCTCCAGCATTCGGCGCAACTCGATCAGCTGAATCGCGGCCGCAGCGTCATTCTTTCCCTCCGAGGCTGCCCGGAGGACCGCCTCCAGGGATGCCCAGCGGTTGAGGGGGTTGACAAAGGTTCCGCGGCCCCGTTCCACACTAAGGATCTGCTGGGCCTGGAGGGTCTTCATGGCCTCCCGGACCGTCATGCGGCTCACCTCGTGGCGGGCGCTCAGCTCCAGCTCGCCGGGTACGGCGGCCCCGGGCGGGAATTCGCCGGCAATGATGCGGTCCAGTAGTTCATCCGCCACGACGCCGACCAACGATTTTCTTGCCAATTTTCCCCATCCGCTGCCACAGAATTGCCTGACCGGCCACTTTACTTGCGCGTTTTTGTGCCGTGTGCCACACTAGCATTCGAACATTAGATGTCGGACATCTTACAAATATACATCGCAGCAGAGTTCCCACAATGGAGTGCAAGTGCCCTTTGAATCAGAGGTTTTTGAAGCCGACGTGCTGGCCGCCTTCCCGGCGGAGGTCCGGATTCCCGCCCGGACCGTTGCCGATGCCCTTGCGGCTTCCGCCAGGCACTCACCCCGGATCCTGGTGGTGCTCGACGACGATCCAACAGGTACCCAGTCCGTGGCGGACCTTCCGGTCCTCACCGCGTGGGAAGTCTCCGACTTCACTTGGGCATTCACCCACCGGATCAACGGGCGCCGCCCGGACGCCGTTTATGTCCTGACCAACACGCGGAGCCTGGACCCTGCCGAGGCCGCTGCCCGTAACAAAGAGGTGGTCCGGAACGCCCTCGCCGCGGCTGCCCTGCACACCGGCGGGGCCGGTTCCGGCGGTGTCAGTTCCAGGCTCCGCCTCGCGTTCGTCAGCCGCAGCGACTCCACCCTCCGCGGCCACTACCCGCTGGAACCGGACACTATCGCGGCAACGATCGCCGCTGACAGCGGTGAAGTGACCGACGGCGTTGTGATTGTTCCGGCCTTCCCCGACGCCGGGCGCGTAACTATCGGCGGTGTGCACTTTATGCGGGGCACCGGCGGCGACGCCGGCAAGCTCACCCCGGTGGCTGAAACCGAATTCGCCCGGGACGCCAGCTTCGGCTTCGTGAATTCCGAACTTGCCAAGTATGTGGAGGAGAAGTCCGGGGGACGCTTCCCCGCGGCTTCGGTGATCGTGCTGACCCTGGACCTCATTCGTGCCGCCGGCCCGGACGGCGATCCCCGCGGCTCGGCCCTCGCCATCGCGGATGCTGTCGGCTCCGCCACCGACTCCACCCCGATCGTGGCCGACATCGTGACCGAAAACGACCTCCGAGCGCTCGCGCTGGGCCTGGAGGAAGCAGAACGCCGCGGCAAAAAGCTGCTCTACCGGGTGGGGCCGCCGTTCGTCCGGGGCCGCATCGGGCAGGAAATCCGTACCGAACTCAGCGGCGAAGAGGCCTATGCCGGCCGTACGCCCTCCGAAGCCGGAGGCCTGATCGTGGTCGGCTCCCACGTCGGCGTCACCACCCGCCAGCTCAAGGCCCTTGTCGAACAACACAGCGCCGCGCGGATCGTGGAGATCGACGTCGAAAAGCTGCTGGCCGGCAATTCCGCTGGCTACCTCGACGAAATCGTCCGGACCGTCGTCGATTCCCTGCGCACCGCCGACGTTATCCTCCACACCAGCCGGCTGCTCATCAAGACGGAGGACGCCGCCGAGAGCCTGCGGATCGCACGCACCGTATCCGCCGCCATCGTCGCGGTGGTGAACCGGACCCTCAAGACTTTCCCGCCGCGCTTTGTTATTGCCAAAGGCGGCATCACGTCCTCGGACGTGGCCGCCCACGGCTTGGAAATCCGGCACGCGATTGTCCGCGGCCCCATGCTGCCGGGCATCGTCAGCCTGTGGGAACCGGTGGACGGGCCCGCGAAGGGCATACCGTTCATCGTCTTCGCCGGCAACGTGGGCGACGATGAGTCGCTGGTCCAGGTCACCCGCAAACTCAGCAATACTTTCTGACCAGCCCAAGCCCCTCATGTCAATGGAGAGAATCATGAACTACAAAGTTACGGTCCTGGGCCTGGGCGCCATGGGACTGCCCATGGCCACCCGGCTGGCAACCCAGCTCACCGTCCACGGTTTTGATATCGCCGAGCCTCGCCTGCGGCTCGCCGATGAAGCCGGAGTCCGCACTTTCTCCTCCGCCCGCGAAGCGGCCGAAGGCGCCGATGCCCTGCTGCTGGCCGTGCGCAACGGCGAGCAACTGGACGATGTCCTCTTCGGTGAGAACGGCGTCGCCTCGGCGCTGTTGCCGGGCGCCGTCGTGATCCTCGGCAGTACCGTAGGCACCGAAGCCATTCCCGCCACCGTCGCGCGGCTCGCCGAATTCGGCGTCTCCCTCGTTGACGCGCCACTCTCCGGCGGACCGAAGCGAGCCGGCGACGGCGATCTGCTGATAGTGGTGGGCGCCGAACCGCAGGCGCTGGAAGCGGCCCGGCCGGTCCTGGAGCTGCTCGCCTCCACCCTTACCGTCGTCGGGGACAAGCCCGGCGACGGACAGGCCCTGAAGACCGTCAACCAGCTGCTCTGCGGGATCCACATCGCCGCGGCCGCCGAGGCGATGGCCCTGGCAGACGCCCTTGGCCTGGACCAGGCCAAGACCCTCGCGGCTTTGGAAGCCGGCGCCGCCGGGTCCTTTATGCTCTCCAACCGCGGGCCCCGCATCCTCGAGGCTTACACGGAGAACGGCGCGGAGGTCCTCAGCCGCCTGGACATCTTCGTCAAGGACATGGGCATCGTCGGCAAAGCCACCCGCGCCGCCGGCCTCGCCGCGCCCGTGGCTGCCGCTGCCGAGCAGCTGTACCTGCTGGGCCAGGCCCAGGGACTTGCCTCCGCCGATGACTCAGCGGTTATCAAGGTTATTGCGCCCACCAAGCGCACCCCCTAGTTCCCCGCCCCGCCTGCGGACGGAGAGAACCTGCAGGAACTGCAGGTTCGCGGGACGCCGCGGCCGGGCCCTTCGCTGCCAGGGCACTGGCCACCCGCTCCCGCTGGCCTGCCGACGGCCCGAAAGCCGGGAGGCTAGGATCAAAACATGATTCTGGCCTCCCTCCTTTTCGCGCTTCTCGCGGCCGTGTTGCATGTCTACATTTTTACGATGGAGTCCATCACCTGGTCGCGGCCGGCCACGTGGAAGCGTTTCAGTATCACCTCGCAAGCTGACGCCGAGACCACCCGGGCGATGGCTTACAACCAGGGCTTCTACAACCTGTTCCTTGCCGCCGGAGCCCTCGCTGGCACTGGTGCCGTTGCCCTCGGACACACCCCCGTCGGCTGGACGCTGATCTTTAGCAGTTGCGGTTCCATGCTTCTGGCAGCCCTCGTGCTCGCCCTGAGCGGGCGAAAATACCTTCGCGCGGCCGCCACGCAGGGCGCGACGCCGCTGCTCGCCGTTCTGTTCGGAGTGCTGGGGCTGCTAACCGCCTGAGCTTTCGGAAGCACCGTCGCCGGGCCGCCGACGCCCGGCTGAAGACAGCAAAACAATAGATACCGATTACTTGCCTGCACCTTTCCGGCTGCTATTGACGTTGCCTGTCTTGCTGAGGAAAATCACGACTTGGAAGCCCTTGAATGAACCGCATCAAGTGCGTCGTCATTAGTCTCGGGGCCTCCTAGGGGAAACACCGTGGATGAAATCCAGCTTCAGGCCTGGCCTGCCAGATCACGCCACTGGCAGACCATGAGAATCTCGCTGTTTCGGGTGGATTTGAGTGGTTCCCTTGGGTTGGGGGATGCCATCAAGGACGTAACGTCAGCGGTCGGAATCCCGCCGTGCAGCGGCTGCGAACGACGTGCAGCCGTTTTGAACAGGTTTCTGCGCCTGCCGCGGTTCAAGAAAACGAACCGCTCCGACTAGTTCGGTTGGCCCGCAACTACTCGTGCGCGGCCACAGCCCGATCGTAGGATCGGGCCATGTGTCAGGAGGCGGCCATGCCGCAAAAAGTGGTGGTTACGGAACGATACTGGTGCCCCGGCCCCTGGCCATGGGAGTGGTTTGACACCTGTACCCGGCAAGTGACCAAGTGGTGCTACGACTTTAGCTGGGTGGAAGAATCCGGATATTTCCTCTTCAGCCATTTGAAGGGCTGTGAGAACGGAACGCTCTACACCTGGTACGCATTTTCCTTCAACATCTTCGGCAGTACGCACTACGGTCCGGGCCGCATGTGCTTCACCAGCCAGCTCAGCAGCGCCGGCAGGTGTGCGGCGTCGGCGGTCTCGGGCTTGACTGTGACGGCTGAATCGCCGCATGTCCAAGCCACGGCTCGCCGCCAGATCCGGGGCCCGGTCAACCGTCCGTTGCTCGAAAACGGAGAACAGCCAAAGCTCGACGGAGAGACGAAGTAGGAACCTGATGCGTGCCACACTAAATCTCGAAACAGTGCTCCAAGACCTTCACTGCTACGACGAGGGTGACGGGTGGGGCAATGCCGAACCGTATATCTGGACGGCCTTTTTCAAAGTCGACGGGGACAACTTTGCTGTGGAGGCCGGGGCTGGCCTGATCGGTTCTCCCGTTATCGTCACGAGTAATGGCACGCACGGAAACCTCGGGAACACAGACGTTGATGCCGGGGATGACGTCGCGATCCCGGACGCCGTGGGTAGATGGACTACGAAACTGAAACCCATTCCGATCAACGATGCCGGTCTGCGCGCGCTACTGAACGACGATGACATACCGGCCATCGGCGGAGTGGTGGTTTCCGTTATGGAAGAAGACGGCTGGCCGGACAGCCTGGCGAACACCGGCTATTCGGCTTTTGTGGATGCTGTGCAGCTGGCAGTGGTGAAAGTGGCCGCCAGCTTCCAGCATGCGCTGGCTGCCCCGACTCCCCAGGAAATCAAAGATCAGATAGACGTTGTCAAAGCCTCCGCGGCTGCATCTGTGCACGCAGCCGTGAAAGATGCCATGTCCGGATGGCAGCTGATCTGGTACGGCACTTTTGGCGACAACGATGACAATATCGGCACGGAAGCATTTACTGTTACCACCGACGAGCTGGTGGCGAATCCCGCGATCGAGATTCTGCGGCGCTGGTCCGGTGACGACTCGGGGGACGGAGACTGGGAGCTCCGCGGCGTTTTCCGCGGATTTCCCCAGCTGGATTGCAACCTGGCGACCATCTTCTCCACGCCAAGCGCAAGGCCGGCACAGGACGACGCCCTGGGCAAGCCGTTGGAAGCCATGCGGGCCTTTCGGGAAGGCGGCTTCCGCGAATACCCGGGGCTTGGGCTGTGGTGGGAGGAACTCAGGCAGGTCAGCCCCGCCCTGGCTTTCCTTGCCGCAAGCCGGCCGGAAATCGAGGATGCGTTGCATGGGCTGCTCCTGGACGCCGGCGTTTGGCTTGACGATAAGACTGTTGTGATCGAGAGATCATCCCGGGATCGGATCAATATTGTCCTTGACGCTGTTGCCGGCTCCGGTTCGAACCGGACCCGCCGTGTTGTCCGGCAGGCCAAGCGTGTGGTGGAGCGACTGGACGGGGTCAGTTTTGAGGCGGGGCTGAAACTCGCAGCTGAAATCAAGCCGGTGGGGAGGACTCCGCGCCGGACGGCGGCGGAGTCGTCGTCGGGCCTCCAACCGGTGAATACGCCCCTGACGAGCTTTCTGGTGGCACTGGCCGACCCTGCCGTGCTGGAGGCCTACCGGCGGGGGCCCGATGCCCTGCTGGCCGCAGCCAGGCTCAGCGCGGAGGAGGCCGAGGCGATCCGGCAGGGGCACCGCGGACGGCTGCGCCTTGGCGCGCTCGCGGAACTGGAAAGGGCAGGTTACGCGGCGCTTGTCACTGACAAGCTGGCTCCCGGCGTCGGCGCCATGGACCCGATCACGATCAACACCAACAATTTTAACAACAACACAATCAATATCCAGACGACCTACAATTCGAGCACAAACACCAGCAACGACAATACGACCGTGACCACCAGCAATGACAACACCACTACGACCACTACTAATTCAAGCGACTGGCGGGAGCGTGCACTGGCTGACATTGAAGGAGCGATCCAGTATTTCGCCAAGGATGACTTCAAGCAGCACGGGAGCCTGCATGTGGTGGGCTCTGGAATCCTGCCGATCACCGACTTGAGTTACGGCGCGCAGGCTCAAATTATGAAGGCGGATATGGTCCTTTACTGCGTTGCGGACCCTGCCACGGAGCTTCGTATCCATGAGTTGAACCCGCGCTCCACCTCGTTGTACGGGCTGTACGGCAATGGCGTGCCAAGGATTGAGACATACCGGGCAATGGTGGACGCAATTCTCGAACAGGTGCGCCGGGGCCGCCGAACCTGTGCCGTCTTTTATGGCCACCCCGGAGTGTTCGCGTGGTCCACCCACGAGGCCATCCGCAGGGCGCGCAGCGAAGGCTACCGGGCCGAGATGGGCTCGGCCGTTTCCGCCCAGGACAGCCTCTTCGCCGATCTGGGCCTGGACCCTTCAACCTTCGGGCTGATGACCCTGGACGCCACTGACTTCCTGATCAGGAACCGGACGCTGGATACATCCATGCACGTTCTGTTGTGGCAGGCGGAGTGCGCCGGTGACGACGGCTTCAATTTTTCGGGCTACCGCAGGCACAACTTTCCGGTGCTGATTGAACGAATAGGGGAGTTCTATCCCAAGGACCATCCGGTGATCATCTATGACGCCTCGACTTTTGGGCACCTTCCACCCGTAATCCAACTGAACCATCTTGACACCATCAAAGCATCCGACCTGTCCGGGATTTCTACGTTGTACCTCCCCCCGGCAACAACGCCCGAGACCGACCGGCAGATGCTGGAGAAACTGGGCCTGATCGGATAGCGGTGCCGCCGGCCGGCGGAACTGGGCCGCCTCGCCGCCCTGCAGCATCTTGCCTGCCATTGCCACACCCGCCTTTAAGTGCCAATGTCGAACCATGACGGAGAACTCTGCAGCCCGCGAAGACACGTTTCGCCCGGACGTGTCCACGACCCGTAATGATGAGCTGCACCGCTATGAGCTCCACGTAGGCGGCCAGCTGGCCGTTCAAATCCGCTTCATCGATGAGCCCGGCCATGTGGACTTTATTCACACTGATACGGCCGAGCAATTCCAGGGCAAGGGGCTCGGCAAGGTGCTGGCCCACTTCGCCCTGGACGACGTCGTCGCAGCCGGCAAACGGATCATCCCCAATTGCCCTTTTATCTACCGCTACCTGCGCAAGCACGCTTCCTACACCCAGTACATCGACTGGCCGGAACAGCCGCCGGCCGGCGCCTGAACCCCGGAAGGAAACAGTTTGGCGGCGCCGCCCGCTTGTGGCCGGGGGCAATAACCTCGTAAGGTTTTAGCAGAGTTACGCAGTCGGCTCTTGGACGTTTCCCTTTGGAGAACCCCGTGAACCATAAACTGCGTGTGCTTGTCCGTGTGGAGGCCGGCGCCGGAACCGTGACCCTCGAAGTCACTGGTTGCCTTACCCAAGCTGATTTCCCCTCGCTGCTGCATATCATCCGGCGTGCGGGACGCCTCGGCGCGGGCACCGATGTCATCATCGACCGCCACAAGTCATCCCACCTGGACCCGGAGATCCTCCTCGAGCTGCGGTCAATGGCCGATACCGGCACGGAGGCCTTCGCAGCGGGTGCCGGGCAGACCACAGAGCCGTTCCGCATGACGCTGGCGGAACCCGCCGAGCTGCCGATCTGCCTCCTGCACGTCGGCTCCGACGGTGAAGTCCTCGCCGGACTCGAGGCGGAACTCGCGGCGGGGCAGCCACTTGACCTTGCTGCGGGGCCGGGCGCGTCCCCCGCCGTCCTTCCCGCCGGGCCGGGGTTGCCCGCAGGAGTGGACGAGGCCTGCGGCCAGGCAGCGGCCGAGCTCAACGCCGTCAGCGACCCGCAGCTGACCGAGTACTTCGAGGGGACGCTGGACCCCGCCGCAACCGTCCGGGCACTCTCCGACATGGCGCTGGGGCAGCTGGCCGATGCCCTGTACCGCCACCTCGACACCAACAGCCCGTCCTTCGGGGCCCACACCTGGTACGAGCTGGCCACCGAAGAGTTGCAGCAGCGCCACCACGGCGCTGCAGGCAATCCCGAGGACGTGGAACTGCCTGCCGGGCAGGGCCCTGGCCTGAGGCGGCGGCCGGCACCGGTTAGGCTGTGGCCATGACTCCCCGTGCCGTGACGCCTGCCGGTTCCACTGCCCTGATCACCGGCGCCACCGCCGGGATCGGGGCCGAATTCGCCCGCCAGCTCGCCAGCGAGGGCCACAACGTGGTCCTCGTGGCCCGCAACAGGGCAAGGCTGCAGGCCGGGGCAGCGGAACTTTCGGAGCGGTACGGCGTCCGTGCCGAAGTTCTCTCCGCCGACCTCACGGACGACGCCGGCGTGGCAGCCGTCGTCGCCAGGCTCACGGATCCGGCGCGCCCAGTGGAAATCCTGGTCAACAACGCAGGCATTGGGCTGCTGCGCTCCTTCGCGGAGAACGACATCGCGGACGAGACCAGGCATTTGAAACTGCACGTCGAGACCGCCATGCAGCTGACCCACGCCGCCCTGCAGGGTATGCTCGGCCAGCACTCGGGCCGGATTATCAACGTCGCAAGCGTCGCTGCGTTTCTTCCCCGGGGCAGCTATTCGGCCGCGAAATCGTGGCTTGTCAGCTTCTGCCGCTGGGCCAGCCTCGCCTATTCCAAGCAGGGCGTCACAGTCACGGCGGTCTGCCCCGGCTTCACACACACCGAGTTCCACGACCGGATGGGCATGGATAAGGCGGCAACGCCGCGCTGGATGTGGCTGACGGCCGAGCGTGTGGTGCGCGAAGGCCTCGCCGATAATGCCAGGGGCAAGGCTGTTTCCATCCCGAGCAAGCGGTACAAGGTGCTGACCGCGGCCGCCCGCATCCTTCCGGACAGGCTCGTTGCCGGCCCGCCCCGCCGCGCGAAATAACGGGTCAAGGCCGACCGCCCGGCGACCGGCGCCGCCGGATTAAAACCACAACAACGATGCCGAGCCCGGCGCCCAGCAGGGTCTCGACGGCGCGTTCGGTCACCAACACCTGCGGGTCGGCGGGGGCGGCGAGCTGTGTCATCAGCAGGATCACGGGAGTGAAGGACACCATCGCCAGCCCGTAGTGCCTGGTCATAAAAAGCTCCGTGGTGAACTGCAGGACAATCACCAGCACGGCCAGGACGGCTGCCTCATGTCCGGGAAACGCCCTCAGGGGTGAGAGCGTCCAGGGGAACAGCACCACCGCGACCACCACCAGACCCGCCAGGGTGCCAACAATCCGGTGCAGGCCGCGATAAACGCTGCTGGGCATATCGGCCCCCGCCAGCGGTACCGCTGCGGCTGCCATGGCCCAGTGCGGGTGCCCGCTGCCGCTAAGCACACCGACGGAGCCAGCTGCCCCGACGGCCGTGAAGTACCGCGCCGCATGAATCCACGCGGCCCGGCGTCTGGCCCCGCGCAGTGCCGGGACCTCGCGGGCTGCACCGCGTTGCCAGGCTCTGCCCCGCACCCAACCACCGAATCCCACGGCCATGGAAAAGCCTGCCGACAGTGCCCCGATAAGGACCGCCGTGTGCCAGTGCACAGTTGTGGGGATGGAGGCGCAGGCGCCCAATGCCAGAATGCCGAAGAACGGGCCGTTCGGCTTCAGTGCCACCTTGTCCGCGAAAAGGGATCCCGTCGCGGCCAGCACCGTTTCGATAACGACCAGCGCCCAGGAATGCAGCTGGTGTACCGAAAGGAACACACCGACGGCCAGCCCGCCCACGAGCAGGAGGGCCGCGTGGCCCTGGTGCCTGAGCCGCAGTTGATGAGGTTCGTTGCGGCCATACATGCCGGTCAGGGCGCCGAACACCGCGTAGATCATCAGTTCCGGGCGGCCTGCGGCAAGCAGCGCAAGGGACGGCGCTGCCACGCTGACCGCCACGCGGACTGCCGAGACGTGGTCTTTGTTGGCTGGCGCCAGGCGGTGGAGGCTGCGGAGATGGGCGCCGAAGGATGGCACGGTGCCTCCTGTTCCATGCTGGGGCCGGACGGTTAGCGGCGCGGCTTAGTGCCGGACGCGCCTAAGGCCCGCCTTCCGGTGGTTCCCCAGGGGAAACACCGGAAGACAGGCCTCGATGGGCGGGACTTGCTACAGAATACGGTTTAGCAGGCCGGGTTCAGGACAAACCCGGCCTTGGTGCCAGGGGCTGACTTAGACTTTGGCGGGTACGGTCCCGGCATCCTCGCGGTTCACGGAATCAGCAGCTGCATCGGCCGAAGCGCCGACAAAGGGCATATCCATCTCCACCAGGTCGATCAGCGGGTTCTCGTCCTGGTTGGCGACGAGTTCCTTGGCCTCCTCGGGGGTGTCCACGCTGGGCATGGAACCCGGCAGGGGCATCCGGGCCGATTCCTTCAGGAAGTAGATCGCCACTGCGCCGATAGCCGAAGTAGCCATCAGGTAGTAAGCAGGCATCATGTCATCGCCGGTGGCGTTAATCAGGGCCGCAACGATAAACGGTGTGGTACCGCCGAAGATGGCCACCGAGAAGTTGTACGCGATGCCCATCGCTCCGTAGCGGCTCGACGTCGGGAACTGGGCCGGCAGGGACGACGCCAGGTTGGCCACATAGAAAGTGACCGGGAAGGCGACCAGGCCAAGGCCCAGCAAAGTGGACCAGATTTCGCCGACGCCGATCAGCAGGAACGCCGGGGCGGCCAGGACGACGGTGCTCACGGCGCCGATCCACAGTACGGGACGGCGGCCGATCCGGTCGGAGAGCTTGCCGGTCAGCGGGATGCACAGGCTCATGATGACCAGCACGGGAATGGTCAGCAGGGTGCCGTGAACCGGGTCGTACCCCTTGGACTCGGTCAGGTAGGTCGGCATGTACGACGTCAGGGCGTAACCGGCAGTATTTGCTGCGGCCACCAGGATCATCGCGACGATGATGGAGCGCCAGTACGCCTTCACAATGCCTACCGGGCCCTTGGCTACCGCGGCGTCACCGGCGGTTGCGTCCTTGGCCAGGTTCGCCTGGGCGTCCAGGGTGGCTTGGAACTGCGGGGACTCCTCGATCCTGCTCCGGAAGTAAACGGCGATCAGACCCAGGGGGCCCGCCACCAGGAACGGGATCCGCCAGCCCCACTGCTCCATCGTGTCCTGACCAAGGGTCAGCTGCAGCACGGAGACGAGGGCGGCGCCGATCGCGAAGCCGAGGTAGCTCCCGAGGTCCAGGAAGCTGGCGAAGAAGCCGCGCCGCTTATCCGGGGCGTACTCGCTCACGAACGTTGTGGCTCCGGCGTACTCGCCGCCGGTGGAGAAACCCTGGATGACCTTGAACAGGACCAGCAGCACCGCTGCCCAGATCCCGATCTGGGCGTAACCCGGCAGGAGGCCGACGGCGAAAGTGCTGGCCGCCATGATCATCAGTGTCGCAGCGAGTACCTTCTGGCGGCCGATTTTGTCGCCGAGCCAGCCGAACACGACCCCACCGAGGGGGCGGGCAATAAAGGTGGCGGCGAAGGTTCCCAGCAGGAACAGAGTCTGAACAGACTTGTCCGCTTCCGGGAGGAACACCGGTCCCATCGTGGTGATCAGGTAACCGAACACACCGACGTCGTACCACTCCATGGTGTTACCAACGATGGTGCCGCCGAGTGCCTTTTTAAGCATCGGCCTATTAACTACGTTAACGTCGGACTCCTTGAGCCGGCGCCGCGTCCGCAGCTTTGGTTTTTTCGCACCCGGGGGGGCAGCTTGGTTGGTTCGGCCGGCGTCAATCACGCCAGCCGAAGAGTCGGTCATGCTTCGGTCTTTGGGCATTTGGTGCACTCCTATGGAGGTCATTTGCTTGCGACTTGTAGCTGCCCCGCTCTGGGCAGGCTTTCAATTTTACGTGATTTCGATGGTATTTCCGAGTTTGGTGCCGTACCATCCGCTATTTCGACCCCGCAGGGGGCCGGTTACGGGAAATTTCTTTCCGCCGTTTCGCCGCGTCGTTACTGGGAAACTCGCGTCTGCACCGTGGACCGCGCAAATATTTCACGGCCGGGCGGTCTGCCGCCGGTTTTAGGGCCCGAATCACGCCTCCCGGAACACCACGGGCTCATCCGCGACGGGGCCGGTCCCGGCTCCGGAAAGCACCGCGCAGGAGGGGTATCCAAGGCTTCCGGAAAGCGCCTAGGGTTGACTGCAACACACTGCTGATCAGCACCGCCGATCGAACGCCACACAAGGAGAACAGTCCATGACTGGCAATGAAACCACAAAGAGCAGCAACAGCGGCGCGGAGCCGGACGGCAGGCCGCAGGCCGGCCCGGAGCAGGGGAAGGGCATCAAGTCCCGTCTGACGGACGCCCAAAAGGAGATGCTCGCGAGCAAGTCCCGGGGCGGGGCTGGCTCGCAGAGTGTCGGCCACAGCCACAAGCCAACGCACGTCAGCGGCAAACAGGGCCCGGCGGAGAAAAAGGTCCGCTGGTAACCCTAGAGACATCACCGCCCGGCGGACCTAGGATGGTGGGACGTTTCATTTCATCGCGGAAAGGACGAGCCATGGCGGATCATCACTCGAAAGACGAGATCGAGCCCGAGGTTGCCGGTCACCTTGCGGAGTCCATGGACGAGGTTCCCGGGCCGGAGAGTAAACGCCCGGAACCCCAGTCGCCCGACGACGGCCATGAGTGGCCGGACGGCAGCGGGAAGCACCGCCATCCCAAGGACCGCGACGTTGTCCGGGGACAACAAGGACAGCAGGTGGCGGACGCAGCCATCCACCGGCAGAGTCGTCCCCAGGTCCCGCATCACGACTAAGCACTGCGAGGGCCCGCCGCGGCGGGCCCTCAGCTGTGTTCGACGACGACGTCGTCCGGGTTTTTGTCCGGACGCCAGCCACGCCAGACCGGGTGCCGAAGCTTGCCGGATCCCGTCCACTCACCGAACTTAACCTCGCCGACCAGCTTGGCCGACACCCAACGGGCGCCGGCGGCGTCTTCCGCGGGAACATCCGCAAACGGTGAGGTCTTGCGCGGCAAAGCCTCCAGCTGCCGGCGCAAGCCGCCGAGTTCGCGGGTGCTGAAGCCGCTGCCCACACGGCCCACGTAGCGCAGCGTCGGCCCGTCCGGAATGCCCAGCAACAGCGAACCGACGGTGTCGCGGCGCTCGCCGTTGCCGGGGCGCCAGCCGCCGACCACCACTTCCTGGGTCTTTTCGAACTTTAGCTTGAGCCAGGACCGGCTCCGCTGACCGACGTAGCGGCCGTCCGTGCGCTTGGCCATGACGCCCTCCAGCCCCAGTTCCTCAACGCTTTCCAGGATGTGCCCGGCATCGCCGTGGATTAGTTGGGAGAGGTCCACCGGGCCGCCGGTAAGGGTGAAAAATGCTTCCAGCCGTGCCCGCCGCCGGCCGAGCGGCAGGCGGCGCAGGTCCGAGCCGCTCTCGGCCAGGAGGTCAAAAAGCATCAGCCGGACCGGCGTAGATGCCCGCGCCTGCGCGACGTCGGAGGCACTGCCGAGGTTCACCCGCCCCTGCAGCAGCCCAAAGTCGGGCCGCCCCGAAGGGCCGACGGCGATTATCTCGCCGTCGGCGATGAAGTCCTGCTCCGGCCAGCTGGAACGATTGGTCAGTTCCGGATACGCGGCGGACATGTCGTTGCCGTTGCGGCTGATCAGGCGGATCTTGCCCGCACCCCCGACGATCAGGGCCCGCACCCCGTCCCATTTGAGTTCGAACTGCCAGTCCTTGCCGGGTAGGTCGGCGGCGCTGCCGGGGCTGGCCAGCATCGGTGAAACGTCCGCCGGATCCGGGGCGGCGGGCAGCGGAGGTTCCTCCTGCGGCGGGGGAGCATGCTCATTCTTCGCGCCCGGCGCGTCCATCAGGTGGATGAGCCACTGCCCCTCGCCCCTGCCGGTATGGATCAACGCGAACCTGCGGGCGCCGGCCAGCCCGCCGTCGTCCTGGCCGCTGAGGGTGGCAATGACTTCTTTGCCCGCGATCCACTTCTCGCACTCGTAGTAGCCGTGGTCCCAGATACTGACGGTACCGGCGCCGTATTGGCCCTTGGGGATGGTGCCTTCGAAGCCCGCATAGTCCATCGGGTGATCCTCGGTCTGGACCGCCAGGTGGTTTGTGGTCCGGCTCGTAGGAACGCCCTTGGGCAGCGCCCAGGAGACCAGGACGCCGTCACGCTCCAGCCGGAGGTCATAGTGCAGCCGGCTGGCATGGTGTTCCTGGATGACGAACTTCTCCCGGAGGGTGCCGCCTTCTGAAGCTGCCCGGTACTGCTCGGCCGTGAAGGGCTCAGGGGTGGAGCCAGCATCACGTTTGGCGCGGTACTTCTCCAGCCGCGGGTCGGTGGCGCCGCCGTCGCCGGTGGTGTTGCTGCCGTTCGGGCGGCCACCGGGCTGCGCCGTTGCCTTGCGCCCGGCGGAGATGACGGAGAAAGGATCCTTGCCCGACTTCACGCGCGCAAGGACCTCCCGGTAGTCCAGCTGGTGCAGTGACGGTGAGTTGAGTTCACGCCAGGTCCGCGGAGCCGCCACCGTGGGCCGGAGCCGCCCGCGCAGCGAGTAGGGAACGATGGTGGTCTTTGCGGCGCTGTTCTGGCTCCAGTCCACCAGGACCTTGCCGGCGCGCAGGGTCCTTTTCATGTCACTGACGGCCAACTCCGGATGGTCGGCTTCCAGGGCGCGGGCCAACTCGTGGGCGAAACCCGAAATCTGTTCGGAGCCCTGGCTGCCGTCGAGGGCCGCGTACAGGTGGATGCCTTTGCTGCCGCTCGTCACGGGTACGGGATCCAGGCCCACGTCCTGCAGGATACTCCGGGCGAGCCAGGCGACCGCGACGCATTCGGCCAGTCCTGCACCCTCACCGGGATCCAGATCCAGCACCAGCCGGTCCGGTGGCATCTGCTCGCCGTGGGAATCCACGCACCACTGCGGCACGTGTATCTCCAGGGCTGCTGTCTGCGCCAGCCAGGCCAGTGTGGCCGGGTCGTTGACCAGCGGGTACTGGATGGTGCGCTGCTTGTGGGTGATGGCGGCCCGCGGAACCCAGCCCGGTGTCGAATGGTCCAGGTTCTTCTGGAAGAACATCTCGCCCGGGGCATCGGCCGTCCCGACGCCGTGCACCCAGCGCTTCCGGGTAGCCGGCCGGTCCGCGGCAGCGGGGATCAGCACCGGCGCCACGGCCGCGTAGTAAGCCATGACTTCGGCCTTGGTGGTACCGGTCTGCGGGTACATCACCTTATCCAGATTGGTGACCACCAGCTCCCGGCCGCCGACCCGGACCCGCTCCTTGCCGTTCGCCGTCGCCCTTTCAGCCAAGGGGCTTCACCTCCACGCCGCTGTGCGGTTCACTTGATCCATGAGAGCCATCTGGAAAGGCGCGATAGCGTTTGGGCTGGTCAACGTGCCGGTCAAGGTTTACAGCGCCACCGAAGACCACGACATCAGCCTGCACCAGGTCCACAACGCCGACGGCGGGCGGATCCGCTACCAGCGACGCTGCGAAATCTGCAGCAAGATCGTGGACTACGAGGACATCGACAAGGCTTACGAGGACGACGGTCAGACCGTGGTCCTCAGCCGCGAGGAGCTCAAGTCCATTCCGGCGGAAAACAGCCACGAGATCGACGTGGTGCAGTTTGTGCCGGCGGAGCAGCTGGACCCGATGATGTTCGAAAAGAGCTATTACCTGGAGCCGGACTCCAAATCGCCCAAGGCCTACGTCCTGCTGCGCCGTGCGCTTGAAGACACCGACCAGGTGGCTATCGTCCAGTTCGCGCTGCGCGACAAGACCCGGCTGGGGGCGCTGCGGATCCGCGGGGACGTGCTGGTGCTGCAGGCGCTGCTCTGGGCCGATGAGGTGCGGGAGGCCAGCTTTTCCTCGCTCGAAACCACTATCCGCATCTCCGCCCAAGAACGTGAAATGTCCGCCGCGCTGGTCGATTCGATGGCGGCGGACTTCGAACCCGGGCAGTTCACCGACGACTATCAGGCGCAGCTGCGCCTGCTCATCGAGGCGAAGCTGGAGAAGGGGGAGTCCCTGGACACCGAGGAAACCTTTGGCGTCCCGGCCGCCGGCTCCGGCGAGGTGATCGACCTGATGGAGGCGCTCAAGCGGAGCCTGGAGAAGAAACGCGGGGGACGGGCGGCCACGTCGGACGACTCCGCCGGGCCCGGGGCCGCGGCGCCCGCTTCGAAGTCGACGGCCGCGAAGGCTGCTCCCACCCGGACTTCCCGCGCCGCACCCAAGACAGCGCCCAAGACTGCAGCCAAGACTGTACCGAAGACTGCAGCCAGGGCCGCGCCGAAGGCCGGGACCAAGGCCGCCGGGACAAAAGCGGCCGCGCCGTCCGCGCGGAAAGAGGCCTGAGCGGCCGGGCGTCCGGCCCGTGGCCATCTGGATCAGGCGTTCCCGAGCGCGGAGGGCTCAGTCTTCGTCTTCGGCATGGCCTGCCTCCCTGGCTGGTTGTCGGTGCCGGCGGCATCACCCACCGCCTCCCGAATCTGGCCGGCGGCGGACCGGGACCTCCGCCGGCGGCGGTGTTCCGCTGCCGCGGATTCCAAACTATCGGTGCGGCAGGCACCTGACAAGCCTTGGCTAAGGGTATGTAGCGGACCTGAGCGGGACGGCCCAGGAACCTGCGGGGCTGCCGGTTGCCGACCCTTAACGCAGGAGCCCGGCCACACCCTCGGTGGGTGCGGCCGGGCTGTCGCGTTACAGTCGGCGGGCGGTGCTGCTATTCGGCGTCGTGGTCCGTTTCCAGGATCTGGACCAGCCGTTCGAGGGCGGCGTCGGCGCCGTCGCCTTCGGCGCGCAGGACTACCACGTCGCCGTGGGATGCGCCAAGGCTCATCAGGGACAGGATGCTGGCAGCATCCATGGCCTCGTCGACAGGCTCACCCAGCCGGGCGATGGTGATCTCGAGATCGAACTCGCCGGCTGCCTCCGCAAAGATGGCGGCCGGGCGGGCGTGCAGCCCTACACGGCTGGCAATGGTGGCGTTACGTTCGGTCATTTCTGCTCCTTGGATTCAGCATGGGGATGTCAGCGTGGAAAATCTTCCCGGCCGCTTCAATCAGACGGTTGCGGGGACCAGTTCTACCGTATCAACGGTCTTCCTGACGGCCCAGCGCTTGAGTGCCAGGACGGACAGCGCCGTAATAATGGTGCCGACGATGATTGCCACAACAAACATCAGGAAGTTGTCGATCGCGAAGAAGACAAAGAGTCCGCCGTGCGGGGCCTTGGATCCGACGCCGGCGGCCATGGAGATGGCGCCGGTGACGGCACCGCCGAGCATGCTCGCCGGGATCACGCGCAGCGGGTCGGCGGCGGCGAAGGGGATGGCGCCTTCGGAGATGAAGGAGGCGCCCAGCAACCACGCGGCCTTGCCGTTTTCGCGCTCAGCCAGGCTGAAGCGCTGCTTGTCCAGGACGGTGGCGAGTGCCATTGCCAGCGGCGGAACCATGCCCGAGGCCATCACGGCTGCCATGATCTGCCACGGGGCCTGGTTGGTGATCGTGGCGGCACCGAGACCGGCGACGGCGAAGGAGTAAGCAACCTTGTTTACCGGTCCGCCCAGGTCGAAGCACATCATCAGACCGAGGATGATGCCGAGGACAACAGCGCTGGCACCGGTCAGGCCGGAAAGCCAGTCATTAAGGCCGGCGGTGATGCCGGCTATCGGGCCGCCCAGGACCAGGAACATTAGCCCCGATGCCACGAGGGACGCAACCAGCGGGATAATCACAACAGGCATCAGGCCGCGCAGCCAGCGGGCGACCTGGATTTGGCCGATCACATGGGCGATGTAGCCTGCGAGCAGGCCGCCGACGATGCCGCCAAGGAAGCCGGCACCCATAAATCCGGCGACTGCACCGGCAACGAAGCCCGGGGCGATACCGGGCCGGTCAGCGATGGCGTAAGCGATGTAGCCGGCCAGGGCCGGTACCAGGAAGCCCAGTGAGAGGGCGCCGATCTTGAACAGGACGGCGCCGAGGTAGGCGCCAAGCGGGCCCCATGCGTTGTCCGGGAATTCCGTGGGCAGGTTGAAGATGCTGTTGTCCACAACGATGGCATCGGCATACTGGGTGATGAGGTACCCGCCCATTAGGAAGCCAAGCGCGATCAGCAGGCCGCCGCCGGCCACAAACGGGATCATGTAGCTGACGCCGGTCAGCAGCGCTTTCTTCAGCTTCTGCCCAATGTGCTCACCTTTTTCCTCGGCCTCGTTCTGTGCCTGTTCCTCCGCGCCGAAGTGCGGGACCCGGCGGGCGTTGGGGTTCTCTGCGGCCGCGAGGGCCTCATGGACCATCTTTTCCGGCTCGTCGATGCCGCGTTTGACGGGGGCGTTGATAACCGGCAGGCCGGCGAAGCGCTCCTTGCCTCGGACATCCACGTCGACGGCGAAGATGACGGCGTCGGCTGCGGCGATCACTGCCGGATCCAGCGGCTTTGCCCCTGAAGATCCTTGGGTCTCCACCTGCAGGTCCACGCCGATTTCCTTGGCCGCGGCCACAAGCGAATCGGCGGCCATGTAGGTGTGGGCGATGCCGGTGGGGCAGGCAGTGACAGCGACAAGGCGCTTGGGGCGGGAAGCTCCGGTCCCGGTCGGGGCGCCGCTTACGGCCGGTGCCGGTGCGGAGTGGGCGGCAGGCTTATCGGCAAGGGCGCCTTCGACGAGCCCGACGACCTCGGCCGCCGAACCGGCGTCGCGCAGGGCCTGGGTGAAGTCCTTTTTGATCAGGGAGCGGGCCAACTTGGAGAGCAGCTTGAGGTGTTCCTGGTCCGCACCATCGGGGGCCGCAATGAAGAAGATGAGGTCCGCGGGGCCGTCCTTGGCGCCGAAGTCGACGGACTGGGAGAGCCGAGCCATCACCAGGGTGGGTTCGGTCACCGCCGTCGAACGGCAATGCGGGATGGCGATGCCGCCCGGAACCCCGGTGGCGGTCTTCTGTTCCCGGGCGAAGGCGTCGGCGAAGAGGCCTTCCACCTCGGTGGCGCGACCGTTGGCGGCGACTTTGCCTGCCAGGTGCCGGATCACGGCTTCGGGCGAGTCGCCCAGGTTCTGGTCGAGCTCGACCAGTTCGGTAGTAATGAGCGCAGTCACTGTCAATCCTTCGTCAGGGCCGTGATGGTTACGGCGTTGGGGGTGGTTTGGTGGACTGCCGGGACTGTGGAGCCCGGCAGCGAAGCGGCGGCGGCACCGTGTGCCACAGCCTGGCGGAGACAATCGGCCGGGGCGGCGCCCTGGCTGGAAGCGAGCAGGTAACCGGCCAGTGACGAATCGCCGGCGCCTACCGTGCTCACCGCGGTGACCGGCGGATGCGTGGCCAGCCACGCGCCGTCGGCCGTGACGAGCACCGCACCCTTGGAGCCGAGTGTTGCCAGCACGGCACCGACTCCGGATCGCACGACGGCGGAAGCGGCCGCCGCGGCCGCCCCCGGATCCGCTTCGAGTTCCTCGGCGGACTTGTGCGTGGCGAACCCGGCTGCGGCAGCCAGTTCCACCAGTTCCTCGGCATTGGGTTTGATGAGATCCGGTTTCCCCAGCGCATCGCCGCAGATCGCGGCGGCGAGCGGTTCGCCGGAGGAGTCCACGGCGACAAGGGGAGCCTCTTTGCCGTGATCCATGCTGCGCAGCCGCCGGGTGACGGTGGCGTAGAAGTTGGCCGGGACCCCGGGTGGGAGCGATCCTGCCAGGACAACCCAGCTGGCTCCCCGGGAGTGGTCCAGGAGCAGCCCGATCAGGGCTTCCTGCTGGTCCGCACTCAGCGCCGGTCCGGGTTCGTTGATCTTGGTGGTCACGCCGCCGGGTTCGGTGAGCGCCACGTTGCTGCGCAGCGGCTCTCCGATGGGGAGGGCGGCGAATGGGACGTCGACTTCGCGGAGACCGGCGAGGACGGGGTCCGCCTCGGCGCCCGGGAGCACTGCGACGGTCTTCAGCCCGGAGGCGACCAGGGCGCGGGAGACGTTTACGCCCTTGCCGCCGGATTCCTGCCGGACGGAGACGGCGCGCTGGACTTCGCCGCGGACCAGGGGTCCCGGCAGTGCCACGGTGCGGTCCAGGCTTGGGTTGGCGGTCAGGGTGACAATCATGCGACCACTACCTCCACTCCGGCATCCGCGAGGGCGTCGGCCAGGTCCTGGCCGGGTTTCGTGTCAGTGATCAAAGTGTCCAGATCTTTCAACGAGGCGAACTGGACCAGGGTTTCGGCATCCAGCTTGGAGGAATCAGCGAGCACCACTATGCGGCGGGCTGAATGGACGAAGGCGGCTTTGACAGCGGCTTCTTCAGGATCGGGGGTGCTCAGCCCGAAGGCTGCGTGGATGCCGTTGGTGCCGATGAAAGCGATATCCGGGCGGATCCTGCGGGCGGCTTCCACCGTGGACTGGCCGACGGCGGCCTGGGTGATTCCGCGGACCCTGCCGCCAAGCAGGTGCAAGGCGATGCCGGCCTCACCGGAGAGCTTTGCCGCGACGGGCAGCGAGTGGGTGATGACCACGAGTTCCGCGCCGGGTGCTGCAGCGGCTGACGTCGCTGCAGTCCGCGCGGCCAGGCGGTCGGCGAGGGTCTCGGTGGTGGAGCCGGCGTCGATCAGGATGCTGCCGGTTCGGTTTTCCGGGATCAGTGCGAGGGCCGCTTCGGCGATCCGGGTCTTTTCCGGTTGCCGCTGGTCGGCGCGGACCAGGATGCTTTCTTCGCTGGTGCTGAAGCGGTCCGGGGAGACGGCGCCGCCGTGTACCCGGCGCACACTGCCGGCGGATTCGAGGGCGGCCAGGTCCCGGCGGACGGTTTCGGTGGTGATGCTGAAACGCTCGGCGAGGTCCGTGACGCTGGCACGGCCGCTGGCAACAATGAGCCCCACGATCAGCTGTTGGCGTTCCTCGGCGAACACTGGCTCTCCCTTGCGTCAGTACTGCGGACCTCCCCCGCACTTCCGTGATTACCATCACAATGAAGTGGAGTTGATTGACTTTATCTGTGAATATGTGGCTTTGTCAATGAAAAACAACATGAACACAGAAATGTCCCGTACGCGGCCGATGGGCATGCCCAGTTTTCGGATCGAGGAGTGGGCATATCTGGACTATGTCCATCCGTGGGGCCGGGCGCAGGGCATGTCCGCCGCCGGGCCCGGGCGCGGGGCATGCGCAGGGGTAGGGGTAGAGGTAGCGGGTAGGGGTGGAGACGGGTTCGGCCGGTGTTCACGCACGGGACGGTGCGCGTGCTGGAAGGGCGGGAAGGGCCATACAACGGCCGACGCCGGGCCGGGCCCGGTAAAGGGTTCGGCCCGGCGTCGGGTGGCTTATGCGGTGCGCGGCGGCGCGCTCGGACTAGATGCCGGCGTCGCGGCTTTCGTTCCGGGTGATGGTCTCGCCGGTATTGGGGTCCACAACGGAGCGTGTCTCGCTGACCCGGCGGGTGCGGCTGCGCCCTGGTGAGGCCAGGACCAGGGAAGCGATCAGCCCGATGACACCGACCGCCATCAGGATGTAGCCGATCATGGTCTGGTCCACATTGGGGATCAGGCCGGGGGTGATGGCCCAGGCGAGGATGGCGCCGAGGGCGATGAGGAAAATGGCGGAACCGATTCTCATGACTTGCTCCTTGTGTCCGGTCGGACGGTTAAGTATTGCTAAGCATGCTGTCCAGCGTCAGGCTACAGCCCGGTGCGTGTTGTTTCAACGATCTCATTGACGCCACTCCGGCCAGTTTTCGCACGTAGTCTTGAAGCGTCCGCTGCGGCCGGCCAGATACGTGCCGCCGTTTACCGCACTGCCGCACCAGCCCCGCACCCCGGCGGGTTACGCAACGTGCCTCACAGAAATCCGGTGCCCATGCTTACAGCTTTCCCCAGAGTCGTCGTCACCGGACTGGGAGCAGTGACTCCCGTCGGTGCGACGGCGGCCGAGACCCGGGCCGCGTTGCTGGCCGGGCGCTCAGGAATCGCGGCACTTGAGGATGACTGGGCGCAGGAGCTTCCGGTCCGGATGGCGGGCCGGGCGGACGTTGATGTTCCCGCGCTGCTCTCCACCCCGGAATATAAGAGGATGGACCGGTGCGGGCACCTCGCGCTGATTGCGGCCCGGGAAGCGTGGGCGCAGGCAGGCCGTCCCGCAGCCGACCCGGAACGCCTGGCCGTGGTGATCGGATCCGGCTATGGCGGCCTGGACACAACCCTGGAGCAGGCCCGGGCCCTTGATGCCCGCGGGCCGCGGCGCGTCTCCCCGCACACGCTGACCCGGATCATGACCAACGCGCCCGCGGCCTGGGTGTCCATGGATGTCGGCGCCAAAGGCGGGGCGCGCACCCCGGTGAGCGCCTGTGCCTCCGGGGCGGAAGCCATCTCCCAGGCGGCAGACATGATCCGTGCCGGGACAGCGGATGTTGTGATCGCCGGCGGCGTGGATTCCTGCATCAACGGCCTCATCCTCAGCGGCTTCGCCCAAATTCGGGCCCTGTCCACCCGCAACGGAGACCCGGAGTCCGCTTCGCGGCCGTTCGACCGGGACCGGGACGGATTCGTGCTGGCCGAGGGCGCCGCGATCCTGGTCCTGGAACGCGAAGACCACGCCCGCGCCCGGGGAGCGGAAGTGCTCGGTGTCGTGGCCGGAACTGCTGTGACATCCGACGCCGTCGACATCGTCGCCGCCGATCCGGTCATGCAGCGGCGGGTGATGGAAAAGGCCATCGCCGCCGCCGGCCTTGGTGCCGGAGACATCGGGCTGGTCCATGCCCACGCGACCTCCACCCCGGTCGGCGATCGCCTGGAAGCCGACGCGATCAGTGCCGTACTTGGAAACCAGGTACCCGTTACCTCGACAAAATCCCTCACCGGGCACCTCCTTGGCGGCGCAGGCGCCCTCGGCGCCGTCGTCCTGATCCAGGCGCTGAAAACCGGGGACTTTCCGGGGTCCGGCAACCTTGACCAACCCGACGACGGGATCGACCTGAACCTTCTGCGGAAAACGGTGGCAGGCCAGGGAGCCAGGGCAGGCATCGCCAACGCCTTCGGATTCGGCGGTCACAGCACCGCCTTGGTGATCACCGAAAGCTAGGCTGTTGCGATGGAGCGAGTCCTCTGGTCCAAACCGGAACACGAACGCGACGGGACCCCGTTGCTGGTCATGATGCACGGCTACGGCCGGGATGAATCCCGGATGGTGAAACTCTTTGGCAGCCTGCCGTCCGGGTTCAGTTGCGCGGCGCTGCGTGGCCCCAAGGAGATCGGCGACGGGTACGGCTGGTTCCTGCTGGACTACTTCCTGACCCATGACTTCGCTGACGTCATCGCTGCCGCCAACGCCGTGTTCAGCTGGATCGAATCAGTCAAGTCCCAACACACCAGCATCAGCCTGCTCGGCTACTCGCAGGGCATGGCCATGGCCACGACACTGCTCCGGTTGCGGCCGGCGGAGTTCCGCGCCGCCGTCGGGCTGTCAGGATTTGTACTGGACAACGAACTCCTGGCGATGAGCGAATCGTTCGAGTCCCGGCCGCCCTTCTTCTGGGGCCGGGACCGGGATGACCTGGTGATAAACGCCGCCGCAGGGGAGCACACCGAGGAGTGGCTCCACGAGCACACACAGCTCACGGCGAGGACCTACCCGGGAACGGGCCACGCCATTTCGGCCGCGGAACTGGTGGACGTCAGCGCGTTCCTCCGCCACTATGTGCTGAACCCGGGAAACTGACTCCGCCCGCGGCCGGACTCCAAGTGGGGTGGCGATAGTGCCAAAGGTCCTTTTATCCAATTGCGCGTCAATTTTGTAAGCGCTTACACTCAACGTGGGCCGTATTTCTGGCCGTCAACTGACTTCAGGGGGAAGAAAGGGCTGAGCCCTGTGTTGCAGGCTAAGGCGCCGCGTCACCGTCGAGGACGTCGGCGCACTCTCCGGATTTTCCATCTGCACCGACTCCCGCAGCTTCGAAGACCGCCGTGCGCCCTTCGGGAGGTATCCGATCCCGGCGCCCCACGGCTACGCAGCAATTGAAGGGCTCCACCGCCCTGGAGTGCCAAAACCCCGTCACGCCAGCTTCGGGAGACCAAACTGACAGCGGGCCAGCGCACCCGCCGGCGTTAAACGGCGCCCGGTTGCGACCGGGAATGCCCGCTATCTTCAGCGCCGGGGCCCCGTTCCGGTCCGCCCCCTTAAAACGCCGGCCCCGGCCTGCCGGCCCACCGACTGAAAAATGCCGTCTGAAAGGACAACCGAACCATGACTGAGCTTTCCAACAGCACCGCGTCGAGCTGGGCCGGGGCGTCTGCCATCCTCTTTGACCTCGACGGCGTCCTGACCCCAACCGCGATTGTGCACGAGCGCGCCTGGCGCGAACTTTTTGACGGCTACCTCCAGTCCGTTCCCGGGGCCGCCGCCTACCGCGCAAGCGACTATTTCGACCACATCGACGGCAAACCCCGTTTCGATGGCGTCCGGGACTTCCTCGCCTCCCGCGACATCGTCCTGCCCGAAGGCCCGCTGGAGGACGAACCGGAGCACAACACCGTCCACGGCCTGGGTAACCGCAAAAACCAGGTCTTTAACGACATCGTCGCCGCCGGCGGGGTTCGGCCCTACGCAGGCTCTGTGCGGTTCGTCGACGCGGCACTGGCCCGCGGGCTGAAGCTCGCCGTCGTTTCCTCTTCCCGCAACGCCCCGGCGGTGCTCAAGGCCGCCGGACTTTCGGATTACTTCCCGGTAGTGGTCGACGGGGTCGTCGCCGTGGCCGGGGGCCTGCCCGGCAAGCCCAGCCCGGCGACCTACGAATATGCCGCCCGGTTGCTGGGCCTGCCCAGCGACGAGTGCGTTGTGGTCGAGGATGCCGTGTCCGGCGTCCAATCCGGCCGGGCCGGGAACTTCCATTCGGTGATCGGCGTGGACCGCGGGGCAGGCCGGCAGACCCTGCTGGCCGCCGGAGCCACGCTCGTCGTCAACGACCTCGACGAGCTGCTCTAGCCCGTCACCCTTCCGTCCCGACCAGGACGCTGCAAGGCCCTGCAAGACCGCACAAAAAACCTCTCATCAGCAGCCTTTTTACCGCCTGAAGGATAAACCATGGCCCTTATCACCTCTGACCGCGCGCGGTTCCCCAATGACCCCTGGCAGCTGGTCGAGACTGTGCACCTCCCCGGCAACGCCGGCACGCTGGAGACCCTCTTCAGCCTCGGCAACGGCCACCTCGGTATCCGCGGCGCCCACTGGGCCGCCGCCGACGCCGAGCTGCCGGGCAGCTTCGTCAACGGCTTCCACGAGACCTGGGACATCAAGCACGCGGAGAACGCCTACGGCTTCGCCCGCACCGGCCAGCGGATCCTCTACATCCCCGACGCCAACAACTTCACCGTGATCATCGACGGCGAAACCTTGAGCCTGGACGAATCCACAGTGCTCGACTACCGCCGCAGTGTCGACTTCGCCACCGGCGTGTACGAATGCCGGATCGTGTGGCAGTGCCGCTCGGGCGCCACCGTGACCACCATCGAACGACGCGCTGTCGGCTACCAGTCCCGCGGTGCGCTTGGCATCTCGCTGGAACTCGGCGCGGACCGGGATATCTCCGCGGACGTGACCTCCTCGGTGATAAACCGCCAGGACCAGCCGGTGGATGATCACTCGGCCCACGACCCCCGGCGTGCCGGCCGGCACGCCGGGCGGGTGCTGCTGCCGGTGCGGCTCGACGGCGGCGACGGCTCGCTGCGGCTGTCCTGGGAGACCGCCGAATCCAAACAGCGCATTGGCCTGGCTGTCGACCACTGGACCAACGCCGGCGTGCAGCCTTTCGACACCCAGGTGCATGAGGACGACAGCAGTGTCCGCTACGTTCTGGCCGTAAGCGCCGACGAGCCGTTTGTGCTGGAAAAGAGTGTCAGCTACGCCGTCGGGCAAGCCTCCGAAGACCTTGCCGACGACGCGGAAGCGGGTCTGAGGCCGCTGTCGGAGATTTTCGCCGAAAGCGCGGAGCATTACCGAAACTACTGGACCACCAGCGACATCATCCTCGCCGGCCAGACCGAGCTGCAGCAGGCCGTCCGCTGGAACCTCTTCCAGCTGGCCCAGGCCACCGCCTGCGCCGACGTCGCCGGCATCCCGGCGAAGGGTGTGTCCGGTTCCGGCTATGACGGGCACTACTTCTGGGACCAGGAGGTGTACCTGATGCCCTACCTGACGTACACCAGCCCCGGCAACGCCCGCCAGGTCCTGCAGTTCCGCCATGAGATGCTGCCCGAAGCCAAGATCCGGGCCAAGGAACTCAGCGTGGACGGCGCCCTGTTCCCTTGGCGCACCATTAACGGGCTGGAGGCCAGCGCCTACTACGCCGCCGGCACGGCCCAGTTCCACATCGCCGCCGCGATCGCCTTCGCGACCAACCGCTACATCTGGGCCAGCGGCGACCAGGAGTTCCAGGAAACCCTCGGCGCCGAGCTGCTGATCGAGACCGCCCGGATGTGGGTGTCCCTGGGTTTCTTTGGCAAGGACGGGCAGTTCCATATTCACGGCGTCACCGGCCCGGATGAGTACACCGCCGTTGTCAACGACAACGTCTATACCAACGTGATGGCGCGCTTTAACCTGCGGGCGGCGGCGGCGCTGGATCACCCCGGGATTGACGATGCCGAACGCCAGGTGTGGGAGCAGGCCGCCAACCGGATGCAGCTGCCCTATGACGAGGACCTCCAGGTCCACGCTCAGGACAACGACTTTATGACCCTGGAGCCGTGGGACTGGACGACACCGCGTTCCAAGTACCCGCTGCTGCTGCACTTCCACCCGCTGGTGATCTACCGCCACCAGGTGCTGAAGCAGGCCGATACCGTGCTGGCCATGTTCCTGCAGTGGCAGGACTTCACGGCCGAGGAAAAGCGCCGCGCCTTCGATTTCTACGACCCGATCACCACCGGCGACTCCACCCTGTCCGCCTGTGTGCAGGGCATCATGGCGGCCGAGGTCGGCTACGGCGACGCCGCGCTGGACCACTTCACGCACGCGTTGTTCATCGACCTGGACGACACACACGGCAACACGATCGACGGCGTGCACATCGCGTCCACCGGCGGCGTGTGGAGCTCGCTGGTCAGCGGCTTCGCCGGCCTCCGGGACCAGGGTGCGGTGCCCTACTTCGACCCGCGGCTGCCCGCTGGCTGGGAAGGGCTCTCGTTCCACCTGAAGATCCAGGGCCGGCTGCTGCAGCTTGAACTGGAGCAGGGTGCCATCAGCCTGACGGTGCGCGGGGGCCCACCGCTCGAGATCGACGTCCGCGGCGAGCTGTTTACGGTCGACGGTGATCCGGTCCGGGTGCCGCTGGCCCCGGTGGCGGTCCCGGAGCCCACGATCTTCCCGAGCGGACTGCCGACGGCGTCCCTGCCGATGGTGCGCGCAGCCGGCTAGGCCTGCTGCTGCCGTTCGGCGGCGCCGCTGCTGCCGGGGTGCCCGTCGCCAGCCAGGCGCTCCGGGCCGTCGTCGAGCGGGTTGGCGATCTCGTCGGCCGGCATCTTCGCGACGGCCAGTGCGATGACCGCCACAACCGGACACACGGTCCCGGCCACCAGGAAGATGAGCCCGACCGGCAGCACCTCGGCGGCCGGGCCGGCGAGGGCCATGGAGACCGGCATCAGGGCCAGCGAGACGAAGAAGTCCAGGCTTGAGACGCGGCCCAGCAGGTGCGGGGGAACCCGGCGCTGCAGCAGGGTGCCCCAAATGACCATGCCCATCCCGCCGGTGGCACCGAAGACGAAGAGCGCGGCAGCCAGCGCCCAAAAGCTGTCGATGATGCCGACGGCGGCAAGTGGCAGGCTCCCGGCGCCCCAGCTCACCATCATCGCGCTCAGGTAGCGGCGCGGCAGCGGGAACGAAGCAGTTGCCAGCGACGCGGCGGCGCCGCCGACGCCCATCACCGCGAGCAGGAATCCGAACTGGCGCGAGTCGCCGCCGAGCTGGTCGCGGACCACAAACGGCAGGAGCACCTCGATGGGGCCGATCAGGAAAAGTACGGAGATGCAGGCCCACAGCAGGGTCCACATTAGCCAGGGTGTGCGGACCGTGTAGCTGACTCCTTCGCGGAGGTCCTGCAGCAGGGACGTTGGGGCGCGTTCGCCGGTCCCGGAACCTGCCCCGCCGCCAGCGCCGTCCATATCCGGACGGGGCTGGCGGCGGAGCAGGCTGAGGACGGCGAGGGCCAGCAGGTGGCACACCGCCACCCCGGTCACTGCATGCGCGGGGGAGAGGGCTGCGACCAGGATGCCCGCGACGGCCGGGCCGGTGGCCTGCTGCAGGAGCGGCCGCATGGTCCCTTCCAAACCGTTAGCCGCGAGCAGGTCCTCCGGCGGCAGGATCCGGGGGAGGATGGCGGAGTAGGCGGGGAAGAAGAATGCTGCGCCGGCGCCGAGCACAAACCCGCCGAGCGCCAGATGCCAGAGTTCCAGCCAGCCCAGCATGGCCAGTCCGCTGATGGTGGCGATGACGGCCAGGTTGGCCCCCTCCACCGCGATGATGAGCAGCCGCTGCGGGAACCGGTCCGCGGCGATGCCGCCCATCAGCAAAAACGCGACGAGTCCGGCGCTGCCGGCGGCCGCAACGAGGGAGAGCTCCAACGGCCCCCCGCCGAGCTCGATCACCTCGTAGACCATCGCCACGGCCCACATTCCGGAGCCGAAAATGGAGATGGCCAGTGCTGTAATCAGCACACGGTATTCCCGGTGTGCGAAGGGCCGCAGGGCCCTCGGTGAGCGCATGGTCCCAGTTTAGGCTGCGACTTCGCGTGAGGGCGGCGGTTTCCAGGCGGGAAAATCCGATGGAATAGGCGGGCCGGTGTCCGGGTTGTCGCCTAACGGGACGGGCAATCCAACCAGGACACCCCGTTCCGACGCACGGGGCCGGAAAGCCGCTACGCAGTTCTGCTGCGGCGGCCACAGGCCCGATTGAGCCGGACTACCCAGAATCGGAGATGGTGGATTAATGACTGCTTACAAGACAGTGAACCCCGCGACCGGAGAGACGCTGAAGGAATTTCCGCTTGCTACCGCGGATGAGGTGGAGAATGCCCTCGCGGCCTCGAAGCAGGCCTTCCAGGCCTGGCAGGCTGCGCCCGTAGCGGACCGCGCCGCGGTCATTGCCCGCGTGGCCGAACTGTACCGGGAACGACAGGACGAACTGGCCCGTCTGATCGCCACGGAGATGGGCAAGCCCTTGGCCCAGTCCCGGGGCGAAGTGGGCCTGGTGGCCGACATCTACTCGTACTACGCCGAAGAGGGCCCGGCCTTCCTCGAAGACGAACTGCTTGATGTTAAAGGCGGCGGCGAAGCAATCGTCCGCTCAGCACCGGTCGGGCCGCTCCTGGGCATCATGCCGTGGAACTACCCGTACTACCAAGTGGCCCGGTTCGCCGCCCCCAACCTGGTCCTCGGCAACACCATCCTGCTCAAGCATGCCGGCAGCTGCCCCCAGTCCGCCCTTGCCATTGAACAGATTTTCAAGGATGCCGGGCTCCCGGAGGGTGTCTACCTCAACGTTTTCCTGAGCAACGAACAGGTTGCCGAAGTCGTCGCCGATGACCGGGTCCAGGGTGTCTCCCTGACCGGAAGCGAGCGGGCCGGCTCAGCAGTCGCCGAGGTGGCCGGCCGCAACCTGAAGAAGTATGTGCTCGAACTCGGTGGCAGTGATCCGTTTATCGTCCTCGACTCAGACGACCTGGACGCCACGGTAAAGGCAGCGGTCAGCGGACGGATCGGGAACGCCGGCCAGGCCTGCACGGCTTCGAAGCGTTTTATCATCCTTGAGGACCTGTACGAGGCTTTTGTGGAGAAGTTCACTGCGCGGATGTCCGCGGTCAAGCACGGTGATCCCTTGCTCGCCGACACCCGCTTCGGGCCGCTCTCCTCACAGAGCGCCGCGGACGGCCTCATCGAGCAGATCCAGGACGCCGTGGACAAGGGCGCTACCCTGCGGACCGGCGGACACCACATCGATGGCCCCGGCGCCTTCGTGGAGCCCACGGTGCTGACGGATGTGACCCCCGGGATGCGGGCGTTCTCCGAAGAACTCTTCGGCCCGGCGGCCGTCGTCTACAAGGTCGCCAGCGTTGAGGAGGCCATTGAACTGGCCAACGGGTCCCCGTACGGGCTCGGCGGTGCGGTCTTCAGTGCCGACGCCGAGAAGGCCAAGGCGGTGGCCGATCGGCTGGACACCGGCATGGTCTTTATCAATTCCGTGGCCGAAACCCAGGCGGATCTGCCCTTCGGTGGTGTGAAGCGTTCGGGCGTCGGGCGCGAGCTGGCACGGTTCGGCATGAATGAGTTCGTCAATAAGAAGCTCATCCGGACCCCGCGCTAAACCGGGCAGTTCTTCGCGGCAGTTGAGGGCGGACAGGCGCCGCCGATCCGCCCTCAACTGCCCGCCCGGGCCATCGTCCGCCTCTACCGGCGGCGCCGCTGTGGCCTAGTGTTAAGGCTTGAATCCACAGCAGTGACGGTTCCGATGAGAGGCGATGATGGCCAAGCGAGGCAACCCGGCAATGAAAATTGCCCAGCAGTCAGCACACAACGCGATGTTCGACGCCGAGGGCAAACCCCGGGCAGGTGTGCACAACGTGCTCCTGCGGGCCGTTGAAATCCAGCGCCCCTTGATCCTGGCGAACCTTCGCCGGCTCCAGCGAAAGCACCCGCGGGCCACGGCGGCCCAGCTGGCCGCAACCCTGGAACGGGACTACCTCATTGCCGTCACCGGCGGCGGCGCGCTTGTGGGCGGGGCGGCCGTGATTCCCGGCGTCGGGACTGTGGCCGCACTGGGCCTCTCGGCCGCCGCGACCGCCGGTTTCCTGGAGGCCACAGCACTTTTTGCCACCTCTCTCGCCGAACTTCACGGCGTGCGGATGGTGGATCCGGAGAAGGCCAGCACACTGGTCATGGCCGTAATGCTCGGCGAGGAAGGCACCGCGCTGTTGAGTTCCCTGAGCGGCCAAGCCACCGGGCAGGGCGGCGGGCCCACCCAGGCGTGGGGCACACTGTTCGCACGCCGGGCACCGCTTGTTGGCTTCGGCCAGGTTCGTGAACGGATCCAGCGGGCTTTCCTCCGGAGCCTGCTCAGGCGCCAAGGCGGTGCCTTGCTGGGCCGGGCCCTGCCGTTCGGCGTCGGGGCCGTCGTGGGCGGGGTCGGCAACCGGATGATGGGACGGGCCGTGGTGGCCAATGCCAAGGAAGCGTTCGGACCGCTGCCCCTCGTGATCCCCGGCGAACTGGGAGCGACCGCGGAGCTGGACGGCCCGGCAGCAGCCCCGGCTGACACAAAGGACAGCAAGGACGATTCAGCGCAGAAAGGCGGCACGTTTTGGATTTGAACGCTGACTTGGGGGAGTCCTTCGGGACGTGGACCATGGGCGACGACGCCGCGATGTTTCCGCTTCTGACGAGCGCCAGCGTGGCCTGCGGGCTGCACGCCGGGGACCCCGTGACCATGCTGGACACCTGCCGGGCGGCCTACGAGTCCGACGTGCGGGTGGGCGCTCACCTGGGCTACCCGGACATGGCCGGATTCGGGCTCCGGGCCCTGGACATGACGTTCGATGATCTCTTCGGCGCCGTGCTGTACCAGCTCGGCGCCTTGGACGGGGTGGCGCACGCCGTCGGCGCCTCGGTGGACTACATCAAGCTGCACGGGGCACTCTACGACCGGACAGTGCGCGACGCCGAGCAGGCTTCGGCAGTCGTCGCGGCCATCCAGGCCTACGATCCGGGGCTTGCCGTGCTGGGCTTCCCGGGCTCCGCCCTGCTCGGGATCGCCCAAGAAGCCGGCCATCCGGTCTTTACCGAGGCCTTCGCCGACCGCGCCTACCTGCCCGACGGCACCCTGCTGCCGCGCTCGCAGGATGGTGCACTGCTGGAGGACCTCGGCCGGATCCAGGAACGGGCCGTGCGCCTTGCCGTCGAAGGCGAGGTCGAAGCTGTGGACGGGACGGTGCTCAGGATCGAACCGCACTCGCTGTGCATCCACGGTGACACGCCCGGGTCGGTCGAAACCGCCGCCGCGATCCGCGCGGCCCTCGAAAGCGCAGGCGTGGAGCTGGAAAGCTTCGCTTAGCCGAAGACCAGGTGGGCCACAGCAAAAATCGCGAGGCCGGCAAGGGCGCCCACCACGGTGCCGTTAATTCGGATGAACTGCAGGTCCTTGCCGATCTGAAGCTCGATCTTTTGCGAGGTTTCCTCGGCATCCCAGCGGGATACGGTATCGGTGATCACACCTGCGATGTCCGAGCGGTACGTCTTGACGAGATACCCGGCGGCGTCCCCGATCCACCTGTTCACCTTGCCGGCCAGTTCGCCGTCGACAACGAGCCGGGTGCCGAAGTCATGCACGGCGGCTTTGAACCTGACGGTCAGTTCGCTGTGCGGATCGTCGACGGCGGAGAGCAGCGCGGCCTTGATGGTGCCCCAGGTTCGGGAGGCGAGTTCCCGAATTTCCGGATCTCCCAGGACTTGGGCCTTGATGCCTTCGGCCCGGGCAATCATAACCGGATCGTGCTGCAGGTCCTGTGCCAGATCCTTGAGGTACGTGTCGATCGACCGGCGGACCTGGTGCTGCGGGTCGGTCTGCACAGCGCGGGTGAATTTGAGGATCTCGACGTAGACCTTGTCGCCTACGAGTCCGTCGACGAACGACGGCACCCACGTCGGGGACCGGTCAGTCACCACCCGGTTGACCGTCTCCTGGTTGTCCCGCACCCAGTCCACGGTTCGGTCCACGAGCACGTCCACCAAGGCGTGGTGATGGCCGTCGTCGAAGATCCGCTCGGCGACCCGGCCCACCGGGGGACCCCACGGCGGAGCGAGCAGATGCCGGCGGACCATGCCCTCGATCACGGCCTGGACGTCGTCGTCGTTGAGCACGGTAAAGGCCCCGCGGATGACGGCGGCACCTTCCTTGGCCACCCGCTCCGCGCCGCCGGGCCCGGAGAGCCAAGCTCCGGCTTTGCGGGCGATGTCCACCGAGGCCAGTTTCTCCTGGACCACCTGCTCGGAAAGGAAGTTGGTTTCCACGAATTCACCCAGCGAGGCGCCAATCTGGTCCTTGCGCTGCGGAATGATGGCGGTGTGCGGGATTTTCAAGCCCATCGGGTACTTGAACAGGGCCGTCACCGCGAACCAGTCGGCGAGGGCGCCCACCATACCGCCCTCGGCCGCAGCCCGGACGTATTCGAGCCAGGGGTACTGCTTCTGCAGGGCGAAGGCGACCACAAAGATGATGGCCATCAAAACCAACAGTGAGAGCGCCAGCAGCTTCATCCGCCGGAGCGCGGATTCTTTCGCGGCGTCGCTCCCTGCCATGGATTGGCGGCGGCTGGGGCGGCCGACTGCGGGCGCGTTGGCGCCGGCGGGGCCCTCCGCGCGGGTAGTTGGCTTAGATTTCACCTGCATGTGCCCAGCCTAGCCCGGCTTGGGCGGTGGCCGTCCGCTAACGTGTCAGCATGACGACTGCCGAGTCCACCGCAACCCGTCCGCTGGTCTACGCCCACCGTGGTTCCAGTGCGGCGTTCGCTGAGCACACCCGGGCGGCCTACCTGCAGGCAATTGCCGACGGCGCCGACGGTGTGGAGTGCGATATCCACCTCACCAGGGACCAGCACGCTGTACTGCTGCACGACTCAACCCTGGACCGCACCTCGGATGGCACCGGAGCCGTGGCGGACAGGACCCTCGAGGAGCTCCGGGCGCTGGACTTTTCCTCCTGGAAGGGCGCCAGGATCCCGGAAGAATACGGCAGTAGATCAGCCCAGCTGCTGACGCTCCCGGAGTTGCTGGCCCTCCTGCGGACAGCAGGCCGGGAGATCGGGCTGGCAATTGAACTCAAACACCCGAGTCCCTTTCAGCTCAAGCTCGAAGACCGTGTCCTGGAAATCCTCACGGCCGAAGGCTGGGATCCGGCGACGTCCCGGCTCGGGAACATCGTGGTGTCTTTTATGAGCTTCAGCCCGGACTCCGTGAAGCACCTGCTGGGAACCGTCCCGTCCGCCGCCGTGTGCCAGCTTGTGGACGACGTCGACGTCGAGGAGCTCCGCGAGGAGCTGGGCCTCGGGGCGCTCACCGGCGGAGCGCTCGCCAATGTGATGAAGGCCGCGCAAACGGAAGCCGAACGGATCCTGGATGACTGCGAGACCGGGCTGGCCGGCCCGGGCATCGACTATGTCCGGGGCCATTCCCGGACCATCCGGCGCTGGCTCAACTCCGGCCGGCGGTTCCGGGTGTGGACGGTGGATTCGGAAGCCGACGTCGCCTTGTGCCAGGAGCTTGGGATCCACGAGGTCACCACCAACCGGCCCGGGCAGGTCCTGGCGCAGCTCTCGGCCGGGTCGCGGAGCCTCGGCTTGCACGGGTAGCTCCCGCTGGTCTTTGCGCCTCAGCCCAAGGGAACAGGGGAGGCTACGCTGCAAGGTCCCGGCGCCGCCAGCCGGCGAACCCGAACGCAGCAAGCACGGCCGCTGCCACGGTCAGGACACCCAGCGCCGCACCATCCCCGGATCCCACCGGGAGCAGCGGGGAATGCCTGAACGGGGAGAGGTCCATCAGCCAATTCGGGGCGTTCCACAGCACCCCGAACTCTCCCAAGGCGACGAACGCCAGCAGGAGGCCCCAGGCCGCCCCGGTCAGCCGGGGCGCCCAGCCGAACACCGCCAGAGCGAGGCTGGTAACAACCCATGCGGCCGGCACCTGGGCCAAAGCGGCAACGGTGCTGCGGCCCAGCAGGGAGGCATCGTTGACGGCGAAGGCGGCTCCGGCACCAATCGACAGGCCCGCCAGAAAGAGCAGCAAAACGACGCCGGCCAACGCAAAGGTGAAGTGGCTGCCCGCCCACCGGAACCGGGTAGTGGCCGTGCCCAGCAGGACTTCGGTATGGCCCGCGGCTTCCTCGCTGCGCAGATGGTTCGCCGCCGATACCCCGTAGGCGGCCGCCAGTAGACCCATGATGCTGATTTCCGCGGCCAGGAAGGCCTCCGTCAAAGCGCGGGGGCCGCCCAGCAGCTTGATAAGGTCCTGGGCGTTTGGTGAACTCAGCAGCTCTGCCACATTGGAGACCAGGGAACCGATGACAACGCCGAAAATCACGAACGCCACGGCCCAGCCTAAAAGTACGCGGTACTGCAGCCTTACGGCCAGGCCCCAGACGCCGGAGAGCGAGCCTACGGCAGGTCCGGGACGCCCGGCAGCGATCCCGGCTCCCAGATCCCGCCGTGCCCGAAGCGCGAATGCCGCCGGAACCAGCACGAGAGAGAGTGCAACAGGCAGCGCCAGCACCCACCAGCGGTCTCCGGCGAACGCCCGGATCTGCTGGTTCCACCCGATGGGCGAGAGCCAGGAGAGCGCCGAGGGCCCCGGCTCGGCGAGGTCTCCGACAGCGCGCAAAGCATAGGTCACTGCGACGATACTGACACTGATCCCGGTCGCGGCCCGGGCGCTGGCGGTGAGCTGTGCCGCCACGCCGGCCACGGCGCTGAATACCATCCCGGTGGCGGCCCAGCCCAGGCCGAAGGCGAAGGAACCGGCCGCCGGCAGTCCGCCGGCGGCCAGCGCGGCTGCCGAGAGCAACCCGAGCAGCACGTTGGCCCCCAGGCTGATCGTGAGGGCCGCCGCCAGCGGTGCGTCTCGCCCCAGCCGCCCGCCGCCGAGCAGTTCCAGGCGTCCGCTCTCCTCGTCCCCGCGGGTGTGACGGACGGTGAGGACGATCATCAGGACGGCCAGGATGGCGGCCATAAACGCGGTGTATTTGATGAGCGACAGCGCACCGATCGAGCCGGGGTCGTAGATCCGCCCGAACATGGCCACCATGGAGGCGGTCGCGTTCAGGGCGGTGGAGGCCTCGATGCGGCTCGTGGCATCGGGGTAGAGCTCGACTCCGGCACGCGCGGTCGAGTAGGCGGTCAAGGCGAAACCGACGATCCACGCAGGCAGCATCCAGCGGTCCCGCCGCAGCCCGAGCCGGATCAGGACGCCGGTTCCGGCCAGGGTCTCAGGCATCGCCGGCCCGCCGTCGGCCCGGCCTGGCAGGGGCACCGGAGCCGGGCTGTCCGGGCGGGGCGCCGGACGCCGCCGCCGAATCCCCGGCAGTGCCGGCACCATAGTGGCGCAGGAACAGGTCCTCGAGCGTTGGCGGCTGGCTTGTGAGGGACCTCAGTCCCGCCGTCGTCAGTGCCTGCATCAGGTGGTTCAGGCCGGCCGGCTCGACTTGGGCGTTGACCCGGTGGTCCGTTACGACGACGTCGTGGACACCGGGCAGGAGTTCGAGTCCGGGCGGCACCGTGGCGACGTCGGCGGTGACCGAAGTTCGGGTGAGATGCCGCAGTTGCTCCAGCGGGCCGGTCTCCACCAGCCGCCCGGACCGGATAATGCTGACCCGGTCCGAAAGTGCCTCGGCCTCACTGAGGATATGGCTGCTCAGCACCACTGTTCTCCCCTGCGTGCGCAGTTCGCGGACGCAGCTGCGGAATACGTCCGCCATCAGCGGGTCCAGCCCGCTCGTCGGCTCGTCCAGCAGGAAAAGTTCAGCATCGGTGGCCAGGGCAGCAACAAGGGCCACTTTCTGGCGGTTTCCCTTGGAGTACGCCCGGGCCCTCTTGCTGGGGTCCAGTTCGAACAGGTCCAGGAGCTGATCCCGGCGTGCGCGGTCCTGCCCGCCCTGAAGCCGGCCCAGCAGGTCGATGATCTCCCCGCCTGTCAGGTTCGGCCACAGTGCTACGTCCCCGGGGACGTAGGCCAACCGGCGGTGCAAGGTCGATACCTCACGCCAGGGGTCGAGTCCCAGCACCCGGATGGAACCGGCATTGGAGCGCAGCAGACCCAGCAGCAGCCGCAAGGTGGTGGATTTGCCTGATCCGTTGGGCCCGAGGAAACCGTGCACTTCACCGGCAGCCACGTCGAAGTCCAAGCCGTCCAGCGCCTGCACGGTCCCGAACCGCTTCACAACGCCCTTCATTTCCACCGCAGCGCCCATACGCAACAACGTACCCCGATTGACGCTCGTGACACCCTGCAGAAAGTCCTGTTTTGAGGCAGCCAGTCACGGTTAGCGGGGGGGACCGCGGCTGTGATTGAGTTAATCCATGCCATCTCGCTGGTCCGGCCGGGACACCCAGAAACTTTCCGCGGTCGCGATGAGCGTCCTGCTGCTGGCCAGCGCGTCGAAGCACTTTGATGATCCGGATTTCTTCGCGCCAGTGGTTCCCGATGCGCTGTGCCGGGATGACAGCGGCGGGAAGCCAAACAGCCCCCTCGCGGTCCTGTCCCGGGAGGAATGGGTCGCATTCAGCGGCCTGCTTGAAGTGGCCGCCGCCGTGGGGCTCCTGGTCCCGGTGACACGTCGCGCCGCGGCCGGATGTGTGACGGCCATGTTCACCCTTTTCCTCGCCGGACACCTCGACGCCCTGCGAAAGGCCTACGGCCCGGGCGGGACCCCCGCCCGGCGCCGCACGCACACCCTGCGGTTGCCGCTGCAGGCGCCGCTGATTGCCTGGGCCTGGAGCTTGCGGAAAACCGCACCGGCGCAACGGGCCCGGCAGCAACAGGCCCGGCGGTGAGGCTTCTGCAGTCCCCGGCCGTGCGGGTGGGGCTCTCCATCAGCATCGCCACCGGACTCTACGGCGTCTCTTTCGGAGCGCTGTCCGTTACATCAGGCCTTGACTTTTGGCAGACTATGGCCCTGAGCCTGCTGCTGTTCAGCGGCGGCTCACAATTCGCGTTTATCGGTGTGGTAGCCGGGGGCGGCTCCGGGGTCGCCGCGATGGGGGCGGCCACCCTGTTGGGCATGCGTAACGGGATTTACGGCATGCAGATCAACGCACTGCTGGCGCCGCGGGGCTGGCTGCGGTTTGCGGCCGCCCACGTCACCATCGACGAGTCGACCGCCACCAGCACCGGTCAAACTGATCCGCTGGAGCGCAAGCGTGGCTTCTGGACCGCGGGCGTTGGCATCTTCGTTCTCTGGAACCTGTTCACCGCCGTGGGCGCCCTGGCAGGCGGGGCGCTCGGCGATCCCAAACAGTGGGGCCTCGACGGCGCTGCCGTGGCGGCGTTCCTGGGCCTGTTGTGGCCCCGGCTCAAGGGCCGCGAACCTGTGGCGATCGCCGTCGTCTGTGCCCTGGCCACTGTGCTGGCGGTACCATTGGTGCCCGCCGGGGTGCCGATCCTGGTGGCCGCCGTGGTTGCGGCGGCAATCGGCTGGTTCAGTAATGGCCGCAGCGACGAAGGACTGGAACCGGACGTGGACCCTTATGCGGACCACCCGGACGCACGGGTGCGCCCGGCAGGGGATACCGCATGAGCCTGTGGATGTGGCTGCTGCTTTCCTGTCTGCTGGCCTACGCGTGGAAACTGCTGGGATATCTGGTCCCGGCCAGCGTGCTCCGTGACCCCCGGATGTCCCGGATCGCCGGCACCATAACGATCGGGCTGCTGGCCTCCCTGGCCATTGTTAATACCGTGGCCTCGGGCCAGACGCTGGCGCTGGATGCACGGCTGGGGGCATTGGCTGCGGCGGGCCTCGCCCTGGTGCTCCGGGCACCCTTTCTCGTGGTCGTCCTGGCCGGAGCCGGCGCAGCAGCAATACTGAGGCTGCTGGGCTGGAACTAGCCGTACCGGCTGGCAGCTGTTACCAAAATGCCGCCTGCGAACGAATGGTCGATGGGGCTGGGGTTGGTAAGGTGACCCGGACCTTTGGGAGAATTTTGAAACGAGCTGACTGGCCGGCTGCAGGCATGGTTTTCCGGAGGACCGGACTGCCCGTCGTTGTGATGACACTGGCCTTGGCCGGTTATCTCGCGGGCCGGCTTCTGCATGGCGAGGGCTTCGACGCCGTAGTTGATGGCTGGCTGGCGGCGGCTACGGGGTGGACAACGGCTGCAGTGTGCTGGCTGGCACTGCACCGGTCCGCCGGAGTGCGGATCGAGTACGCACTGGCTACGGTTGCGGTGACGGCGACTGTGGCAGGGGATACCTATTACACCTTGGCGCAGGACGAATCCGGTGTTTTGCCTTCGCCTTCGCTGGCAGACCTTGGATACATGCTCTTTTATGCCCTGATGCTGCTGGCTTTGATCGTTGTTGTGGGAAAGAGGCTGCATGGAGCTGCGTGGCCCGTTTTCCTCGACAGCGCTGTTGCCGCCTGCGGGGCAGCCACGGTGTTGGCGGTAGTCCTTGAACCCGTGGTGGGGTCCTCAGGCGAAGCTGGCCTCTCTGCCCGGACCGTGATTGCCGTCGCGTATCCGCTCTTTGACCTGATGCTTATTGCCGTGGTTGCGGCCATTTTCGCGGCCCGGGGTGAAACGGACGGACACTGGGCTCCGCTCGTGGTTGGTTTGCTCATCTTCGCTGCAGCGGATGTTGTGTTTGCGCTGGGGGAAGCATCGGGAGCATATTCGGTGGGGTCAGCTCTGGACATGGCCTGGGCCGTCGGGATCGCACTGATAGCCGTGTGGGTTGACCGGGCCTCCCGTGCCGGGCAACCGCGCCGGCGCCGGCGAACGGCCCATCAGGCGCTTCTGCTGCCCGGAGCGGCGACAGCGGCGGCGTTGGCGGTTCTGCTGCTGGGGAGCGAGCAGCACGTGCCGGTCTACGCGCTGGTGTTAGCCAGCGCCACCCTGGTCCTCGCGGCCGTGCCGATGGCATTCCGCCACCGACTCTTGCGCAGATTGGCCCGGACGGATGATTTGACCGGGCTGCTTAACCGGCGGGCGTTCCACGATGATTGTGTGCAACGATTGGCCGCCGCCGCCGCCGCCGGTGCCGGCGCCGGCAAGCGCAGCGGTGCGCTGCTGTTGCTTGACCTGGACCGCTTCAAGGAAATCAATGACAGTCTGGGCCACGAGGCCGGCGACCGCCTGCTGGTCCAGGTCGGGGAACGGTTGTCGCGGTCGCTTCGCACCGGTGACCTGCTGGCCCGGCTGGGCGGTGATGAGTTCGCGGTGCTTCTGAATGGCAGCAGCGCCGACGAAGCCGACGCTGTGGCCCGCAAGATCCGCGATGCGCTGGCCGGGGGGTTCCCGGTAGCCGGGATTGAACTGCGGACCAGCGTCAGCATCGGCGTTGCGCTCTTCCCGGGCCATGGGGCCGACGCCAACTCACTCCTTCGCAAGGCAGACCTTGCCATGTACCGGGCCAAGACGGCCCGAAGCGGGCACCAGTTTTACCATCAGGACGATGACCGGCAGGGCGAGTTGCGGCTGCGCACCATCCAGGAACTACGCACCGCATTGGTCCTCGATCAGCTGGTATTGCATTACCAGCCCCAAATCGATCTCGCCACGAACGAGATCCACGGGGTCGAGGCCCTGGTGCGCTGGGACCATCCCGCCCGGGGGCTGCTGATGCCCGCTGACTTCCTGGACCTCGCGGAAGAATGCGGCCTGATGCATGACCTCACGCTGGTCGTGCTGCAGAAGGCGCTGGATCAAGCCGCTCAGTGGTCTTCTCGACAGGCGAAGCTCACGGTTGCAGTCAACATCTCCGCGAGTTCGCTGGTCGACGTCGGGCTTCCCCGCCGGATCAGTGCCATGCTGCATGAGCGGCAGCTCCCGGCCAGTGCCTTGATCCTGGAAATAACCGAGGACTTCCTGATGGCCGACCGTGACCGCGCGCGGGGAATTCTGACCGAACTCAGGGGCAACGGTATTCAGATTGCCGTCGATGACTTTGGCACGGGCTACAGTTCCCTGGCTTATCTGCGCGAGCTGCCCATCGACGAGCTGAAGCTCGACCAGTCGTTCGTGCAGCCGATGGGCACGGACCCCCGGGCCTCGGCCCTTGTGGCGTCCACCATCGCCCTGGCACACAGCCTGGGACTGCGGATCGTCGCCGAGGGCGTGGAAACCAGGCAGACACAGGACGAACTCAAGGAGCTCGGCTGCAACAACGCCCAAGGACACTATGTCTCGCTCCCGGTCAGCGCCGCGGAACTGGACGGCTGGCTCGTTAGCCGGCGCCAGCTGGAACCCGCCCCGCAGCCCTGAGGCATTCCGGGCCAAGGCCAAGGCCGGGCCCTAGCCAAGGACGGAGTCGAAGGCTGTTCCCGGCAGGGGCGCCTGCGGCGGCAGCGGCCGGTGGGGGCGTTCCGAACGGATCGCGTCCTCGACGAGGGCGGCCGCACGGCGCCAGGCATCCGAACCCGCCTCCATGGTGTCCACCACGCCAATCAGCATGGCCAGCAGCCGGATCAGGTCGGTCATCGAAATGTCGCTGCGCAGCGTACCCTGGCCCTGTCCGCGGCCCAGGAGCACGGCGACGGACTCAATCAAGTCCCCCGTAATGCCGGTCAGCAGCCCGCGCCGGCCAGCGACGGCACCAAGCAGGTTGGCTTCTTCGCTAGCGACGCCCATCAGCGCGTCAATAACACGGAAGAGGCCGTCGGCGGCGTCGGGACCGGCCAGGGCCTCCTCGATGACCGGGTCCACCAGCAAACCGAGCTGGCGGTGCAGTGCGGCGAGGACCAGTTCTTCCTTGTCGGCGAAGTTCCGGAAGAGCGTCGCCGGGCCGACTCCTGCGGTCACGGCGATGGTCTGCAGCGGGACTTCCGGGCCGTGCTCACGGAAGCACAGGCGGGCGGCCGTGATGATCTTGTCCACGTTCCGCGCGGCATCAGCGCGGAGCGGTTTGCGGTCTGCTGCCCGGTTCATTTGCTTAGGGTAGCAACGCGCACCCGGGGCGGGGAGGTTACTCCCGGGTAGGCGGGAATGTGACGGTATGCGCGGCAGCGGTAGCGGCCGGGGGGCGGGTTCCGGGGCCCGGTCCGGGTTCCGGTCCGGGCCCCTGACGCCCCCGCCCGCCAGCCATGCCGCGGGGCGGCGGCGTACGTGAAAGACTGGGCCCATGTTGCTTGCATTCTCCGTCGCACCCTCCGGCCGTCCCGCGCGAACGGCCGATGGCCCGGAAGCCGGTTCCCGGGCCATCGCTTCGGACGAGGCATCGGTGCACGACGCCGTCGCCGAAGCGGTCCGGATCGTGCGGGAGTCGGGCCTGCCGAACCACACGGACTCGATGTTCACCACAATCGAGGGCGAGTGGGATGAAGTCTTCGACGTCGTCAAGCGCGCTACCGAGGCTGTCGGCCGCTACGGCAGCAGGGTCTCGCTGGTCATCAAAGCGGACATTCGCCCGGGCTTTACGGGCGAACTGACCGGAAAGCTCGACCGGTTGGAAGAAGCCATCGGGGGCGCCTCAAGCCCGGCAGCCGGCTAGGAACAGGCCCCGTCGGGCCTACCGCCGGGGCGGGGCAGCTGAAAGACTGGGGCAATGTTCGAGCATCAGCCCACCGCCCGCTGGTCCGCCGTCGAAGACTTCCTGTCCGCCGTTGTGGTCCGGGCGGACAACTCCCTCAAACGCGCCCTCACCACGGCGCTTGAGGCGGGGATGCCGCCCATCGAGGTGGCCCCCAACGCCGGGAAACTGCTCAAACTCCTCGTTCAGCTCTCCGGCGCCCGGCGCGTGCTGGAAATCGGGACGCTGGCGGGGTTCAGTACCATCTGGATGGCACAGGGACTGCCCGACGGCGGGCGGCTGCTCAGCTGTGAATACCTGCCCGAACATGCCCGCGTGGCCCGCGCCAATGTGGACGCCGCCGGCCTGGGCCACCTGGTGGAGATCCGGACCGGGCTCGCGCTTGCGACGCTGCGAGGTCTCGCCGACGAGGACGTTGAGCCCTTTGATTTCGTTTTCATCGACGCGGACAAGGAAAACAACCCGCACTACCTCGACTGGGCCATCCGCCTCGGCAGGCCCGGCACGGCCATCGTGATGGACAACATGGTGTGGGAGGGTGCCGTGCTGGACCCCGCCCTGGACCCCGTCACTGCCCGGGGGATCATCAGCGCCCTGGACATGCTGGGCCAGGATCCGAGGCTGGACGGCACCGTGATCCAGACGGTGGGCACCAAAGGCTGGGACGGCTTCGCCCTCGCGCGGGTGTTGTAGCAGCGGGGGGCCTCCCGCCGGCGCCGGAACTGACGCCGGAATCCGAAAAGTGCTAAGTGTGCTTAGATTTACTGAGCGAGTCGCCCTATGCCGAACAGTTGTCCGGCCGGCAGGCGCGGACGACAAAGCACCAGACACCATTCGAAGGAGAACAGGCCCGAATGAACCGGAAGCCACCCTCCCAGCAGCCCCTGGCCGTGCGGATAAGCTCCGGGCCGGAGCGCCTGGCCGGCCTCGGCCCCCTGCTGGCGGAAGCCCGGTCCGCCGTCGGCGACGTCCCGGCCCTGCTGGAGCTGGCCAAATCCGCAGCCGAAACCGCACCGAACCCCGGCGAGGGAGGGACGGCGTTCCTCTGGGAAATGTTGGCTTCCGTCACGGCCGTCGACGTTGCGGCTGGACGGGCCATTGAACCGCATCTGGACGCGGCGGCAATCCTCGCCCAGTCCGCCGCCCTGGCCGCAGGCAGCCAAGCGGCCCGCCACGCGGCGCTGCCGGACCGGAACGGCCCGGACGCCGGCGCCTGGGGTGTGTTTGCCGCCGAAGCGGCAGGCCTGCGGCTCGAGGCCAAAGCCACTGACGGCAGTTTCCTGCTGCACGGCGCCAAACCATGGTGCTCGCTGGCTGCCCAGCTGGACCACGCCGTCGTGACCGCCCACCTGGACGACGGCGGCAGGGCGGCTTTCGCAGTGGACCTCCATGCCCAGGGCGTCAGCTTCGAAGACCCGCGGTGGAGCAGCCTGGGGCTCCGGGAAATCCCCAGCGGCACAGTGCGCTTCGACGCCGTTCCGGCCGTGCCACTGGGCGCCGCCGGCTGGTATTACCGCCGGCCCGGCTTCGCTTGGGGCGGCATGGGCGTTGCGGCCTGCTGGCTGGGCGGCGCCGTCGCGGTGGCCCGCGGGTTCAAGGAGGCTTTGGTTGCGGCGTCCGACGGCGGCCGCAAACCGGACCAGCTCGCGCTCGCCCACCTCGGCGAGATTGACCGTACCCTGACGGCCCTGACCGGTTACCTGGCCCGGACGGCGGAGGCAATTGATGCCGGGGAACTCTCGGGCAGCGGCGCCTGGAGCGAGGCCCTGCGCGTCCGCGGACAGGTGGCCACCGCCGTCGAACACATCCAGGCCCTTGTCAGCCAGAATCTCGGGCCCGCCCCGCTCGCGTTCGATCCCGTCTATGGGAAGCGTATGGCTGACCTCTCGCTGTACATCCGCCAGCACCACACCATGCGCGACGACGCGCAACTCGGTGCCCGCACGCTCAAAGGGGACCACCCATGGTGAGCTTCACCCATCAGGACGCCGGGACCAGCGAGGCCGCCTGGGCGGCCAGCGGGCTGGTTGCCCGGCCGGAGCTGCTGCTTGAGCCGGGGGAGGGTGCCGGCCGGGTGGTTATTGTCCTGGCCGCGCATCCGGACGACGAATCCCTTGGTGCCGGCGGTCTGATGGCTCGGCTCGAACGGCTCGGCGCACGCGTCACTGTCCTGTTGTGCACGGCCGGGGAGTCCTCCCACCCGGACTCTCCCAGCACGACGCCGGAACAGCTCGCCGGCGTGCGGCTCAAAGAATTCGGCGGCGCTCTCGAGCGCCTGCTGCCGGAACCGGAGTGGCGGTTCCTCGGGCTGCCGGACGGCAGGCTCGCCGACCACCGGGAAGAGCTGCGCGCGGCACTCAAGCGTGCGATCGCCGAGGCAACTGCCGACTCGGGGCTGCCTCCGGCCGGCATTACGCTCGTGGCCCCGTACCGGCACGACGGCCACACAGACCACGAAGAACTGGGCGCCGCCGCGGCCGAGGCCGCCAATGCCGGCGGCCACGGGCTGCTGGAATACCCCATCTGGTACTGGCTCTGGGCGGACGCCACGGACCCCGCATGGCAGTCGTGGCTGCGCCTGCCGCTGGATCCCGCGGAACAACGGGCCAAGGCAGCGGCGATGGCTGCCCACTCGTCGCAGGTCCAGGCACTCTCCGGTCAGCCAGGGGACGAAGCGCTGCTTTCGCCGGCCTTCCTGGGCCACTTCGAACGGCCCTTTGAGACGTTCGCCTGGCAGCGGCCCACTGGAGCCACCGGCGCCTACGCCGCCGCCGACGCCGAAGGCGTTTTTGATGCTGTCCACACCGAAACCGACGACCCTTGGGAGTACACCACCAGCTGGTACGAACAGCGAAAACGCTCGCTTACCCTCGCCGCCCTGCCCGGCGAGGTATATGCCGCAGGGCTGGAAGTCGGCTGCTCGATCGGAACGCTCAGCGCGGAACTCGCACAACGCTGCACCACGTTCCTGGCTGTCGACGCGAGCAGCGCCGCGTTGGCCCACGCCGCCCGGCGCCTCGACCACCTGCCCGCGGCCCGGACCCGCCGGCTTACTGTCCCGCAGGAGTGGCCGGACGGCCGGTTCGACCTGATTGTGGTCTCCGAGGTGGGCTACTACCTCGCAGCCGGTGAGCTGGCCGGGCTGTTCGCACGGGTCGAGGCCGCGCTCCTGCCCGGCGGCTCCCTGGTCCTGTGCCACTGGCGTCATCCGATCTCCGGCTGGGAGCTCGACGGCGACGCAGTGCACGCCGCAGCACGCCGCCAACTCGGCTGGAGCGACGCCGGACTGTATCGCGAACGTGACTTCATCCTGGAGGTCCTGACCGCTCCGCTGGAAACCGCCGTCGTTCCGGGCCCGGAGGGTTAGGCGGAATGGTTGCCCATGCGCTGCCGCTGCCCCGCGGATGCGGCATCGACCGGATCGCTGTGGTGATTCCTGCCCACAACGAGGACCAGCACCTCGACGATGCCCTGTTGGCGGTGCAGTGCGCCGCTGACGCGCTGCACCGGATCCGGCCCGACGTGGAAGTTGGCGTGACAGTTGTGCTGGACGGCTGCACCGACGGGTCTGCCGTCATCACGGCACGCTACACTGCCGCGGACGGGCGTTTTAGTGCCCTCGAAGTGGACTTCCACAGCGCCGGAGCCAGCCGGGCGGCCGGGGCCCGGGCCGCCGGCATCGGCTCACCCCGGCGGCGGCCGCCCGGCAAGCGGTGGACCCCGCCGCCGTGGGCGGGCCGGACGTGGCTGGCCAACACTGATGCCGACTCGCGGGTTCCGGAACATTGGCTGGTCCGCCAGCTGGAGTTCGCCGAGGCCGGAGCCGACGCCGTATTGGGTTCGGTGGAACCGGACCCCGCAGGGATGGACCCGGAGCTGCTGCGGCGCTGGCTGCAACGCCACCCCTTCGAGGAGGACCACCCGCACATCTACGGCGCCAACTTCGGTGTCAGGGCCTCTGCCTACCTGGCCGCCGGAGGATTCCCGAAACTCGTCTCGCACGAGGACCGGACCCTGGTGCAAAGCCTTCGGAGCCGCGCTTTCACCGTGACTGCCACCGACAGTATGCGAGTGCTAACCTCAGGCCGGATCCAGGCGAGGGCGCCGCACGGTTTTGCCGCATATCTGCGGACGCTGGGCAGGCATCAGCTACCTGCGGACGACTGACGGGGACCTAGGGCGCTTCGGGGTTATTGGGACCTTCGCCCGCAACCTTGTAACTTGATTTCGGGACCAAGGTGGGTAGGGTCGTCACATGCCACGAGCGGGCGCATGGCCGTCGGGCAAATAACGTTCAGGACCGCACCGAAGGAAATTGATGAGACAACGACCCTCACCAGCGGGGCTTGTAGCCGGGGTCTTTTTCCTGGTCTGGGCCGCAATATTTCTTGCCTGGACGCCGGTTGAGACCCTGCGCCTGGTCACTGGCATCATCTTCGTGCCGATCGGCGTCGCCGTGATCGCGAAGTACTTCATCGGGCGCCGCCCTCGAACCTCCAGCGTTCTACGGCATCAGCCGATGACGACTAAGACCAGAGTGCTCCGCAACCTAGCCGTCTACGCTGCCGGCTTCCTGCCATTTGCGTTGCTCTGGCGCTCCATTGGCGTCGTTCCATCCGTTCTGATGGGTGCCGCGGCCGTGGCGGTGGTCGCCGCGATATTTCGCAGGCACGAAGCGAAGTCCCGCCAATCCTGATAGAAGAATCGGGTTTACGTGCAGGCGGCAGATCGTGCCACCTCGGTCACAAGCGCACGCCCGATGCCGCGTTTCCTGAAGCCAAAGGCAGTCGGGACGCGGAGGAATCGCGACCAGTGCGCTGTGATTGGGATTGCCGACAGGCTGAGGCCTCACATATTTGAGATGCCTGAACGCGGCGCAGCCGCTATGGATCCTGTAGCTGCCCAGCTGGCGAGTAGTCGCAGCCGCTCAGCGCTGGGCGAGCCGGGCTCGGCGGTATAGATCATAAGGACGCAGCCCGGGTCGGCAGTAATAATGAGTTCTTCGTAGGCGAGAGTGAGTTCGCCGACGGCGGGGTGGTTGAACCGTTTTGTGCCGGTCCCGTGGGTCCGGACGTCATGTGCGCCCCAGAGGTGCCGGAATGCATCGCTGCGCGTGGACAGCTCACCAACGAGGTCTTGGAGCCCTTTGTCATTGGGATCACGGCCGGCTTCGGTACGCATGATCGCCACACACATCTGAGCGAAGAGCTCCCAGTCCGGATAAAAATCGCGGGATGCGGGGTCGAGGAACTGGAAGCGGGCCAGGTTCGGAGTGCGACCGCCGTCGCCGATGAGTGGCGAATAGAAGGCCCGGCCAAGCTCGTTCGTGGCCAGGAGGTCCTGGTGTTGGTCGCGGACAAAAGCAACGCCGGCGGTGATCGTGCTGAGCACCCAGTGGAGGCTGGGCCGACTTAGGGTGTTCTTCGTGGATCGACGGCGGGGACGCCCGGAGAGTGGAATGCCGTCGGCCGCACGGGCAAGGTCGAAGAGGTGGGTCCGCTCCGTGTCGTCGAGGAAAAGGGCGCGGGCTATGGCGTCAAGCACGGTTGAGGAGGCTCCTCCAATAGCACCACGTTCGAGCTTGGCGTAGTACTCGACGCTGACATCTGCGAGTGTCGCAACTTCCGTGCGGCGAAGCCCGGCAACGCGTCTGTTCGGCCCGGCGGGAAGGCCAGCCTGTTCGGGGGTGACCTTCGCGCGGCGCGACATCAGGAACTCGCGTACCTCGGCTTTGTTGTCCATGCCACGAGAATACGTCCCTGCGAACTTCGTTGGGGTGCCCTGCTGGTACACCCCTTGATAGAGACTCCTCCCCAGGATGGTTGGCGTATTGACTGGGTAAGGACTTAACGGCGGCACCGCCCGGGCGAGGTTCTCGACGCCGACCTCTCCCGCTGGAAGACGCCGCCTCATATTCAAGGAAGGACGTTATGACGGTTATAGGAATCGTCGACGCCGGCACAGGGCTCAGGGCAGCCATCACGCGCCGCTTCGGAGCCGAAAGCTTCGGTATCGCCCTGATCTCCCGCAACCAGAGCAAGCTCGCTCTGCTCGCTGAGGAACTCAACGCGGAGGGCTTCACCGGCCGGGGCTACGCCGCCAGTGTCCGGGACCCGGAAGCCCGAACCGCCGCGCTGGAGCAGGCCGCACACGACCTCGACCCGATCGAAGTCCCGGACCACAGTCCGTCGCCACGGTCCACCAAGTTCCGGATGGTATGCGCACTTTGGGACGGCGAAAGGTCCCGTTCGTCAACTGCGGTATCGCCGCCCGGCCGAACCCGTCGGTTGCCGGGACGTCCGTGGCTTTCGCCGGCGAAGCCGCGCCAGCGACTGTTCTCAACGAGATCCTCGGCGCCGAAGACATTCACGTCGGACAGCTAATCACCCACGGCGCGATCGAACCCGGACACCCGCAGAACGATCCCGGCGCCCCCGCGCAGCGGCTGCGCGAGCACCACACCCACCGCGGCACGTACGCCGAACCGTTCCCGACCAGCAAGTGACCCGCGCAACCCAGTTGCGGGCAAGGAGACTAATGAACACCACCACCTTTCCGATGCCGGCACCGGTATCTGCTGAGCAGGCAAAACGGTTGCCGCTCGCCACTCTGGCCGCTCTGGCCGTCATCGGCTTCGTCCTCGTCGCGATGGAGACCATGCCGGCCGGTCTGCTGCCCGTTATCGCCACCGGGATGGGGACCAGCGAAGGCACCGTCGGGCTGTTCGTCAGCGCCTACGCCCTCGGCACGGTCATCATCACGATCCCCGCCATCACCCTTACCCGGGGCATGCGCCGCAAGCCGCTGCTAATGGCGGCGATCCTCGGCCTCATCCTGGCCAACACCATCACCGCCCTCTCGAACGACGTGACCCTGTCACTGGTATCGCGTTTCGTCGCCGGCGCGTTCTCGGGAATCATCTGGGGAATGCTGGCCGCCTACGGCCGGAAGATCAGCCCGCCCTCCCGTGCGGGCCTGTCGCTGGCGATCGTCTCCGTCGGGGCGCCGGTCGGATTCGCTCTCGGCACACCCCTGGGGTCCTGGCTCGGAACGATATTCGACTGGCGGTGGGCCTTCGCCGGACTCACCGCGGTCGCCGTAGTAGCCGGTATGTTCATCGCGGCGATTGCGCCTGATGCCGAAGGGCAGCCCGGCACCTCCCGGCTTCCCTTGGCCCGGGTGTTCCGCATCCCCGGCATCGCCGTGATCTTGGCCGTCATCTTCACCTGGATGCTGGCACACAACACCATCTACACCTACATCGCCCTGTACCTGCGGGCCACCAGCAGCAGCCTCACGGTCGACGTCGAACTCTTCATTTTCGGGGTCGCCTCGATCGCGGGCATCATCATCACCGGTGCCCTCCTGGACCGCCACCCCCGCCCGCTGCTGCACGGAAGCGTCGCCCTGTTCATCGCGGCTGCGGTGGTGCTGCTGGTCGGCCACACATCGGCCCCGGCGATCATCGCCGCGACCGTGCTGTGGGGGATCACGTTCGGCGGGGCGGCCGCCCAACTCCAAGCCGCCCTCACCACCACCGGAGGCGCGGACTCCGACGTCGCCAACTCGTTCCTGCCGGTAGCGTTCAACCTCGCCATCTTCACCGCCGGCATCCTCGGCGCCGCCCTGCTGACGAACTTCAGCGGCCTGGTACTTACGGTCGTGATGATCGTCGCCGGCCTGGCCGCGCTTATGCTCACCATCTACGGGCGCCGCACCGCTTTCCCCGCCCGCCTCTAACAAACATCGGCCGGCCTGGTTCTCCCCGCATCTCCGGAAAGGATCATCCATGAACACTCGCAACCGTTATTCGCCGGGAAGTGCCTTGAAGCCAGTCGTCGTGGCCGATTACTGCCCCGACCGCAGCGTCGACCACCACACCGAAGTAAGGAAAACCATGAACATCGAACCCTCTGTGCCCACCTCGAAAAACCCGGCAGCCCAGTTCGCCGGCGACGTTTGGCTCGACCCAATTGCGCTGCCCCACGAGCCGGACCAAACGATGGTCATCGCCACCGTCCGCTTCGCCCCCGGAGCCCGCACCGCGTGGCACTCCCACAAGCACGGCCAGTACCTTCGGATCACCCAGGGCGTCGCACGCTTCGGCGGCCGCGACGGCACGATCATTGAAGTCCACCCCGGCCAGACGCTTTACACCCCGCCCGGCGAAGAGCACTGGCACGCCGCCGCCCCCGGCTGCTTCATGGAACACATCGCCATGCTCCAGAACGGCGAAGACCCCACCACCACGACAACCTGGGGCGAGCACATCACCGACGACGAATACAACGGCAACTAGGTAGACCGCAACGGTTCGGGCCGCTGCCGCTCCCAGCTGCGCCCGTTATCCGGACCAACTTCGAATGGGCATTTCGATGTCTCTGAAAACAATTGTTTTCCAAGACAGCGGCAGCGGCATCATCTGCCGCCCTCGCCGTCTTCGTATCGGGTGCCCATGGGCCCGTCGGTCTTGTCGCACGGATCGCTTCGATCCTCCCGTTGCGCGTCTTGGGTTGGCCTCCGGCGGTCCCTGATAACGCGGCGCGGGCGGCCGCTTACGCGTCCAGCGGGTCGGATTTTCCTTTCGCCCGACGTGCTGAGCGATCAGGTCGATTGACCTCCACCACTGTCACGCCAATTTCTTTCAGGTACCGGGTGAGTCCAGCACCATAGGTGCCAGTGCCTTCTACCCCGACGCACTCTAGCCGGCCATGTCGAGTCAACCAGGCACCCAGTGCCTGGTAGCCGGCAGGTGTGGTGGGGAATTCCCGGTCCCCGAGCTGACGACCGATATGATCCAGGACGGCTGCGTGGTGGGTGTGTCCGTGGGTGTCGATTCCGCCGATGATGATGTCGGTAGCAGGGCTCTTGCGGGTCATGGCCGTACCTCTTCTCGATCGCGTTCAACGTCAGCTGTTGAGTTGGCACACGGTGTTCGAGTGGGACGGACAAGCCAGTGATGGGCGCTTTGAACGCATGCTCCTATGAGGTCACGCCACCGAGCCGTTCGTATGCAGCGGCATCACCCACCAGGTCGACCAATCGGTCGAAGGACAACAACATCGCGTCAGGCTTACGGTGAGTCAGACCCCGTAGGTGATGCCACCTATATCCTCACTGGCTTACGGGCGCGATGTGCCCACGCTGCCACCGCACACTGGACTGCGGCACCCGACGTCTCGCTGTGCGCTCGGTAAGCTAGGTAGAGGACGGATTGGGGAACATTGTGGACGAACATGTGTTGGATCGACGGCGGACCGCCCGAGATTTCTGGCTTCGCATAACGATTCCCGCCGTGCTTTTCGCCGGGCTGCTCGTCCTTCTCTTCACCTCCGTGCCACTTGATGCGCTTTCGCCTGCACTGTTGGTCGCCGGGGCTGCGCTCTTGATCGGCGGCGCCGTCGGATTCTTGACCGGCATTCGCGGCCCGCACTGGCCGATCTACGCTCTGATCTTCACCGGATTGGCTGTACTTCTCCTGTTGCCCCATCCCTGGCAGGGGCTCGCCTTCGTGCCCGTCCCGACATCGGCGGCCGGGTACGCGATGGGCAAAGAAATCGCGTTCTTCCGTCTTGACCGTCGGCAACCGGTTTCGCCGGCCACAAACTGACATCGACTCACCATTTGCTTCACCGCGTCATTTGGTGCGCGTTCGACCGTGGCCTACCGGGTGCTCCTGCGCTCGATAGGGGATCCTTTACCGTGCACTCATTAGGCCGGACTTTCGTCGGGATGGACGCTAGCCAACGAGCTGCTAAAGCGGGCCGGGAATGAACATCAACGTATTGATCAACGCGAACGTGGCGATGCCGTAACCGATGGCCAGGGCAACAATGGCCAGACCACGGCCGCGTTCTCCCTAACCCAATCTGGCTGAGGGCCATGTGTCCGGACCCCACCGCAAAGACAGCAACAACTGCGGTGCCAAAGATCCAGACGCCGGAGGCGGCGATTACGGCGAAGATGATGGCTGCGACGGACAGCCGGTTCAGTCGATTAGTCGATTAGTCGATTTTTTGGCCGGCACTATTGGCGTACTCATATCGGTTCCCCAAACCTCGTTGTTCAAGCGAGTCTAGTTGGCCCCTCCAATACCTTAAGCGGATCCGTAAAGCCCGGGTGTCCCGGTAAGGGATGGCGGGCTCAACCAAGCGCCAAATAGCGCCGTGAAAAAGCCGCCATCTATCGCCGAAAGTCACAGGCCAGGCGCTCGGAACTCATATGGCGTTGCTTCGATCAACAGAACCCCGCGTGCCCTATGCGCCACGGTCAAAACGGCCGATTTTCGAGGCTGTTCCCGGCAGGCCGGCAGAACCGGGTGGGAACGGCAAGGCTACGGGAGGTAGCTGAGCTGTGGGTTGTTCAGAGGAGCCACTGCGATACAGATCAGCAGGACCGCAGCGAGCCATAGCATCCAGCCGCGGTCGAACCAGGCCCCCGAAGCCAATCTGACCCCGTTGAAGACCAGGATGGGCAGGGCTACAAGCTGGGCGAGGGTGATAGTCATTTCAAACTGCCGCCACACCGACGTAGAGGCGCAGGAGGCCGACCGGTATTCGCCATCGCAAGCAATTCCGGACCAGCCCTGCGCTCCGGCGATCGATAGGAGGGTGCCAGCGTAGGCGCCCCAACCGAGGACGAGGATCGCTGCCACGGCCGCCCCCGCGAGGACACTCCTCCTGCGGCTGCCCGGTATCCAACTGGAAATTCGCTCGCGTGTTGTTTCCCCCATAGTTCCACCCTAGATGCATCGGAAGCAGGTGCGGCGTCGGTCTCACTGCGCCCATGCGCCAAAACAGTCGCCCGGTCAAAACGACCGTTTCCGCTACAAACAATCAGGCGCGTTCAAAAGTGTCACTATTCGGAGTCGTCTGCACAAAGCACCCGTGAAAGTACGGGGTTGTGCAGACGACTCTGAACATTTAGTTGCTCGAACCGGCCTGCGCAACCCGGCGTTTTGCACCGAAGATGTCTGCACGGAACGGTTGCGGCTATTGCGTTAAGGCCTTCGCTCGGGGCCCCGACGAAATTTCACGCTAAGCGGTCCCGTGGGGTCGCCTGCGCGTTTGATGGCGCCGTAGACGGTGGAACGCGCTACCGCGAAGAGTTCGGCCAGTTCCACGGTCGTGTGGGTCCCCGCCCGGTGTACGCAGACCAGGTGCGCTTCCTGTTTTTCTGAGAGCATGGGCTGCTTCCCCCGCAGGCGGCTCTTCGCCTTGGCGACGGCCATTCCCTCACGGGTTTGTGCGCGGATCAGATCGGCTTCGAATTCGGCGACCATGGCCAGGACGTTAAAGAGGAGCAACTCCTCCGGGCGTGCGTGTTGAGCCAGATCAGGGCCACCGCTACTGTCCAGCGTCGCAGGCGTGGACGGGATGGCTGGACAACAAGCCTAAGCGTGCATGCCGGAGATATTTGCGACGGCGGGGTCGACACCACGCATTACCTGGCGGACGGATGCCCGCCAAGCAGTGAAACCGCTTGGTCGAGAAGTGTTCCCGTAGGACGTTCCCCACGGGAATTTAGTGGGTCGTGCAGACGAGTGTGGACATTCCGTGCAGACGACTTCGGAAGTTGACATTTTGTGGCTCGCAACCACCTGACCGAACTGCCGCTGCCATGAGCCGGTGCGGCCGTTTTCGGTGACTGCGGGAATCGCGCGCGGCAGTCCCTCGTCCACACCCGCCGTGACCTTTGGCCCTAACGTGGGCCGGGCGTGGAGGCGCACCCTCAAACCATGAGCTACCTGATCCGGGTTGGTCCGCAATGTTGCGCCTAAGCGGCTCCGGGGAGCCGTGACGCCGGGGGCCACTTCCGGACGGAGCGGCGTCGGCGGCCAGAGCGCCGGAGCCGTGCCGGGCGTCGCGGGACTGAGTTCGGCGGAGGCCGCCCGGAGGCTGGAACACTTCGGGGCGAACAAGCTCCCGGAGGCCGGCACGGTACCCGGCTGGCGCAGGCTGCTGGCCGAACTCACGCATTTCTTCGCTGTGCTGCTGTGGTGCGCCTCCGTGCTGGCCTACCTGGCCGGGATGCCGCAGTTGGCCATCGCGATCGTCGTTGTGATCCTGGTGAACGGAGTGTTCGCCTACATCCAGCAGGAGCGCGCTCAGCATGCCGCAGCGAAGCTGCGCGAACTGCTCCCGGCGATGGTCTCGGTCCGGCGGGATAACCGCATCATCAAGGTCCACACCACCGAGCTGGTGCCCGACGACGCCGTCGTACTGGTTGCCGGCGACCGGGTCCCGGCGGATCTCCGGCTGGCGCTGGCGGCAGGCTGTTCCGTGGACGAATCGATGCTCACAGGTGAAAGCGAGGCGCTCGCCAAGATCCCCGGCGACACCGTGTTTGGCGGGACCTTTTTGGTTAACGGCCAGGCTGAAGGTGTGGTCGCGAGCACCGGCGGGAAGACCCGGCTCGCCGAAATCGCGGCCCTGACCGGAAAGGTCGAGGCGCCGCCCAGCCCCCTGGCCCGGGAACTGCAACGGATCGTCCGCATCACGGCCGCGATGGCACTGGGCATCGGCGTACTGTTTTTTGTCCTCTCCCTTTTGGTGGGAATCTCCTGGCGGGACGCCTTCCTGTTTGCCATCGGGGTCGCCGTGGCACTTGTGCCCGAGGGCCTGCTGCCGACGGTCACGCTGTCCTTGGCGGTGGGGGCGCAGCGGATGGCGCGGCGCAACGCACTCGTCCGGAACCTCGAAGCGGTGGAGACCCTCGGCTCCACCACCTTTATCTGCACGGACAAGACCGGGACCCTGACCCAGAACCGGATGAACGCCGTCGAGGTCTGGACCCCTGCCGGATTGGTCAGCATCATCGGCGCAGGGTACGGCCCGGAGGCCGAGGTCACCGGAACGGGAACCGGGGAGGCAGGGCACCTCAGCACCGCGGCGCTGGCCGCGTCCGTGGGCCGTGCGGTGCTCCACGAGGGACAGTGGATCGTCGAGGGCGATCCGATGGAGGCCGCCATCGATGCGCTGGCGGCCCGGCTGGCAGGAACCGGACAGCGCCCCGCTGAGCCCGCGGTGTCGCACCGCTTCGCCTTCGATCCCCGGCGGCTGCGGGAATCCGCAATCGCCGGGACCACCCTTTACGTCAAGGGCGCCCCGGAGTCCGTGATTCCGCTGTGTGGCGGGGCGGGCGGGGACGGTGCCGACGGCGCCGACCGCGCCGTGCAAATGGTCGACCAGATGGCCTCGCACGGGCTCCGGGTACTGGCCGTCGCCGAGCGGAGCCTGCCTGGCTTGCCCGGCGCCGATTTCAAGCTTGAGGACGTTGAACGCGGACTGACGCTGCTGGGGCTGATCGGCCTGCACGACCCACCCCGCGCCGAGGTCCGGGTGGCGCTCGAGGCGGCACGCGGGGCCGGAATCAAAGTGGCCATGGTTACCGGAGACCATGCCTTCACGGCCGCCGCCATCGCCCGGGAGACCGGGCTGATCGGAACCCCGGAGCTTGTGCTGGAGGGACACCGCCTGCCCGAGGACGACGCCGTCCTGACCGCGCTGCTGGACCGCGACGGGGTGGTGGTCAGCCGGGTTACCCCGGAACAGAAACTCCGGGTCGCCCGCCTGCTGCAACGCCGCGGCCATGTCGTGGCAATGACCGGCGACGGCGTCAACGACGGCCCGGCGCTCCGGCAGGCGGATATCGGTGTGGCGATGGGGCGCAGCGGCACGGACGTGGCCCGGGAGGCGGCGGACCTGGTGCTGCTCGATGACGACTTCGCCACCATTATCGCCGCAGTGGAGCAGGGACGCGCCACCTACGCGAACATCCGGCGCTTCCTGACCTACCACCTGACGGACAACGTCGCCGAACTTACTCCCTTTGTCATTTGGGCGCTCTCCGGCGGGCGGTTTCCGCTGGCGCTGAGCGTGCTGCAGGTCCTGGCCCTCGACATCGGCACCGACCTGCTGCCCGCGCTGGCGCTGGGCAGCGAGGCCCCGAGCAAGGGAACACTGAAACGGCCCCCGGAGCGGCGGCACCTGATGGACCGGGGGCTGATGATCCGCGTGTTCGGAGTGCTGGGGCCGGTCGAGGCGCTTTTCGAAATGACGGCGTACACCGCTGTCCTGTTCGGTGCGGGCTGGACCCCCGGGGCGGCACTGCCCGCGGCGGATGTGCTGATGGCCGCCTCCGGCGCCGCGTTCACCACGGTGGTCCTGGCCCAGCTCGCCAACGCCTTCGCCTGCCGCAGCGCCAGCGTGCCGCCGTGGCGGCTGGGCTGGTTCAGCAACCGGCTGCTGATCTGGGCGGTGCTGGCGGAGCTGGGACTGCTGGCGGTCTTCCTGTTCCTCGGGCCGCTGGCAACGCTGCTGGGCCACGCCCCGCCCTCGCCCGGCGGCCTGGCCGTGGCCCTTGCCGCCATCCCGGCCGTGCTGCTTGCGGACTGGCTCTACAAAACGGTCCGTCACCGCAGGGTCGCTCGGGCCGCCGCGGCATTCAAGGTCCAAAGCCTCTGACATCGGATGGTCCGCCGCCACAGGATGGCTCCAGGGGCGCCGGACGCCAGCGGTCACCATCGTGTCCAGCGTTTTCCTTCCCAATTGCCGAAAGCAGGAGTTGCGACATGGCTGAATCCCCGGTGCTGTGGTTTGAAGAGATCGGTATGGGCGACGTCCCGCAGGTGGGGGGCAAAAACGCCTCCCTCGGCGAACTCATCCAGTCCCTCAAAACCAAGGGTGTGCGCGTGCCGGGCGGCTTTGCGACCACCGCGGACGCCTACCGCCGGTTCATCGAAGCCAACGGCATCGAACCGGCGATGCGCTCACAGATCCAGTCCTACCGCGCCGGCGAAACGTCCCTGCGCGCCACCGGGGAAGCCATCCGTGAGCTCTTCCTGGACAGTGAGTTCCCCGACGACACCGCCGCGTCCATCCGCTCCCACTACCGGGAACTCGGGGAGCGGGCCGGGGTGGACCGGCTCTCCGTTGCGGTCCGCAGCAGCGCCACCGCCGAGGACCTGCCAGATGCGAGCTTCGCCGGGCAGCAGGAGACCTTCCTGAACATCGCCGGGGAACGCGAACTCCTGGACGCCTGCCGGCGCTGCTACGCCTCACTGTTCACCGACCGTGCCATCAGCTACCGCGAGGTCAAGGGCTTCGACCACCTCGACGTTGCGCTCTCGATCGGTGTGCAGCGGATGGTGCGCTCCGACGTCGGCGCCTCCGGCGTGATGTTCTCCATCGACACTGATTCCGGCTTCCCGGGTGTGGCAGTGGTCAGCGCCGCCTGGGGGCTTGGCGAAACCGTGGTCCAGGGCACCATCAATCCGGACAAATACGTCGTCTTCAAGCCGCTGCTGGCCCAGCCGGAGTTCGCTCCGATTATCGAAAAGACGCTGGGCTCCAAGGACCGGAAAATGGTCTACAGCCGGGGCGGCCACGCCCGCACCAAAATGGTGGACACCTCCGACGCGGAACGCCGCGCTTTTGTCCTGGACGACGCCGAGATCCTCGCGCTGGCACGCTGGGCCGTGAGCGTGGAAGAGCACTATGCCCGGCCGATGGACATGGAGTGGGCCCGTGATGGTGTGACCGGCGAACTGTTTATGGTCCAGGCCCGGCCGGAAACGGTCCAGTCGCAAAAAACCGGCTCCCGGTTCACCCTCCACCACCTGCTGGAGGCGGGCAGTGTACTGGTGCGCGGCGCCGCGATCGGCGATTCCATCGCCCACGGCACGGCCTGCGTGATCCGCAGCGCCGCTGACATCGACAACTTCCGCGACGGCGCCATCCTGGTCACCGAGATGACCGACCCGGACTGGGTTCCGATTATGAAGCGGGCAGCAGGCATCGTGACCGACCGCGGCGGCTCCACCAGCCACGCGGCGATCGTGAGCCGGGAACTCGGGGTACCCGCAGTCGTGGGTACAGGAAATGCCACCGCTGTGCTCGCGGAAGACCAGTCCGTGACGATTTCCTGCGCCGAGGGCGACGAAGGCCGGGTGTACCAGGGCAGCCTCGCGTTTGAGACCGAGGACGTGGACCTCGGTGAACTGCCCGAGACACACACCAAAGTAATGGTCAACATCGCCAGCCCCGCGGCAGCCTTCCAGTGGTGGCGGCTGCCGGCCGACGGCGTCGGGCTAGCCCGGATGGAATTCATCATCAGCGCCCTGATCCGGGTCCACCCGATGGCGCTGGTTCACCCCGAGCGGGTCACCGACCCCCACGAGGCCGAGCAGATCCGTGCCCTGACCAGCGGCTTTGCCGACCCGAAGGACTATTTCGTGGACGCCCTGGCTCTTGGCATCGCCAAGATCGCAGCACCCCACTTCCCCCGGCCCGTGATCGTCCGGCTCAGCGACTTCAAGACCAACGAGTACGCTCACCTGATCGGCGGTTCCGCCTTCGAGGAACCTGAGGAAAACCCCATGCTCGGCTTCCGCGGCGCGTCCCGCTACTACGACGAGCGGTACCGCGAGGGATTTGCCCTGGAGTGTGCCGCCCTCAAACGGGTCCGCGAGAAGCTCGGGTTTAGCAACATTATTGTGATGGTCCCGTTCTGCCGCACCCCCCGGGAAGCGGACAAGGTGCTGGCCGTGATGGCGGAGCACGGCCTGGTCCGGGGCCAGAACGGCCTGCAGGTCTACATGATGTGTGAGATCCCGTCCAACGTCGTCCTCGCCGACAAGTTCGCCACCCGCTTCGACGGCTTCTCCATCGGCTCCAACGACCTCACCCAGCTTGTCCTGGGCGTGGACCGGGATTCGGCGCAGCTGGCCGCACTCTTCGACGAGCGGGATGAGGCCGTGATGGCCATGATCAGCCAGGCAATCCAAAAGGCGCACGCAGCCGGCATCAAGATCGGCATCTGCGGCCAGGGACCCAGCAACCACCCGGAATTCGCGGCGTTCCTGGTCCGTGAAGGCATCGATTCGATCTCGCTGAATCCGGACAGCTACCTCAGGACCGTTCCGCGGATCGCGGAAGCCGAGAAACTGCCTGCTTCCCGGTAGCGGCGGGAGCCTGCTTCTTGGCCTTCGCTGAGGTGCCCGGACTGAGTGCGCGCAGGGCATTGAGGATTGTCGCCAGGTCCACGAGTTCCTGGGACAAGGCACCTGCGATGGCCGGGACGAAGCCTGCAGCCGCGGCGAGCATCAGCGCCACGCTCAGCGCTATGCCGATCCAGATGCTTTGCAGCGCCACCTTGATGGTGCGCTGGCCGATCCGCACGGCCGCGGCTACCTTGGACAGGTCGTCCAGGATGATCACGACGTCGGCCGACTCGCCGGCCGCCGTCGAGCCGCGGGCACCCATCGCGATGCCGACGTCGGCGGCGGCCAGCACGGGGGCATCGTTGACGCCGTCCCCCACCATCATGACCGGTCGCAGCGGCAGGTCCCGGACGGCTTCGACCTTGTCCGCCGGCAGGCACTCGGCACGGACATCGGTGAGCCCGGCCGCGTCCGCGATGTGTTCGGCGGTCGCGAGCGCATCGCCGGTCAGCATCACCGTCTGGATAACGCCGAGTTCGGTCAGCTCGGCCAAGGTGCGGCGGGTTTCCCCGCGGATGGGGTCGCTCATCACCAGGGCCCCGGCGAATTCCCCGGCGACGCCGACATAGATGGCGAGTTCGCCGCTGGCCAGCTCGAATTCCTCGACGCCGCCGGCCGATTCAGCAACGAACTTCGGCTTGCCAACCACCACGTCGCGGCCGTCGAAGCGTGCCCGGACGCCGTGCGTGGCGAATTCGTTGGCCTCCGTTGCGGTTTCGAAGACGAGCCCGCGGTTCCGTGCAGCCTCCATCACGGAGGCGGCGAGCACGTGGGAGGAATATTGTTCGGCGGAGGCCGCCAGGGCCAGGACGTCGTCCTTGGTGAAGGACCCGGAGGTCCGGACGCCCACCAGGGAGGGACGGCCGTAGGTCAGGGTCCCGGTCTTGTCGAAGGCGACCGTCTTGATCCGGCTCAACTGCTCCAGCACGCCGGCGTATTTGACGATGATGCCGCCGCGCGCGGCACGGCTCATGCCGCCCAGGAAGGCCACGGGGGCGGCGATCAGCAGCGGGCACGGGGTGGCGACCACCAGCACCTCCGCGAACCGGGCCGGGCTGCCGCTGATGATCCAGCCGATCGCGCCGAGAAGGTACGCGAGGGCGGTGAACGGGACGGCATACCGGTCCGCGAGCCGCACCATGGGTGCCTTGCTGTCCGCGGCTTCCTTGACCAGTGCGACGATGCGGCTGTACTGCGAATCCGCCATCAGGGCCGTGACCCGCATCCGGACCGCGGCTTCGCCGTTGAGGGAGCCGCTCATCAGCCCGTCCCCGGCAACCCGTTCCACCGGAAGGCTTTCCCCGGTGAGGGAGGACTCGTCGAAGCTGCCGGATTCAGAAAGCAGGATGCCGTCCAGCGGCACCACTTCACCGGGTCTGACCAGCAGGATGTCTCCGATCCGGACGTCGGTGGCGGCAACATCCTCGAGCTGGCCGCCTGTGCTGGTTTCGGCGGCGGAGCTGCCGTCTCCTTCCCGGTGGGCAGTCTGCGGGACGCGTTCCAGCAGGGAGGTCAGTTCCTTTTTGGCCCGGCCGGCGGCGAAGTCCTCGAGGGCAGTGCCGCCGGCCATCATCAGGACAATGATCATGGCGGCGATGAATTCGCCCACCAGGACGGTGCTGACAATGGCGGTGACCGCCAGGATGTCGATGCCCCACTGGCCACCCATCAGCCGGCGGACCATGCCGACGCCCAGATAGGCCGCTACCGCCAGGGCGTAGCTGCTGGCTGTGATCTGCGCAATCGGCTCCTGCCCGGACAGGAGCAGGATAAGCACGGCGAGCAGGGCCGCGACTGTGCCTGCAACGAGCGGATATCGGAGAAGGATTTTCACGGATATCCTGCCTTAGCATTCGCTGGTTGGTGAGGCGCGCTCCACTGCCTTTATCCTACTGCCCGCCCCGTTCGGTCTGTGAGAGGCTGGAGCGGGCGGAGAATGACGTTGGTTGGGCCCGCCGTGCCCCCTGTTGGGGCGGCGAGGCGCAGCGGACAGCACGAGGAGGAACGGCGTGGCAAGCAGTTCAGGCACCATTGATACGAGGACCGCCCTGGTGGTCGGGGCCAGCGGCATTGCCGGATCGGCTCTGGTTGACCGGCTGGCCGATGAGGGCTGGGACGTTGTGGCCCTCTCGCGGCACCCGATCCGGCGCGGCGATGTCCGGCACGTGAGTGCGGACCTGACCTCCGTGGAGAGCCTGCGTGAAGCCCTGGCGGGTGAACGGCCCAGCCACGTGTTCTACACGGCGTGGTCGCGGATGGACACGGAACAGGAAAACATCGACACCAACGCTGCCATGCTGCGGAACCTGCTGGCGAGCCTCAGCGGCCAGCCAGTGCAACACGTGGCCCTGATGACCGGGTTGAAGCACTATCTGGGTCCGTTTGAAGCGTACGCGGCGGGGGAGATGCCGGACACGCCGTTCCGCGAAAGCGAGCCCAGGTTGCCGACGCCTAACTTCTACTACGCCCAGGAAGACGAGTTATGGGCTGGCGCGGGCCGGCAGGGCTTTGGCTGGTCCGCGCACCGGGCGCATACGGTTATCGGACATGCGGTCGGCAACGCCATGAACATGGGTCTAACGCTCGCGGTCCAGGCGTCCATCTGCCGGGAACTCGGCCTGCCGTTCATCTTTCCCGGCTCCGAGACGCAGTGGAACTCCCTGACGGACATGACCGACAGTGGGCTCCTGGCAGAACACATGGTCTGGGCGGCCACCGCCGATGGGGTAGCCGACCAGGCGTACAACATCGTCAACGGAGACCTCTTCCGCTGGCGCCGCATGTGGCCTGCGCTGGCCGCCTATTTCGGCGTCGAATCCGTTGGGTACGAGGTCCGGCCACGCCCGCTGGAACAGCAGATGTCCGGCCAGGAGGGCGTCTGGGCAGGCATCGCCGCCCGCCACGGGCTGGCCGAACCCGAGCTCGCCCGGGTCGCGTCCTGGTGGCACACAGACGGTGACCTGGGCCGCAACCTCGAAGTTGTTACGGATATGAGCAAGAGCCGGCTTGCGGGCTTCACCGGCTACCGCCGCACGGAAGACTCCTTCATCCGCTTGTTCGACCGGTACCGGGCCGACCGGCTGATACCGGCAGCGTCCCCGCCTGCCCGGGCCTTTCAGCCCTAGTACGGCTGTCGCCGGCGGTGCCACAGTTAAAGCATGAGGCCGAACCTTTCCGGCCGACGCCGGTGGCTGGTGGCCGCCGCTGCGGTGTTCTTGGTGGCCGCCGCCGTTGTGCTTGCAGTTGTGTTGAGAGCCAACCCGCCGGCGGCTGCCCCGACAACACCGCCGCCGGCGTCGTCAGCTCCGGCATCGTCACCTGTGGACACCGCCGGCCCGTCGGAGGAGCCGGCGGGCAGCCCGACGCCGGGTTCGTCGCCGTCGGACGTTCCGGTCCGCACCCCCAGCGAAACGGCTCCGGCCGGGCCGGTACCGGTGCCTGCCATCCCTGCGCCCGAACCGCCCCCGGCGCCTGCGCCCGAACCGCCCCCGGCGCCTGCGCCCGAACCGCCCCCGCCCCCGGCGCCCGAGCCGCCCCCGGTCCCGTTCCCCGCCGCGCTCGCCGGCCGCGATCTGGAGGTAGTCCCGGGAGTGGGTGCAGTGGTGGCGCTGACTTTCGACGCCGGAGCCAACGGCGCAGGGTTGCCCAGCATCCTGCAGACACTGGCCACCACAGGCGTTCGCGGCACGTTTTTCCTGACCGGCAACTGGGCGGCCGGCAACCCGGCGGGTGTCGCGGCGATCGTCGCGGGCGGCCACCGGGTGGGGAACCATTCGATGACCCACCCTGGTTTTACCGGGCTCCCCGACGCCGCGATCGGGGACCAGCTGGTTCTGGCGCAGCAGGCCATCCTGGCCGGCGGAGCTGACCCCCGTCCCTTGTTCCGCTTTCCCTTCGGTGAACGCGATGCCCGGACCATCGCTGCCGTGAACGCCTACGGCTACCTGGCCGTCCGCTGGAGCGTGGACACCCTGGGCTGGAAGGGCAGCAGCGGCGGGATCTCGGCGCGCATCGTGGCTGACCGGACACTCGCCGGCCTTCAACCCGGGGAGATCGTGCTGATGCACATCGGTTCCAATCCCGACGACGGGACCACCCTGGACGCCGATGCGCTGCCCGGGATCATCGATCGGATCCGCCAGGCCGGTTATGGCTTTACCACCCTCGATTCGCTGCTTGGCTGAGGGCTATTCGGGCCGGCGGGGCGGAATAGCGGTACAAGGCCACTGTCGCAGTTGCCGCAGGCCTGATACGACTGAGGAATGACGGAGTCGCCCACCCTAGCCGCAGCCCTTGCGCCCGTCGATGCCGTGATCTTTGACCTGGACGGGGTGGTCACCGACACCGCCGGTCTTCGCTCGGCGGCATGGAAGCAACTCTTCGACGCAGTCCTCCAGGACCCGAGGCTTCCAGCCGGGACCCGCCGGGATCCGTTCTGCACCGACGACTACCTGGACCTCGTGGCCGGCCGGACGTGGGAAGACGCGGTAACCTCTTTCCTGGCCTCCCGCGGAGGGGCAGTCCCGGACGGCAACCCCTCAGATGGCTCCGGGGAATGGACCGTCTTCGGGCTCGCCGCACACCAGAACGAACTGTTCGAAAAGCTGCTCGGTGACCAACCGGTCCGGGCGTTCCCGGGCACAGTGGACCTCCTCGGCCGGCTGAAAGCGGGGAGAATTCCGGTGGTGCTTGCCACCTGCGCCAGAAACGCCGGCGCGCTGCTGGCCGCCGCCGGCCTCGGGGACTTCTTCGACCACGTCGTCGACGGTCAGACGGCCCTGGACCGCGACGTTGCGGGCAAGCCGGCCCCCGCGCTGCCGTTGGAAGCGGTGCGGCGGCTCGGGATCCCGCCCGCCCGGGCCATGGTCATCGAGGAATCAGCGGCCGGGGTTGAAGCCGGCCGGCGCGGCGGCTTTGGGCTGGTCGTTGGCATCGACCGGTCCGGGCGCCGGGGCCCGCTGGAAGAGGCGGGCGCCGACGTCGTCGTCGAGGATGTCAGCCAACTGGACATTGGACTCGTCATCACACACCCGTGGCTGCTGGTCTACGAAGGCTTCGACCCGGTGCATGAGGGCCACCGCGAAGCCCTCACCACCCTGGGCAACGGCTACCTGGCCACGCGGGGCGCCGCCCCCGAACACCGGGCCGGGGCCGTGCACTATCCCGGCAGCTATCTCGCCGGCGTCTACAACAGCCTGCGCAGCGTTGTGGCGGACCAGGAAACTGTCGACGAACACATGGTCAACATTCCGGACTGGCTGCCGCTGGACCTCCGGATCGACGAAGGGCCATGGTGGTCCGAAGGCGGACTTTCGCTCCGCAGCGAGCGCCGCACCCTGGACCTGAAGCGGGCGGTGCTGACCCGGGAGGCGCTTCTGGAGGACAACGCCGGCCGGCAGCTTCTGCTGGTGCAGCGCCGCTTGGTGTCAATGGCCGTCCCGCACCTGGCCGCGATGGAAACGGTCGTCACGGCCGTCGGCTGGGACGGCGGCGTCAGCGTTCGCAGCGGCTGTGACACCGGGGTCACCAACTCCAACGTCCCCGAGGACGCGGCGCTGTCCAAGCGGCACCTGGGGTCCGTCCGGGTTACGGCGGCCGGGGACGGCCCGGGTGCCGCCGAACTCACAGTGGAGGTCCGGACCGTCACCAGCGGAATCGGGATCGCCCTGGCGCTCCGGACGGAAATCGCCGGGTCCGACGGGCCGCCCGGGGCAGGGATTCCCGAACAGCTGAATGGGCTGCACACGCACCGCTTCGAAGTTTTTGTGACAGCGGGTGCGCCGCTGACGATCCTCAAGACCGTGGCCGTGACCTCCTCGCGCGATCACGCCATCGCATCTCCCCGAACGGCGGCCCGGGCCGTCCTGGCCCGCGCCTCGGGCGGTTTCACGGCGCTGCAGGCCGAGCACGACGCCGCATGGGCCGTCCTGCTCCAACCCTTTGTCATAGAGTTCGACGCCAGCTCGCAGGCCCAGCTGATCCTGAACCTGCACGTCTTCCACCTGTTGCAGACCCTCACCACCCACACCGCCGAAGTCGACGCCGGTGTACCGGCCCGCGGGCTGCACGGCGAAGGGTACCGGGGGCACGTCTTCTGGGATGAGCTTTTTGTCCTCCCACTGCTGAATTCGAGGCTGCCCGCCCTCGCCCGCGAGCTCCTCGATTACCGCTGGAGGCGGCTCGGCGCGGCCCGGGACGCGGCGCGGGACGCGGGACTTAAGGGGGCCCTGTTCCCATGGCAAAGCGGCAGTGACGGCACTGAACAGACGCCGAAGCTGTTGTTCAACCTGCGGTCCGGGCACTGGATGAAGGACTATTCGCGGCTCCAGCGCCATGTCGGCCTCGCTGTCGCCTACAACGCCTGGCAGTACTTCGAGGCCACCCAGGACCGCGGGTGGCTCACCGGGCATGGGGCGGAAATCATCGTGGAAGTCGCCCGGCTGTTCGCGTCCATGGCGGAATTCGACCCGGTCGAAGACCGCTTCCACCTCCGGGGAGTTATGGGCCCGGATGAATACCATACCGGCAACCCGGGTGACCCGGGCGGCGGGCTGAACGACAATGCGTACACCAACGTGATGGCGGCCTGGGTGTTCGACCAAGCCGTCTGGATGATGCATTCCGTGCGTGGATTCGACATGGACGAACTGCGGACCAGGCTGCTGGTCACCGCCGCCGAGATGACGGCCTGGGAACACCTCAGCCGCCGCATGTTCGTTCCGTTCCACGACGACGGCGTCATCAGCCAGTTCGACGGCTACGCCGCGCTCCGGGAACTTGACTGGGACCACTACCGCCGAAGCTACGGGCTCATCGAGCGGCTGGACCTGATCCTGGAGGCGGAAGGGGACAGCACCAACCACTACCGGCTGGCCAAACAAGCCGACGTCCTGATGCTGCTTTACGTCCTGGGCGAGGACCAGCTGATCCGGTTCCTGGCCCGGATGGACTATACCGTTACCGCAGCGCAGATGGCAGCCACTGTGGACTTCTACCTGGCCAGGACAGCGCACGGATCAACGCTCAGCCGGGTGGCCCACGCCTCGGTGCTGGCGCAGCGGAATCCCGAGCGGGCGTGGGAAACGTTCCGGGAGGCGCTGGACGCGGACCTGGATGACACCCAAGGCGGAACTACCCGCTGCGGCATCCATCTCGGCGCCATGGCCGGCACGATCGACGTAGTGCAGCGCAGTTTTGCCGGGCTGCAGATTACGCGCGATGCCCTCGACTTCGTCCCCCGGCTGCCCGTCGAGCTCAGCCGCGTGGACTTCCAGGTCCGCTACCGGGACCAGATGCTCGCCGTTCACCTGGAGCGCGACCGTCTCAGGGTATCGGCAGCGCCTGGCGACGCGGCCCCGGTGCTGGTGCGGGTGGGCGCCCGCAGCGTCCTGATCCAGCCGGGCCAGGAACACGAATTCCTGCGCGCGGACGACCGATCCGGCCTGCCCGCCACTGGCCGGCTACGTTGAGTCCATCCGGAGCACCGCCGCTCCGGTGACCCGGTCCTCGGACAGATCCAGCAGCGCCCGGTCCGCGGCCTCAAACGGGTAGGCCACTGTGGTGGGCCGGAGCGGGATCTCCGCGGCGACGCGCAGGAACTCCTCGCCGTCGGCCCGGGTGTTGGCTGTGACGCTGCGCAGCTGGCGTTCCTGGAACAAGTCCGTGGCATAGTTCAGCGCCGGAATATCACTTAGATGGATGCCGGCAACAGCGAGGGTGCCGCCACGGTCCAGGGCGCGCAGTGCTACCGGAACCAGGCCGCCGGCCGGGGCGAACAGGATCGCCGAGTCCAGCGGATCCGGCGGCTGCTCATCGGCGCCGCCGGCGAAGGTCGCGCCGAGCTCCAGGGCGAGGGTCCGGGCCTCCTTGGATCGGGTCATTACATACACACGCGCGCCCTGGAAAAGGGCAATCTGGGCCGCCAAATGCGCGGATCCGCCGAAACCGTAGATCCCCAGCCGACCGCCGATGGGCAGATCGGCCCGGCAGAGCGCCCGGTAGCCGATGATCCCCGCGCACAGCAACGGCGCGGCCTCCTCATCCGAGAAGCCCGACGGGAGCCGGTAGGCGAAGTCTTCGGCCACCGTGATGAGTTCGGCGTAACCGCCGTCGCGGTCCCAGCCGGTGAACACGGGGGAGAGGCAGAGGTTTTCATCTCCGCGCAGGCAAAAACGGCAGGAGCCGCAGGTCCCGCCAAGCCAAGGGACGCCGACCCGGTTTCCCGGTGAGAACCGCGTGGCGCCGTCCCCGCACTTAATGACATCCCCAACGACCTCGTGGCCGGGGATGACACCGGGCCGGCGCGGGGCGAGATCGCCCTCAGCCAGGTGCAGGTCCGTGCGGCAGACTCCACACACCCTTACCCGCAGCAATACCTCCCCGGGGCCCGGTTTGGGGTCGGGGCACTCGGCTTGCACAAGGGGGCCTGTCCTCATCGGCCCGGGCTGCCCTACCCGCCATGCTCGCACGGGCGTCCTCCTCTCCAAGTCACCTCCAGCTCCCCTCTGAAGGATTGGTCCGGTGAAGCATGGTCAGCGCACAGTCAAGGCATTGCCGCGCGCTTTGTTCAGGTCAGCCGTGTCCGCCTCCGGTCGGTACTGCGCCCAGTAGAACTCAATGGGTCGGAGCGGGCTAGGGGCTTTGGTCCCGCGGGTTGGGCCGATCCCCCTCGGTAGCGGCAGTGCGACCCGGGACGGCCCCCGCGCCCGCTGTGCTGTGCTGTTCACGGAGTTCGCGGCCCCGTTTGATGTCCTCCTCTTCACGCGCCTGCAGCTTGTCACTCTGCTTGGTGTCCCGGGGTGGCAGCTGGATGGTTTCCTCAGCCTCAATCCCGGCCTGCAGTTGGCGGCCGCGTTCCATTTCGGCGTCGAATTCGGCGCCGAAGAGCAGTGACAGGTTCAGGATCCAGAGCCAGAGCAGCGAGATGATGACGCCGCCGATCGCGCCGTAGGTCCGGTTGTAGCTGCTGAAGTTGGCAACGTAGAACGCGAAGGCCAAGGATGCCAGCAGGAAGATCACCAGGGCGATCAGCGAGCCCAGGCTCATCCAGCGGAATTTGGGCTGCTTTACGTTTGGGGTCGCGTAGTAGAGGATGGCGATCGCAAGCACCACAAGCAACAAAATGACGGGCCATTTGAGGATGTTCCACGCTGTCAGGACGGCACCGCCCAAACCAATGGCGCTGCCGATGGACTCGGCCACGGGGCCGCTGAGGACGAGCATGGCCGCCAGCAGTACAACAATCAGCACGGTGGCGATCGTGACGGCGAGCATCGTGCCCCGGAGTTTGATGAACGGCCGGCCCTCGTCGATTTCGTAGATCCGGTTCATGGCCCGCCCGAACGCCCCGACATACCCGGATGCGGACCAGAGAGCGGTAAGAAGTCCGATCACCAGGGTGAGTCCGGCGGCGGAGGAGCTGCTGAGCTGCTCGATTGGCTGGCGGATCGCTTCCACGGTTTCAGCAGGCGCGAATCCCCGGGCGATCTCCAGGAACGCGGCGGTGGTCTTTTCGGCTTGCCCAAAAATCCCCAGCAAGGACACCAGCGCCAAGAGCGCCGGAAAAACTGAGAGGACCGAGTAGTACGTCAGGGCCGCGGCGAGGTCGGGGCACTGGTCCTTGGTGAATTCCCGCAGCGTTTTCTTCGCGATGAACTTCCACGACGGTTTGGTGACGTCCGTGGGGCTGTCCGGCTTGCGCGAATCGTCCGGAGCGGGCGCCGTGCGGGCCTTGGCTGTGCTGCTCTCCTGGGTTTCGGCGTCGTTTATGCTGCTATTTTCTGCCGTGGCAGGGTTTTGGGTCATGGGATTTTTTCCTTTGTCGGGTTAAGCGCATCGGCCGGCCGTCCGGCGCGTGAGCGCAGGTCGGCCGGCCGGGTTCTCGCGGGATCAGGCCTGCTGGACGGTGTCCTTGGCCTCTGCGGTCCGCTCTTTGACGTCCGCGACCGCGCCTTGGCCCTCGGCTTTGACGGCCTCGGTGGCATCTGCAGCGCTGGCCTTGACGCTTTCCATCGCAGCCTGGGCGGGCTCTTTCAGTCCCTCGGCCATGTGTTTGGCGGCCTCGGTCAGTTCGGTGGTGAACGGCTCGGCCGCTGTCTTGAGGGCATCAGCAGCTTCGCGTTCCTTCTGGCTGGCCGGGATCAGGGCGGAGGCCAACAGGCCCGCGCCGAAGGCAATCAGGCCCGCCGCGAGCGGGTTGCCCCGGGTCCTCGTTTTGACCTGCGCGGGGGCGCCCCCCATCGCTGCCCCGGCGTTGCCGAGGTGCGCACCCGTGTTTCCGGCGGCGGTGTGGACGTTGCCGGCGGTGTGGTCGGCAGCGCCCATGACTTTTTCCTTCACTCCGAAGACGGCGTCCTTGACGTTCGCTTTGACCCTGTCGGTCTGCCGCTGGACGATGTGCGACGGTGTGACCTTGTCCGCTACGGCATCGACGTTCGTGCCCAGCCGTGCGCGGGTTGCTTCAATATCTGCTCGGATGGCATCCGGGTTTTCACTCATCGTGTTTCCTCGCTGGATCTAGGGGGTGGGTTTGAGCGTGGGAGGGATTTCCTGCAGCGTAGCGACGGTCTGGGGCAAGCCCCTGATGGCGTTGAGTTCCTTGCGGCCCGTGGCTGCCAGGGCTGCGGCGATGATTCCCCAGATGACGGCGACGACGACGCCGGACCAGCCCAGTCCCAGGAGCGTCCCGAGCGCCCACCAAAGCGCCAGGGACAGGAATAGCAGGACGAAGTGGCCCGCGACGCCGGCACCGGCCAGCATCCCGCCGCCCTTGCCGGCGCGGGCCGCTGACTGTTTGAGCTCGACCTTGGCCAGCTCCACTTCCTGCCGCATCAGGGTGGACATGTCCCGCGTTACCTCGCCCAGGAGGTCACCCAAGGACGAGGATTCAGCTTTGGCGTGCGCGGCGGTCTGAGGCATGTCGCTGGTCATCGACGGCCGCCGTCAAAGGGGTCATCGCGGAGCGGATCCTGCCGGAGCGGCTCAGTCACGACAGGCTCGGAGGCCCAGCGGTCCTGCCGGGCGGTGTCACCGAACGGGTCATTCCCGGCGGGAGCCGGCGGGTACGTGTCCGCGAAGCCCGCCGTCGTGGTTTCCGGGGCGGGCAGCTGCACGGGCGGCGGCGGGACTGCCCTGCCGGTGTCCGGGACCCTGGTGCCGGGGTTTGCGGTGGCACCGGCGGCGGCCGGTTCCGGTGCGCCGGCGCTGAGGCTGCGGCTGAGCCGGCCGGCCAGCACGCCGGCTCCGGCCGCCAGGAGCAGGAAGGTGCCGGGCCGCTCGCGGGCAAAGGACTTCACCTCGGTCAGCAGCGAGCCCGGATCGCGGCCATCGAGCCACCCGGCGACGGCCGAGGAGCGTTCGGCGGCCTGGCGCACCAGGTCGGTGGCGACGCCGGGCTGTTCGGAAGCTGCGGCCATGGTGTGCAGTTCGGTGGAAATGGAGTGCAGGCCCGCGGCTACCTTCTGCTGCTGCGTGCCGGCCTGATCCGTGAGGTCCGACTTCGCCTGCTGCAGGAGATCCCGGGCGTTCGTCTTCACCTCGGCGGCAACAGTGGCTGCTTCCGTCTTGGCCGTCTCGGACACGTTCCGGGCCGAATCCGCGGCCTGGCGCTTCACATCCGCCGCCTCATCCTTGGCGGCGTCGGTCTTTGCGGACCCGTTGGACGGCGGCGGGAACGTGGATTCCGGCCGGAGGGCCGTCTGCTGGGTAGCCGCAGGAGTGCCGTTGCTGCCGCCCTGGGGCCAGTGGTTCTCTGTCATCTTCGCGCTCTTTTCACGATCGGCTGCTGATCACAAACCAGCAATTGCTGGGGAGTAAATACTAAGCATGATTACTACCTAATAGTAAGTACCCTTTGCTTTATTTCTTTTGTGATGACGGATCGGCGTGCGCCCGCCGCCTCCGGCTCATGGTGACGGCCGCGCAGAGCGGTGAACTACGCTTGAATCATGAGCAAAACGGTGCACAGCTGATGGCGAAGCGGGGCCGGGCTGCTGGCCGAAGCAGCACCGAAAGGACGGCTGGGGTGGTGGAACTCCCGAAGGGAACCCGCCCCGACGGGCCGGTAGAAGGCGTCTATTACATCGACACCGGTGACTGCGAGCTGATCGCGGACCAGGACAACTCCAACGGCTGGCTGTTGCGGATCAATGGTGTGATGAGCTCGCACATCGATCTGGCCGATCCCTTGTTCCTTGACTTCGAGTACATGCGCTGGATCTCGGCCCTGGTGGAATCCCGCTGGGCCCGGGATTCCCGGCCCAAACTGCGTGCCCTGCACCTTGGCGGCGGAGCGTGCTCGCTGGCGCGCTACTTCCACGCGGCCTACCCGGACGCGCGCCAGGTGGTGGTGGAGCTCGACGGCAAACTGGCCGGGTATGTCCGGGGCTGGTTCGACCTGCCGAAGGCCCCGCTGATGCGACTCCGGGTGGGGGAGGCCCGCGCGGTTACCGAAAGCCTGACGCCGCAGACCCGGGACCTGATCATCAGGGACGTTTTCGCCGGCTCGCTGACGCCGCGCCCACTTACTACCAGGGAGTTCAACGAGTACGCCCGGGGCGTCCTGGCACCCGGTGGGATGTACGTGGTCAACTCGGGTGACGCGCCGGACCTTCGGAATGCCCGCGAGGACGCGGCGACGATCGCTGACGCTTTTAAGTACACAGTGATCATCGCCGATCCGGCCATGCTTAAGGGCAGGCGCTTCGGGAATATGATCATGGCCGGAAGCGATGTGCCGTTCGACGACGATCCCGGGCTGGCTCGACGCCTGCTGGGCGGCGGGGTGCCTGCCCATATCTGGAACGACGCCAAGGTTCGGGCGTTTGCCGCCGGCGCGTCAGTCCGTCACGACCCTCCGGCCGCGGACCCGCCGTCGCAGGCTGCTTCTTAGCGGTCCTGCTGCGGCGGGGACGGCGCGGCGCCTACGGGGCCGCGGGCGACATCCGTCCCCGGCCCATCAGCGACTCATGGTGCGCTGTCGTCTGCTCCCGAAGCGCCTGCACCACGGCGGCGACGGCGGGCCGGCGCATGGAGTCAGGCCGCAGCACCATCCAGTACGGCAGCAGTTCGGCGAACTGCGCCGGCAGCAGGCGGACCAGGTCCGGGTGCAGGTCGGCCGCAAAACAGGGCAGGAAGCCGATGCCGGCACCGGCACGGGTCGCCTCCACGTGGACAAAGACGTTGGTGGAGCTCAGCCCGTCCCGCATGGTCGGCACCAGCCGCCGCGGTGCGTCAAGATCGTCCACCTGGAGCATGGAATCGACGAAATACACCAGTGAATGGGCGGTCAGTTCCTCGATAGTTGTGGGCGTGCCGTATTCAGCGAGGTAGCCGCGGGAGGCGTACATGCCGAGCATGTACTCACCCAGCCTGGCGGCCGCGGCCCGGTGCACCTGCGGTTCGCCCACCACGACTTCGATGTCCAGCCCGGAACGCTGCTGGAGTGCCCGCCGGGTCACTGTGATGATCTCGACGCTGAGTCCCGGATGGTCCCGGCGCAGCCTCGCCACGGCCGGGGCCGCAATGTAAGCGCTGAAGCCGTCAGTCGCGGTCATCCGGACGACGCCTGTGATCGGGTCCGGGGCCCGTCCCGGCTGTTCGAGTGTGCGGATCGCAGCCTCCACCCGCTCGGCGACCTGCACTGCTTCCGCACCCAGATCCGTCAGCTCCCAGCCGCCGGAGGCACGCGAGAGCACCCGCCCGCCCAAAGCCTTCTCCAGGGCAGCGATCCGGCGCGAGACCGTCGTATGGTTCAGCCCGAGGGCTTGGGCTGCAGTGGTGAACTTCGCGGAGCGGGAGACGGCTAGGAGCACCAGCAAGTCGTCAGGGTTTGCATTCATATCTGCAATTCTGCACATAAGACGTGCTTGTTTGACCATTGAATCGCCCACTTTGTGCGGCAATACTCAGTGAAGCTGCTCAGTGACGTGCCTCGCGCCTCCTCTGGGCCGTTGACGACCGCGAAACTGAGGAGTGCAGACATGGAGAGCAGCTTGAACGGGCGCAAAGCGCTGGTGACCGGCGGAGCCGGCGGAATCGGAGCCGCCAGCGTCCGCGCCCTCGCAGCACGCGGTGCGAAAGTGGTGATCGCGGATCTGGATGAGGCCGGCGCAGCAGCGCTCGCCGACGAGGTGGGCGGCACCTCCTGGGCGGTCAATCTGCTCGACGTCGAGGCGCTTGAGACCGTCAGCCTGGACTGCGACATCCTTGTCAACAACGCCGGCATCCAGCGGATCAGCCCGATTGAGGACTTCGACCCGGCAGACTTCCGGCGCATCATCACGTTGATGCTGGAGGCGCCCTTCCTGCTGATCCGGGCAGCGCTGCCGCACATGTACGCGAACAACTTCGGCCGGATCATCAACCTGTCGTCAGTGCACGGGCTCCGCGCCTCGCCGTTCAAGAGTGCCTACGTCTCCGCCAAACACGGTCTCGAAGGCCTGAGCAAGGTCACCGCGCTCGAAGGCGGCCAGCATGGCGTCACTTCCAACTGCATCAACCCCGGCTATGTCCGGACGCCGCTGGTCGAGTCCCAGATTGCAGACCAGGCCAAGGTGCACGGGATCCCGGAGTCCGAGGTCCTCGCCAACATCATGCTGACCGAGGCCGCCATCAAGCGGCTGGTGGAACCGGAGGAGGTCGCCTCCCTCGTCGCTTGGCTGTCCTCCGACGGCGCCGGTATGGTCACCGGAGCGAGCTACACGATGGACGGCGGCTGGTCGGCCCGCTAGTGCGCAGCCGACGGGTCCTCGCCGGTGTCGCTGTCCGGTCGCGGCGTGGCCGGTTCTGTGGAGCGGCGGATGTAGTCGTTGACGGCGTCCTCGGGAACCCGGAAGGACCGGCCCACCCGCACCGCCGCGATGGCATGTGACTTCACCAGCCGGTACACGGTCATTTTGGAGACCCGCATGGCCGCCGCGACTTCCGCGATGGTCAGGAAGTGCGAGGACACGTTCGCTGCGCTCATTTCTTCTGGCCTGTCCACTAGTCGGGGCTCTGGAGTTGGCGGTAATCGTAGAAGACCACGTCATCGGGGGAATTGCCGGTTGTCCGGAGGCCCACGTAGGGAGCCTCGATGACAGCCACTTTGCCCAGGTGCCGGCCGTTGAAGGGATCATCGCCAATCAGGACCTGTCCCACCCGGAACGGAATCCGTGGAGTTCCTGCCCGGCCCACTTTTCCGGAGAGAAAACCGGCCATGGTGCGTCTTTGGCGTTGTGTGTGTGGAGATGCGGGGAAAACCATCTGAACCACTCCCTCGGTAGGCGTGCCATTCGGAGATACGGCGAGCCCGGGCCGGCCGCGGCAGGGCTCCCCAGCCAGCGTTCCGGCCGGTCCGGTGCCGCCGTGCAGCCAATGTAACCTTCAGTCCCTTTCGTCACACGAGTAACTTCTACCCCTACCGAAGCTGGCACCACTTGGGTTGCAGCGCCGACTACTTGTCAACCGCAATGCCGGGAGCCGGCCCGGGATCCCGGCGGGCAGCTCACTGGATGTCCGGCATACCAGACACTGCAGCGGGCTTGGGCTGTGCGGGGCGCCCTCCCGGGGGCATGCTTAAGTACGGGATACCGGACACCGTGCAACGTAAATGAGGATCCATGCCAGCCCCCACCAGCACCACAACAGCCAGCGCCGCACCGGCCAGCGACACCACCTCGAAGTCGGTCTCCAAGGTTCCGGCCGCGGAAAACACCCTCCGCATCCTCAAGCTGCTCGCCTCCAGGCGGGGGCCGATGGCGGCGTCAAACATAGCCACCGCGCTGGGCCTGCCGCGCTCCAGCGTCTACCACCTGCTGGGTGTGATGGAGGCCAATGGCTTTGTGATGCATCTGCATGAGGAGCAGCGCTACGGGCTGGGCATCAGTGCCTTCGAACTCAGTTCGGCGTATTCGCGGCAGGAGCCGCTGTCCCGGTTAGGCCGGCCGATGCTCGCCTCGCTGGTGGACGTGATCGGCGAGAGTGCGCACCTGGCCGTGTTGCACGGCCGCGATGTGCTCTACATCGTCGAGGAACGGGCGAAGAACCGCCCGTCGCTGGTGACCGACGTCGGGGTCCGGCTGCCGAGCCACCTCACCGCGAGCGGGCGCGCCATTCTCGCAGCGCTGCCCAAGTCCCAGGTCCGGGCGCTGTACCCGAACGCCGCGGCCTTCAGCGCCCGGCACGAGACGGAATCGCCCATCATGAAGTACTCGGCACTGTCCTCGCATCTGGACCAGGTCCGGCAGCGCGGCTACGCCACCGAGCACGGGGAAGTCACACCGGACTTCGGTTCGATCGCCGCCGCGGTCACCGACCACGTGGGCTGGCCGACGGCCGCCGTTGCCGTGACGTTCCTGGAGGACAAACTGCCGGCGGACCAGTGGCCGGCCCTGGCCGCCAGGGTGCGGAAGGTCGCGGACGAGCTCTCAGTCCGGATCCACGGCCGCCCCGGCCCAACTAGCTCGCAGTAGGTGTCGTTTTGAGCGCCCAAAACGACAATAACTGCGAGCTAGTTGGGTCTGGGATCCCGGACAGCTCCCGCTGATACCCCCTGTTTCCGGGGCTCCGGACAAGCTTTAGTTGATACAGAACCTCATCCCCAAACCAGCAACAGAACAAAGGAGCCCCTGATGGCACCCGCCGATTTCACCACCGGTGCCCGCCCGGTCAAAGCAGCCCGCGGCACCGAGCTCACCGCCAAGTCCTGGCAGACCGAAGCCCCGCTGCGCATGCTGATGAACAACCTGGACCCCGAGGTGGCCGAACGCCCGGACGACCTCGTAGTTTACGGCGGTACCGGCCGCGCCGTCCGCTCCTGGGCCGCGTTCGACGCCATCACCCGCACCCTGGAAACCATGGAAAAGGACGAGACTTTGCTGGTCCAGTCCGGCAAGCCGGTCGGCGTTTTCCGCACCAACGAATGGGCCCCGCGCGTGCTGCTGGCCAACTCCAACCTCGTCGGTGACTGGGCCACCTGGCCCGAATTCCGCCGGCTCGAGGCCGAGGGCCTGATGATGTACGGCCAGATGACCGCCGGATCCTGGATTTACATCGGCACCCAGGGCATCCTGCAGGGCACCTTCGAGACCTTCGCGGCGATCGCCCGCAAGCTCACCGGGGACGAGGACGGCACCCTCGCCGGCACCCTGACCCTCACCGGCGGCTGCGGCGGCATGGGCGGCGCGCAGCCGCTCGCCGTCACCCTGAACGACGGCGCCTGCCTGATTGTCGACGTCGACGAAAGCCACCTCCGACGCCGGGCCGGCAAGCGCTACCTCGACGAGGTGGAAACCGACCTCGACGCCGCGATCGCCAAGGTGCTCAAAGCCAAGGAGGAACGCCGCGGCTGGTCCGTCGGCTACGTCGGCAACGCCGCCGAGGTCTTTCCGGAGCTCCTGCGCCGCCAACGTGCCGGCGAGCTCACGGTCGACATCGTCACGGACCAGACCTCCGCCCATGACCCCCTGAGCTACCTGCCCGAGGGTGTCACGGTGGAGGAATGGCACCGCGAGGCCGCGGCCGACCCGGAAGGCTTCACCAAAAAGGCCCAAGTCTCGATGGCCAGGCACGTGGCGGCCATGGTCGAATTCCAGGACGCCGGCGCCGAGGTCTTCGACTACGGCAACTCCATCCGCGACGAGGCCCGCAAGGGCGGCTACAACCGGGCCTTCGAATTCCCCGGCTTCGTCCCGGCCTACATCCGGCCGCTGTTCTGCGAGGGCCTTGGCCCCTTCCGCTGGGTGGCGCTCTCCGGCGACCCCGAGGACATTGCGGTCACGGATGCGGCCATCAAGGAACTCTTCCCGGAGAACAAGCACCTGCACCGCTGGATCGACGCGGCGCAGGAACGGGTCGAATTCGAGGGCCTGCCGGCGCGCATTTGCTGGCTGGGCTACGGCGACCGCGCCAAGGCTGGGCTGCTGTTCAACCAACTGGTCAAAGAGGGCAAGGTCAAGGCGCCGATTGTGATCGGGCGCGACCACCTCGACTCCGGCTCCGTCGCCTCCCCGTACCGCGAGACCGAGGCGATGGCCGACGGCTCCGACGCGATCGCCGACTGGCCGTTGCTGAACGCCCTGCTCAACACCGCCTCCGGTGCCACCTGGGTCTCCATCCACCACGGCGGCGGCGTTGGCATCGGCCGCTCCATCCACGCGGGGCAGGTTTCCGTCGCGGACGGCACGGACCTCGCCGCGCAGAAGCTCGAACGCCTGCTCACCAACGACCCCGGGATGGGCGTGATCCGCCACGTCGATGCCGGCTACGACCGCGCCGTCGAGGTTGCCGCCGAGCGCGGCGTCCGCATCCCGATGAACGAAGGAACCACAAAGTGACGATCCTCCCCACGAACTCCCGAACCTCGCAAGTCTCCACCCACGAACCACTCACCGTCACCCTCGGCTCCAGCGGTGTCACCCCCGAGGATGTTGTCGCCGTCGCCCGCCACGGCGCCCACGTGGTGATCTCCCGGGAAGCCCTCGACGCCGTCGCCAAGGTCCGCGCCCACATCGACAACCTCGCGCACAGCGGAACTCCGGCCTATGGCATCTCTACCGGCTTCGGCGCCCTGGCCAACCGGCACATCCCGAACGAGCTGCGCACCCAGCTGCAGAAGTCGCTGATCCGCAGCCACGCCGCCGGTATGGGCCCGGCCGTAGAGCGGGAGGTGGTGCGCGGCATTATGTTCCTGCGCGCCAAGACCCTCGCCTCCGGCCGGACGGGCGTTCGCCCCGTGGTGCTGCAGACCATGGTGGATGTGCTGAACGCCAGCATTACCCCGGTGGTCCGCGAATTCGGCTCCCTTGGCTGCTCGGGTGACCTTGCGCCGCTCTCGCACTGCGCCCTGGTCCTGATGGGTGAAGGCGAAGCGATGGGTCCCGACGGCGAGCTGTACGGAGCCAAGGGCGGCCGTCCGGTTGCTGAACTCCTCGCCGCGCACGGGATTGAACCGGTCACCCTGGCCGAGAAGGAAGGCCTGGCCCTGGTCAACGGCACCGAAGGTATGTTGGGCATGCTGCTGATGGCCATCGCGGACCTCCGGCAATTGCTCACGACGGCGGACATTACGGCAGCACTCAGTGTCGAGGCGTTGCTGGGCACGGACCAGGTGTTCCTGCCCGAGCTGCACGCCGCGCTGCGGCCGCATCCGGGCCAGGCCGCCGCCGCGGACAACATGCTCCGGGTGCTGTCCGATTCCCCGATCGTGGCCTCGCACCGGATCAACGACACCAAGGTCCAGGACGCATACTCGCTGCGCTGCGCACCCCAGGTGGCCGGCGCCGCCCGCGACACCGTGGACCACGCCGCACTTGTCGCCTCCCGTGAACTGGCCGCGGCGATCGACAACCCGGTGGTGCTGCCCGACGGCCGGGTCAGCTCCAACGGCAACTTCCATGGCGCCCCGGTGGCCTACGTACTGGACTTCCTGGCCATCGTCGTCGCGGACCTGAGTTCGATCGCCGAGCGCCGCACGGACCGGATGCTGGATCCGGCCCGCTCGCACGGGCTGCCTGCTTTCCTGGCCGCTGACCCCGGCGTTGATTCCGGCCTGATGATCGCCCAGTACACCCAGGCCGGGCTGGTCTCGGACAACAAACGGCTGGCCGTACCGGCGTCGGTGGACTCGATCCCGAGCTCCGCGATGCAGGAGGACCACGTGTCGATGGGCTGGCACGCGGCCCGCAAGCTCCGCCGTGCGGTGGAGAACCTGCGCCGGGTGCTGGCGATCGAGCTGGTGACGTCAACGCGGGCGCTGGACATCCGCAGCCAGCTCTCCGGCGGCCAGCTGAGTCCCGGCCCCGCGGCGGCGGCCGTGATCGCGGCCGTGCGCGACGTGGTCGACGGCCCGGGTACGGACCGTTTCCTCTCGCCGGAACTGGAGGCGGCAGATCACCTTGTTGCCTCGGGCAAGGTCCGGGCGGCCGCCGAATCCGCGGTGGGGAATCTTGCCTGAAAGCAAACAAAGTGCAGGACGGGTGACATTTTCCGGCGCCCCCGAAATAGACGGCAACACGGCGGGCGGGGGCCCGGGAAGTGTAGTACAAAGGGGAAATCACAACAATGAAGTTGTGAGCACGAACCAATACAAAGGGGTAGACGTTCATGAAAGCACGCGGGACGGTTATGACCAGGCGCCTGGCATCGGCCAGTACGGTTTCCGATTGGCGGAGCCTGCAAGCCGGTGACCGGGTCGAAGTCATCAAAAACGCGCAGATTTTGGCGGCCGGTGAAATCGAGGAAGTCTCATTAAGCGGCAGTGTTTTCTGGCTGCTCGCGGCGGACCCGTCCGAGGCCCAGCTCTTCTTAAAATCCGACGGCGTTCAGGTCCGGCGTAGTTAGCCGCGTCTCGTGCTTGTCCGCGCAGAAAGCTGAGTGCCGGCGCCATTGCGCTGCGGGAGGACACGCTGGATAGGGGCAGACCCGGCGGCTAAGATAGGGGCACGAAGTCTTGGGGATAGCTTCCGGGACATTTTCGCCTTCCCGTCGTTCTCGGATCGACGGGACCATCGGTCCAGGAGTTGTTCCAGCGTGTTTTTGAAGACTTTCGGTTGGTCGTTTGCGATCACCAGCATTGCGTTGGTGGTCGCCTTTCTCTATGGCGGCCCCCAAGCCCTGATTCTCTGCCTCATTCTGGGTGTCCTGGAGATCAGCCTGAGCTTTGACAATGCAGTTGTCAACGCCCGCATCCTCGAGCGGATGAACCCGTTCTGGCAGAAAATGTTCCTCAGCGTGGGCATCATCATCGCAGTCTTTGGCATGCGGATCTTGTTCCCGCTCCTAATCGTGGGCGTCACCGCGCAACTGAACCCGGTGGAGGCTGTTAGCCTCGCGATGGAAAAGGGCGATCCCACGGTGCCCGGCACCTACGGTTACGTGCTGCACGAGGCGCACCCGCAGATCGCGGCTTTCGGCGGTATGTTCCTGCTGATGCTGTTCCTGGACTTCATCATGGCTCATCGTGAGATCAAGTGGATCAAGTTCCTGGAGATTCCGCTGGCCCGGCTGGGCAAGCTTGAAGGCGCGTCCCTTATTACCGGATTGGTTGCCCTGGCAATCGCCGGCGCGGCCTCGGGAGACAAGCAGGGAATTGTGCTGCTGTCCGGGCTGCTGGGCCTCATCACCTACTTCCTGGTGAACGGCCTCGGCAACTTGTTCGACGTCGACCAGGACGGCGATGTAGACGCGGACGACGCCAACGCCGTGGTCCATTCCGGGCCCACCGGTGCCGCCAAAGTGGCTGGCAAGGCCGCCTTTATGCTTTTCCTTTACCTGGAAGTCATTGACGCCTCGTTCTCCTTCGACGGAGTCATCGGCGCCTTCGCCATCACCTCGGATCCGATCATCATTGCCCTCGGACTCGGCTTCATCGGCGCGATGTTCGTCCGTTCCCTCACAGTCTTCCTGGTCCGGCAAGGCACCCTTGATGAGTTCGAATACCTCGACCACGGCGCGCACTGGGCCATTGGTGCGCTGGCGGTCATCCTGCTGGTCACCATCGTGGTCCCGATCAACGAAGTCGTCACCGGCCTGATCGGGGTGGTCTTCATCGGCGCCGCGTTCGCAGGCTCGATCCGGCGCAATCGGCGCGCCACCGCTGCCGGCGAGCACGGCAGCCTGCAACCAACTGACGCGGGCAGCTAGTCCACGCTTCAGGATCCACAACCACCACCAAGGAAAGCGAGTACGGCAATGGGTTTGAGTTTGAAAAAAGGCCAGTCACTGTCCCTGACGAAGCAGAACGGTGAATCCCTGACCAACGTCCGGTTGGGGCTCGGGTGGGATTCCGCGGTTCCGGCGAAGCGGGGCTTCTTCGGCGGCACCAAAACCGTCGAGATCGACCTGGACGCGTCGGCCCTTATGTTCGACGCCGCGGGCACTCACCTCGACACGGTGTTTTTCAACCAGCTCACCAGCAAGGACGGCGCCATCCGCCACACCGGTGACAACCTCACCGGCGCCGGCGAGGGCGACGATGAGACCCTGATGGTGAACCTGCCCGGGGTCTCCCCGGCGGTCGCGCACATTGTTTTTGTCATCACGAGCTACAGCCAGCAGACCTTCAATATGGTCGAAAATGCGTTCTGCCGCGTGATCGACGACTCGGTAGCCGGTAGCCCGGAGGTCGCCCGCTACGCCCTCACGGAGTCGGGACCGAACACGGCAATGGTTATGTCCAAGCTCTCGCGCAACGGCAGTGTTTGGAACTTCACGGCCATCGGCGCCCCCGCCAACGGCAGGACCGCCGGCGAGGTCCTCGGCGCCGCTGCCGCCGCCCTCTGATTCCCGTTCAGTACCAGAGCACCTAAGGAGCACCACGTGGCTAGCCTGACCCTGAGCAAGGGAAGCAATCTTTCATTGACAAAAGCGGACCCCGGGCTTCGCAAGGCCATGATCGGCCTCGGCTGGGACCCGCGGACAACGGCCGGGGAACAGTTTGACCTGGACGCCTCGGCGCTGCTTGTCCGGGCTGACGGCAAGGTCCGTTCCAATGACGATTTCATCTTCTACAACCAGCTCTCGTCCGCCGACGGATCGGTCGTTCACCAGGGCGATAACCGCACCGGTGAGGGCGACGGTGACGACGAGCAGGTACTGATCGATCTTGATGCCGTTTCACCGGAAATCCAGAAGATCGTCATTGTCGTTTCAATCGACCAGGCCGAGGTCCGCCGCCAGAATTTCGGGCAGGTGCGCGACGCTTTCTGCCGGGTCGTGAACCAGGAGACCGACAACGAAGTGGTCCGCTACGACCTCACCGAGGATGCTGCCGCCGAAACGTGTATGGTCTTCGCCGAGATCTACCGCAACAACGGTGAATGGAAGTTCCGCGCCGTGGGGCAGGGCTATGCTGCCGGCCTTCACGGTGTCGCCACGGACTTCGGCATCGTACTGGACTAGCACCTGGGGCCCGCGTAGCCGGGCCCGTCAGCACCACCACACAGACCGAACGAGGAGAAAAAGTATGGCTGGCTTGACCCTTACCAAAGGCAGTAACCTCTCGCTCACCAAGACCGATCCGGGGCTGAACAAGGTTCTGATCGGGCTGGGCTGGGATCCCCGGACGACCACAGGCGATGCGTTCGACCTGGATGCCTCCGCGCTCCTGCTCGGCGCCGACGGAAAGGTCCGCAGTTCCGCGGATTTCATCTTCTACAACCAGCCGGCAGCAGCCGACGGCTCGGTAGTCCACCAGGGGGACAACCGTTCCGGCGAGGGCGACGGCGACGACGAGGTCATAGCGGTCCAGCTCTCCGGTGTGGCCGCTGATGTTGAGCGCATCGTCTTTGTGGTCTCGATTGACCAGGCAGAGACCCGCCGCCAGAACTTCGGCCAGGTGCGCGCCGCCTATTGCCGGGTCGTGAACCAGGAGACCGACGCGGAAGTCGTGCGTTATGACCTCAGCGAAGATGCAGCGCCGGAGACCTGCATGATCTTCTCCGAGCTCTACCGAAACAACGGTGAATGGAAGTTCAAAGCGGTGGGCCAAGGCTACGCCACCGGCCTTGCAGGTGTTGCCGCCGATTTCGGCGTCCAGCTCGGCTGACCTGCGACCACAGAAGGAGAACGATACGCATGCAACTCACACCCCCGGAAGCTACGTCCGCTGCGCTGGTACTGAACGCCCCTGAACCCCTGAGCATCGTCAAGGAAGACGACGCGCCGGGGATGGTGCCGGTTCCCGCCGAACGCCAGCAGGAGATCAACGCCCAGGCGCGCGCTTTTATCGGCGAGATCGCGGCGATGAACCCGCACAGCCCCGAATACACCAGCAAGATCGACGGCATCAACCGGCTCGCCGGCGCGGAGCTGGTGGCGTCCGCAAATACCTCCAGCCGCCTGCTGGAACGGTCGTCCACGTCCCTGGCCGGCGCCAAAAAATCGGGCAGCAGTGCCCAGGTCCAGGTGGCGTCCACACTCGGCGAACTCCGCTCCACAGTGGAGGATCTCACACCGAACCACAGCGATTTGAGTGTTGGCCGCAAAATTCTCGGCATCATTCCCGGCGGGAACAAACTGGCCAAATACTTCCAGAAGTATGAGTCGGCCCAGACCCAGCTGGACAAGATCATCAAGTCGCTGATGGCAGGGCAGGACTCGCTGCTGAAAGACAATGCCTCCCTGGCGCAGGAAAAAACCCAGCTCTGGGAGACCATGCAGGGCCTGAGCGAGTACGCCGTTTTCGCGAAGGCTTTGGACGCAGCCACCGCTGCCAAGGTCGATGAAATGAAAGTGTCGGGCCAGCTGGACGAGGCCGGCAAGCTCGATTCGGATGTTTTGTTCCCCATCCGGCAGCGGCACCAGGACATCCTTACGCAGTTGGCGGTATCGGTCCAGGGCTACCTGGCCATCGACATGATCCGCAAAAACAACACCGAGCTGATCAAGGGCGTGGAACGGGCCCGCACCACAACCATCTCGGCGCTGCGGACAGCAGTTATTGTGGCCCAGGCCCTGGCCAACCAGAAGATGGTCCTGGACCAGATCGATGCGATCAACACCACAACTAACAACATGATCCTCAAGACCAGCGAGATGCTCAAGGATCAGACCGGCCGCATCCACCAGCAGGCCGCGAGTTCCGGTGTCAGCGTCGAAACCCTGCAGAAGGCGTTCGACAACGTATTCCAAACCATGGACGCGATCGACACCTTCCGGTCCCAAGCCAACAAGAGTATGGAAGGCACAGTCCATGCCCTTGAATCGGGCCTGGAGCGCGCCCGTCCGTACCTGGACCGGGTCCGCCAGCAGGAGGGGAATTAGCGGCCGCCAGTCCTGAGCAATAGGCTTACGGGCTATGGTCGCAAAATTCTTAGGCTCACTGTTCGGCAGCGGATCGGGTCCCCGTTCCGCTGCCGACGCCGGCTTGCCCGGTGCGGAGTCCGCAGCCCCTGATCCTGCGGCGGACGAGCTGGCCGTCACGGAGGCGGCACTGCACGATCTGCGCCGGACGGTGCTGGGCAGGGGCGCCGAACTGCCCACTTTGGTGGTCTCCCAAATCCTGCTGCTACTGGACACCCTGAACGCGCTGATCGGCTACATTGTCAGCTCCGGGGCCTCCACCGAACAACGGGTGCTGCTGAACGCGATCATCACCGATTACCTGCCGTCCCCGCTGCGCGCCTACCTGAAGCTGTCGGCGTCGGCGCGGGAGACTGGTTCCGCCGACACCGCTGTGCTGCTCGACCAGCTGGACACGCTGTACGCCACCGTCGGCAACCTGGACAACCAGGTCCGGACGGGGGCCGTCACGGAACTCGCCGTTCACGGCCAGTTCCTCAGGGATAAATTCAACGTCGACGGTCTTCGCTTGGAAGGACACTAGTGGCTTCAATGGTCGCGGGCAGCAACGCCGCCCTCACTGCAGAGAACCCGGGCCTGGGGACGGTGCTGCTGGGGATCGGCTGGGACACGGTGCCCAGCCGCGGTCCGCAATCCGAACCGGTCCCCATGATCATTATGTGTGGACCGGACGGGCATGCTGTCTCGGATGAGCATCTTGTGTTCTTCAACCAGCTCGCCAGTCCCGAGGGCAGCATCGCGTTTGCCGGCACAGAGGACCAGGAGCAGATCGACGTAGACCTCAACCGGGTACCCGAGGCCGTCAGCAAAATTGCGGTACTGATCTACATCGACCCGGATGTTCGCGGGCCCGGCACCTTCGGCGCCGTCAGGAACACCTATCTTCGGATCGCCGACGAGAAGGACCGTGAGCTGCTCCGCTTCCAGGTTCCGCCTGTCAACCTGGACAAAATCAACGCCATGATCCTTGGCGAGCTGTACCGGCACGCCGGAGGCTGGAAATTCCGGGCCGTGGGCCAGGGCTACGAAACCGGGCTTGCGGCAGTTGCCGCCGACTTCCGGCTGAAGCTCTAACGTGGTCCGGGACCGCAACGCCCCCAGGGCGGACCTTGACTATCTCAGCCGCAGGCAAAGGCCCCAGGCCACGCGGCAGCAGGCGGTGGCGCCGGCCGCTGAACCGTCCGCTGAACCGGCAGCGGCAGCGGCCAGCCTGAGTCTCGGAACCCGCGGGACCAGGGCCCCGGCTGCTGTTCCGGCCGCGCACGGCGGCGGCCGGCAAGGTGCCGGCGCCCCGGCTGCGGGTGCAGGGCTTGAGCTCCGGCCCGGCGGTGCCCCGCCGGCGAAGGACCGCCCCGCGACGGCGACACAGTCCAGCGTTCCGAAGCCCGGGCAGCCCTTCCCTGCACCCGCCTTCGGTGAGCTCCGACAACTGGACCAGGCACACCCGGTCGTGCGCCTGAATGCCCGGCAGTCAGCGATCGGCTCGCTTCTGGTGACCGGGGCCCGCTCGGTCGCGTGGGAGGATGAACACTTCACCACCGGGGCGCACCACAGTGGCGGGCACCGGGCGGGAACCTCGGTCACTACGCCCGGGAACCGTCCCTTGGCCGGTCTCCAGGACGGGGCCGGGGTGGTGGCCCTGCGCCACGTGCGGCAGCTCCGCCGGGCCTTGTTCATTGCGGGCGAGACCCCGCTCACCATCGGCGTCTTCGACGGGGCGGCTGCGGCGGTTGCGCCGAGGAACGACGCCGGGCTCCGGACGGTGCTCTACCTCGCCCGCATCGGCGCGGTCCTTGAACTGCGTGCCGAGTTCGTTCCGGCCGATGCATCCGATTTGGCCGTGTGGACCTGGTTCGGCTTCAGCATGACGTTACCGCTGGATGAGCGCGTTCTGCGACACTAGTGCGGCGCCGGACCGGCACCACACCCGCAGCTATCACTAAGGGGATTATGCAGCATTTCAGAGCGTTGGCAGAGTCCGTCAAGGAGCGGCTGTTCCATGTGCGGCCCGAGGCGCTGGACCGGGCATCGGATCCCGGACTGCTGGCCGTGGCCCTGGGGGCCACCCTCTACACGCCGGCCACCCGGAAGGACCTGGCCGGCGGAATCCGCAAGCAGACAGCGGCAGGCTGCGTGAGTACAGTCATTTGCCTGGAGGACGCCGTGCCGGACGGGGAGGTGCCGGCGGCCGAGGAGAATCTCCTGGCCGCGCTGACCGAGCTTGCTGCCACGGACCGGCCGGACGAGCTGCCGCTGATCTTCATCCGCTGCCGGACACCGGAGCAACTGCTGGATGTGGGGCGCCGGGCCGGTGCGGCGCTGTGCGCCGTCTACGGGTTTGTGCTGCCCAAATTTGAGAACGAAACCGGGCGGGCGCGGGCCTTTATGGAAGCGCTGCAGCAGTTAAACCGGGATTCCGGCCGCGCCGGGGATCCGCAGCGGCCCCCGCTGCTGGCCATGCCGATCATCGAGGACCCGGCTACCACCCACCTGGAATCGCGGGTCCGTGTGCTGACGGACAACCTGGCGCTCGTCAACGAGTTCCGCGCGTCGGTCCTCTGCATCCGTATCGGCGCAACGGACATGTCAAGTGCTTTCGGGCTGCGGCGCTCCCGTGACCTGACGATCTATCACGTGAAGGTCGTGGCCAGCGTCATCGGCGACATCGTTAACATCTTCGGCCGGCCGGAGGACGGCTGGGTCATCTCCGGTCCCGTGTGGGAGCACTTCGTCAACACGGAACGGGTGCTGCGGCCGCAGCTGCGCTCCACCCCCTTTGAGGCCGCCAACGAGGGAGAACTCCGGAAGCGGCTCCTGACGGAGAACCTCGACGGACTCATCCGCGAGATCGAATTGGACCAGGCCAACGGGCTGCTGGGCAAGACAGTGATCCATCCGAGCCATGTGCCAGTGGTCCACTCCCTGTCCGTGGTGAGCCATGAGGAGTACCTTGACGCCCTGGACATTGCCGGAGACCCCGGCGGCGGCGCCAAGGCCTCGTCGTACGGCAACAAAATGAACGAAGCGAAGCCGCACCGGGCCTGGGCCGAGCGGACGTTGCTGCGCGCCCGTGCGTTCGGAGTCGCCAGGCCCGGTGTCACGTTTGTGGACCTGCTCGAAGCGAGCATGCGATGAGCGCGCGGCGGACCGAAGGTTCCTGGCATGGAAGCTATGTGCGCGACGCACTGGCCGTCCACATCGAAACCGCACCGGACAGCCTGCTGCCGGTGCCAACCCTGGTGGGGCTGGCTCTTCGGCGCAACCCCAAACGTGCCCACCTGCTCGTATCCCGTGTGCTCGCCAAGCACGTGCCCACCGAACCCGGGATCACGACGGCGGCCGGCCGCCTGCTCGGTCTCCTGGTCCGGGCGGAACTGCAGGCGGACGCCCCGGGCGCAGCTGGCAGCGCCCGCGGCGGCGGCACCGGGACGGCCGGGCCGCTGCGGGCAGCCATCGACCACGCTGCCGCAGCGCTGGCAGGACTCCTGGCCCCGGCCCCGGCGCCCTCCGGCGAGGCCCCGTCCCCGGACGTGGACGCCCGGCAGCAACAGCAAACGCGGCGGGCCAGGACCGCTGCCGCCATGGATCTCTGCGACCAGCTGGAAGCGGAACGGGCGGTGTTTACCGGCGTGGCCACGATCGGCTACGCAGAGACCGCCACCGGGCTGGGGCAGCTGGTGGCAGAGCAGCTGGACAGCTATTACATCCACTCCACCCGGCTCGCCGGGGACAGCCTCGCCCCGGCGCCCTACGGCGTCTTCGAGGAATCGCATTCCCATGCCACCTCGCACCGGCTCCTGCCAACCAGCCACGCCGCCCTGGACCTGGCCGGGACGGTGGTCCTGGTCGATGACGAGCTCAGCACCGGCGAGACGATCATCAACACCATCCGGGAGCTGCACCGCAAGGCCCCGCACAGCCGCTACGTCGTCGCCTCGCTGGTTGACCTGCGTTCAGCGGCCGCCAGGACGCGGCTTGCGGAGCTGGCCGGGGAATTGGGCTGCGCCGTCAGCGCCGTCGCCCTGGCTCACGGCAGCATCCGGCTGCCGGCGACACTGGCGGCCGACGCGGCTGAACTGATCCGAACGGCCCCGGTCCCGGAACCCGCCGTCTGCAGCATCGGGAAGATCCGGCAACTGGACCTGAACGACGTCGTCCCGCCGGTCAGGAGCGGACGCTTCGGCGTTGCCGGCAGGCCGGATGCCCGGCAGGCAGGCGACATCGCAACGGCCCTCGCAGCGGACCTTGGCGCGGGCGCCGGGCCGGGGGAACGGCTGCTGGTGCTTGCCACGGAGGAATTCATGGCATTGCCGCTGGCCGTGGCGCTCCGGCTGCAGCAACTGCTCCCCGGCGTTGACGTCCGGTACTCGACCAGTACCAGGAGCCCGGTCGCGGCCATGGACGAACCGGGCTACGCGATCCGATCAGCCCTGGCTTTTGACAGCGGCGACGGGCCGCCGGACGGCCCCGGGCCCCGGTTCGCCTACAACTTCGCGCACCCCGGGGGACGCTTCGACACGGTAGTCATCATGGCTGAGCCTGGCACGCCCGTCGACGGGCTCACAGCCCCCGGACGGATCGCGGAGGCCGTGGCCGGCGCCGGCTCCGACGTCAGGCTGGTGCTGCTTCCCCGCCAGGAGCAGTTTCCGGCGCCGCTTGCCGGCCCCGGCTTCGGCTCGTACGCGGCCAGCGACGTGCAGTGGCTGCTGAAGGATCTGAGTTTCGCACGGCTGGAGGCGCCGACGGCGGAGCGCGAAGCGGCCATCCAGTCCGGCAAGGCCAGCTACGCGGAATCGTTGCCGCAGGAGTACGAGCCTTCGGCTGAATACGCGGTGTTGTTCCATCAGGCGCTGGAGAGCTCGGCGGCCAGGCTCGCGCACGCCGTCGGGGCCCTTACGGAGCAGGTCCTGAGGCTGCGCGGCAACGCCCCGGTACTGGTCTCGCTGGCCCGGGCCGGAACACCCGTGGGGATCCTGATGAAGCGTTGGGCCCGGGACATCCATGGCCTCGACCTCCCGCACTATGCGGTCAGCATCGTGCGCGGGCTCGGCATGGATCAAACGGCGCTCGGCTACCTCGCCGCACGGCACCAGCCGGAACAGATCATGTTCGTCGACGGCTGGACCGGCAAAGGCGCGATCGCCCGCGAACTGGCGGACGCCGTCGCGCTCTTTCGGAAAACAGACGCCGCTTCCTTCCGGCCGGATCTGGCGGTCCTGGCGGATCCGGGGCACTGTGTCCGGATTTTTGGCACCCGGGAGGACTACCTGGTTCCCTCGGCCTGCCTGAATTCCACAGTCTCCGGGCTCGTTTCACGCACCGTCTTTAACCGGGAACTGATCGGCCCCGGCGATTTCCACGGGGCGAAGTTCTACGCCCACCTCGCGTCCAGCGACGTGTCCACCACGTTCCTGGACGCCGTCACGGCGCACTTCCCAGCGGTCCGGGACGACGTGCTGGCGGCGGCATCCGCAGCACCGGCCAGGGTGGAAGAGCTCCCGGAGCCCGACTGGTCGGGATGGTCCGCCGTCGAGCGCATCAGCAGGGATTTCGGAATCAACAACGTGAACCTCGTTAAGCCGGGAGTCGGGGAGACCACGCGTGTGCTGCTCCGGCGCGTGCCCTGGAAGGTCCTTGTGCGCCCGGACGCGGCGGCCGACATCGGCCATGTGCTGCACCTTGCGCACCAGCGGGGAGTCGAGGTGGTGGAAGTGCCGGGGCTGCCGTACAGCTGCGTCGGCCTGATCCATCCCATCCATACCCCTGGCGCTACCGGTGCCGACGGAAAGAGTGTGATCGACGTATGAGTCCGTCAATCCATCCGCAGCCGCGGGCAACAGCCATTGTGGCGAGCGACCTTGACCGGACCCTGATCTACTCGGCGAACTCGATGGCGCTCCCCGGCGCCGACGACGCGGCGCCGCGGATGGTGGTTTCGGAAGTTTATAACGCGGCGCCGCTGTCATTTATGACGCGGGCGGCCGAGGATCTGCTGGCGGGGATTGTGGAGCGCAGCCACTTTGTCCCGGTCACTACCCGCACCCAGGCCCAGTTCGCCCGGGTCCGGCTGCCCGGCAGCGGCAGCGGGTATGCCGTGACGACAAACGGGGCCGTGCTGTTGGACCACGGGCAGCCTGACCCTGACTGGTCCGCCCATATCCAGCGCTCGATCCGGGGACAGTGCGCCCCCTTGGGCGAGGTCCTGGAACATCTGACCGGCGCGGCGGCCGTTTCCGGGATCCTGCGGGTGCGGACGGCGGAGGATCTTTTTGCCTATTCGATCGTCGACCGGGACGCGCTTTCTGCCGGTTATCTGGAAGAACTGGCGGCCTGGTGTCTTGACCGGGGCTGGACTACGTCCCTGCAGGGCCGCAAGCTGTACTGCGTGCCGGTCCCGATCACCAAGGAAGCCGCCGTCGCCGAAGTGCGGCGCCGGAACGGTGGCGGGATCGTCATCGCGGCCGGCGACTCCCGGCTCGATGCCGGACTCCTGGAAATGGCGGACCTGGCCGTCCGTCCGGCACACGGTGAGCTGGACTCGGACGGATTTACCCGCGCGAACCTGACAGTGACCGCGGCGTCCGGGGTGCTGGCGGGCGAGGAGATCCTCCGGCACATCAGCGGGGTGCTGGAACGGATGCTTCAGCGGACACCGGACGCCCCCGCGGAAGTCCGCGAAGCGCCTACCGCAGCAGTGTATTAATCAGCCGCGCGGCCACCTTCGCGGTGCGGCCGTCAATGTCGAAATCCGGGTTCAGTTCCGCGACATCCAGGTGCAGGAGCTTCCCGCTCGCCCCCACCTGGCGGCACACCGCGCTGATCACAGGCAACGGTACCCCGTACGCCGCAGGGGCGCTGACCCCGGGCGCCACCGATGCCGGGAGGACGTCCAGGTCGATCGTCAGGTACAGGGCGTCCAGCTGCGCCAAAAAGGCCGCCACAAAGGTCTGGGCATTCCCGGCTGAGCAGTCCTCGTCAAGCAGATACTCGACGCCGAGTTCCGCGGCGGTCCGGAAGAGCGCCCTGGTGTTGTTCGGCTCGGAGATTCCGAGGACGGCGTACCTCAGTTCCCGCCCCGCGGCGGCTTCCGTCCGGGCCATCTGCAGGAACGGGGTGCCGGAGCTCGGCCGGGCCTCGTCGCGGAGGTCGAAGTGGGCATCGAGGTTCAGGACGCCAACACGCAGGCCGCCGCGCACCGCAGCGGAGCCGGCCACGCCCAAGTAGCTCGCAAACGCGGTCTCGTGCCCGCCGCCGAGCACCACGGGCAACTGCCCGTCATCGAGCAAGCCGGTGATGGCGGCCCCGGCACGGGCCTGTCCGGCCTCCAGGGCGTCCCCGGTCACCGTAACGTCGCCGGCGTCGTGGACGTCCCGGCCCAGGTGGAAAGCGAGCGGACCGAGCGCGGAGCGGATCGCGGCGGGGGCCGACGCTGCCCCGGTCCGGCCCTTGTTCCGGCGGACCCCGGCGTCGCTGCCGAAACCAAGAATCACCGCCGGACGCGCGGACGCGGGGCGCCCTGATGCTGCCTGGACAGGACGCGGGGCATACGGGGTGACGGCCTGCCACCAGCGCCGGTCCTCGGGGCCGTCCCCGTCGAACCGCCCGGTCCAGGGCTGTGGGGGGACATTAACGGCGGGCAGGGGAGGAACCATGCCCCTAGCTCACCGCAGCCGGGGCCGAAAAACCAGCCGCGCCGCCGCCGTGCTGTCCGAAATCCCGGAACCTGCACGTTTAACGGCGCCGAGATGGCATTTCGTGGCAATGTTCCCGGGGGACACTGCCACGAAATGCCATCTCGGCGGGCGGGTAGGCGAGGAGGTGCGGGGGTTCCTTAGTGGATGCCCAGCGCAGCCTCGATCGGGCCGATCCCAAAGAACAGCAGGAACGCCGCGGCGACGGCCCACATCAGCGGGTGCACTTCGCGGCCGCGGCCCTGGACCAGCCGGATCAGCACAAAGGAGATAAAGCCGGCGCCGAGGCCGTTGGCGATGGAGTAGGTAAACGGCATCAGCGTGAAGGTCAGGAACGCCGGGATCGCGATGCCCCAGTCCTGCCAGTCGATCTTGCCGACCTGGGAGACCATCATAAAGCCCACAACGACGAGCGCCGGGGCCACCGCTTCGAACGGCACCAGGTTGATCAGCGGGGTGAAGAACATCGCGACCAGGAACAGCAGGCCGGTGACGATCGAGGCCAGGCCGGTGCGGGCACCTTCGCCAATGCCTGCGCCGGATTCCACGTAGATCTGGTTCGAGGAGACGGAGGCGCCGCCGCCGATTATCGCGCCCAGGGCATCAATCTGCAGCACACGGTCCACATTGGGGATGTTGCCGTCCTTGTCGATGGTGCCGGCTTCGGTGGCCAGGCCCACCATGGTGCCCATCGCGTCGAAGAAGATGCTCAGCAGGATTACGAAGGCCAGCAGGGTCGCTGCGACGAAGCCGAGGTGTTCGAAGGCGCCGAAGGGGTTGGCCTTGCCGATCAGGGACAGGTCCGGCGCGGCCCATTCGGTGAACTTGGGCGCCACAAGGGACCAGCCCTGCGGGTTGAAGTTCTTGCCGTCGAAGCTGGGTCCAATATGGAGCGTGAATTCCAGGATCACGGACAGGACCGTGGAGGTGACGATGCCGATCAGGATGGCGCCCTTGACCTTGCGGACCACGAGGCCGATGGTGAGGACCAGTCCGACGACGAACACCAGCGTGGGCCAGCCCAGCAGTTTGCCGTCGAAGCCGAGGCCGACGGGGACCGTGGTGCCTGCGACGTCCGGGATGCGCCGGACGAAGCCGGCGTTAACCAGGCCGATCAGGGCGATGAACAGGCCGATGCCCACCACAATTGCGGTCTTCAACCCTTCCGGGACGGCCTTGAACACGGCGGTCCGGAAGCCGGTCAGGACCAGGATCAGCATGGTGACGCCGGAGAGGACCACCAGGCCCATCATGTCCGGCCAGGTCAGGCCCGGGTTCGTGGCGACGGTGACGGCCACAAAGGCGTTGACGCCGAGGCCCGTCGCGAGCGCGAAGGGATGCTTGGCCCAGGCTCCCATCAGGATGGTCAGGATGCCGGCCACAAAGGCGGTGACGGCCGCGACCGCCGGGAAGCCGAGGGTGGCGCCGGAGGAATCGGGTCCCGAGAGGATCAGCGGGTTCAAAACCACGATGTAGCTCATGGCGAAGAACGTGGCGAACCCGCCGCGGATCTCGCGCGAGAAGTTCGACCCCCGTGCGGAGATCATGAAATACCGGTCGAGTGCAGAGCCCTGCTTAAGCATTGGTCCTCCGGGGGATGTGGATGGTTACCTGAATCTTATTAGGCGGGCACGCAGCGTCTGGCCCATTTCGCCTAGTCTGTAAGGAACCCAACACTAGGAGCAGCCTTTTCCATGCGCCTCATCCGACAGTTTCTGAGCGCCCTGCTGGGCACCGCAATCTTCGCCGCCGTCCTGCTGGGCGCGGTTGCGCCGGCATCGGCCCACGACGTTGCCGAGTCCACCAGCCCGGCCGCCGGCGCCACGGTGGCCACGCCGCCAGCGCAGGTGTCGGTGACGTTTAGCAAGAATCCGCTGGGATTGGGTGCACAGATCGTTGTGAACACCGGCGACGGCGCCAACTGGGCCGACGGGGCCGTCGAGATCGTGGACAACGTCGCCTCGCAGCGGCTCAAGCCCGGCGCCCCTGCCGGGCCGTACACCGTGGCATGGCGGGTCGCCAGCTCGGACGGCCACCCCATTGAAGGCACCTTCACCTTTACGGCCACGGCGGGAGCAGCGGGCTCGACGTCGGCGGCCGCAGTCCCCACGATGGGAACCGCCGCGCCGGGCGTCACAACGGCGCCGGAGCAGCCGGTCGGTTCTGCCGAGCCGTTCCCCTGGAGCATTGTGATCTTCGTGGGGACTGCCATCGGCATTGTGGTGGCCTTGGCCCTGATGGCCAAGCGCCGGCTGGCCGGCCGTGACGAGCAGGGTGAGACTGTCAGCAGCCAGGCGGCCGACCGGAGCGAAACCGGGAACTAAGACTGCCTATGCCGGCGCCGCCAGGGCGTAGCTGCCGGGCACCAGCGAGGAAAAACCCTCGGGGTAGACCTTGGCCGAGATCGCCTGGCCCACCACCTTCGCCTGACGCAGGACTTCCTTCGGGGTCGGCGTGATGAGTTCGCCCACCCCCACCAGGTACATCCCGAGGGCGTGCATGGCCGCCGTCAGGGTTTGCCCGGCCGACACGCCGAGCTCGGAAAGCATCCTGCGCAGCTGGCTGTGGGCACAGCGGGTCAGGACGAGATGGTCCGCGAGCAGGATCCCGCCGGGCGTGCGGACAGCCCACCGCGGGGTGGGCCCGTCGGCGTCGAGGTGGTCCAGCTGCAGTGCCCGGATATTGGTCCGGACGTCCAACTTGTGGCTGGCGGCATAGTTCCGCAGGTGCCGGAGGATCTCATTGCGTTCCTGCAAACTGGCGGCGTCGGCCGCGTCGCAACGTTGCACGGAAGACGCGTTGGCCGGGTGGCCGGCACCCAGCAAATCGAGCCCGTCCACAATGATGGAAGCCACCCCGCGCCGCTGCAGCTCGCTCGCCACTGCGAGCCCGGACAAACCGGTGCCGATCACAATGGCAGCGGTCCGTTCGATATCGGCGGACATTGGCGTGCTCGACACTGCAGGGCCTCTCTTCGAATCGTGCCAGTTGCCGGGCAGGTGCCCCGGACGCGTTCCCGGACCGCGTCGACCACGGCTCCCTCGGGTCCCGGGTTCTGAAACACGAGTCTCGGTTCAGCAACGAATCGAAGACTATCCAACATTTCCTGCCGTGGATAGACCAAGCAGGAGATAGGCGCCGCCCGGAGCTTCCGGCAGCTTCTTCCGCCCCGCAAACCGCGAAAAGTCGGAGAAATCAGCGGTTTCAGCCGCGGAATCTTCGGGCACGTCGGCAGCGGACGCGGCATCCGGGCCGCGTCTGGCAGAATAGCCGCAACATCAGGCAAGAATCGCGAGGAGGCGGACCCCATGGGCCCAGAACAGGTGCATCCGGATCCGGCAGGGGATTCCCCCGAAAAGCCCGAGGCTCCGCGGGGGATCGTGGTCGGCGTCGACGGCTCAGACCACAGCAAGTGCGCCCTCGTGTGGGCCGCCCGCGAGGCGCAGCGCCGCAAGCGTCCCCTGCACATCGTGACCGCCTATTCAGTGCCGATCTTTGCGGCGTCAGGACTCGACGGCGGCTACGCGACGGTGGACGATTCGGTGATCCGCGAAGGCGCGGAGGCCATCCTGAAGCAGGCCGTGAACAAGGTCGCCGGGTACCAGATCGACGTCGATGCCTCGGTCGAGAACGGCGACGCATCCGGTGTCCTGCTGGAAATGTCCGAAACCGCGGAGCTGCTGGTATTCGGCACCCGCGGCCGTGGTGGCTTCGTCGGACGGCTGCTCGGATCCGTCAGCAGTGCGCTGCCGGCGCACGCCAAATGTCCGACCGTCACGGTTCCCCTGGTCTGCGCCGACCGCCTGGGCGAGACGACTGTCGACAAGCATGTCCTGGCGGAACAGTCGAAGTCCGGGCACGTACCGATCGAAAACGTGGTGGTGGTCGGCGTCGACGGCTCCGAACAGGCCCGGGTGGCGGTAATGGAGGCGGCCGCGCAGGCGGAACGGCTCTCCGCGCCGCTGCGGGTGGTTTGCGCCGTCCCGCAGTACAGCGGGTCGCTGGCCTGGGTCCCGGCGCCGATGGACCGCGAGGCGCTTTTCGCCGATATCCGGACGCAACTCGACGCCGGTACTGCCTGGATCAGAAGCCACTTTCCCCGGCTCACCGTGGAGACCCAACTCGTCGACGGTTCGCCAGTGGACATCCTCGTCCAAGCCAGCCGGCAGGTGGAACTGGTGGTTGTCGGCACCCGCGGCCGCGGGGGCTTCGCCGGAATGATGCTCGGTTCCACCTCAGACGGGATCCTCCATCATGCCAAGGGCCCCGTTATGGTGGTCCCTGACCGGGAGGATCCCCGGCTGGCTGACCGGGTGAACTTCGGGCCCATTCTCGGAAATTCCTAAGGAGCCGCGGGCAGCGGTGCTCGGACGCGGCGTTGTTTATGCTGACCGGGCCTAGGCAGTGAGTGACGTGCAGGCTTCCCCGCCCCCGATATCGGACGACGCCGGGACAGACCCGGCCGCGCCGGCGCCGGGTCCCATCCCGGGGCCCGGCGTAGACGATCCCTGGCTCCCCGGCTGGCTGGTCCGCCGCCCGCTGACCGCCGGCTGGGCCTGGACCGGGTTCTGGGCAGCGCTGATCGTTGCGGACGACGTCTTCGACTACGCTGGCTGGGCCTGGTCTGTGCTGGTCGGAATGGCCGCACTGCCAACGGTGCTGGCAACTGTCGCCTTGCTGCATGCCACCCCGCGACGGCATCTTAAACGGCGCAAGGATTCCGTGCTGGGGCACTTCTTCGTGCGGTTCCTGGCCCTCACGGCCGCATTTCTCGTGTGGGGTGTCTCGGTGGTCATAAGCGCCTCGATTTCCACCACTATCCAGTCCCTCGTCGGCGCCTCCGAGCGGGAGGTTACGGCCGTGGGGTTTAATCTCCTGCTGGCCGCCGTTCCGCTGGTGGTCTCCGTGCTCTGGCTGGCGTTTATCGTCCGCTGCGCGTGGTTCCTCCGGCGACTCCGCGGCTGGAAACAGGACCCCGCTTCGTCCTTGGTGCCGGGTAAGTTCCTGCGCCGGCGCCCGCGGTTCAGGCGTGTTGTTGTCGGACTTGCGCACCCCGGGCTGCTGCTCGTTGCCGGGCTGGGGACCTCGGTGCTCGCGCTTGTGCTCGGGGCGGTCGAGCTGACGCTGAACGTGCTGACCTGAGCGCCCGGCGGGGGTTTTGCCGCGGCGGCAGTCCACCCAAACCAATTCGGCAGGCACTGGTGAAACCGAACAACCCCGGGCGTACAGTTGAATCATGAGCTGCAAGGTTGGAGCGCCGTCACAATGACGCGCAAATGGCTGCGATGGATCCCCGCATTGACGGTGCCTGCCGTGATCGCGGCCGGGATCCTGGCCGGATCCCTGCCCGCGAAGGCCGGGGACCGGCTCCCCGAGAAGACCCCCCAGCAGGTATTGCTCCTAATCGCCCAGCCCACCGGCAAATCCCTCTCCGGAACACTGGAACAACACTCCGCGACCGGCCTTCCCGAGCTTCCGAAGTCGGCCCCGGAGGCGGCAGCACCGGAAGCAGCATGGCTGGAGCTGCTCACGGGGTCCCACACGGCACGCGTCTACCTTGACGGCCCCGGGAACGCCCGGGTGCAGGTCATGGACCGGATGGCCGAGCGGGACGCGATCCGGCGCGGCAATGATTTGTGGTTCTACAACTCCAAGGACAACACCGCCGCCCACACCCGGCTCCCCGCCGGTGATGCGGGTGCCCACCAGGCAGACCCCGGACCGGCAGCAACCCCCAGCGAGCTGGCGGACAAACTGCTTGCTACCGTCGACCCGGGTACTGAGGTGACCGTGGGTCCGGACGTTCAGGTGGCGGGCCGGCCGGCATACAACCTCCTGATGACCCCGACCTCGGATGTCACTTTGATGGGCTCCGTCGCCATCGCCGTCGACGGCGAAACCGGACTCCCGCTCCGCGTCGAGGTGAAGGCCAGGGGACAGGCCGAACCGGTCTTCAGCCTGGCTTTCACGAGCCTCAAGCTTGAGGCCCCGGACGCTTCGCTATTCAACTTCACCCCGCCGCCCGGGGCAACGGTGCAAGAAGTTCCGCTGCCGGATCATTCCGCCGACGCCGCCACACCGCCGTCGGATACCGCAAAGCCGAAAGAGGCGACGCGGCCCGCTGTCACCGGCAGCGGCTGGGAGTCGGTGCTCGAGGTCCCGGCGGGCGCCGCGGCGCTGCAGGGCCGGACCCAGCGACAAAACGGGGCCCCGGACCCGGCGACCGACAACCCGCTGCAGCCCGGTCCCTCGCTTCCCGAAGGATCAGGTTCCGGCAACGCAGCACTGTTGGATCAGCTTGCCGTCGCCGTCCCGGGAGGGCGCCTCGTGTCGACGTCGCTGCTAAATGTACTGATCCTCGACGACGGGCGGATCTTCGTCGGTTCGGTGCCGCTGGAGCGGTTGCAGGCCGCCGCCACGCCGCGGTGAACCATCCGGTGACTGCCGCGTGACCGCCGCCGCGCCGGTGCCGGAACTGAGCATCGAGACCACCGGTCTGAGCAAGCACTTCGGGCGGCAACTGGCCGTCGACAGCGTCGACCTTGCAGTGCCCAAGGGCTCTGTGTTCGGCTTCCTTGGTCCCAACGGCTCAGGGAAGACCACCACCATCCGGCTCCTGCTCGGGCTGGCCGAGGCCACGTCCGGCTCCGTCCGGGTCCTGGGGCAGGAGATGCCGGGGCAACTGCACGGTGTGCTGCCCCGGGTGGGTGCCCTGGTCGAAGGGCCTGCTTTCTACCCGTTTCTCTCCGGGGCTGACAACCTGTACCGCTTCGATGCCGCGGATCCCCGCGTTTCCGCCGCCAGCCGGAAGGCCCGCGTGCAGTCGGCGCTGGAGCGGGTGGGCCTGACGCACGCGGCGGACAAGAAAGTCAGGGCATATTCGCTGGGTATGAAGCAGCGGCTCGGCATCGCCAATGCCCTGCTGGCACCGCGCGAACTCCTGATCCTGGATGAACCCACGAACGGGCTGGATCCACAGGGAACGAGGGAGGTCCGCAGCCTGGTGCGCTCACTGGCGGCTGACGGAGCCACGGTGTTTGTCTCCAGCCACCTGCTGGCAGAAGTGGAGCAAATCTGCACCCACGCGGCCGTTATGAGTGCGGGCCGTCTGGTGGCCCAGGGGACCCTCGCGGAATTGCGCCAGGGCGGGCAGCCGCGGATCAGGCTCGTGAGCCCGGATGCGGGGGCTGCGGCGGAGGTGCTGGTCCGGCTGGGTTTGAGCCCGGAACCGGACCTTCCGGCCGGCACTCCTTCTGGCGGTGACGGGGTGATCTATGCGCCGTTCCCCGCGTCGGCAGGCCATCCAGCCGTGGCTCCGGAGGCGATCGTCGCCGCGCTGGTGGCGGCCGGGGTCCGGGTGCGTGGCTTCGCCACGGAACAGGTCAGTCTGGAAGAACGCTTTGTGGCGCTTACGGGGGAGGGTTTTGACGTTGTCCGGTAAAGAACCCGGCCCCGGCGGGGCGGCAGACCCGGGCGAGAGCAACCGTGCGGCACCGGACCACAGCCCGGAGCCTGCGCCCCATCGCGGTGGCCGGTGGAGGCATGGGCTGCTCGCCTCGGAACTCGGGGTACTTTTCCGCCGCCGCCGCACCTGGGCGATGCTGGGTGCGCTCGCGGCAATTCCGGTCCTGATCGCCGTGGCCGTCCGGGTGTCCTCCGCGGCGCCGCCGGGCCGGGGACCGGCGTTCCTGGACCGGATTTCCCAGAACGGTCTGTTTGTCGGCGTGACAGCCATGCTCGTCGCCGTGCCATTGTTCCTGCCGCTGACCGTGGGCGTCGTGGCGGGGGATACCGTGGCCGGCGAGGCCGGCCTGGGCACCCTGCGGTACCTGCTGGTGGCGCCCGCGGGCCGGGTCCGGCTGTTGCTCGTGAAGTACACCGGGGCGGTCGTCTTCGCCGTGGCCGCGCCGTTGGTCGTGGCTTTGGTCGGGGCCGCAATCGGGGCGTTGCTCTTCCCGGTGGGACCGGTCACGCTGCTCTCCGGCGATTCGATCGGTGCGGCCGATGCGTTGCTGCGCCTGCTGCTGATCGCGGCCTACCTTACGGTCTCGCTGATGGGTCTCTCGGCGATCGGGCTCCTGATGTCCACCCTCACTGACGTGCCGGTGGGGGCGATGGCATCCACGGTGGTGCTCTCGGTGCTCGCACAGGTCCTGGATGCGCTCCCGCAGCTCGAATGGCTGCACCCGTGGCTCTTCAGCCACTATTGGCTGGACTTCGCGGACCTGCTGCGCCAGCCCGTCGTGTGGGATTCATTCCTGGCGAATGTGCTCCTGCAGGGTGGCTACGTCGCCGTCTTCGGCGCACTCGCCTACGGCAGGTTCATCACGAAGGACGTACTCTCCTAGGACGCCCGCCGGCAAACGGGCGACGGCGGACCCCGGGTCAGTACCGGGCGGCGACGGGGTACAGCTGCATCCCGGACATATAGGCCAGGTCCGTCACGGTAAGCCCGGCGTCCTCGTTCAGCGCCTGGACCACACGGCCGCCGCCGAGGTAGATCGCAACGTGATAAAACCCCGGTGCGGAGCCCCACACCAGTAGGTCTCCGGGGATGGCCTGCGACAGCGGAACGTGCACAGGGGCTTGGGCGAACTGCTGGGACGCGGTGCGGGGCAGGTACTTCCCGGCAGCGGCGAACGCGTTTTGCACCAGGCCGGAACAGTCGAAGCCATAAGGCCCCGTTCCGCCGTACTGGTAGAAATAGGGCGACCCCACCTTGCCGAGAGCCACGGAGATCGCGGTCTGGTTGGAGCCGCCGGGTGCCGGCGCGGGTGCGGGTGCTGGCGCGGGTGCCGGCGCGGGTGCGGGAGCGGGTGCCGGGGCTGGGACGGGTGCTGGCGCGGGTGCCGGCGCGGGTGCGGGTGCGGGTGCCGGGGCTGGGACGGGTGCTGGCGCGGGTGCCGGGGCTGGCGCAGGTGCAGGTGCCGGTGCTGGGACCGGCGCGGCGGCTGGCGGAGCCGGGTTTGGAACGTTGATGACCGGGGCAGCCGGGAGGTTGAGCCCGGGAGCGGCATTTCCCGCAGCGGAGGTGTTTGTGGTGGGGGTCCCGACGGCGGCCTGCGACCCTGCCGCCGGGGCTGCGGCAGCAGTGACTGCCCCGAGCCGATCCTGCTGTCGCTGACGTTCCAGGGCATCCACCCGGGCCGATTCCAACGCAACCGTGGTGTTCTTGAGATCCGCGAGCTGTTCCACCAGCACGGTCCGCTGCGCTTTGGCCTCGGCCACGGCCGTCCGCTGGGCCTCGTTGGCATGCTCGGCGTCGAGCTTCCGTGCCTCCGCCGTCCGTGCGGCTTCATCGGCGGCCCGGTTGGCGTCGGCGGCGGCGGCCGTCAGCGATTCCGCGGCCGCGGCCGCGGTTTCTGCCGATTCGAAGGCCCTGGTTCGGCCGGCCGTCACGGCCTCGAGGGTTGCGGCCTGCTGCAGGGCGTTGCCGCTGCCGCTGACAAAGCTGCTCAGTGCGGGATTGAGTCCGCCGTTGCGGTAGAGGTCGCCGGCGAGCTGGCCGATCTGCTTGCGCGTTTTCTGCTGTTCCATCCCGGCTGCGGAGGCTTTGGCGGCGGCAACCGTGGCGGCGTCCCGACGCATCTGGAGCTCCCCGAGGGCTTCGCCGTAAGCGTTATTGGCCTGCAGGGAGGCGGCGAGGCTGGTGTCCTGGGCTGCGGAGGCGTCGGCCAGCAGCCGGTCAATCGAGGTGACCTGGGCTGCCGTCGCGCCTTCACTGGCTTTCGCGGCTGCGATCTCGTCAGGAGACGGGACCGCCGGCGAGGCCGGGACCTGGAAAGCCGGCGGCAGGGTGGCGGCGTTGGCGGGCAGGGCCAAGGATCCCAGAAGTACAACTGAGGCGCACAGTGCGGCCGTCTTTCGGCCGGAACCGGTCCAAATCATGGGTCAACCTCGTTGCAGTGTCGGGCTGGAGCGGGCGGGCCGGGTTTCCGGCAGATGAAAACCCGCGGCTGATCCCCAGCACGGTCGAGGCTACGTGCCAATTGCCACTTTGGCAACAATGGTCACATCAATAACATAAACAACAACAATGTCATTTGTTGTCATTGTGCCGGGTGTGTCGCCACAGTGGGCGCACAGCGCTGTCCCGCGACGGCCCTCCCGGGCAAGGGCAAGGGCAAGGGAGGGCACGGTTGTGGCCGTGGGCCGGTGGCTGCCGGGCTAGCCCCAGCCGAGTTCGTGCAGGCGCTCGTCGCTGATGCCGAAGTGGTGCGCGATCTCGTGGACCACCGTCACAGTCACTTCCTCGATCACGTCCTCGCGGGATTCGCAGATCTCCAGGATCGGCTCGCGGTAAATCGTGATGCGGTCCGGCAGCGAGCCGGCGTCCCACCACGAGTCCCGTTCGGTCAGCGGCACGCCCTCGTATAAGCCCAGCAGCACGGTGTCCGGGTCCTCGCCGGGCTGGGGGATGTAGTCGTCCTCGATGAAGATGGCCACATTGTTCATGGTCCTGGCGAGTTCAGCCGGGATGTGGTCCAGGGCATCACTCACCGCGGCTTCGAAGTCCGACTCGGACATCGGGAACGGTGTGCGGGTGTGGCCGGTGCCGTGTCCGCCGTCGTCCGGCCCGTCCGGTCGGTCCGGGATGATTGGCAGGCCTGGCGGCAGGGAAGCTGGCATAGCTGAAACCCTAGCGCCGAATCAGCGGGACCTGCGCCGGGTCAGCCCAACCCCCACGAGGCAGATGGCACCGCCCACCAGACCCCAGACGGTAGGGATCTCGCCGAGCACCAGCCAGGAAATGAGGATCGTGGTGCCGGGCACCAGATAGGTGGTGGCGGCGAGCCGGCCGGCATCGATCATCGAGAGTGCGTAGGCCCAGGTGGTGAACGCAATCGCGGTGGGGAATACGCCGAGGTAAACGAGTCCCAGGGTGGCCGGCAGCGGGGCGGCCTGCAGTTCGGCAAACAGTTGTCCACTGAAGGGCAGGCAGCAGACGGCGCCGACCATGATTCCGAACCAGGTGGCCTGGGCAGCGGGAATCTTCCGCAGCACGGGCTTCTGCACGATCACACTGACCGCGGCCAGGGCAGCGGCCAGCAGGCAGAGCAGCACCCCGGTGACGTCCGCCGGCGACCGCTGACCGGAGCCGAGCGCGATCACGGCAACCCCGCCAAACGCGACGAGGCTGCCGATAATCAGCCAGCGCGGGAAGCCTTCCTTGAGGATCACCCCAGCCATGATGGCGACCATAATCGGGTTGACGTTGATCAGCAGGGCCGCCGTGCCGGCGTCGAGGAGATGTTCTGCGGCGTTCAGTGCGACGTTGTAGCCGCCGAACCACATGATGCCGTAGGCCAGGATCGGCCACCATTCGCGTCCCCGGGGGAGCTTGCTGTTTTTCAGCAGGCGCGGCAACACCACAAGGCCGAGAACGACGGCGGCAATCGCCAGCCGGCCGAGGGTCAGGGAACCGGGGGAGAAGCTGGGCCCCACGGCTCGGATGCCCACAAAGGCCGAGGCCCACAGGACCACTGTGACGATGACGGCGGCAATGCCGAGCCGGCTGATCTGTCCCGGTTCGGGGGCGCGCTTCAAGGGCTGGGCTGCGGGAGTGTTCGGCGGCACGCTGTCGGTGCCGTCCGTGGGCGCGCTGTCCGGTTGGGGGGAGCCTGTCTGGGCTGTTGTTGCCATATAGCCAATCTAGTGCGTCCAGGGTCTTCGGGACTGGCGGAAATCGGCCACGTCCAGCCGAGTCCCCGGCAGTTGCTGCCGGCCGGGACCTGGCTGCCGGCGCGGCTCACCGCAGGGGGCGGGCGGCGGCGTAAATGGCCGCAGCGACCTCGTTGAGCGCGGTCGATCCGTGCCGCCACTGCTGCCAGTGGAGGGGCACATCCACATGTGCTGCAGGGTCCAAAGGCACGAGCGTACGGCGCTTCAGCTCCGCCGAGACCTCGATTTCGGGGAGCAGCCCCCAGCCCATCCCCCAACGGATGGCTTCGCCGAACTCATGGGCGGCCGGGACGAAGTGCCGCGGCGGCTGGAGTCCCACGGTGCCCACGTCCCGCAGGTACCGGTCCTGCAGGTCGTCCTTGCGGTCGAACATGATGACGGGGGCGGCCGCGAGCGTTTCCGGCGTTGCCCCGGCGGGAAACCACCGGGCGGCGAAGTCCGGCGTGCAGACCGGCAGGTAGCGCATGACGCCCAGCCGCCGGGAGGAACAGCCTGGCGTCGCCTTGGCCGTGGTGGTGATGGCCGCGGACGCGGCACCGCTGCGGAGGAGCTCCAGGGAGTAGTCCTGGTCCTCGCGCAGAATCTCCAGCTGGACCCTGTCCGCCACGGCCGCCAGCCCGGGCAGCGCCCAGGTGTGCAGGGAATCGCTGTTGATGACGAGGGTCAGCCGGACGCTGGCGGGCTGCGCACCGGGCTGCAGCTCTTCGGCCAGATCGGCAGCGAGCATGTCCAGCTGCCGGGCGAAGCGCACCACCGCGTGGCCGGAGGACGTGAGTTCCACGGGGCGGGTCCGTTTCAGCACCGGCCGGCCGACGGCCACTTCGAGGGCGCGGACGCGCTGGCTCACCGCCGACGCCGTGACGCGCAGGTGGCTGGCGGCGGCCTCGAAGCTTCCGTGGGCCACAATGGCGGCCAGGGTCCGGGCCTGGTCGGGATGGATATCAATCATTAGCCCATCTTATGTTGGCCAACAATTATTAACTGGTTTCATGTTCCGGTGCCTTCTAGCGTGGAACCCATGATCCTCTCCCTCCTTTCGGGCCTCGCCAGCGGACTGTCCCTCATCGTCGCCATCGGTGCCCAGAACGCCTTTGTGCTCCGGCAGGGCGTCCAGCGCTCGCACGTCGTGCTGGTTGTTGCCGTCTGTGCCCTGTCCGACCTCGTGCTGATCATTCTGGGTGTGGCCGGGGTGGGCGTGGTCATCGAGCGGGCGCCCGCGGTCCTCGAGGTCGTGCGCTGGGCGGGTGCCGCCTTCCTCCTGGCGTACGGGGCGATGGCTGCAATGCGGGCCATCCGCGGAACGGGGGCATCCCTGCCTGGGGCCGGGCAGAAGGGAACCTGGGCGGCCGCGCTGGGAACCTGCCTCGCCCTGACCTGGCTCAACCCCCACGTCTACCTGGACACCGTCCTGCTGCTGGGGTCCCTGGCCGGCACCCACGGACCGGACGGGCGGTGGTGGTTTGCTGCCGGGGCCGGGCTGGGCAGCATCGTGTGGTTTGCCGCTCTCGGCGCCGGTGCCCGGTTCCTCGCGCCGGTGTTCGCCCGGCCCGGCAGTTGGCGCGTGCTCGACGGCGGCATCGCCTTGGTCATGGTCACCCTGGCTGTCATGCTCGTAGTCTGAAGCTGTCAGCCGTTCCGCATTGCACATCGCTCAACACCCCAAGGAATTCCCCATGTACGTCCCCGCGCATTTCGCCGCCGACCGGCTTGCCATCAAGGAGCTGCTCTCGAACCCCGGGGCAGCCAACCTGGTGACATCAACGGAGAGTGGACTGCTCGCGACGCTGCTGCCGTTCGTCTATGACCCGGAGGCGGGTGAGCACGGGGCGCTGCTGGGCCACGTCGCCCGCAACAACGACCAGTGGCTGCAGCCGGCCCTGGGCGAATCCCTGGTCATCATCCAGCGGGCCGATGCCTACATTTCCCCGTCCTGGTACCCGTCCAAGGCCGAACACGGCAGGGTGGTGCCAACGTGGAACTACACCACCGCGCACGTCTACGGCCGGCTCGTCATCCATGACGACCCCGCCTGGGTGGAGGACCTGGTCCGGCGGCTGACCGCACTGCATGAAGCAGCCTCGGCGGACCCCTGGTCGGTGGACGACGCGCCCGCCCGCTTCATCGCCGGCCAGCTCCGGGCAATTGTCGGCGTCGAACTTCTCATCACGAGGGTTGAAGCGAAACGGAAGCTCAGCCAGAACCGGCCGGCTGCCGATGTTGACGGCGTCATCACCGGCCTGCGCGCCAGGGGCGACCTGGAATCGGCCGGCGATGTCGAGCGGGCGCAGCAGGAGGCAATCCAGCGCAGCTGAGCACTCCGCAGTCGGGCGGTTAGGGATTTTTGGAAATTCCGGGCGTCTGCCCTTATAGTTTTATAGTCCAGTTCGGAGCAACTCGAAAGGACAAAAACGAACGGCTTCGGCCCTTTATTTTTGCCCTGATGAGCCGAATTGAGTCTTGGCCCCCATCGTCTAGCGGCCTAGGACACCGCCCTTTCACGGCGGCGGCACGGGTTCGAATCCCGTTGGGGGTACGCAAGGAACTGGTCAGGCCGGATGGGAAAGTCTGGTAGGCTAAGAGCCTTGAAAAATTGCAGTAGCGATACTGCAGAGAAGCAAGAAAATAGCAAGGCCCTGTAGCGCAGTTGGTTAGCGCGCCGCCCTGTCACGGCGGAGGTCGCGGGTTCAAGTCCCGTCAGGGTCGCTCTGATGGTCAGAAGAAATTCCGGCCATCATGGTGACATGTCACCTAGGCTCTGTAGCTCAGTTGGTAGAGCGTTCGACTGAAAATCGAAAGGTCACCGGATCGACGCCGGTCGGAGCCACCACTGGGAAGCATCAGTTCTTTTGGAACTGGTGCTTTTCTTCTTTAACGCCGCGGATGCCGCTAACCCCGGGCTACCGGGTTAGCGGACAAAACGTGTGTAAATGCCGGGCGTGTCACGGGCGAAGGTGCGCCGGTCCCGGGTCTCGCGTTGTGTGGTTGTCGGATCGCGCAAACGCATCATCGGCGTCGGAAACAACGGAATGGTGGGCCGGCCGGTCGCTCTTTCGGGTTCAGGGGCCGCGCCCGGGTTTGCAGACCGTGACGCGATACATGGTGACGGGCCCTTCGATGATGGAGAGGCCCGTCAGGGTGCATTGTCTGTGGCTCGTCCGTCGTTGGCTTCTTCCAGCAGGGCCTTGGCCGCAGCCGCTGTCTCCTGGAACCTGTCCTCGCGGATCGCCGTCCACGAGCCTCGATGTCTGGACATGGCGGACTTCCTGGAGGACCTCGGAGCTTTCCATGAAGACGGACCGGGCCCGATGCCGTGGAGGACCTTGCGCAGCGGGGCCCGGCTCATGTGTGCGGCGGGGCGCGCCGGGCTCCCCTGGGTCACCCAACGCCGCCACCGGCCACAGGGCAGGAAAGCCGGCATACGAGGTTGGCGGTGCAGTCGATGCGCCTATCTTGCGGCGCGAGCCCGGAGCAGCACGCGGTAGAGCAGGGCGCATGCCGTGAGGATGAGCGAACCCGCCAGGACTGGTGTGAGCAGGTAGCCCCACCCCTCGTGGGCCAACAGGATCGCGATAGGGGTGCCCCCGGCGGGCGGGTGGATGATGCGCAGCGCTGCCATTGCCGCCATGGCCGCGCCGACGGACAGGCCCAGGCTCCACCACGCGGTGGGAAGGAAAGCATGCGCGACGACGCCGCACAGCGCCGAGACCATGTGGCCGCCGACCACGTTGATGGGTTGCGACAGCGGGGCGTCGGGCAGGAGAAAGACCAGGACGCAGGACGAGCCGAAGGCCGCAATGAGAATGGGCGTTCCGACGGCGTCCCCGGTGAGCGATAGCACCGTGATGGTCAGTGCCCCGCCCAAAGCCGCCACCAGGATCGCAGACCAAGGCGCGCGCGGCTGCGTCGGCGTCATCATGCGTCGGGAGGAGGCCCAGGTGCGGGCCCACCTCGTTCCGTGGGACGAGGCGGATGGGGATGGCGGGTCGGACAGCCTTGTCCCCGGCTGTGCTTTCTGGGGTGAGGAATAGACGGGTGACATGATGGGGGACCTTTCAGATCGCGATGGGGCACCGGCCCCGGCAATCCCGGTCCGGCTACGAAAGTGGTGAAGATGGACGCGGCCGGGCCACCACGGCCCGCGCGGCGTCGTCCAGTGCGCGCATAAGCGCCGGCACCGGTTTGGTGGCCAGTCGCACTACGGACAATGGTGTGGAGATGGTGGGATCCCTCAGCGGCAGGACGTGAATCGACGGGTCTTTGCGCCGGGTGGCCACGGCAGACTCGGGCACCACCACGGCCCACATCCCGGACCCGACGAGTCCGAGCAGTGCGTCGATGGAGTCCGCTTCAGCGGCGGGCCGCACGTCCAGGCCGGCTTCCCGCCACGCTTCATCGGCAAGCTGGCGCGCCCGCATTCCCGGCGCCAGGAGCCCCAACTGCACGGAAGTCAGCATCGTGCCGCTCACGGCGTCCAACGCCTCGTCGAACATTCCCGGCGAGGCAACCACGACACTGGTAGCGTCCGGCAGGTCCGCCGCCACCAGGTCCAGGCCGTCCGCGGCCGAGGGGTGAATGATCCCGGCATCCAGCTCGAAAGCGCGCAGCCGGGCCACGACGTCTTCGCTGCTCAGGCCGGTCCGCACTGTTGAGCGCAACAGTGGGTGGGCCTCCGTTAGCGCAGACACCACTTGCGTGGCGGCAGCGATCCCGGACGGGATCGTGCCGATCCGCGCAGTGCCGGTGAGCTTCCCGCGGGCCGCGGAGAGCTCCCCGGTCAGCGCTGCCTGGTCCGCCACGACGCGCCGCGCCCACGGCAGCGCGAGCTCCCCTTCGGGGGTAAGCCCCTCGTATGCGTGTCCACGGCGCACCAGCGGCACCCCGAGCTCTACCTCCAGCTTGCGCACGGACTCGGAGAGTGTTGACGGTGAGACGAAGCAAGCCGCGGCTGCCCGCCCAAAGTGCGCCTCGCGCGCCAGGGCCACGAAGTATCCAAGCTGGGTCAGGAGCATAACATCCCGTCTGTTAGGCGGCCGGGACCGGGGCCGTGTTACCGGTGCCCGGGCGCCTGGTCGCCGGTTTCGCGGTGCCGTCCGCCGCGGTGAGCGGCAAGCGGCCTCCGCATCGACCCTACCGGGCCGGTTCTGCCTGCTTGGCGTAGGAATGCGCTCCGGTGCCGGCGTAGGTGCCGCCTTCGACGATGAGGTACTCCGTGCGGATGGAGCGCCCTGCGAAGAAGTCCTCGAGGATCTCGCGCGTGCCGGCGGCGTACTTGGCCTGCGCGGGCAGGGATGTGCCGGAGGTGTGCGTGGTCATCGCGTTGTTCGGCATGGTGCGCCACGGGTGGTCGGCCGGGGCCGGCTGGGGCGCCCACACGTCGCCGGCGTAGCCGGCCAGCTGGCCGGACTCCAGGGCGTTGACGATCGCGTCGCGGTCGGCGATTGCGCCGCGGGCCGGGTTGACGATGTAGGCGCCGCGGCGCATGGTGGACAGCAGCTCCGCGTCCAGGAGCCCTGCAGTCTCATCGGTCAGCGGTGCATGCACGGTGAGGACGTCGATGTTCTTGACGAGGCCCTCGATGTTCTCGTGGAACACCAGGTTGTACTTCTCCTCGTACTCCGCGGGCAGCCGGAAACGGTCCGTGTAGTGCAGGTGCACACCGAACGGAGCCAGGCGCTCGATGACGGCGCGGCCGATACGGCCGGCGGCGAAGATGCCAACGTCCATGCCTTCGAGGTCATAGGAGCGCTCCACTGCGTCGGCGATGTTCCAGCCGCCCTCCACCGCGATCTGGTGCTGGCGCACGAAGTCGCGGACAAGGACCAGCACCTGCATGACCGTGTGTTCAGCGACGGCGAGGCTGTTGGAGTAGGTGACCTCGGCGACCGTGATGCCGTGCTCGTTGGCGGCTTTGAGGTCAACGTGGTCGCTGCCGATGCCGGCGGTGATGGCGATCTTGAGGTTCTTGGCCTTATCGATTCGCTCCGGGGTCAGGTATGCGGGCCAGAAAGGCTGGGAGATGATGACGTCGGCGTCGACCAGCTCGCGGTCGAAGTCGGAGTCGGCGCCGTCCTTGTCGCTGATGACAACGAGTTCGTGGCCGGCGGCCTCGAGATACTTGCGCAGGCCCAGCTCGCCGGAAACCGATCCGAGCAGCTCGCCCGGAGTGAAGTCGATGGCCTCGGGCGTAGGGAGGGTCTGGCCGTTGGGGTAGTCGGTCAACGCCGCGACGGTGTCCCGCGCGTAGTCTTCCGGGAAGGTGGGGTAGCCGTTCACGGGATCCGGGTAGAGGACGAGCAAAACCTTGGCCATAACACTTCTTTCGTTTTCACCGCGTGATTTTCACGCTGTGTTTTCACACTATGACCGCACTTGTTCGGCGTCCATGAGGCACCTTCGACCAGCCGTTCGGCCCCGCCGAATGATTTAGCGCCGCTGGCCGTCGACGTGCTGTTGAGCCCGGGGCCCGGGAGTCTGCATCCGCGCCCAGGTTCGAGGACATTAGCCGGACCGTGGCGTCACTAGACGTTGGCTCATTGGAGAACTCCGCGTGGGCGGATCGCTGCATGGAAATAGTTCCGGGAAGGCCGGCCGCGGAGACCTTTGAGGGATGGGAGTTCCGCTGGGTCAGCGCACGGCCGTCATGAAGCACTTGGCCGGCCAGGGGAACGGGCCAGGAAGGGGCAGTCGCCGGATGAGCTTAGGCAGCACCTTCCCGCTGTTCGGGGTGTTGACTCCAACCCACGAGACCGCGATGCTCTCCTCGCCGCTCGAAGAGCGCGTCTGGTTCCATAACATCGACCTCGAATCCTGGACCGCAACATTCCGTGCGCGCCGGTCCGACTACGTGCTGAACCTGCCGCTGGATCCGATGCGCGGCAGGTTAGGCGTCGCCCGGGGAGCGGGAGGTCCGCCTGGCTGTGACACCGTCCACCCACCGCGGCAACATGGACACGCCGGAAGTGAGGGCGGGGGCCACGCTATACCTGCCCGTCAACGTACCCGGTGGCCATGCTCTCCCTTGGCGACGGCCACGCCCGCCAAGGCGAGGGGAAACCTGCGGGACGGGCCTCGATCTGCCATTCCTGCGAACCAAAGCCGGTCTGATCCTCGACGACCGGCTGGAACCGGCGTCCTTCGCCGTCGAAACCTCCCTCGAGGACGCACACTTCGTCCTCGAGGCCGCCCGGGAACACGGTCTTCGGCTCCACGGTGCCGAGGCGGCCGCCGCGCGGCTCGAACGCGTCGCCTCTCAGGGCCGCTCCAAGCAGGACATGGCCGCGGCATACTACGCCAGTAATCAGCATGAGCTTGGACCGCACGCCGGGTGAAGACCGCAGCGACAAACAGCCTCCCATGAGGCTTCTGCGCCTCCTGTCCAACTAGTGCAGCGCGCGGACCGCCGGATAAGGAGCGCGCAGCAAGCGGCCAGGTCTCAGTACTTCACCACTGCGGGGCATCGCAGACCGCAATTTCATCAGAATTTAGCGGAGGTCAAATTGTGCGCCAAGGCTGCTTTCGGCGGCAAACCCCGGGACCGACTCGTCGAGATGTGGGGCCGCCCGCCAGCACGGCTAGACTCGCACGCTGGGGAAAGAACGCTACGACCGCCGGCAGCCTGATCGGGCCGGTGGTGCAATCTCAACCGAAAAGTGATTCCTACACGTGATCTTGAAGAATACTGCACGAGCTCTGACCACTTGCACTTTCCTGGCCGCACTGGCCCTCACCGGCTGTTCTGCGCCGGACGCCGGGAGCGCGCCGTCGTCCGCGGCTGCCAGCGCCGCGCCGTCGTCGGCAACGGCGAGTCCCAGCAGCTCCTCCAGCCCCTGGGGCGACTTTGCTACGGCGGGCGAGGCTTGCGCCGCGATTTCCGAGCAGGCCACCGGCTCCACCCTGCTGCCTCTTGCGGCCGCACAGGGCACTGCCGCCGAGCTGGAACAGACCAAGACAGAACTGAGCAGCACCGCCAAGCGGGCACCCGAGAGCATCAAGGCCGACTTCACCATCCTCAGCCAAGTGGCCATCGCTGGAATCACGGACCAGACAGTTTTTTCCAGCGGGAAACTGCAGGACGCCATGGCGCCGGTGCAGAGCTGGCTCACCGCCAACTGCAAATAGCAGGAATCCGGCACCGGTTCCTAACCTCCCGGCCGACCCTGGCCCCGAAGCGGTCGCCTTGTCGGGGCCAGGGACTAGGGTGGTCACAAAGAGGAAGGGGAAGTGCCGCATGGAATACCAGAATTCTCAGCCCGCAGCCGCAGCGGTGGCCGGGATGTCCGCCGAGGTGCCGATGCCCGGTGGTGGCCGCACCGTCATATCCGAGACCGCTGTGGCGAAGGTCGCGGGCATTGCCGCCCGCGCAGTCCCCGGCGTGTATTCCTTGGGATCGGGTCCGTCCCGGGCGCTGGGGGCTTTCCGCGACGCCGTCGGCAGTGCTGACCATGCCGCCGGTGTCCGCGCTGAAGTGGGCGATACCCAAGTGGCCGTCGACATCGATTTGGTAGCGCTCTACGGCGCATCCCTTCACGCCTTGGCGGACCAGATCCGCGCCGCCGTGTACTCGGCGGTCGAGAAGCTCGTTGGTCTTCAGGTCATCGAAGTTAACATCGACATCAATGACGTCTACGTGCCTGGCCCGGCGAAATCCGGATCCCCGGCCGAGGCCCGGGCGGCAACGGAGGCAATCCAGTGAATCTGACAGTTGCGGGGATCGCAGTCGGCGCGTTCGTCGCGTTTATGTCCTTTCAGTTCGGCGTCTGGGGCTTTCTCGGCGCCTTGTTGTTCATGGGAATCGGCGCCCTGCTGGGCCGCGCCGCGGAAGGGAAACTGGACCTGCGTAGCGTGCTTGACGCCCTCACAGGCCGGCGTTCTTCCTCATGAGTGCCGCTGCCGGGCCGAACGGTACGGTGCGGTCCGGACACACCAGGATCAGCAACCAGGCGCTCACCAGCGTGGCGCAGACCGCCGCGGCCGAAGCCCTCGGCGTCACCCCGCAGGAGGTCCGCGCCGCATGGTCTGACGATAACGGGTTGCTGGCGCTGTCCGTCGTCGCGCCCATCACCGTCCCGCCGCTGACCGCGGTGCTGCGGGACGCCGGGCGGGTCGCGGGTTTTGGCGGTTCCGTCTGGGATCGTGCCGTGGCTGCCAAAGCCGAGATTCTCCGCCGGGTGACCGAGCTGAGCGGTGCCCGGCTGAGCCGGGTTGACATCCGGATCAGCGGCGCCAGCATGAGGGAAGGGGGGCGGGTCCGGTGAGCCATACCTCCGATCATGCTGCTGGGAGCGGGCGCAACATCCCGCCCGCTCCGGCCGACGCCCCGTCGGCCGGGAACACGGCACCTGCAGGGGCCGGCGCCAAGGGCGTCCAGCAGATCCTCACGCGCGAGACCCACTCCTCACGCGCCGTTGCCTCGATCATCGCCGCAGCCCTGGTTATTGCCCTGTGCGTTTTTGCCCTCCTCGAAACCGCGGTCCGGGCCATCGGACAGCCCGCGTGGCTTGTGGATCCCCAGACTGCGGCGGAACAGGCGGTGGCGCTCCCGAGCGGGATTCCGCCGCTGCTGCTTGGCGTGGCCGGCGCGGTGTTGGTGATGGCGGGTTTGTTCTTTTTCCTAAACGCCATCCTGCCGGGACGCCGGGCGCGGCACCTTCTGCGGGACGGCCGTGCCGCCGTCGTTGTGGACGACGAGGTGATTGCCTCCGCACTGGCGCGCCGCGCACGGGTGGCCGCCAACGTAAGTCAGCAGCAGGTGATGGTGACGGTGTCCCGTCAGCAGGTCCAAGTCAACGTCCGTCCCACCTCCGGAGTCCCGCTGAAACCCGAGATGCTTCTCGCCGCTGTCCAGGATGAGCTGCGGGACATGCGGCTGTCCCCGTTTCCTGAAGTTCGAGTCAATATAGCCCAGGCCGGGGTGATCGGCGCATGACTGGATCCCCGCGGATCCTCAACCGGATCCTCCTCGCCGTCCTCGGCCTCAAACTTCTGGCCCTCGGCGTTCTGCTCATCCTGCTGGCGAGCGTGCCGGCCGTGGGCGTGTGGTGGCACAGTTGGGCGGCAGGAGTCTGGAGTTCCTGGCGTAATCTCCTGGACAGCACCCGCGTTCCGGGGAGCCAGGAGAGCTGGCTCTGGATTGTGGTGGTGCTCGCACTGCTGCTGGTGATCGTCGCCATGGTGACCTGGGCCGCGCAGCAGGGGAAAGGCCGCGCCAACCTGCTCGTGTCCGAACAGGATCCGGGCGCGGTGCCCGGGAGCGTCAGGATCGGCAGTGGCGTCGCCGAGCAGGCGCTCCGGGCGGCACTGGCGGACCGTGCGGACCTGGCCGGCGCCACCGTCGCGACCTACGAATTCCGCGGCGAACCGGCCCTGAGAATCAGGGTCCAGCCCCGCCAGGGCGTGGCCCCGCACCGGCTGGCAGCAGAGGTCTCCGGCCTCGTGGAAGCGCTCGACGCTGCACTCGGCAAAAGCACCCCGGTGCTTATTCATATCGCCTCGGGTGCCCGGTCGCGGTTCGGACGGGCGGAACGGGTCCGCTGACCCGGGCCGTGCGGGCGCCGCCACGGCGGCGGAAGTGGGGCGAACCCTAAGCGGGGTCCGTGACCTCCGCTGTTCCGCGACCGCCACTGTTGCGCGGCTGCTGGGTTGCGCGGCTTCGCCGCAAGCACAACCATCACCTTTCCATAAAGGTATGTGTAAACGCTTGCATTTGGCCCCGCTTGTTGATTACTGTGATTCTCGACACGTCAAAGCACTGCCGATTTCTGTCCGGTACTCAGCGAGGAGACCCAGCATGAAAACCCCGAAGTTCCTAGTTCCCGTAGCCACAGCAGGCGTCCTGGCCCTCACCCTCTCCGCTTGTGGCGGGGGCGGTAATAGCGGCGGCGGATCGCCCGCCGGCGACGCCGCGTCGCAGGGCCTCGACAGTCGGGGCCCCATCACCTACGTCCAGGGCAAGGACAACAGCAACGTGGTCCGTCCGTTGCTCGAGAAGTGGAACGCGGCGCACCCGAATGAACAGGTCACGTTCAAGGAGCAGACCGACAACGCCGACCAGCAGCACGACGACCTTGTCCAGAACTTCCAGGCCAAGAACACCGGCTACGACGTCGCGAGCGTCGACGTCGTCTGGACGGCCGAATTTGCGGCCAAGGGCTGGCTGCAGCCGCTGAAGGACAAAATGGCGCTCGATACCGGCGCCATGCTGAAGCCAACCGTCGACTCCGCCTCCTATAAGGGCACGCTCTACGCGGCACCGGAATCATCCGACGGCGGCATCCTCTACTACCGCAAGGACCTGGTTCCCACGCCGCCGAAGACCTGGGACGAGATGATGAGCATGTGCTCCATCGCGACGGCCAACAACATGGGCTGCTACTCGGGCCAGTTCAAGAAGTACGAGGGACTGACCGTCAACGCCTCCGAGGCCATCAACTCCGCGGGCGGTTCGGTATTGGACAAGGACGGCAAGCCCAGCCTGAACACGCCGGAAGCAAAAGCCGGCCTCGGAAACCTGGCCAAGGCCTACGCCGACGGTCAAATCCCGAAGGAAGCCATCACCTTCCAGGAGGAGGAGAGCCGGCAGGCGTTCCAGGACGGCAAGCTGCTGTTCCTTCGCAACTGGCCCTACGTGTACAACCTCGCCACCACTGAAGGGTCCTCGAAAGTCAAGGATGTCCTGGGCATGGCTGCCCTCCCGGGCAAGGACGGCCCCGGCGCCTCGTCGCTGGGCGGCCACAGCGCCGCTGTCAGCGTCTACTCCAAGAACAAGGCCACGGCCCTGGATTTCCTGAAGTTCCTCACCTCTGAAGAGAGCCAGAAGTTCTTTGCCACCCAGGGCTCGCTTGCCCCCGTTCTCGGCGCGCTCTACGACGATGAGGAACTCGTCGCCAAACTCCCGTACTTGCCGGTGCTGAAGACGTCGATCGAGAACGCAGTGCCCCGCCCCGTCACGCCGTTCTACCCGGCCGTCACCAAGGCCATCCAGGACAATGCGTACGCTGCCATCAAGGGCGAGAAGACCGTGGATGCGGCCCTGTCTGATATGCAGAAGTCCATAGAGTCCGCCAGCGCGGGACAGTAGGTCCATCATGACAACCGAAGCAGGCCCGACGCCGGTCAAGACACCGGCGTCGGGCGGGGCCCCGGTCCCGCCCGCGGCCAAGGGTGTAGGCGAGGACAACCGGATCGCGACGCAGGGGCGCTGGGCATCCTGGCTCCTCGCGCCGACTGTTGTGGCATTGGGAATCGTGATCGTGTACCCGATCATCAGTGCCATGGTCATGTCATTCCAGAAAGATGCCGGACTGGACCCCGCTACGGGTCTTTTCACCGCCGGCGGGCCGGCAGGCTTCTCCAACTATGTGAACTGGCTTTTCCAGCAGTGCGCTGCCGGCGGCGGCGGAACCGTGGCCTGCCCGCCGGGAACGCTTGGTGCGCAGTTCTGGTCCGCAACCAGCACAACCTTTTTCTTCACCGTCGTGACTGTGGCACTGGAAACGGTGCTCGGCTTCTGGATGGCCATCATCATGGCCCGGGCCTTCAAAGGCCGCAGCCTGGTGCGTGCGGCAGTCCTGGTACCGTGGGCCATTCCCACCGCCGTTACGGCAAAGCTGTGGCTGTTCATCTTCGCCTTCGAAGGCATCGGCAACAAACTCTTCAACACCACGATCCTGTGGACCGGGAGCGAATGGCCGGCCAGATGGGCTGTTATTATCGCGGACGTCTGGAAGACGACTCCCTTTATGGCGCTGTTGATTCTCGCGGGCCTGCAGATGATCCCCGCCGACGTTTACGAGGCCGCGAAGGTCGACGGTGCCAGCGCCTGGCAACGGTTCCGGATGATCACACTGCCGCTGGTGAAGCCGGCGCTGATGGTGGCCATCCTGTTCCGAACCCTGGACGCGCTGCGGATGTTCGACCTCCCGTACATCCTCACCGGCGGAGCGAACAACACCACCACACTCTCCATCCTGGTGATCAACCAGATCAGGCAAGGCTTCAACGCTGCGGCGGCCCTGTCCACCATCACATTTATCATCATCTTTCTTGTGGCTTTCATCTTTGTACGCTTCCTCGGAGCGAATGTGGTGGAGCAGCAAACCGGCGCAGCTAAGGGGAAGAAATGACAGCCGCGACCGAACTCCGCGCAGAGCAGGACCGGGGCCGGAAGACCGCGCAAAACCGCGAGAAGTGGACCCAGGGGCGCACATATATCAGTGCGGCCGTTATCCTCATCTGGTGCCTGGCGCCGGCCTACTGGATGGTCGTCACGGCGTTCCGCGACGTCGGCTACACCTACGACACCTCCCTGCTGCCGACGCACGTGACGCTGGACAACTTCCAAACGGCGTTCGACACGTCATTCGGGAACCATTTCGGCCAGGCACTGCTCAACAGCTTGTTCATCGGCGGGGTTGTCACAGCGGTGTCGCTGCTGATCGGCGTTTTCGCCGCCTACGCGCTGGCCCGGTTGAACTTCCGGTTCAAGTACCTGGTGCTGGGCTTCATCCTGGGTGCGTCCATGTTCCCAGGCGTCGCCCTCATCACGCCCCTGTTCCAGCTGTTCACCAATATCGGCTGGATGGGGTCCTACCAGGCCCTGATCATTCCGAATATCTCCTTCGTCCTGCCGCTGACGGTCTACACCATGACCTCGTTCTTCCGGGAAATGCCCTGGGAGCTTGAGGAAGCGGCCCGGGTCGACGGGTGTACCCAAGGTCAGGCGTTCCGGAAGGTGATCATGCCGCTCGCGGCGCCGGCGATTTTCACAACAGCGATTCTGGCGTTCATCTCCTCGTGGAATGAATTCCTTATCGCCAGCCAGCTCTCGAGCGACGCTACGCAGCCGGTCACGGTGGCCATTGCCAGCTTCGCCGGGGCGCAGCCGAACCAGGTGCCGTACACCGCGATCATGGCAGCAGGCACCATTGTGACCATCCCCCTGGTCATCCTGGTCCTGGTGTTCCAGCGCAAGATCGTGGCCGGGCTGACGGCTGGCGCCGTCAAATGATGGGTGCACGATGACTGCCGGGCGGACCGACGGCCATGTGCCGGCGACACGACGCAAGGTTCGTTCCGGCGAGGATTTCGACATCATCATCGGCTTCCTGGGCTTCTGGGCGTTCGTGCTGCTGGTGGTCACCGTCTGGATGGAGGTGACCGCCCAGCCGGCGCTCGGCTGGGCGCTCGGTTTGCTGGGCATCTTGCTGGCGATCTACGCCATGATCCGGCTGCGCCGTCGGCTGCCCCGCCGGACGGCAACCAGGCCAAGCTAGGGCTCGAAGCCGCGGATCCAGGGTCGCCGGGGCTAATCAGGACCGCCTGCGTCCAGCCAGTGGCGTCAACAGAAAATCAATGAGGGGACACGGTGGCGAAGACAACAGACAGGGCTCAGCGCGGCGGCCATTCGGGCGTCAGCATCGAGGACGTCGCCGCCGCCGCCGGAGTGTCAACCGCCACCGTGTCCCGTGCTGTCCGTGGCCTGCCCCGGGTCTCCCCGGCCACCCGGGAAAAGATTCTGGGCATCGCCGAAGACCTCGGCTATGTGGCGTCCTTGTCAGCGTCGGGGCTTGCTACCGGGCGCACAAAGACCATCGGCGTGTTGGCACCCTTCGTCAGCCGCTGGTTCTTCTCCAAAGCCATCGAGGGCGCAGACCGTGAACTCCACACCCGGCAGTACAACCTGTCGCTCTTTAATCTCGGTGGCCACGGCAGCAACCGCGAGCGGCTCTTCAGCAAAACCATGGTCTATAAACAGATCGATGCGCTGCTGGTCCTGTGTATGGCGCTGACACACGAGGAAATCGAACACCTTCAGAAAATCGATATCCCGCTGGTCGTCGTCGGCGGCCACGTCGAAGAATGCCCGTATATCGGGATCGACGACTACGCCGCCGCAGCGACGGCGGTGCGGCACCTGATCAGCCTCGGCCACAGGGATATCGCCCTGCTGCACGGAGACGATGAGACCGACCTCAACTTCGACGTCCCCCGGGTCCGGATCACGGCCTTCCAGGATGTTATGGCGGAGGCCGGGCTGAGGGTCCGGGACGAATGGGACGAATGGGGCGACTTTACCCTCAGCAGTGGCCAGGAAGCCTTCCGCCGGCTCTGGGCCCGGCCCGGCCCGAGGCCCACGGCGATCTTCTGCGCTTCCGATGAGATGGCCATGGGGGTCATTTTCGAGGCGCGCCGCGCCGGTGTGCGGATCCCTGAGGAGGTCTCCGTGATCGGGATCGATGACCACGACTTCTCGGAGGCCATGGGTCTCACGACGGTCAGGCAGCGTCCGGACGAGCAGGCGGAGCTGGGCACGAAAATGCTGTTGGACGAACTCGACGGCATCACCGGTTCAGTGCAGTCGGCGGTGGCCCCACACCAGCTCATTATCCGAAGCACGACGGCGCCGCCCCGCAGCGCCGGGCTGGTTGCCCGTGCGGCCGCGGCGGGGGCCTGACAGCCGGTCAGGACGCGCGGGCCAGCTGCCGGATGGGGATCCACCGTGATGCCAGCCGACGGTAGGCGGCGGCAGCGCCGGTCATGTCCCCTTCGGCGAGGCACTCAATGCCCAGCCTTACATCCATCGGTGAGTCATCCGGGTAGACCTTGTCCGCCACGGCCCCGTAATCCAGTTCCACCACCGAGCCCGGGTGGAAGAGCTCCAGCCATTCGGTGAGCTGGGTGAGGTCCTCCAGCATGTCCAGATCCGGGGCGGCCAGAGCCAGATGCGCCACTGCGTAGCGGACGCGCTCCAGCGCCTCGCCGATCGTCGCGCGGATGCGTACGGTGACAATGCGGCCATCGTATTCCACCACGTCGGCAGGGTCTGATTCGGTGAAGAGGCAGAACCAGCTGAACGGGATGCCCCACGTCGACGCCCTGGTGTGGAGCCGTCCCAGCCCGGCATGTGAGCGTGCTTCATCGATGCGTTCCTGGTGCCGTTCGCGCTGCTCCGCCGGGATCAGCAGCCGGGCCAGCGGACCGTGAATGCCCTCCATCAGGGCGTTGGCTGCCAGCCCGGCCCGGAGAACCAGCTGACTGGGGCAGTACAGCATCCGCTTTGGTTGCCCGGCGTCGGATGCCGCTGCGCCCCCGGCGCTTCCCGGCACCGCGAGGGCCCGCACCAGATCGGTTGCCCCGGTGGGGAACGGGTCCCCGCCCTGGCGGGTAATGCGGCCAAGAGAAGCGAGTAGCTCGGCGTTTTCGACCTCAGCCCGGGAATCAGCGCGGGCTTGGGTTGCGCGCAGCTCCTCCTGCTGGTCCGCGGGGAACGCCTCCAAGGGTTCGTAGATCCGCAGCGACGAGGAGAACGGCAGCCCGGCCTGCCCGCGGTAGAGGTTCCCCGTCATTGGATCACGCCGTTTACCTGGGCCCGGCACATCAGTCGCTCAGCTCCACGATCACGGGGGCGTGGTCCGATGCGCCTTTGCCCTTGCGTTCCTCGCGGTCGATTGAGGCGCCCGTGGTGCGGGCGGCCAGTGCGGGGGAAGCAAGGACGAAATCGATCCGCATGCCCTCCTTTTTGGGGAAACGCAGCTGGGTGTAATCCCAGTACGTGTAGACGCCCGGGCCGGGGGTGTGCGGGCGCACCACGTCCTGGAAGCCGGCATTCTCAAAAGCGCGGAAGGCGTCCCGTTCCGGTTCGCTGACGTGGGTGAGGCCCGCGGTGCGAAAGTAGTCGATGTCCCAGACGTCCTCGTCCCGCGGAGCAATGTTCCAGTCGCCCATCAGGGCGATCTGCGCTGCGGGGTCCTGTTGCAGCCAGCCCTCGGCGTGGGACCGCAGGGTGTCCAGCCAGTTGAGTTTGTACGGCATGTGTTCATCGTCGAGGGCCCGGCCGTTGGGGACGTACAGGCTCCAGACCCGGACTCCGCCGCAGCTCGCACCGATGGCGCGGGCCTCCTGCACGGCGTCCTTGCCGTTTTTGCCGAAGACGGGCTGGTCAAGGAAGGTCCGTTCGACGTCGTCGAGCCCCACCCGGGAGGCGATCGCCACCCCGTTCCACTGGCTCAGGCCGAAATGCGCCACCTCGTAGCCCATGTTCTCGAAGAGCTCCCACGGGAAGTTGTCGTCCTTGCACTTGGTTTCCTGGATAGCCAGGACATCACAGTCGGAGCGTTGAAGCCAGGCTTCGACGCGGTCGGCGCGGGCGCGGAGCGAGTTCACATTCCAGGTAGCTATCTTCACAGTTCCTAACCTACCGAACTTGGCTGCCGGACGAAGCCGCCGGCCGGGGCCCCTCTGGAATTTAGTAGGAAGTCCGAGTATATTCGGGAGCAGAAGATGGTGCAGGTCACATCCGGCCTGTTCCGTTACTGCGGCAATCACACGGTGCAAAGGAGCATTCCCTTATGGTTCGCGAGCTATCCCACTACATTGACGGACAGCATGTTGAAGGCACCTCGGGGCGCTTCAGCGATGTCTACGATCCCTGCACCGGCGAGGTCCAGGCCCGGGTGCCGCTGGCCAGCGCCGAGGAGGTCCGCAACGTGGTCTCCAACGCGGAAAAGGGCCAGCTTGAATGGGCCGCCATGAACCCGCAGCGACGCGGCCGGATTTTGCTCAAATTTGTCGATCTTGTCAACCAGAACATGGACGAACTCGCGACCTTGCTCTCCTCGGAACACGGTAAGACTTTCCTTGACGCCAAAGGGGACGTCCAGCGCGGCATCGAGGTTGTGGAATTCGCCGCGGGAGCCCCGCACCTGCTTAAGGGCGAGTTCTCGGATAGCGCCGGGACCGGCATCGATGTCCACTCGATGCGCCAACCGCTCGGCGTCGTCGCCGGGATCACCCCGTTTAACTTCCCGGCCATGATCCCGCTCTGGAAGTCGGGGCCGGCCCTCGCTGCGGGCAACTCATTTGTGCTGAAGCCCTCCGAACGGGACCCCTCGGTGCCGCTGCGCCTCGCAGAGCTGTTCACCGAGGCAGGCCTGCCGGACGGGGTGTTTAACGTCGTCAACGGCGATAAGGAAGCCGTGGATGCGCTGCTGGAAGACCCCCGGGTCCAGGCCATCGGCTTTGTGGGCTCCACGCCGATTGCCCAGTACATCTACGCCACTGCCGCCGCTAACGGCAAACGCGCCCAGTGTTTCGGCGGCGCCAAGAACCACATGGTCATCATGCCGGACGCGGACCTGGACATGGCCGCGGATGCGCTGATGGGTGCAGGCTTTGGCTCCGCCGGCGAACGCTGCATGGCCATTTCCGTTGCCGTCCCGGTCGGCAAGGCCACCGCCGATGCACTCGTCGCGAAGCTGCAGGAGCGCATCGCGGAGCTCAAGGTCGGCCACAGCCTCGCCAAGGACTCCGACTTCGGCCCGGTCGTGGCGGCTTCCGCCAAGGAACGGATCGAAGGGTATATCCAGGCCGGCGTCGACGAGGGCGCAACCCTGCTGGCCGACGGACGCGGCCTTACAGTCGAGGGCTATGAGGGCGGCTTCTGGGTCGGCCCCACCCTGTTCGACGACGTGACAAAGGATATGGCGATCTACAAGGAAGAGATCTTCGGCCCGGTCCTCAGCGTGCTCCGCGCCGAGGACTACGACGAGGCCCTGCGCCTGTGCAGCGAGCACGAGTTTGGCAACGGCGTCGCCATCTTCACCCGCGACGGTGACTCCGCCCGCGACTTCGCCAGCCGGGTCCAGGTGGGCATGGTCGGCATCAATGTCCCCATCCCGGTGCCGATCGCCTACTACACCTTCGGCGGCTGGAAAGCCTCCGGCTTCGGCGACCTCAATCAGCACGGCGCCGACGCGTTCCGTTTCTACACCAAGACCAAAACGGTCACCACCCGCTGGCCCTCCGGCATCCGCACCGGTGCCAGCTTCGTGATGCCGGAAGGCAGCTGATGCCGGACCAGGCGGCCGACGGGACCGCCGAAGTCCTGTTTGAGCGCCGCGGCCGGCTCGGCGTCGTCACCCTGAACCGGCCCCGGGCTGTCAATGCGCTCACCGCAGGGATGGCGGCCGCCATGCTGGACCAGCTCACGCTCTGGACCAGCGACGACGCCGTCGCGGCCGTGCTGGTCCGCGGCGCCGGTGACCGTGGGTTGTGCGCGGGCGGCGACATTGTGGCCATCTACCGTGACATGCTCGACGGCGGCGACGCGACCGCCGGTTTTTGGGCCGGGGAATATGCACTGAACTCCCTTATCTCGGACTACCCCAAGCCGTACGTCGCGTTGATGGACGGGCTGGTCCTTGGCGGCGGAGTGGGGATCTCCGCGCACGGCTCAATCCGGATCGTCACCGAACGTACCCGGATGGGCATGCCGGAGACCACCATCGGTTTTGTGCCCGACGTCGGCGGGACCCTGCTGCTCTCGCGCTCACCGGGGGAGACAGGCACCCACGCGGCACTCACCGGCGCGCACCTAAGCGGCGCCGACGCCCTGTTCCTGGGGCTCGCGGACCACTTCGTTCCATCGGCGAACCTCGTGGAACTTACCCGGGCGCTGGAAAATGAAGCGCCGGACACCGCCGTCGCGCGCTTTTCAGAGCAGGCGCCAGCCTCCGTTCTCGCGGCACAGCAGGAATGGATCGATGCGTGCTACGCCAGCGACGACGCCGCGGAGATCCTTCGCCGGCTGCGCACAGTGGGCGGGGAAGCAGCAGATGTCGCCGAGACCATCGAGGCCAAGTCGCCCACGGCGGTGAAAGTGGCGCTGGAATCCCTGCGCCGGGTCCGCGGACTAAACCTGGAGGAAGCCCTGGAGCAGGAATACCGGGTGGGGCTGCGGTTCCTCGCCGGATCCGACTTCCGCGAAGGCATCCGAGCCCAGGTCGTGGACAAGGACCGCACCCCGCATTGGCAGCCGCCCAGCCTCGCGGAGGTCAGCCGCGCCGACGTCGAATCCTATTTCGCGCCGCTGGGTGACCGTGAACTGAAGCTTGCAAAGGAGCGCGACAATGTCTGAAGCCTTGCCCTCTGTTGCCTTCCTGGGCCTTGGCCACATGGGCGGACCGATGGCCGTCAACCTGGTCAAAGCCGGCTACACAGTGACCGGGTTCGATGTGGTGCCGGCCGCACTGGAAGCTGCCCGGGCGCACGGCATCGCCACCGCGGGCACCGCCGCCGAGGCCGTCGCCGGCGCCGGCGTCGTGCTGACCATGCTGCCCAGCGGCAAGCATCTGCTCGACGCCTACCGAGGCGCCGGCGGCCAACCGGGCCTGCTGGCCGTGGCACCGCCCGGCACGCTCTTCTTGGATTGCTCCACGATCAACGTGGACGAGGCGCGCGAAGCCGCGGAACTTGCCGTTGCGGCCGGCCACCGGGCCGTTGACGCCCCGGTTTCCGGCGGCGTTGTGGGTGCCGAGGCAGGCACGCTCACCTTTATGGTGGGTGCGCTGCCGGCGGACTTTGCGGCGGTGACGCCGATGCTCGAAGTCATGGGCCGGCGCGTCGTCCACTGCGGGGAGCACGGCGCCGGGCAGGCCGCCAAGATCTGCAACAACATGATCCTCGGCGTCTCCATGATCGCTGTCAGTGAGGCCTTTGTGCTCGGTGAGAAGCTGGGTCTGACCCACCAGGCTCTATTTGACGTCGCGTCGGCGGCCTCCGGGCAGTGCTGGGCGCTGACCACCAACTGCCCGGTCCCCGGACCGGTGCCGGCGAGCCCGGCCAACCGGGACTACCAGCCCGGTTTTGCCGGCGCCCTGATGGCGAAGGACCTCCAGCTGGCGCTCAACGCTCTGGAGAGCGCCGGTGTTGCCGCCCGGCTGGGGCCGCTCGCTGCCGAAATCTACGCTACCTTTGCCGCGGAAGGCGGGGCGGGCCGGGACTTCTCCGGCATCATCACCGATATCCGGGACAAATCCGCGGACTAGCAGTTCCGGACGCCGACACGTCGAACACCGACCACTTCCGAACAGCAACTGAGGGGACTTTCATGACGGAGCAGTACACAAACATTTTGGTGGAGCGGCGCGGCCGGGTGGGGCTCGTGACGCTCAACCGGCCCCAGGCCCTGAACGCCCTCAACAAGGCCACCATGGACGAACTCGTGGCCGCCGTGACCGCGATGGATACCGACCCGGACGTGGGTGCGGTGGTATTGACCGGCTCGGCCAAGGCCTTCGCGGCCGGGGCCGACATCAAGGAAATGCAGTCCAAAGGCTACATGGACATGTACGCGGCCGACTGGTTCCGGGGCTGGGAAGAGTTCACCCGGCTGCGCATCCCCGTGGTCGCGGCTGTGTCCGGATTCGCCCTCGGCGGCGGCTGCGAGCTGGCGATGATGTGCGATTTCATCATCGCCGGGGACAACGCCAGGTTCGGCCAGCCGGAAATCAACCTCGGTGTGCTGCCCGGCATGGGCGGCTCACAGCGCCTGACCCGCGCGGTGGGCAAGTCCAAGGCGATGGACATGATCCTGACCGGCCGGTTTATGGACGCCGACGAAGCCGAACGCGCAGGGCTGGTGTCCCGCGTGGTGCCGGCCGCGGACGTTGTCGAGGAGGCCCTCAAGGCCGCCGAAGTGATTGCCTCCAAGTCCAAGCCGGTGGCGATGGTGGCCAAGGAAGCAGTCAACGCCGCCTTCGAAACCGGGCTGGCCCAGGGCGTGCTCTTTGAACGCCGCGTGTTCCACTCGCTGTTCGCCACCGAGGACCAGAAGGAAGGCATGGCGGCGTTCACCGAGAAGCGCCAGCCCGTCTTCACGCACCGCTAAGCGTGACGCCGCGCCACAGTTCCTGCGCTCTGGCACCGTTCGCCTGGCCCGATCCGCGGCATAAGCCCGCTCCGAGGCTCAGGTAGCGCTGATCCCGAACAGGCCGATGATCAGGGCCATCACCATCAGGGTCACGAGTTCGTGGACGCAGTTCAGCACGGTGAGTCCGGCCGGACGGCGCTCGAAGGCATCGTGGGTGATGAACCGCGCGGCCGTGAAGCCGGCCCAAAGTATCAGGCTGGTGACCAGGGTGTTGAGCAGGAAATTCCCGCCGTAAAAGTGCTGCGAGATCGCGGCGGACCCGGCCAGCACCCAGGCGCTGACGAAGCTGACCACCAGGGTGATTAGGATCGGCTTGACGGCGTCTTTGGCGTCCCCGCTTGGATTGACTTTGGCGACCCGCATCCAGTAGTTGCCGAACACCTTTGGCGTGTACCAGACGGAGCCGACCACCATGCTTGACAGGGCGGCCAGCAGCACCGCCCAGATGTTAATTTCCGGAATCATCGGTCTCCCCTCAAGTCCAGGATGGGTACTTCACGAATCCTATTTAGCCACCGGCCGTGTGCTTCGCCTGCTCCGGCGTCCACCGGGGTCAGCCGCTGAAGTCGCCGGCGTCGCGGCGGAAGGTACCCAGGATCCGGATCAGTTGGTCGACGTCCTGCGCCGGAAAGCCTGGCTGGGCGAACACCTCGGAGTTGAGCTCCGCCGTGGCCCGCTGGGCCAGCGTCCGCCCCTCCGTGGTGAGTTCAATCAGGGTGGTGCGCCCGTCCGTGGGGTGCGGGGAGCGGAAAACCAGCCCGGCGCCCTGTAACCGGTCGACGGCGTTCGTCACCGAGGTGGGATGGACCTGCAGCAGCGCGCTCGCCTTATTCATCGGCAACGCACCGCCGCGGGCGAAGCTCAGCAAGGCGAGCAGTTCGTACCGGGCGAACGTCAGCCCGAACGGCTTGAGGACCCCTTCGATCCTGGCCAGCAGGATCTGCTGGGTCCGCATGATGGCGGTGATGGCAGCCATCGGTGCGGCGACGTCGGACCAGCCGTGCCGCTCCCAGTTCAGCCGGGCGTCGGCGATCGGGTCACGCGGCAGCGGCGTTGCCACGATGCTCCCTGCTTTCGGTGCTGAATCCCATCGGGCTCAGCCTAGCTTCTTGGCGTTGCTTTTCAACCCGGGGAAGTCGGCTTCTGAGTACTCAGTGCCCAGTCCGGCCGGAACCGTTCCGCCGCCATGGCGAAGTTCCTCGCTGCGCCGCAGCTCGACGCGCCGGATCTTGCCCGAGATGGTTTTGGGCAGTTCGGCGAATTCCAGCCGGCGGATTCGTTTGAACGGGGCAAGGTGGTCGCGGCAGTAACGCAGGATGTCCTCGGCCAGTTCGGGGCCAGGCTCGTGCCCGGCGGCCAGGACCACAAACGCTTTGGGCACCGAGAGCTTGAGCGGGTCGGGGGAGGGTACGACGGCGGCTTCCGCCACTGCCGGGTGCTCGATCAGCACACTTTCGAGCTCGAAGGGGGACAGCCGGTAGTCCGAGGATTTGAAAACGTCGTCGCCTCGGCCCACATAGGTGATGATGCCTCGCTCGTCCCGGCTTGCCATGTCGCCGGTGTGGTAATAGCCGCCACGGAAGGCCTCCGCGGTCTTTTCAGGGTCGCCGTAGTATGCCTTCATCAGTCCTACAGGGCGGGGGTCCAGACGGAGGCAGAGCTCACCGTCGTCGCCCTCGGCCCCCGTCGCGGGGTCCACAAGGACGACGTCGTAGCCGGGAAGCGGTTTGCCCATGGCTCCGATCTTGATTGGCTGGCCAGGCGTGTTCGCGATCTGCACGGTGGATTCGGTCTGGCCGAAGCCGTCGCGGATGGTCTGTCCCCAAGCGCGGTGGACCTGGTCAATGACCTCCGCGTTGAGGGGTTCACCGGCGGAGACCACCTTGCTGGGCGGGTTCTTGAGCAGGGTCAGGTCTGCCTGGATGAGCATCCGCCAGACCGTCGGCGGGGCGCAAAAGCTTGTCACCGATTCGCGGTCCATCTGCTCCATCAGCGCCTTGGCGTCGAAGCGATCGTAGTTGTAGATGAACACGCAGGCTTCGGCGATCCAGGGCGTGAATACGTTGGACCAAGCGTGCTTGGCCCAACCGGGGGAGGCCACGTTCAGGTGCACATCGCCGGGTTCCATTCCAATCCAGAACATGGTGGATAAGTGGCCCACCGGGTAGGACGTGTGTGTGTGCTCCACGAGTTTGGCCTTGGACGTGGTGCCCGAGGTGAAGTAGAGCAGCATAGTTTCGTCGGCCAGGGTCGGCACGTCCGCAGTGAACTCTTCCGCTGCACCGGCGGACTCGGTGTACTGCAGGGCGGCCGAGTCCGTTTCGTCGCCGGCGCCGATTTCGATGAGTCTGTAGCCGCCCGGAACCTCGTCGAACTTCTTGATATTGGCGCTTCCGACGGCGGCCCAGTTAGCGCCGCCGCGCTCCACCCGGTCCTTGAGGTCCGCCGGTCCCATCAAGGTGGTTGTGGGGATCATAACGATGCCCAGCTTGATCCCGGCGAGCATCAGTTCCCAGAGTTCAATCTGGTTGCCGAGCATAATGATCATCCGGTCACCGCGCCGTACACCCTGGCTTTGCAGCCAGTTGGCCACCTGGGCCGAGCGACGGGACAGGTCCGCGTAGCTGCGCCGAGTGGCCGTGCCGTCCTGTTCGACGATCACGAGGGCGGGCTTGCCCGCCTTGGCCGGGTCCGCCGCGATCTGGTCGAACCAGTCCAGGGCAAAGTTGAAATACTCAAAGCGCGGCCACTGGAATTCGCTGCGCGCCGCTTCATAGTTATTGCGGAGATCGAGCATGCGGTCGCGTGCCGCGCGGAATTCCTCAGTGACTGTCATGGTGGACCTTTCGACGTCTGGTGGCGCAGCCGTTTCAGCCCGGCGCCGTTGCCCGGCGATCACCCGTTCCCTAGTGATCGCCGTCACTGTGCAATATACTAGGACATCCAAGGGTTTGGAAGAGCCGGCTAGGTTCACGAATGGATCACAACGAAGGGATACATGCCCGTGCAGCCACAAGGACGTGTCAGCGGACAGCAGGCCACTGAGGGTAGAGCAGCCGTGGACGGTGCAGCGCAGCCGCCCTTCCCAGACGCCGATCTGATGTACATCGTGGATTTGCTTTCCCCGGCGGAACAGAACCGTTACCAGGAAATCCGCGATTTCCTCCAGTCCCGAATCCGGGCGGCCTCGATCGACTACTGGAACCGTGAGGAGTTCCCCTTCGGTCTGCTCGCCGAACTCGGAAAATACGGCCTCGGCGGCCTCCAGACGGACGGCACCTCCAAGCTGTTCAAGGGCCTGATGTATGTGGAGGTGGCCCGCGCCGATGTGTCGCTCTCGGCGCTCGTCGGGATCCACAACGAGCTGATTGTCGGCATGATCGACCAGCTCGGCTCCGAGGCGCAGAAGGCACGCTGGCTGCCCGGGCTCACCGCCTTCACGCAGATCGGCGCCTTCGCCCTGACGGAGCCCGAGCACGGCTCGGATATTGCCGGCGGGCTAGCCACCACGGCCCGGCTGGAAGACGGCGAGTGGGTCATCAGCGGCGCCAAGCGCTGGATCGGCGCCGGCACCATAGCGGACTTCGCGCTGGTCTGGGCCCGGGATGTCGCGGACCAGCAGATCAAGGGCTTTATCGTGGAGACGGACCGCCCCGGCTACACCGCCACAAAAATCGCGAACAAGATCGGACTGCGGATCATGCAGAACGCGGACATCGTGCTCGACGCGGTCCGCATCCCGGAATCCAACCTCCTCCCCGGGGCTACCGACTTTTCCAAGGCCAACGAGCTGCTGCGCGATTCGCGCGCCTGGGTGGGCTGGCAGGCCGCCGGCATCCAACTGGCCGCGTTCGACGTCGCGCGTTCCTATTCGCTGGAACGCAAACAGTTCGGCAAGGAACTGGCCCGTTTCCAGCTGATCCAGCAGCAGTTGGCCGAGATCCTGGGCAACGCCTCGGCCTCGCTGTCGCTGATGGCGCAACTGGCCAGGATCCAGGAAGACGGAAAGCTTGAGATGGTGCAGGCCGCGATGGCCAAGTCCACCACCACCCGGCTGGCCCGGGCGTCGGTGGCGATGGGGCGCTCGCTGATGGGCGGCAACGGGATCAGCAGCGACTACGAGATGGGCAAGCTCTTTGGCGACGCCGAAATCCTGTACACGTACGAGGGCAGCTACGAGATCAACTCGCTGATCGTCGCCCGGGCCGTGACCGGGAAGTCAGCTTTCGTTTAGTCCGTTGAAGTGGCAGATCGAGCGTTTTAGCTTGAGCGATTTTTCGTTCCAGCGGCCGCCCCGGAATTAAGCTGCCGGACGCCATCCTGCGCGGCTTCCTGTCTTAAGCGGGGCTCCGGTCAGCGCAGGGCGGTGACGCGGGGTTCGCCGCCGCTTCAGGCGCTTCGTCTGTCCTGCGCAGCCGCGGCCTCAAGGTCGGCCATCCCCGCGTCGTCCGCTGAAGGGACGTGGTATCGCTGGCAGCGGTTCCGGCCGCCATGCTTGGCGGCGTACAGCGCACGGTCCGCGCAGGAGAGCAGGCTATGTGTGCCGGCTTCCTGTAGTTCGCAGACTCCAGCGGAGATCGTGATGGACCCGACGCCGTCAAAGGGCTGGGACGCGATGGCTTCGCGGGCTCGTTCGGCGGCCTCCAGCGCCTCGGCTGCGTCGCGGCCGGGCAACAGCCAGACGAACTCCTCGCCGCCGAACCTGGCGACGGTCTCGCCCTGGCGGGCTACCCGGCGCAGTCGTTCAGCGACTTCGGAAAGAACTGTGTCGCCGGTGAGGTGGCCAAAGGTGTCATTGACCCGCTTGAAGAGATCGATGTCCAGGACAACGGCGCTGAGTGCGCTCCCGCTGGTCTGCGCGAGCTCCACCTCCCTGTCGAGGGTTTCTTCCAGGGCCCGGCGGTTTGGCAGCCCGCTGAGCATGTCGGTGCTTGCTTGCCGTTCCAGGCTCGCCCGGGCCTCGGCGTTGGCGATGGCAATCTCCACAAGCTCGGCAAATTGCGCGAGCCGGGCCAGTACCGACTCCGTCAGGGCCGTGGCGGACTTCGATGTCAGGGCGAGCACGCCCCACAGCGAACCGTTGACCCGAATGGGTGCTGCCGCGGTGGACCGGAATCCGCCGGCAAGCATCTGCTCAGAGGTGCTGCCGCCGTCGGGGCCGTAAGTGACCAAGGCTGGCTTGCCGGTGACAGCGACCCGGACAGTGGCGGAAGAATCGGTGGCCGTGAAGATATGTGTTCGGCTCAGCGTGGGTGGAAGTACGGGTGCCATCGATACGATTTCGGCGGACGTGGGGCCGGTCAGGCGCGCCACGGCGGCCGAATCGACGTCGAAAAGTGTCCTGACAATGGCTGCGACCTGGCCTGCGATCTCCGCCGGGGCCTCGCTGCGGGCCACCGCGGTGGCGATTTCATGCAGCGCCGCCCAGGTCTTTTCCTGCTGCCGGCGGGCGGTCACGTCCACGGCGACCACCATGCCGGCGGCGTCGTCGTCGGAGAAGACCGGGCGGGCGGTCAGAAGGTAATGGCGCTCGCCGATGGTCCGTTTCCAGGTGACTTCCTTGCCGGCGAGGGCGGCCCGGTACCGCGGCTCCAGTTCGTGGGCCAGGGGTGCGCTAAGGGCGTCGTGGAGCAGCCGGCCTTCCATGGCTTCAGGGCTGTAGCCGAATGCTTCCAGCTCCTGCCCCTCCGCCACCAGGTAGCGCAAGTCCGCATCGAACAGAAGTACAAAGACCCCGGGAATGCTGCGGGCCAGTGTCCGGTACCGGTCCATGTCGCGCTGCTGTCGCCGCTCGGCCAGGACCCGCTCGGTGATGTCGGTGACCAGCACAAAAAAGCCCTGGACAGCGCCATCCCTGACATCCGGAACGTAGGATGCCTGGGCGTATCGGGTTGCGCCAGCGGCGTCCACCAGGGTCCGGTCGAAGAGCTGCGGTTCACCGGTGAGCACTTTCTCGATGTACTGCCGGTTCACGGCGAAGAGCTTCTCACCGAGCAGATCCCGGATATGGATTCCCTGCATCTGCCGGGGATCGACCTTGAACCACTCACCGTAGGCGTCGTTGGCGAGGCAGTTGCGCAGATCCTTGTCCCAGTAGCCAATCATTGCGGGAATCCCGTTCAGGACTGCCTGGATCAGTTCCGGCAGTTCCGGCAGTGGCTGCGGGATTGCTGCATCCCGGTTGAGAGGACTGCGAGTAGTCATTTTCCTAGTATCCACGCCACGGCCCCGCAGGGAAGAACTGTCACGGACATCGGAGGAACCACACGCTCCGCACCAGGCCGCGCACCGGCGGCGTCCCGGACGACAAACGCCCCTCCCGAGAAATCCTCGAGGGGGGCGTTTGTGGTCTTGGGGAAAGCATGGCGGCCGGCTGGCCGATGCTGCTATCCGGGGTATTTAGAGCGGGCGGATGTTCTCAGCCTGCGGGCCCTTAGGACCCTGGGTGACGTCGAACTCGACCTTCTGGTTCTCGTCCAGGGAGCGGTAGCCGCTGCTGGCGATTGCCGAGTAGTGGGCGAAAACGTCGGCCGACCCGTCATCCGGGGCGATGAAGCCAAAACCCTTTTCGGCGTTGAACCATTTAACTGTGCCTGTAGCCATGCCATATCCTTCTGAAATGCTGCTGATCTCCGGCGGCCCGGAGGCCAACGGCTGCGGAGACATTCGTCCGCTGTTGCCCAACCTACGGGGCTGAGGGCCATGGTGCAAGAGGCCAACGGGGGCATTTCCCCAAGCCGCGGGTCTATAGTCGGGGCACTATGACAACAATCTCGGTGGTTATCCCTACCCGGAACGATGCTGACATGCTCGCCGTGTGCCTGGCCGCACTCGCCCGCCAGACCCGTCTGGCCGACGAAATCGTAGTGGTGGACAATGCCAGCACTGACGACACCGCACGGGTTTGCGCCGCCGCGGGCGCCCGGCGGATCGCCGTCGAACTGCCGGGAATCGCCGCCTCCACGGCGTGCGGCTTCGATGAAGCCCGCTCCGAGCTGATCGCGCGGCTGGACACGGACTCGATCCCGGCAGCTGACTGGCTCGAGCGAGTAGCGGCGATACTGCAGGAGGCGGGCCCGCTATCCGCCGTTTCCGGCCCCGCAGATTTTTATGGCGAAGGCCGCTTCGCCCGATGGGTGGGCCGTCGCATCTATATTGCGGGATATTTCTGGGCCGTCGGCTGGCTGCTGGGGCATCCGCCGTTGTTCGGCTCGAACTTCGCGATGTGGTCCGATGTCTGGGACCGCGTCCGCGGCTCCGTCCACCGGGGCTTCCCGCTCGTCCACGACGATCTGGACATTTCCTACCGGATCCCGCCCGAAGTGACGGTGATCGCCGCCCCGTCGCTGCGGGTGCAGGTCTCGGCGCGGCCGCTGGCCAGCTGGCGCTCCGTCGGGCGCAAGCTGTCGATGACCTGGACCACCTTCGGCGTCGAGTTCGCGGACGAGCCACCGTTCCGGCGGCGTCGCCGCCGTCGGCAGTGGGAACGGGACCACCGGCGCTAGGCGGACTCGTAAAGCGCGATCAGATCGCGGCTCAGTTGGTACGGCGAGGTTTCGTTTGGGCTGTGGCCGCCCCGGTAAACCACAATGCGGGCACCGATCGACTGGGCGAAGCGGCGGTGCAACGCCAGCGGCCAGAGGTCATGCTCGCCGACGGCGACAAGTTTTGGCAGCGTCGCCGCGGCCAGCGCCGCCCGAAGGTCCGGCGCACGCTGCATCAGGGCGAAGATGTCATTCACGGAGCTCCGGCGGGTGAAGCGGAACCGGTGCTTCACAAACCGTAGACGCTGGGGCGGGACGTGGATCACATTCGCGCGGATGCCCCAGACCATCAGCGCGGCACCGATTCGCGGGCTGGCCCGGCCGCTGAAGCGGCCGATGCGCTTAACCCCACGAAAGCCCTGGCCCGGTTCGGGCGGGCAGCTCAGCAGCGTGAGGCTCCGGAACTTCTCCGGACGCCGGATGCAGGCCAACTGGGCAACTATCGCGGCGAAGGAATACCCGACGACGTGGGCGGCCCCTTCTTCTCCGTCCAGCATCGCGACCAGGTCACGAGTGAACAAGTCGTAATCGTAGTGCGTGCGTTCGGGCATGAGGTGTTCAGGGCCGGCCGCCGCGGAGTCGTACTGGCCGGCGATGTCATAGCTCACGGCGAAATAGCCAGCAGCGGCGAGCTCCGGAAGCATCAGGACAAAGTCTTCCTTGGAGCCCGTGGCCCCGGGAATCATCAGCACTCGAGGGTTACCCGGTGTACCCATGGAGAGTGTGGCGAGGGGGCCGCTGGGGGCGTCGAAGGTCCCCCGGACAGCGCCCTCGGGCACGGCGGCCCAGTCCACGTCGCCCAGGGCGGCGTCCCGGCGGGCGGCTTCGTCAACCAGCGCCGATCCGAACCCCTCGGGTTCCGGACCGTTGTGCGCAGTGCTGTCAGCGGACGCCATGGACTAAACATAGCCCCGTAGGGATCCGGCCGGGGCTACCCGGCTGGGCTGACCGCGCTCAGGCCACCTTGCCCACGAAGGCGCGGAGCCGGCGGTACACCTCCTGCGATTCCGGGTAGCGGTAGTTCTGCTGCCAGGTGTGTTCGGTATTGGCGCTGTCCCAGGCATAGACAAGGCTGTCCACGGGAACGGAATGTTCGTGCAGGCGGGCGATGAAGTTCATGTTGGCGGCGTAGAAGAAATCCCGTTCAGATGTGGTCACAAAGACCGGCGGGAAACGGGAATCCAGCCATTCGATGGGTGAGAGAAAGATTGCGCCGTTGCGCAGCGCCTCGAGCCGGCCGGAACTGGAGCCGCGGAACCTGCTGCCGAAGCGGAGGCCCGGCATCAGCATCCTGATGAAGTCCAGGCTCAGCACGAAGCCCTTGTCGAAAAAGACGGAGAAGTCCACCACGCTGCAGTGCTGGACCAGGCCCTTGAAATCTGCCGCGGGCACGGCTGGCGTCAGCCCGTGATGCCGCGCGAGCTCCGGCCGGAAGCTGGCTGCAGTCAGGAGGGCAGCAATCTGGCCGCCGGCTGAGTCGCCGCCAAGCACGATCCGGGATCCATCGCCGCCGTAACCGTCGATGTTGCGCCGCACCCAGGCGAGCGCGGCGTTGGCGTCCGCCAGGACGTGGCCCATATGGAACCGCGGCGCCATCCGGTAGTTGACATTGACCACCACCATGCCGCCCTCGGCCTGGCTCGCGCAGTACTTGGTCAGTGAGGCCTTATCTCCGGAGGTCCAGCCGCCGCCGTGGAAATACACGTAGACGGGCAGCGATCCCGCCGCAGCGGACCCGGCCGGTGCGGTGACTTCGGGGTGGGGGGTGATGACGTCCAGGCGGTGCGCCCGGATGCCGTCGCCGACAAAATCGATGTCGTGGAAATATTTGACGCCGGTAATCGGGTCGGTGTTGAAGCGGGAATTCTCGCTGGCCCGCACCGAGTGCATCAGCACCCGCCACGTCCACACCGGAACCCGCCGCAGCACGTTCCGGGCCCGGCGGGCCAAGGCAAAGGTGCCACCGGACTGTTGGGGTCGGTGGACGGGCTGGCACGCCGGCGTTGTCATGACCCCATTCTATCTGGCACAACTGTGCTACGGCTGTGCGGCCTCAGGGAGTCAGCAGGACCTTGATGGCACGCCGTTCATCCATGGCCCGGTAGGCTTCCGGGGCTTCCTCCAGCGGCATCACCACGTCGAAGACCCGGCCCGGATTGATCGTGCCGTCGAGGACGTCCGCCAGCAGCTCCGGGATGTAGGTCCGGGCCGGGGCCATTCCACCGCCGATGGAAATATTCGTGTCGAACAGGTAGCGCAGCGGGATCTCGCTGCCGCCGGTGGGGACACCGACAAAGCCCAGCGCGCCGCCCGGGCGGGTGCTGCGCAGCGCCTGGTCCATGGATTCCTTGGTTCCGACGCACTCAAGGACGGAATCGGCCAGTACCCCGCCGAGGAGTTCGCGGACCCTGGCGACGCCGTCGTCTCCGCGTTCTTCCACAATGTCGGTGGCGCCGAACTCCCGGGCGATCGCTTGCCGGTCGGCGTGGCGGGACATCGCGATGATCCGTTCGGCCCCAAGCCGCTTGGCGGCCAGCACCCCGCAGAGCCCGACAGCGCCGTCGCCTACCACCACGACGGTCCGGCCCGGCCCGGCCTTCGCGGCGAGGGCAGCGTGGTGGCCGGTGGCCATCACATCGGAGAGCGTGAGCAGGCTCTTCCGGAGGGCGTCGTCGGGTTCGCTGATTCCGGGAACCTTGACCAGGGTAGAACCGGCCAGCGGGACGCGGACCGCCTGGCCCTGGCCGCCGTCGACGCTCAAGCCGCTATCGTCGGTGCCGCCCCAGCCGGCCAGATGCTCACAGGCCACTGTTACACCGTTGAGGCACTGCGGGCAGGCCCCGCAGCTGACCACAAACGGTGCAATCACCAGGTCCCCGATGGCAAGGCTGGTAATTGCCCCGCCGACGCTCTCCACCGTGCCGATAAATTCGTGTCCGATGGCGGACGGCCTGTGGGTGGGCTTTACCCCCGGTAGGGCCACAGATCGGAGCCGCAGACGCAGGACGCGGTAACTTTCACAACGGCGTCGGTGGGCAGCTGGATGGTGGGGTAGTCGCGGTCTTCGACCCGGATGTCACCGGGGCCATGGATGATGGTGGCGCGCACGAAGGCTCCTTGCGTGGGGGTGGGCAGGCTTGGACCGAGTTTAGTCCTCCCGGCCCGCGGGGCGCAGGGGGATCACTTCCCTGATCTGCGGTTCAGCCCTTGTGCTTGCCGCGGCTTTTACAACTAGGCCTGACCCCACCGCGACCCCGCGTTGCTTTATGCCCCCTCCGCCACCCACCCGGGTAGTCGTCCAGTCCTTGAAGAGTCCACCCGGTCAGGTGGTTGCGGGCCACTCCGGCTGCTGAGCCACACTGAGACCAGTCCTCAATGTGGCTTGGATCACAGTCGAAAGTTGAGGAATTCGCCGCTGGTGTCACCGCGCCTCAACATACAAAGGAGTATCAATGGAACGGCTCATTAACATCGACAACGGTGGGACGCTGACCGATATCTGCGTCTGGGACGGTGAGAATTTCTCGTTCACGAAGACTCTCACCACGCCCTTTGACCTCTCCCAGTGTCTCTTCGACGGCATGGCCAAAGCTTCCAAGGAAATCTTTGGCGAAGAGGATCTCCCCGGGCTTCTGCACTCAACCCGTCACATCCGGTACTCCACCACCCAGGGGACAAATGCCCTCGTGGAGCGCAAGGGTCCCCGGATTGGTATCCTCACAGACAGCCCCGCGCTGGCCGGTGAGCTCCGCAAGGGCGGGGCGGCCGCTGAGCTGTTTGAAGACCTTGTCGGGACGCGGGTGGCAGTCATCCATGCCGACCAGGACGTGGAGGAGCTCGCCCAGGAAATTGTGAAGCACGTCAACCGGCTGACGACCGACGGCGCCGCCCGGCTGGTCATCGCCATGGCCGACCGCAACAAGGAGAAGGCCGTCAAAGGCGTTCTGCTCCGAAAGTTCCCCCGCCACCTGCTGGGCTCGGTACCCATGTTGTTCTCCTGGGAATTCACGCCCGACACCGTCCAGGCCCGCCGGGTGTGGTCCGGAATCATCAACTCCTTCCTGCACCCCACCATGGAGCGGTTTCTCTACAGCACCGAGCACCGGCTGCGGGACCATAAGGTCAAGAACCCGCTCCTCATTTACCGCAATGACGGAGCTTCGTCGCGGGTGGCCAAGTCTGTCGCGTTGAAGACCTACTCTTCCGGTCCGCGCGGCGGGCTGGAAGGGACCAAGGCCCTCTCGGAGGCCTATGGACTCGCGCACGTTCTGATGATCGACGTCGGCGGTACCACCACTGACGTCGGCTCGGTCAAGAACTCGACCATCTCGACGGACCGCAGGGGCGCCATTCAGGGAGTCCCGGTGTCATTCGAGATGAGCAACGTCCATTCCAGCGGCGTGGGGGGCAGTTCCGTCATTGCCCTTCGCCACGGCGTCATTACCGTCGGCCCCGAGAGCGTCGGAGCTGCACCGGGTCCCGCTTGTTTTGGTTTTGGGGGCAAGCAGGCCACGATCACGGACGTAAACCTACTGCTCGGCGTGCTCGATCCGGACACCTACCTCGATGGAGGCTTCAGTCTGGACGCGGAACGCTCCCGCGCAGTCATCACCGAAGTCATCGCGGAACCTTTGGGGATCACCCTGAATGAAGCCCTGATCCGGATGGAGGCCGCCTACTTCGAACGTATGTCGCAGTCCTTTGCCGCCGACGTCGAGGCTGCGGACGCCACAACAGTTGCTGCGTTCGGAGGTGCCGGACCGATGAGCGCGTGTGGTGCCGCGCGGATCGCCGGCGTCCGCCGTGTCCTGGTGCCCAAGATGGCCGCCGTCTTCTCAGCCTTCGGAATCGGTTTTTCCGACATTGCTCAGACCTATGAGGCCAACGTCGCGGGAATGGACGCGGAAAACTTCGGCGCAACCAAGGCGACGCTGCTGGCCCGGGCGGCGCGGGACATGTTCCAGGAGGGCCACGAAATTGACGAATGCCGGCTCGAATGGAATGTGGTGCTCGAAGACGCCGACGGCCAGCTGGTTTCCGAGCTGCCGTACCTGGCTTCCGACCCGCAGCCCGGCACCAGCAACCACAACACCTTGCTGACCCTGACGGCCCGGTATGAACTGCCGCACGCATCGATCAGGCGGGCCGAATCAGTGGCGAAGACGCCCGCCGTCGCCGCCTCCACCCGAAAGGTCCGCTCCGCCGTGGACAAGGTCGACGATGTTCAGGTCTTCGACCTGGACAGCCAAACGGCCGGGGCTTCGGCGGCTGGCCCCGCAATCGTCGAAGGCCCCTACTTCACGGCCCGGGTGCCGCATGGCTGGGTCTTCGACGTGACGGTCTCCGGAGACCTAATGCTCACAGACACCCTCCAGAAGTGACCCCAAACTACAGCCAAGAAAACAGGTGAGACACGCTATGCGAATTCCAATGACGGAATATCTGATCATCGATCTCGACACTGAACGGTGGAACTGCAAGGTCTGCAACCAGGACCTCGGCGAGGCCAGAGGCAACTACAAGGAGGGGACACTGGTCTACGACCGGGACCCCACGGAAATCCACCAGTCGATCCTGGACCCGGAGAAGTACGAATTCACCTTCGCTCCGGACCCCACATTCTGCCGGATTCTTGAGTTCTACTGCCCGGGTTGCGGGACACAGCTGGAGACGGAGTACGTACCGCCGGGACACCCGCCCACGGTGGACATGCTGTGGGACATCGACTCGCTCCGCGAAACCTGGATCAAGCGGGGCACCAAGCCTGAGACCGTCATCAACTACGGACCCGGCGAAGAGGCGGTCGCCGATTTCAGCCCGCCACTCGGCTCCTACAACACCCACAACCATTCCCCCCATTCGTTCAGCTAGTACTTGGAATAAAGGAGACCACTGGTCATGAAACGAATCTCCGTCGACATCGGCGGCACATTTACCGACTGCTTTTTTGCCTGGGAAGACCAGTACGTTGAAGCAAAGGCGCTCACCACGCACCACAACCTGGCCCAAGGCTTTAATGAAGCACTCGACCTCGCCTGCTCACGCGCCGGACTGGACCGGGACCTCGTCCTGAAGGAAGTCGACTCAGTCCGCTATGCCACCACCCTCGGCACCAACGCCCTGATCGAAGGTAAAGGCCCACGTGTGGGGGCGCTGGTCACCCACGGCTTCGAGGACACCATCCCGCTCTCCCGAGGCCGTGGCTACGGCGAAGGACTGGACCCTTCCAAGCAGCAGAACATGCCCGATGCCACCCGCCCGGACCCGCTTGTGCCCCGCGCCTTGATCCGGTCGGTGAAGGAGCGGATCAACTCGGCCGGCAAGGTGGTCGTTTCGCTGATGGAAGACGATGTCCGCAGCCAGGTGCGCGAACTCGTGGACGCCGGAGCGGAAGCGATCGTGGTCTCCCTGGTCAACTCGACCGAGAACCCGGTCCATGAGCAGCAGATCCTGGAGATCATCCTGGACGAGTACCCTGCCCACGAGCTCGGAGCCATCCCGGTCCTGTTGGGAAGCCAGGTTTCGGGACGAAAAGGCGAGTACGTCCGTGCGACGTCGACGATCGTGGACGCGTTCCTGCACGAGATCATGTTCCACGCGCTGGGGCAGCTGTCCAACAACCTGCGTACGTCCGGTTACGACAAGCCCATGCTGGTGATACACAACTCGGGCGGCATGGCGCAGTCCAACTCGACGGATGCCCTGCAGACCATCCATTCCGGGCCCATCGCCGGAGTGGGCGCTGCCCAGCACCTGGCTAACAGCACTGGTCTGGGAAACGTAATCTCGACGGATATGGGCGGCACGTCCTTCGACATTGGCCTGGTCCCGGAAGGCGGCGTCAAGCACTACGACTTCCAGCCGACCATAGGCCGCTGGCTGGTATCGGTTCCCATGATCCACCTGCTGACGCTGGGTGCGGGAGGAGGTTCGATTGCCAGCTATGACCGCATCCACCACGCGGTACAGATCGGGCCGGAATCGGCAGGTTCGGATCCGGGCCCCGCGTGCTACGACCGCGGCGGCCTCCGCCCCACAGTCACGGACGCTGACCTGGTCCTGGGGTACCTGGACCCGGACAACTACGCCAACGGCTACATCAAGCTGAACAAAAAGCGTTCCGCCTACGCAATCGACGAGGTCCTCGCTGATGACCTAAACATGGATACCATCCAAGTTGCCAAGATCATCAAGAATGCTGTCGACGAGCAGATGGCGATCGGAATGGCCAAAGAGCTGCGGGTCCGGGGATACCTTCCGGAAGACTTCACCATGCTGGCCTACGGCGGCAACGGCCCCCTGCACGCCTGTGGCATTGCCGACCACGCCGGCATTCGCAGGATCCTCGCGCCGCCGTTTTCCTCGGTATTCTCGGCCTGCGGCGCCGGCAACATGAAGCCACTCCACATCCACGAGCGCGGCTCCCATGTTGTGCTTTACAACCCCACTGACCGCAGCCTCTACCAAAGCTACGACGAGCTGAACAATGTCATCCAGGAGCTGGAAGCGAAGGGCAAGGAAGACCTGATCCGCCAGGGGTACGACCCCGCCGACATCCGCTACAGCCTCGAGATGGACATGCGCTACGGGAACCAGCTGGTGACCACGGCCGTCGTTTTCGACATCAACCGCGTGAACGGCGTCGCCGACGTCCTTCACCTGATCCGGACGTTCTCGGATATCTATGGCAAACGCTACGGTGCCGGCAGCCAGGCTCCCGAGGCCGGTATCCGGGCCCAGACCGTGCGGGTGTCGTCCTATGTGGACGGGGACGTGGTCAAGTTCGATTCGATCGACTCCGGACACGACAGGACCATGCCCAGCCCGGTCGGCACCAGGCAGGTCCACTTCGTGAAGATCGACGGGGCCGTCGACACTCCGGTGTACGACGCCGAGGCCCTCCACCACCAACACGTCATCCACGGCCCGGCCATCGTCACCACCGAAAACACGACGTATCTGGTGGAACCGGGATGGCGCCTGGAACCGACATCCCAGGGAGCCGTGTGGTTCCTCAAAGACTGATCCCGTGCCGCACGGATCCCATCCAGACCTTCCAGCTCATCCCATTGAAGGAGCTCGACAGCAATGACGCTTACAGCAAATGAACGCAGCACTGCCGGCAAAGCCGGAGATACAGCCGACGACGCTTCCCAGCCGCTGACTGCCCAGGAGCAGCAGTGGGTGGCCCAATTTATGGACGAAACAACCCTGTTCCTCGGCCCGGACCCGGCCATCATGCGAAGCCACCAGATCACGTCCCGCTCCGCTTACGAGGAGGAGTGCATCTCCAAGGGCGTGGACCCGATCAAAGTGGACCGCATCCGCAAGCGCCTCGCCGGCGCCCTGGATGAGGGCTACGAAATGTGCGAGGCCATGGGTGCCGCTCCCGGTGCCAAATGGGGGGACCTGACGACGGCGATTTACACCGCCGAAGGGGACGTCACCTACCTGTCCTGCCACGGTGTGATCGCGTTCTCGGCGATCCTGCATCACCCGATCCGCTACATCATGAAGTACTGGAAGGACGAGCCGACGGTGGGGATCAACCCCGGCGATGGATTCATCCACAACGATGCCCGGTACGGAAACGTCCACAATACAGACCAGTCCATGATCATGCCGATCTTCCGCGAGGGAAAGATCATCGCCTGGGTCGCCGCGACCATTCACGAAGGCGAAAACGGGGCCTGCGAGCCCGGCGGAATGCCCTCGGGCTCCGAGACCCCGTTCGACGACGGACTCCGGATGTCCCCGTTTAAGATCGTTGAAAAGGGCGATCTGCGCCGGGACCTGCTGACGTTCCTGCAGCACTCGGTTCGCGATCCCAAGCTGCAACTGGCTGACCTCAAGGTCAAGATCGGTGCCGTCCAGCGCATCCAGGAACGCGTCGACAGCATCATCGACGAAGTGGGAGTGGAGACCTTCGTCGCTGCCCTGCGCGTCACCGTTGAAGACGTGGAGCAGGAAGTCAAGCGCCGCATCAGTGAACTGCCGGACGGGACCGTGTCCTTCAACCAGTTCATGGACTCCACCCTCAAGGAGAACATCCTGATCAAGTTCGCCTGCAAGGTGACGGTCAAGGGAGACAAAATGACCGTGGATCTAAGGGGGACGGGTCCCGAAATCCTCAACCGGGCCATCAACTCCCCGCTGTGCTCGGTCAAGTCGATGATGATGCAGGCGATCTTGGCGTTCTGGTGGCCTGACCTGCCCCGCTGTACCTCGGCGATGTCACCCATCGACATCATCTCGGATGAACACACGTGGGCCGACGCTGGTTACGACGCTCCGATGGGGCAGTCGCTGCAGGCGTCGTTCCGGGGATTCTCTGCCCTGCAGACTGCCTTTGCCAAGATGCAGTTCTCCAATCCGGAGAAGTTCTCCAACGTCCTCGCTCCGTGGTTCAACCAGATCAACACCTTCCTGTGGGGAGGCCTGACCCAGCACGGCGACCAGGTGGGCAACCTGTGTGCCGACCTCAACGGCATGGGCGGCGGTGCCAAGGCCTTCCGCGACGGTGAGGACGCCGTCTCACCGTTGTTCTGCGCCATGGCTGACACCGCTGAACAGGAAGTCATGGAGGAGGAAGTTCCTTTTATGCAGCTGGTCAGCAAGCGGATCGTCCGCGACAACCAGGGCTTCGGCAAGAACAGCGGCGGCATGGGCTACGAGATGATCGTTGCCGCCGAGGGAACGCCGATGTGGGGCTTCATGACCGTCACCTCGGGATCCAAGTTCTCGTCCGTGACGGGAATGTTCGGCGGCTACGGCTGCAGCACGACGCCGCTGGCCATGGTCAAGGGCATCAACATCTACGACGTGATCCGCAAGGACTCCAGCAAGTTCGATTTGTCCATGGAACGGATCATGAACGAGCAGCCCTACGAGGGCGGCAAGTACACCACTTCCCATATGGGCCTGCAGTTCGACGTCGCCAAGGATGGCGAGATGTACATGATTGCCCAGGGCTCCGGCGGAGGGTATGGCGACGTTCTGGAACGTGATCCGGAGGCGGTGGCCAAGGATCTGGAACTCGGCCGCATTTCACCGAAGGTCGCCACCAGCATCTACGGCGTCGTCTGGGACCCTGAGACTTTCGTGGTGGACCAAGAGGCAACCACCCAGTTGCGCCACGACTCACGGCAGGCCCGGATCGCCCGTGGCAAGCCGTACAAGGAATTCCTCGAAGGATACGTGAAGGCCGAGCCCCCGAAGGACCTGCTCTACTACGGGTCCTGGGGCGACGACACGGAGGAACTCACAGCCACCCACTTCACCAACAACGGACCGGAGCGGGTCAAGGCGACCATCGACAAGCTGCCGCTGATCATGCTTCCAGACCGCAGGGAAGTCAAGATCAGCGCCCTGGAGGACCGAATCCGTGAGCTCGAACTGAAGCACGGGGAAGTTGTCCACCGTAAGTCCTAGCCCGCTACGGCACGTCCCGGCCCGGGACGCAGCAACTCACGAACCCTTCAGCGCCGCATCCTCCCCATCCAGGACGGTGCGGCGCTGAAAGCCTTTATTCGCCAATGTATGGAGAAAGACGTCATGACCACTTCCACTGCCACCACCCTCGCCAACGTTGTTGCCTGCCCTCCGTCGGGGCGGCCGAAAGCCGTGGTCTTTGACCACCACGAGTACGCAGCCTCCGTCATTCTTCGTGGCCGGCCTGTCCCTTGGGACAACGCCACTGCCTACGCGGCATTCTTTGCCCAGGCACAGGGGCTGCTCCGGCCGGACGTCGCGCTCCTGGACCTGAACCGGCTGTACGGTCATTTGACCACCGGCAACACCGGGCTCGAGTCCGGCATGGCGGCCAGATCCCGGACAGGTTTCGCGCTGCGGACGTTGCTGGGCGACGACGACCTCAACCGCGCGGTGCTGGACTTCGTTACTGTGTTCACCAAGACAGCCCGCCAGCCTGTGGTGCTGCGCATCCCGTCGCCGATGGCCTGGCTCACCGGAACGCACCACTTCTCGGGCGCGGACGGCACCACCGACCTCGACGCCGACAACGCCGAGAATGCCTCCATGTATGTCAGTGACTGGCTCCGGGCGTTCGCGGCGCTGCCCGTCGCGGGACTTCTGCTGGATAACCGAACGGCTGCAGGCGCGTCCCGCGGCGTGCACGTTCCGCTGGAGGCCTACACTCCGATTGCCAATCTGGCCAGCAACTACCGGTGGACGCTGGGGCAGCTCGACGACGACCAGGCGCGACTGCACGGGGACACCGCGGTTGGCGCCTATATTCCTGCCGGGTTCTGGCTGGAGACGGGCGTGGAACTCCCGGCCGGGGACTTCTACCTGGGCGACATCCCCAGCGCGGCTTCTCCGGAGGGCGTGCTGGCCAGGCTGGAAACCCTGGGGTAGTAGCCCCCTGGTTACTTGGGCAGCAGGTGCCGCCGTCGGGCCTCTGTGACGCAGGCCCTTCGGTCACTGACGCCCAGAGCGTTGAACAGGCTCTTGAGATACCACTTGACGGTGTTGATGCCCAGATGCAGCTCCTGGGCGATTTCGCGGTTGGACCGTTCCTTCTCGACGAGGCGCAGGATCATCTGTTCGCGTTGTGACAAGCCCGGTTCCGGAACAGTGGTGCCCGTGCCGGGGGGAGGGACCGGCTCCGCTGACCACCCTGCATCCCGGTTGGTCCTGGCCTGCGCTTCCAACCGGATGAGGATGCTGAGGAAACGCGGCAGTTCGGGGCTGCCCAGCTCCGGGGCGGGCTCGCGTCGCAGCCTGGCCGAAGTGGCCCGCACCAGTTCCAGGCAGCTTGGGCCGCCATCGAGGACGGGCCGGACGAGGCCCAGCCGGGAACACGTCTCCAGGGCAGGCCATAGCGTCGATTCCGCTTCCTTACGGTTCCCCGCCTGTTCAAGCGCGGCCGCCAGTAGGATACGGGCATTAAGTTCTGCCCGCGGCCCCAAGTAGGCGGCGGCCCGCGCCAGCAGGCGGCGGGCGCCGGTCACCGTGTCCAATTTGCCCGGGGAATCCTGGCTCCCGTGACCGGCGTCAGCCATGGCGGATCGCAACTGCGTGGCCAGCTGTATCTGGGCCTTGGCCTCGGCCAGCCCTTCCAGCCGTGGTCCGGTGATGTCCGCCGGTTCCCGGACAGCTGCCGCGCCCGGTAGGGCACGGTCTGGTTCGGCGTCGATCGCCCGGGGGCCGATTCCCAACTGCACGCGTTCCAGATTCATGACCAGCCTAAGCCGGTCAAGGCCGAGGCTGTCGGCCACCAGATCGCCTTCGTCGAGTATTTCCCGGGCCCGTGGGGTGTCCCCCCGGAGTGCCTTTATTCTTGCCAGCGTGGCGTATGTGGACACCATAAAGTCCACCACCCCGCCTTCGGAACCCAGCTCGCGGGTTTCTTCCAGCAACTTCTCCGCTTTGTCGAGTTCGCCGCGTTCATAAAGGAGCTGGCCCATCATCGCTCCCGCCAGCCGCGCTGCATGTGAGTATCGTCCAGCCTTGCGCCGGCCGAGCTCCACGGCCGCGGTGAAGTGCTGGTCCACGCGGTCCAGATCAAGCAGGGCGTAGGCGGCAAGACCGGAAAAACAGTGTCCATACACTCCGCTGAAGGGGCCCGAGGTGAGGCCGTGGAACTTCGCGGCCCAGCGCTGTTGCTCCAGGGCGAGACGGTAATCGCCGTCGTGGATCTTCTTGAACGTTGACACGTTCGCTGCCACCGAGACGATCCAGGGCCGGAGCAGGTTGGCCTGGGCGAAGCACTTCCCGTGCAGTTCATCCACGTGGTTTACTCTGTCGCCGTACATGTCGATGCAGCTCTGAACAACGAGCCCTTCGACGCCCAGCTCAAAACGGTCGTGTTCGGTCAGGGTCGCATCGGCGGGCATCACGCTTTCGGCCAGGTTCAAGGCCCTCTGCGCCGCCCCGGATTGGTTCAGCAGTGTATGGGCCCAGGCTATTGCCGTCTGGAGCCGGGCCTGGCCGGCCGCATGGTCGGCCGGGATCTTGCTGACGAGTGCCAGCAGGGTCGACATGCTCGAGTGCTCCACCAGCCACATCGCGCGGAGTTCGACGATTTCCACGGCGAGCTCAACGTCCCCGGCGGCGAGGGCATGGTCCACAGCGTCGCTGGGGAATCCGTTTTCCGAATACCAGCGGGCAGCGACCAGGTTCAGTTCCCCGGTCCGGCCCGGGTAGTCGCGCTCCAGGCGGCGGCGCAGGTAGTCCTCAAACAGGTGGTGATAGCGGTACCACGTGCCGTCGTCGTCGAGCGGCTGCAGGAAAAGATCCTGCGCCTGGATCTTCTCCAGCATGGCCTGGCCCAGTTCCACCCCTGAGAGCGCGGACGCCAGCCCCGCGCAGAGGCGTTCCGGAACCGAGGTCATCAGGAGGAAATCCAGTGTTTCGGGGTCCAAGGTGTCGAGGACGTTTTCGGCGAGATACTCACCAATGGACGCGTGCCTGCCGGAGAGCCGTTCAATCAGGTCTGAGGCCCCGCGGTGGTCCCTGAGGGACAGGGAAACCAGTTGCAGCGCGGCGATCCAGCCCTCAGTCGTCCGGTGGAGGCTAGCCAGGTCTCCCGCATCCAGATCGAGCCGGTTGATCCCGACCAGGAAGTCCTGGGACTCGTTTTCATCAAACCTCAAGGCGACGGCGTCCACCTCGATCAGCTGGTCCCGCACCATCAGCCGCCCCAGTGGCAGGCCCGAGCGGTTGCGGCTGGTGATGATGAAGGACAGATGCGAGCCGCCGGCTTCGAGCAGCCGTTCCACTACCGCCCTGGTCCTGGGCTCCGTGACCAGGTGCCAGTCATCCAGGGTTATGACGATGTCCTGGCCGCCCTCATCGATGGCGTTGATGAGCGCGGGAACCACATAGTGCTCGGCGTCGTCGGGCCGTTCCTCCAGTAATTGCTGCAGTTCCTCGTCAAGTCCGGGACGGGCTTTGCGGATTGCCTGAAGCAGATGTGACAGGAACCAGATGGTGTTGTTGTCATCGCGGTCCAGGGACAGCCAGACGGTGACGAGGTCCTGGGCCGCGAGGAATTCCATCCATTGGGCGGCAAGGGTTGACTTGCCAAATCCGGCCGGGGCATGGATCAACGCGAGCCGCCGTTTCCGGTCCGAGTGGAGCATCTCAGTCAGTCTCGTGCGGTGGACCCACTGGCCAACCGGCTCGGGCGCGCGAAACTTGCTTGACGCACTGGGTGGTCCTGTCGGCATCCGCCACCTCCTTGTGGTCCGGCGGTCGCCGGGAATGCATTTGGCCCTCTGAGATTCTATGGGAACGGCGGCGCCTAAGACAGGTGTGACCCTTGGCAACTCCTCCGTGCGGGTCCCAGGCTCCCGAGCGCCGGCAGCTCTGCCAACGTGGGTCAGATACGGCCCATTCCGACGCCCGGCATCGGCTGTATCTGACCCGCGTTGGCGTCAGAGCGCTTCAAGCACGCTGACGTAGTTGGCGATGCCGACGCCGCCCATGTTCTGCACGGCGGCGCGGCGGGCGATGGGCAGCTGCATGCCGCCGGCGGTGCCGGTGAGCTGCATCGCGGCGATGACGTGCTGCGAGACGCCGGTGGCGCCCACAGGGTGGCCCTTGGCCTTGAGTCCGCCGGAGACGTTGACTGGCAGCTTGCCGTCCTTGAAGACCCAGCCTTCCTCAATAGCGCGCGAGCCCTGGCCCGGTTCGGTCAGTCCCATGGCCTCGTACATCAGCAGCTCGGCGATGGTGAAGCAGTCATGCACCTCAGCGAAGTCCAGATCCTCCAGCCCCACGCCGGCCATCCCCAGCGCGCGCTGCCAGGAGACCCGCGTCGCGGCGAAGGCGGTGGGATCGCGGCGCTCGGCCGGGAAGAAATCGTTGGCCTGGCCGAACCCGGCGAGCCGGACCGGTGCAGTGGCCCCGCCGGTGGGGGCGACGCTCAGCACGACGGCGGCGGCGCCGTCGGACACAGGCGAGCAGTCGGTGCGGCGCAGCGGGTCGGCGACCATCGGGTTCTTGTCCGAAACGGTCCGGCAGAACTCCTCGCCGAGGTCCTTGCGGAGCTGGGCGTAGGGGTTGTCGACGCCATTGCGGTGGTTCTTCGCGGCGATGGTGCCCAGCACGTCCGAGATCGGTCCGTAGCGCTTCCCGTAATGCTTGGCGACCTCGGCAAACAGCCCGGTGAAGCCGGTGCTGGAGGCTTTACCGGCCATGTCGTAGTCCGCGCCGAGCAGCGCCGCCCCGACGACATCGGCCCCGGCGTGGGTCATCTTCTCGGCGCCGATCACCAGGACGGTTTTCGCGGTGCCGGCCAGCAGCGATTTGGTGCCCTGCTGGAACGCTGCCGACCCGGAGGCACAGGCGTTCTCGACCCGGGTGGACGGGACGTTGGCCAGCTGCTCCGAGACCTGCAGCGCCAGCGAGGACGGGAAGGCCAGCGGCATCATGCCGGAGTTGAACTGTCCGAGGTAGATCTCGTCGATCTGGCCCGGCTCGATCCCGGCGTTGGCGATCGCCTCCGTGGCGACCTGCACGATCAGGGACTCGAGGGTCTCGTCCGTGAGCTTGCCGAAGCGGCTGTGTCCCCAGCCGGTCAGCAGGACATCCTTGCCGAACTGTTCGCGCAGGCTCATGCTGTGGCTCCTTCAAGGGTGGGGGTTGTGTCGACGGAGGGCGCGACGTCGAAATCGGCTTCCGTCTTTTCGCGGATTTCCTCGACAGTCACGCCCGGGGCGAGGCGGGTGAGCGTGAGCTTCCGTCCGCCGTCGACCTTTTCAAGGTCAAACACGGCGAGGTCGCTGATGATGCGGTCAACGCAGCTCAGGCCGGTCAGCGGCAGGGTACATTCCCTGACAATCTTGGCGGTGCCGTCCTTGGCGTTGTGCTCGGTGAGGACCACAACGCGCGGGGTGCCGGCAACGAGGTCCATGGCGCCGCCCATGCCCTTGACCATTTTGCCGGGGATGGTCCAGTTGGCGAGGTCGCCGCCGCCGGAAACCTGCATGGCGCCGAGGATCGCGACCTTGACGTGCCCGCCGCGGATCATGCCGAAAGATGCTGCGGAGTCGAAGATGCTGCCGCCCGGGAGGACCGTGACGGTCTGCTTGCCGGCGTTGATGAGGTCCGCGTCCTCCTCGCCCTCGAAGGGGAACGGTCCCATGCCAAGCAGGCCGTTCTCGCTCTGCAGGACAACGCGGACGCCCTCACGCAGGTTGTTGGCGACCAGCGTGGGGATGCCGATGCCAAGGTTGACGTAGTCGCCGTCGTTGAGTTCTTCGGCCGCGATGGCAGCCATTTCATTCCGGGTCCAAGCCATGATGATTCTCCTGAAGAAAGTAAGGGCGGCGCTCAGGCCGGAACGGGTGCGGTTTCTGTGGCGTCGGCCGCTTCCGCCCGGGGACGGACCGTGCGCTGTTCGATGTCCTTGACCCGGGCGTTGGCCCGGACGAGGCGCTGGACAAAAACGCCGGGCGTCACGATGTGGTTGGGGTCGAGCGCGCCGGGTTCAACGATTACCTCGGCCTCCGCGACGGTCACGACACCCGCCGTCGCGACCACCGGGTTGAAGTTCTGGGCGGTGTAGCGGTAGATCAGGTTGCCGTCGGTGTCGGCGGTGTGGGCGTGGACCAGGGCGACGTCGGCCTTGATGGCGCGTTCCTGGACGAACGTTTCGCCGTCGAATTCGGCGAGCGGCTTGCCTTCGGCGACGAGGGTGCCGACCCCGGTCTTGGTGTAGAAGGCCGGGATGCCGGCGCCGCCGGCGCGTAGGCGCTCGGCGAGGGTTCCCTGCGGGGTGAACTCGACCTCCAGCTTGCCGGCGAGGTACTGCTCGGCGAAGAGCTTGTTCTCGCCCACGTAGGAGGCGATGACCTTGCGGACCTGGCCGGCTTCGATCAGGATGCCGAGGCCCTTGCCGTCCACGCCCATGTTGTTCGAGACCACTGTGAGGTCTTTGACACCGGAATCGCGTACCGCCTCGATCAGGTCGGCCGGGATGCCGCTGAGGCCAAAGCCTCCGACGGCGAGCGTCATGCCGTCCCGCAGCACGTCCTGCAGCGCGGCTGCCGCGCCGGATTTCAGCTTTGACATCTGCATCTCCTCATTGAGCTGTTGACGCAATCCACTTTGTGGACTGCTCCTCTGCTGTTGGAGCCTACGGTGCCAAAAAGGGGGCTGTCAATGGATGATTTTGCCCTCCATAGTGCCATTTTTACAGTGTGGACGGTAGGCTAATGACTGTCCACAATATGGATACTTTAAGACGATTGAACACAAAACCCGAGGAAGAAGATGACTTCATTACCGGTCCAGGGCGCACAAGTCGTCAGCCGCGCCGCCTCCCTGCTGCGTATTGTCGGGCGGAAACCGGAAGGATCCCCGCTCGTTGAACTCGTCAGGGAATCCGGGCTCACCCGCCCCACCGTGCACCGGCTGCTCTCCTCGCTGGCCTCCGAGGGCCTGCTGGACCAGGACCCGGTCAGCGGCAACTGGGTGCTGGGTCCGGAGATCCTGCTGATGGGCTCTGTGGCGTCGGCGCGCTTTCCACTCGAGGAGATCGCCCGGCCCAGCCTGCGCCGGCTCGCAGAGGAGACCGGCGAAAGCGCGTTCTTCTCCATCCGGCGCGGCGCCGAGACGGTGTGCCTGCTCCGGGAGGAGGGCAGCTTCCCGGTGCGGTCCTTTGTGCTGCACGAGGGCGTCCGCTTCCCGATCGGGGTCGCCTCCGCCGGGACCGCCATCATGGCATTCCTGCCGGAGGCGGAGCAGGAAGAGCTGCTGGCCGGCTGGACAGCGCACGCCGGCAGCTTTACGGCCGCCCACACCCGGTCCCTGGTCCGGGAGAACTTGGAAGCGACGCGGCAGGCTGGCTATTCGGTCAACCCCGGGCTCGTGCTGGAAGGCAGCTGGGGGATGGGGGCAGCGGTCTTCGACCAGCGCGGACGGCCCGCCTGGGCGCTGTCGCTGACCGGCATCGAGCAGCGCTTCCGTGCCGAGCGGCAGGAGATGCTGGGCCGCCTCCTGATGGACGAGGCGCACCGGATCTCCACCCTGCTGCAGGGCGCCAAATAGGCCGGTGCCCGGGCGGAGCGGGTCTTGGGGCGGCTATTTCCACCAAGTGTCGAAGATGGTGACCGGGACGGTTCGTTTGTGCCGGGTGCGGAGGTATTTCTGCTCGATCAGCTCGGCTGCTGCCACCGGGATGTCGCGGCCTTCGAGGTAGTCGTCGATCGTGTCGTAGCTCAGGCCCAGCTCGTCCTCGTCGGTGCGGCCGGGCTGACCGTCGAGGAGGTCGGCCGTGGGGACCTTCTCCCAGATCCGCGCCGGGGCGCCGAGCTCGGCAAGGAGCGCCCTGTTCTGGCGCTTGTTCAGCCCGAACAGCGGCAGGATGTCGGCGCCGCCGTCGCCGTACTTCGTGAAGAAGCCGGTCACGGACTCCGCGCCGTGGTCGGTGCCGATCACCAGGTAGTTGTGCTCACCGGCGAGGGCGTATTGCGCGATCATGCGGGTCCGCGCCTTCGTGTTGCCCTTGTGAAAGTCGGAGATCCCGTTGCCCACGGTCTTCTCGAATTCGTCCTCGAAGCCGTCCACGGCGGCCGAGATGTTGAATGTCCACTCGGTTTTGGCCTGGATGAAGTCCAGGGCGGCCTGGGCGTCGTCTTCATCGCGCTGCACTCCGTAAGGCAAGCGGACGGCAACGAAGTTCGCATCCACACCTTCGGTCGCCAACTCCTCGACGGCGAGCTGGGCCAGCCGGCCGGCGAGGGACGAATCCAGTCCGCCGGAAATGCCCAGGACGAATCCCTTGGTGTGGGTCGCCTTCAGGTAGTCCTTGAGGAACGTGACGCGTTTGCGCACCTCCCCGGCCGGATCGATCCGGGGCTGCACGCCCATTTCTTCGATGATTTTCGCCTGGATGTCACGCATGAACCAAAGCCTAGCCAGAGGTGTCAACCGGACTCAACTGTGTCGCCCCGCCCGACCCCGCGGATGAGGCTTTGCAGGGAGCAAATTCCCGCCGCGTTGGCCCCTGCCGCGGCACCCCCGGCAGGAGTAGCGTATGGCCATGGAGACGACCGGGTGCGTGGTGGTCGGCGGGGGTCCGGCAGGCATGATGCTTGGGTTGCTGCTGTCCCGTGCCGGAGTGCGCGTTACGGTACTGGAGAAGCATGCCGACTTCTTCCGGGACTTCCGCGGCGACACCGTCCATGCGTCCACAATCCGGCTGATCGACGAGCTGGGCCTGGGCGACGAGTTCCGCCGGTTGCCCCAAAGCCGGCTCAGCAGCATCGCTTTCCCGGTGCCCGGAGGTCCGCCGGTGACGGTGGGGAACTTCGATTCGATGCCTGCGCCCTACAACTACATTGCCATGATGCCGCAGTGGGACTTCTTGGACTTCCTGGCCGGCGCCGCCGCCCAGGAACCGTCCTTTGAGCTGCGGATGAGCCATACAGCCACGGCGCTGGTGCGGAACGGGGGCCGGGTCGCCGGTGTGAAGTACACAAACGCCGACGGTGCCGGGGGAGAGCTCCGGGCGGATCTGGTGGTTGCCACCGACGGGCGGCATTCCACGCTGCGCCGCGCGGCCGGGCTCGCGCCGAAAGAATACCCCGTGCCCTTTGATACCTGGTGGTTCCGGTTGCCCCGCTATTCCTCCGAATCGGGTGCCGTGGCGGGAATCGTTCCCGCATTCGGCCGGGGCGAGGCCTTGGTGACTCTAAACCGCAGCGACTACTATCAGCTGGGGTACTTGGCGCCCAAGGGCGCGGATGCCAGGATCCGGGCCGAGGGAGTCGAGGGAATCCGGCACCGGGTTGCCGCCCTGCGCCCAGACCTCGCGGACCGGGTGGGGGCCATCGCCTCGCTGGCGGAACTGCACTGGCTGGACGTGCGTCTTAACCGGCTGCGCCAGTGGCACATCAACGGACTCCTCTGCATCGGCGACGCCGCGCACGCCATGTCGCCGGCCGGCGGCGTGGGGATAAACCTCGCCATCCAGGACGCCGCCGCAGCCGCAGCGATCCTTGCCCCGGCACTGCTTCGGGGCAAGGTGCCACGCACGGAACTGGCGAAAGTCCAACGACGGCGGCGGCTGCCCACCGTCGTAGTGCAAACCGGCCAACGGGTGATGCACAAGCTCCTGTTCGAGCCGATCATGATCGGGAAACGGTCCGGGGCGCCGGCGGCCCTGCTGTCCGTGGCACGCCATAGCCCGGCCATCAGACACCTGCTGCCCCGGTTTATCGCCTTCGGGCCGCGCCCGGAACACGCGCCGGCGTTCGCCCGGCGCGCCTAAGCCCGGCCCCAGCCGCACCCCTAGCCGGGGCCCGGCGACCGGGCCGGGATCAGCCGTGGGCTGCGAGGTAGCCAATCAGTCCCTTGACCGTGGCCACCTCCGGGTAGTCCCGCTCCGGGATGTCGACGCCGGTGGCCGTGTCGATCGTTTCGACCAGCCGGAGGAAGTCCAGCGAATCGAGTTCGAGGTCCTGCCGCAGCCGGGCGTCTTCGTTCACGCCGGCGAGGTCCACGTCCGGTGCGACCTTGCCGATCGCCGACTGTACCGCCGCCCGGGCGTCGTGTTCGTTCATGGTTCCTCCCGTTTCACATTACCCACCCGGACCCACCCGGTTCACAGGTCTTCCGGCTTCTGCAGCAGCTCGTCGATCCGCGCCAGGTAGCGGCCGCCGCGCAGCCCGTCGCTGACCCGGTGGTCAGCGGAGAGGGTGGCGACGACGGCGGGCCGGACTCCGAGCATCCCGTTCTGCGCCCACGGCTGTTCCAGCACCCGGCCGAAGCCGACCATCGCGACCTGCGGGGGATAGATGACGCCGAAGACGCTCTCCACCCCGAGATCCCCGAGGTTCGTCACGGTGATCGTGGGGTCGGCCATTTCGGCGCGCTGCAGCCGCCCGGCGCGGGCGCGGCTGACGAGGTCCCGGAGCTGCTCCATCAGCACACCTACCGGCAGGGTGTCCGCGTCGTGGATGGCAGGGGCCACGAGGCCGCCCTGGCGCAGGGCCACGGCGACACCCAGGTGCACGGACGCGCTGGGCCGGAACCCGCCGTCGTCGTAGAAGCCGTTCACCTCCGGGACCTCCTTGGCCGCGAGCGCCGCTGCCTTGAGCAGCAGCGCGGAGGGGACCAGCCGGGACGCAACCGGCCGCTGGGCGTTGACAGACTGCATCCAGTCGACGGCGGCCCGCAGGTCCAGTGTGGTGCTGAGGTAGTAGTGCGGGATGGTCTTCTTCGAGCGCGACATCAGTGACCCGATGGCCCGGCGCAGGCTGGCCACGCGCTCGCGGGCCTCCGAGGGTTCTTCGAGGGAAACGGGTGGCCCCGCGGCCGGTGCCTCCGGGGCCGGCTCCGGGAGACCGGCCCCGGGGGCACCTGCCGCCGCGGTGCCTGCCGCCGGGTGGCGGGCCGCGGCGCGCTGCACGTCCGCCACGCTGACGGTACCCTCCGGTCCGGTGCCGCTCACGGCGGAAAGCTCCACGCCGAGTTCGGCGGCCAGCCTCCGGGCCCGGGGCGAGGAGCGCACGCGTCCGGCGGCGGACGGCCTTGCCGCCACGGCGTGCTCCACATCCGCCCTCGTGACGGCGCCGCCCTTGCCGGTGCCGTGGATCCTGGCGGTGTCCACCCCCAGCCGGTGTGCCAGATGGCGCACGGGAGGGGCGATCGGGGGAACTTCCTTGGCAGTGAGAGCAACGGCGGCGGCCCCAGCCCGGGGCGGCGGCGCCTCATGGCGGGGGGCCCCGACCTCAGCCGGGGTCTGCGTGATCCTGGCCAGCGGGGTGCCCACCGGCACTGTTTCGCCGAGGTCCACGAGGAGCTCGGCGACCACTCCCTCCTGGAAGGACTCCACATCCATGACGGTCTTGTCGGTATCTACCACCGCCACAAGGTCCCCGCGGCGCACGTAGTCACCGGGCTTGACCAGCCATTCGACGATCTTGCCGTGCTCCATGTCAGCACCGAGTGACGGCATTAGGAAGTCAGCCACGCGCGCCGACCGCCTCCCGGGCTGCAGCGACAATCCGCTCGACGGACGGCAGTGCCGCCAGTTCCAGCTGCTTGGAATGCGGGATCGGCACTTCGGCGCTGCAGACCCGGCCCACCGGGGCATCCAGGTCATAAAACGCCTGCTCGGTGATCCGGGCGCTGATCTCCGCGGAAATGCTTCCGCTGCGCCATCCCTCATCCACCACCACGGCCCGGTGGGTCCGCCGCACAGAGGTGAGGATGGCTTCGTCGTCGAGCGGCCGCAGGGTGCGCAGGTCCAGCACTTCGGCGTCAATGCCTTCATTTGCGAGCTGCCCGGCGGCGTCCAGCACTGCCGGGAGGGTTCCGCCGTAGGTGATGAGGGAAACATCGTTCCCGGGGCGCCGGACCGCGGCGGTGTCGATGTCAACCGGGCCGGCGGCGTCGTCGAGCTCCCCGGTGACGTTGTACAGCGAGCCGTGCTCGAAGATCAGGACCGGGTCGGGGTCCTGGAGAGCGGTCCACAACATGCCACGGGCGTCGGCGAGCGTGGCGGGGGCGAGGATGCGCAGCCCGGGGATGTGGGCGTACCAGCCCTCAAGGCTGTGGGAATGCTGCGCCCCGAGCTGGCGGCCGGCGCCGGTGGTCATCCGGATCACGACCGGGACATTGAACTGGCCACCGGACATGTGCAGCAGGGAAGCGGCGTTGTTCACGATCTGGTCCAGCGCGAGGAGGCTGAAGTTGACGGTCATGATCTCCACGATCGGCCGCATCCCGCCGAGCGCCGCGCCGATCCCTGCCCCGACAAAGCCCGACTCCGACAGCGGGGTGTCGCGGATCCGGTCGGGCCCGAATTCCTCCAGCAGCCCCAGGCTGACCGCGAAGGAGCCGCCGTAGGCTCCCACGTCCTCGCCCATCAGGAAAACCCGCTCGTCCCGGAGCATCGCGTCGCGGATGCCGGCCCGAAGAGCCTCGCGGTAGCTTGATTTCATGGCCCGGTCCGCCCGCCGATACTGGTTTCCGGGCCGGCGCCGCGCTCGCTGTAGACGAACCGGGTGAGGTCCTCGAGCGGTTCGGGGCTGCCGGCTTCGGCGAACTCGACGGCGGCGGCCACCTCCGCGTCGGCGTCCGCCTCCAGCTGCTCCCAGTCCTGCGCGGAGAGCTGGCCCGCGTCCTCCAGCGCGGCGCGCAGCAGGACGATGGGGTCACGTTCGAGCCAGCGGGCGACTTCGGCTTTCTCGCGGTACCGTTCCGGGTCGAACATCGAGTGCGCCCGGAACCGGTAGGTGCGCAGCTCCAGGAAGTGCGGTCCGCCGCCGGAACGGACGGCGTCCACGGCGCGCCGGGCCGTTTCCTCGACGGCCAGGACGTCCATGCCGTCCACGGCCCACGCGGCGATCTCATAGGCGGCGGCCTTGAGGGCGATGTCCGGCTGCGATTCCGAACGCCCCAGCGCCGTCCCCATGGCATAGAGGTTGTTCTCGCAGCAGAACAGCACCGGCAGTTGCCACAGCGCGGCGAGATTGAGGCTTTCGTGGAATTCGCCCTCCGCGACGGCGCCCTCGCCGAAGAAGCACACGGTCACGCGGGAGCGTCCGGCCATCTTGTCCGCGAGAGCCAGTCCGACGGCGAGCGGCAGGCCCCCGGCGACGATTGCGTTGCCGCCGAAGAAGCGGGTGGCGGCGTCGAACAAGTGCATGGACCCGCCGCGGCCGCGGCAGCAGCCCTCCACGAAGCCGTACATCTCCGCCAGGATCGCACCGGCGGAGACCCCGCGGAGGAGGGCGTGGCCGTGCTCCCGGTAGGTGGCGACGACGGCGTCCTCCGGGGCCAGGGTTTCCAGCACACCGGTCGCGACGGCTTCCTCGCCGATGTAGACGTGCAGGAAGCCGCGGATCTTGGCGGCGCTGTAGAGCTCGACGCATTTCTCCTCAAGACGGCGGACCCGGAGCATCTGCAGCAGCAGGTGCCGGCCGTGGGCCGGATCCGGGTGGCTGCCGGGCACGTCCGCGGACCCGGTCATGTCCGGGCCTCCGGTGCTTGGGGCCCGGGTGCGGCAGCGTCCGGCTCCGGCGCCCCGGCCGGGGCCTCGATGGTCGAGGTGTCGCCCTCCGGCAGGCCGAGTTCACGGGCCTTGAGCAGCCGCCGGAGGATCTTGCCGCTGCGGGTCCGCGGCAGGGCCGTGGTGAAGTCCAACAGCCGGGGCGCCACCGCCGGGCCGAGTCTCTTGCGGGCGAAGCCGATGATCGCCAGCTGCAGTTCCTCGGAGGGTTCCCAGCCGGGCCGCAGTTCCACGAACGCCTTGACCACCTCGCCGGCCACCGGATCGGGGACCCCGATCACCCCGGCTTCGGCCACGGCCTCGTGTTCCATCAGCAAGCTCTCCACTTCGAACGGGCCGATCAGGTGACCCGAGGACTTGATGACGTCGTCGCCGCGTCCGACGAACCAGTAGTATCCGTCGGCGTCGCGCCGGGCGAGGTCGCCGGTGAGGTACCAGCCGCCCACGAAGCACCGGCGGTAGCGTTCCTCCTCATGCAGGTAGCCGCGGAACATCGAGGGCCAGCCCGGCCGCAGGGCCAGTTCGCCGACGGCGTCCGGCGCCGTCACGAGGACCGCCTTGCCGTTGCGGACAATGGGCTTGTCCTGGGCGTCCCGGGCCACGATGGCCGCCTCGACGCCGGGCAGCGGCCGGCCCATCGAGCCGGGGCGGATCTCGGTGGCAGCGAAGTTGGAGATCATGATGCCGCCCGTTTCGGTCTGCCACCAGTTGTCATGCACGGGCTGGCCGAACGCCTCCTGGCCCCAGACGACGACCTCCGGATTGAGCGGTTCCCCGACGCTGGCGACGAAGCGCAGCGCCGACAGGTCATGGCCCTTGGTGCGGTCCGCGCCGGCCTTCATCAGCATCCGCAGCGCCGTGGGGGCGGTGTACCAGACCGTGACGCGCTGTTCGGCAAGGATCCGGTACCAGCGGTCCGCGTCCATCTCCTCTTCGTCCACGATCGTTGTCACCCCGTGGGTCAACGGCGCGATCACACCATACGAGGTGCCGGTGACCCAGCCGGGGTCGGCCGTGCACCAGTAGACATCCTCCGGGTGCAAGTCCAGCGCGGAGGTGCCGGTCGCATGGTGGGCGGTGACGGCGTCGTGTACGTGGATGGCGCCCTTCGGGGTTCCGGTGGTGCCGGACGTGAAATGCAGCAGGGCCATGTCCTCGGCCTGCGTCGCGGAGATCCCGCCGTCGGCCGGCGCTGCGGACATCAGCGCGGCGAGGTCCAGCGTTCCCGGCTCCGGGCTGCCGTCGGCGTCGGTCAGCAGGACGTGCCGGAGTTCCGGCAGTGAGTCGCGGAGCTGGGCAATCTTCTTGCGGTACAGGGCCCGGGTGGTGACCAGGGCCCGGCCGGAGCCCAGCTGCAGCCGCTGGCGGACGGGTTCGGGGCCGAACGCGGAGAACAGCGGGCAGAAGACGCTGGCGTTCTTCAGGGTGCCCAGCACCGCGATGTACAGCGCCGGGCCGCGGCCGGTGAGCGAGAAGACGCGCTCACCGCGCCCGATGCCGAGGGCGCGCAGCACCCCGGCAAAGCGGGTGGTCTGCTCTGCAAGTTCGGCGAACGTGAGTGAGTGGCTGCTGCCGTCGGCCCGGACGAACCGCAGCGCCTCGTGCCCGGCGAGTCCCCCGGCGGCGTGCCGGTCCACTGCTTCGTAGGCGATGTTGACGCCGCGGCCCCCTGGCAGTCCGGACAGTTGATGGCGGGCTTCGTCCCAGGAGAACGCGGCACACGCAGCGTTATAGTCCACCAGGTTCGGCCGGACCCGGAGGCCGCCGACGTCTTTGGCAATGGTGGGCCAGCGGGTCGAGGGTTCCGTGCCTGCCGTCATGGTTCCATCGCACTCCTGCCAGGCAAGGGTTCCTAGAGGACAAAGACCCGGCGCGTGCCGGGAGCAACCGGGTGACGGCCCGACATCAACGGGGCGGCTGGGAATCCGGCGCCGGCCAGCCACTAAACTGGGTCCCATGACTGCCAACAGTGCCCCCGCAGCTGACACCGCTGCCGCCCGTGCCCGCCTTCTTGAACTGATCAAGGAGCTGGCCGTCGTCCGCGGCAAGGTCATCCTCTCCAGCGGCGCCGAAGCGGATTACTATATTGACCTGCGCCGGATCACGCTGCACCATGAGGCGTCCAAACTGGTGGGCCAGGTGATGCTCGCGATGCTGGCCGACGCCGGTATCGACTTCGAGTGCGCGGGCGGGCTCACCATGGGTGCCGACCCTGTGGGAACCGCCGTGATGCACGCCGCCGTCGACGCCGGACGTCCGGTGGATGCCTTTGTGGTCCGCAAGGCGCAGAAGTCCTACGGCATGGGCCGCCAGGTGGAAGGTCCCGCCGTCGAGGGCCGCAAGGTGCTTGTCCTGGAGGACACGTCCACCACCGGCGGTTCCGCGCTGACTGCTGTCGAGGGCGTCCGAAGGGCCGGCGGCAACGTGGTCGCCGTCGCGGTGATCGTGGACCGTGACACCGGTGCGAAGGAAAGAATCGAAGCGGCGGCCGGTGTTCCCTACCTCTTCGCCTTCGGCAAGGACGAGCTCGGGCTGAGCTAGGGCGCTGGTTCCTTTAGCCGGCACGCATGGTCCGGAGGGTGGCGGTGACTTATTATGTCGAATATCCATCAAGCGCCTCCGGAGGCCACAGCCATGCTGCTCCCCGAAGAAATCCTCGGCACTGAGCCCCTCAGTACCCTCGACCAGATTCAGAACCTCATCCTGGAAAGCGCGGATTTCGAGGAATTCCTCAATGAACTCGCCCGCTTTTCCGCCCACCAGGTAGCCGGTTCCGGCGACGACGCGCTGTGCGGCATCACACTGTTGCGCGACCGGAAGGCCGCCACGATTGGCTGGAGCAGCGATACCGCCCGTGAAGTGGATGAAATCCAGTACAGCCTCTCGCAGGGCCCGTGCCTGACGGCGGCGAAGGAAGAGCGCGAAGTCTATGTGCCGGACCTTCTGGATGAGGACCGGTGGGGCCCTGACTACGCCAGCGCCGTCGCTGCACATGGCCTGCGTTCCGTTCTCTCCGTGCCGTTCCATCTCCAGGGGGAAGCCCAGGCGGCGCTGAACCTCTACTCTGATGTCCCGCGCAAATTCGACGGCGACGTCGCCGCCAGGGCTCGTGGTTATACCCGGCAAATTTCACAGGCGTTGCGGCTCGCGGTCCGCTTTTCCATGCACGCCGACGGTGCCACGAACCTTCGGGCCACGCTCAAATCCCGCACGGTGATCGACATGGCTATCGGGATTGTGATGGCGCAGAACCGGTGCAGCCAGGAGGCAGCCGTCAGGATCCTCACGGACGCTTCCAGCAACGGCAACGTTAAGCTGCGTGATATCGCAGCGTCCCTGGTGACGTCTGTGGGCGGCGCCGCGTCCCGGACACATTTTGAAGAGCCTGGTGGGAGAGCGGCTGGCTGAACTGGCAGCACACTGTGACTTGTGCGCCCCTCGGGGGGCCTATATTCTGGGTGAGGTTGAGCCGTCGGCCATAGCAACCCTCTTTTGGAGTACCTATGGATACCTCGCTGAACGCTCAAGCCGCACTGGATATTGCCGCGGATATCTTCCGGATCGATGTCCGGGGAAGCCTCTCCCAGGACTCTCGCCCTGAGCTGATGCAGCTGATTCAGCGCATCCGGCGGATGGGCATCACCTCGCACATCCGGGTGTGCCTCGGCCGGGCGCAGTTTGTGGAATCCGCAGCTTTGGCGGGCCTGCGAAACGATCTTAACGTCATTGACGGTGCAGCCGCACTGGTCGACGCGGCGGGCGCATTGCCAGGCTCGGCAGGAGTCTCGCTCGAGCTGAACCCCCACCCGGACAGCGCCGTCGCCGCGTTGACGTCCATCGATGTTTCGGCGGACCTCACATCGGCCGTTCACGCAACGGGCCCCAGGCCATTAAACGGCTTCTCCAATGATGAACTGTTCGCTGCGAGTGACTCAGTGTTCGGGTTGCTGGACAACCCGGCTAATATGGCCCGTTCGCAACTGCTTGCCACCTATGACGAAATCGGCCTCGAAATCAGCCGGCGCGAAATCTGTCTCGAACCCGGCCGCCCGGACGCCGCCCGCGAACCCGAGCCGGCCTAGGCCGCACTTCCGTCCGGCTGTGGCTGAGCTGTTACCGGGTGCGGTTTCTGATCCGCGTTCTTTGATGGCTACGGTAGAGGGGTGCCGCGTGAGCCGGAAGTTGAGGATGTGGGCGATGCCTCCCGGATGCTTCGCCACGCCGCGGAACTGAAACGGTTCTCCCGGCGGGGTTTCCTGGCCGGGACAAGCGCGGCTTCCGTGCTGGCTGCCGACATGCTGTTTACCCGGCGTGTGCAGGCCGAGCGCCGCGTCCACAAGATCCTCCCGGTGCCGGACGAGACTGCGGAGAAGTACTTCCCGCACACCAGCTGGTTCCTTTTTCCAGGCTACAAAACGAGCTGGGAAGAAGCCCAGTGGATCCTGACGGCGCTTCGCGGGACGCTGACCAAGCGGGGCCAGCTGGCCGCTGTCGGATACTCCAACGTCGGCATTGACATCGACGAGATTGTCATCGCCGTGGTGGAGTACGCGCGGGCCCATCAGCTGACCACCTACTACTTCTACGGCCACAGCTTCGGCGGTATGGTGGCGACCCAAGTCGCCGCCCGGCTCCGTGAACTTCATGGCATTGAAGTGGCCTTCATTCTGTTGGATTCCAGTCCCAGCAGCCGGCACGACGTTCTGGACCAGAGCTGGTTTGAGGGTGTTGTGTTTCTCTACGAGAGCGGCTTCCGCTTCCCCACGGTGCTGCGCGGCGGCTACGAACTCGGCGAGCGGATGCTGCACAAGGACGAGCGCAGCTGGGGACAGATCCTGGACCAGACGCTGGAACAGCTCTCTCCGATTGCCCCGTCCAGCGTGCTGATCCAGACCGAGTCGGCCTACATCTACCACTTTGATCCCACCAGGTTCGCGGGAAAGCTCGGCGGAACGCGGATGGCTTTTGTCGGCAATCCACGCGACCAGACCGTGGACTACGAATCGGCACGGGACTCCTGGTCCTTGATCTTTAAGGAAAACATGGCCTCGGACTCGTTCACGACCGACGGCGCCCGGCCGGCGCACGCCAGCCCCGGCTGGAACCCGTTCGTTTACCGGCCCATCATCGACGAACTTCAGAACGAAATCCTGCCGCTGCCGTCCGGCGGAGGGAAAAAAACCGCCTTCTAGGGCTGCCTAAATCTGGCTCTTCAGGTCGGCAACGGAGTTCAGGATCTGGTTGGGCCGGAACGGGTACGCGGCGATGTCGTCCTTGTGGGTGATGCCGCTGAGCACCAGCACCGTGTGCAGACCCGCTTCCATGCCGGCGATGATGTCGGTGTCCATCCGGTCACCGATCATGGCGGTGGTTTCCGAATGCGCGTCGATCTGGTTCATTGCTGAGCGGAACATCATCGGGTTCGGCTTGCCGACGATGTAGGGCTCCCGCCCGGTCGCCTTGGTAATAAGCGCAGCGATGGCGCCGGTGGCAGGCATCGGACCATCCTTCGAGGGCCCGGTGGCATCAGGGTTGGTGGCGATGAACCTCGCGCCGCCCAAGATCAGCCGGATGGCCATGGTGATGGCCTCAAACGAGTAGGTGCGGGTTTCGCCCAGCACCACGAAGTCCGGGTCCTGGTCGGTGAGGATAAAACCTGCTTCGTGCAGCGCGGTAGTGAGGCCCGCCTCGCCGATCGTGTAAGCGCGGTTGCCGGAATCCGAGCCGCGCACCTGATCCTTGAGGAACTGGGCCGTGGCCAGGGCCGAGGTCCAGATATTCTCCTCGGGGATTTCCAGGCCCGAGCTCTTCAGCCGGGCTGCGAGGTCGCGGGGTGTGAAGATGGAGTTGTTGGTCAGGACCAGGAAGCGTTTGGAGGTGTCCACCCAGCGTTGGATGAGTTCGGCGGCGCCGGGAATGGGCTGGTTTTCGTGGACCAGGACACCGTCCATGTCCGTCAGCCAGCACTCAATCTCCTGGCCGCTGCGGTACACCGATTTTGATGAGTACACGTCGTCCGCGTCATCCCTGTGGTCTGCCTGCTGATCCGCCATGCTGTCCTCCGCCGATAATGTGCCGATGCCAGTCCCAGTCTAATGTTGAGTGGTGACTGAACCCGAGATAACCAGCGAATCCCTTCCCGTTACGGCGGAGGCGGGGGAGGCGGCCGCCGGGGCAGAGGCCAAGGCGGAGGTCGGCGTCGGCCCTTGGGAAGGCGAACTGCCGGACGGCGATCACTGGGACCCGGACCTCCTGACAGACGGGGACCGCCGCAACGTGGTGGACAAGTACCGCTACTGGAGGCACGAGTCGATCGTGTCGGACCTGGACGCCAAGCGGCACAATTTCCACATCGCGATCGAAAACTGGCAGCACGACATGAACATAGGCACCGTCGTGCGGAGCGCCAACGCGTTCCTGGCCAAGGAAGTGCACATCATCGGACGACGCAGATGGAACCGCCGCGGGGCTATGGTCACCGACCGGTACCAGCACATCCGCCACCACCCCACAGTGGCGGACTTCGTGGCGTGGGCACAGGGGGAGGGGCTGGCCATCATCGGCATCGACATCTTCCCGGACTCCGTCCCGCTGGAGACCTACGAACTGCCCAAAAACTGCGTACTGGTGTTTGGCCAGGAGGGCCCGGGGCTGTCCGCCGAGGTCCACCAGGCGGCGGTGGACACCTTGTCGATCGAGCAGTTCGGCTCCACCCGCTCAATCAATGCCGCCTCGGCCGCTGCCATTGCGATGCACGCCTGGATCCGCAGGCACGTGTTCAACCAGCTCCCGGGGTAAGCCGCACGAAGGGGCGGCGCCCGGGACCCCGCGGGTTGGCAGTTCGCGGCAGTCTGTCGCGAAACACCGCAGCGAAGTGCACACCCGGCGAAGCGGAACAGCAACGGCCGCGACTATGACGGGCCCGAGTGACCGCAGACACTGCCGCGGCGCAGGAGTGGCTAGGATGGTTCGTAGCCGACGAGGTTTACTCCAGGGTCAACCAGCCCGCAGACGAAATTCACTTTAGGAGTCAGCATGCCCATTGCAACCCCAGAGATCTACTCCGAGATGATCGACCGCGCCAAGTCGGGCGGCTTCGCGTTCCCGGCCGTCAATGTCACCTCCTCCCAGACCCTTAACGCAGCCCTCCGCGGCTTCGCCGAGGCCGAGTCCGACGGGATCGTCCAGGTCTCCACCGGCGGCGCAGCCTACTGGTCCGGCGCGTCCACCAAGGACATGGTCGCCGGTTCGCTTGGATTCGCCGCGTTTGCCCGCGAGGTTGCAAAGAACTACGGCGTTAATATCGCCCTGCACACGGACCACTGCCCCAAAGACAAGCTGGAGGGCTTTGTCCTGCCGCTGCTCGCCGCTTCCGAGGCCGAGGTCAAGGCCGGTCGAAATCCACTCTTCAGCTCGCACATGTGGGACGGCTCCGCCGAGACCCTCCCGGAGAACCTCCGGATTGCCCGCGAACTGCTCGCGCGCACCGCTGCCGCCAAGATGATCCTTGAGGTCGAAATCGGCACCGTCGGCGGCGAGGAAGACGGCGTCGAGAACGCCATCAATGACAAGCTCTACACCACCGTCGAGGACGCGCTGGCCACGATCGAGGCACTCGGCTCCGGGGAGAACGGCCGCTACATCACGGCGCTGACCTTCGGCAACGTGCACGGCGTCTACAAGCCCGGCGGCGTTAAGCTCCGCCCGGAAATCCTCAAGGACATCCAGGAACAGGTCGGCGCCAAGCTCGGCAAAGCGAACCCGTTCGACCTGGTCTTCCACGGCGGCTCCGGTTCCTCCGAGAAGGAGATTGCCGACGCCGTCTCCTACGGTGTGATCAAGATGAACATCGACACCGACACCCAGTACGCATACACCCGGCCTGTAGTGGACCACATGCTGCGCAACTATGACGGTGTGCTGAAGGTCGACGGCGAGGTCGGCAACAAGAAGCTGTACGACCCCCGCGTCTGGGGTGCGTCCGCCGAGGCTGGCCTCGCGGCCCGCGTCGTCGAGGCTGCCCAGCAGCTCGGCTCAACCGGCAGGACGTTCTAAGGATGTCGGAGGAGTTCCGCAGGAATCTGATGGGCCCGGAGCCGACGCTCCTGCCGGCCGAGACTGACATCCACAGGGGGCTGGATGCTGGTCAGGAAGCTCTCGACCTGGTGGAAAAGCACCCGACCTCGTCGCTGCTGTGGGCCGTGCTGGCCGAAGAAGCGTGGGCCGAGGGCCGGACCATCGACTCGTACGCCTACTCCCGTGTTGGCTACCACCGCGGCCTGGATTCGCTGCGCCGCAACGGCTGGCGCGGCGTCGGAGCCATCCCGTGGGAGCACGAACCGAACCGCGGCTTCCTGCGCGCCCTGTACTCGCTGGGCCGGGCCTCGGCGGCCATCGGGGAAGCCGAGGAGCCCGAGCGGATCGAGAAGTTCCTTAACGATTCGGACCCCAGGGCCAAGGCGGCCATCGAAGCCGAGAAGCGCTAATTCGCGCCTAAACCTACCCGCGCTTAAATGACGACGGCGGGGGGCCCCCCCCCGGGGGGGGCCCCCCCCGCGGGGGGGGGGGGGGGGGGGGGGGCGGGGGGGGCCCCCGGGGGGGGGGGCCCCCCGCCGTCGTGCGTTGGCTGGGGGCTAGCTGGTCTTGGCCAGACCGGTGCGGGCCATGGCGTCGGCGTAAACCGTGCCCATCTCGTCGAGGTACTGTTCCTGCCGGGCGGGGGTGCCGGCGAAGGCGCGGCCGCTGAGTGAGCGGACCTTGTAGGTCTTGAGGCCGCGGCGCCAGATCATGGGTACCTCGGTTTTGAGGAGCAGGTTCGCGAGGCGGTTGGCTTCGGTGCCGTGCGCCACGATAACCGAGGCGCGGGGCACCACAGCGAGGAATTTCAGCAACGGCTTCAGGCCCGCGGAAATCTGATCCGGGGTGAACTTGCCGTTCGGCTCGCCCGGGACGTACCAGGGGTGCACGTTCCACGGCATCACGTACTCGGGGCGCAGGCCCAGCTTCCACTGGACACCGAGCAGGCGGGTGGCGGCTTCATCATCACCGGCGGTGATAAAACCAGACTCGTCCTCCGTCCCGATGTTGGAGAAGAGGCTGATGATGCGGCACTCATCGACGTCGTGAATCGGGTCAACGTAGGGGACGTTCGTGCCAGCTTTGGTTGCCTGCAGCGTGTCGCACAGCTCGTTGACGGCCGCGACGCTAGTTTCATAGCGGCGGCTCAGAAGCTGTTCGCGGGAATTTTCAGTGGCCAAGGCTGTCATATATTGCTGAGTCTCCTGCGGGATTGGTAAAGCTGCCGGACCGTACGAGGGCACGCCTAACACCGGGGCACGCCCAATATGGTGCGGTTTGAAAAGGTGGTGTGGACCGATTTCCTAGTCGATCCTTATTAGTCTATCAAGCCCTGCGAAATGGCGGACCTGCCGCCGCCGATCTACCAGAGCCGTGCGCTGGCGCGGCGCGCACCCTCGCCCAGGGCTTCCAGCTTGGCGTAAGCGATTTGCGGGTGCACGCGGCCGCCGAGACCGCAGTCTGTGGAGGCAATCACATTTTCGCGGCCCACCAATTGGGCGAAACGTACGATCCGGTCAGCTACCAGATCCGGGTGCTCGACGACGTTTGTGGCGTGGGAGACGACGCCGGGGATGATGATTTTTCCGTCCGGAAGCCGGGTGTCTTCCCAGATCCGCCATTCATGCTCGTGGCGGACGTTGGCTGCCTCGAAGGAGTAACCGCCTGCCTTAATCTGCAGGACGGAGCCGATAATGTCCGCGAAGGGGACGTCCGTGGTGTGCGGCCCGTGCCACGAGCCCCAGCAGACGTGCAGCCGGATCTTCTCCTGTGGCAGCCCGCGCAGTGCCCAGTTTGTGGCTTCGACCCGGAGCTGGATGAATTTGAGGTAGTCGGCCAGGCTTGGTTCCGGGTTAATCTGGTCCCAGCTTTCGGCCAGCGACGGGTCGTCGAGCTGGACCGTGAGCCCGGCGTCGATGATGGCCTTGTATTCCTCGCGCATGGCGTCGGCGCAGGCATAGAGGAGTTCCTCATCGCTGCTGTAGTACTCGTTGGCGACGCGGGCACAGGATCCGGGGGAGAGGGAAGCCACGAAGCCCTCGGTGAGTCCGGCGGCGGCCAGCCCCGCCCTCAGGTTGGCGGTATCCGAGCCGACGAGGGCCTGCCCGGTATAGCTCAGCGGTCCGGCAATTTTCGGTTGCGTGACACTCTTGCGGTGCGCGAGGATCCCCGCGGACGGATCGTTGTAGGCCTCATTGAACTTCTGCCTGTCGCGCCGGTCCGGGAACGAGGTCAGCACGATGTTTCCGGGGCTTGAGCGGCGCACCGCGGAGTCGGCCCAGCGGTCCACGTCGGTCGGTTCAAGGCCGCCCAGCCGGCTGAAGGAATAGTTCCACCACGCACCGTAGTCCACAGAGCTGGACATCGTGTGTCCGTATTCGCCGTCGTTGGGGATATCGATGCCGAGGTCCTTCTGGCGCTGCACCACATCCACCACGGAGGTTGCCAGCAGGTCCAGGAATTCCGGGCTGATGCCGTCTGCGTCCTTGGCCTCATTCGCGGCGATGAGCTCAGGGGTGCGGGGCAGGGAGCCTGCATGGGTGGCCCGGATGTGGTCGGTGTTCTGGTGCATGGGGCGCTTCCTTTCCATCGGTCCTGGCGGTAGCACCCTGAACCGCCACAAGCTGCGAACGGAGGGGTTGCTGCGGCGTCAATGGTCCAGGTCCCTCGGCCGCTCGGGATGGTCACCTCTCACCTAATTCCACCGGGCGGGCCTGCGCAAGTCCTTCCGCCCGCGTTCCGCAGGCTGGACAGCGGGGTGCGTGCACCATCTGCGGGAAGTCCATTGGATGGTCAAATGAGCCGCAGCTACCGCGATCGGCTAAACTTGGGTGGTAAGAGCCCCGGACTCTGGCGTTGATGACAAGAGCACAGCGGTAGATTCGGGGCATTCTCATGAACGGCGCTGAGATCCGCGACCACCCGTGGATCACCCGGATTTCGGCCCGAACGAATGGGGGAGGATCCCATGCCAGCAATCGTGATCGTCGGAGCCCAGTGGGGCGACGAAGGCAAAGGTAAGGCCACTGACCTGCTTGGTGGCCGAGTCGACTACGTCGTCAAGCCCAACGGCGGCAACAATGCCGGGCACACCGTCGTCGTAGGCGGTGAGAAGTACGAGCTAAAGCTCCTTCCGGCCGGCATCCTGAGCCCCAACGCGGTTCCGATCATCGGCAACGGCTGTGTGGTGAACCTGGAGGCGCTGTTTGAGGAGATCGACGGCCTCGAAGCCCGCGGCGCCGACACTTCCAAGCTGCGCGTCTCCGCCAATGCCCATCTCGTCGCGCCTTACCACCAGGTCCTGGACAAGGTCACCGAGCGGTTCCTCGGCAGCCGCGCCATCGGAACCACCGGCCGCGGCATCGGCCCGGCCTACATGGACAAAGTCGCCCGGCTTGGCATCCGCGTCCAGGACGTTTTCGACGCCTCCATCCTGCGCCAAAAGGTCGAAGGCTCGCTGCGCCAAAAGAACGAACTCCTGGTCAAGGTCTACAACCGCCGCGACATCGAGGTGGAGGAGATTGTGGAGTACTTCCTGTCCTTCGCCGAACGCCTGCGCCCGCTGGTCATCGACAGCACCTACGTCCTGAACACCGCATTGGACGAGGGCAAAGTCGTCCTGATGGAAGGCGGCCAGGCCACCTTCCTGGACGTCGACCACGGCACCTACCCCTTTGTGACCTCCTCGAACCCGACGGCGGGCGGCGCCTCCGTGGGTTCGGGCATCGGCCCGACCCGCATCTCGCGCTCCATCGGCATTATCAAGGCCTACACCACCCGAGTGGGCGCCGGGCCGTTCCCCACCGAACTCTTCGACGACATGGGCATGTACCTGCAGAAGACCGGCGGCGAGTTTGGCGTCAACACCGGACGCCCGCGCCGTTGCGGCTGGTATGACGCCGTGCTGGCCCGCCACGCATCCCGCGTCAACGGCTTCACGGACTACTTCGTCACCAAGCTGGACGTCCTCACGGGCATCGAGCAGATCCCGGTCTGTGTGGCGTACGACGTGGATGGGGTCCGGCACGATGAAATGCCGATGACCCAGACCGAGTTCCACCACGCCAAGCCCATCTTCGAGTACTTCGAAGGCTGGACCGAGGACATCACCGGGGCCCGCACCCTGGCGGACCTGCCCGAGAACGCCAAGAACTACGTGCTGGCGCTCGAGAAGCTCTCCGGCACCCGTTTCTCCGCGATCGGCGTCGGCCCGGACCGGGACCAGACCATTGTTATCAATGACTTGATCAACGACTGACGCAACAACTGACGCACGACGGCGGCGGGTCACCTGGATAAGGTGGCCCGCCGCCGTCGTCGTTAACCGTCCCGGACCTGAAAAAGAACTTCCAATCCGCGCGTAACCTTTTGGGGCGCCTCAGCGATTACTCCTTTGTAAGCGCCGCCGGAACCTGGACCCCCATCAGGTATCCGGGGCCTTCCACTGCAAGTGCTGCCGGCGCCTGCCCCCATCGGGCGGCGCCGGCCAGCCTTCAATCAACCAAAGGATGCACGTTTTTATGAAGAGTGTTAGCACGAGCACCAAGATTGCTGTCGGCGCCGCTGTTCTCGCGGTCGGAGGCTTTTCCGGAATCGGCCTGGCCAACGCGGCCCAGGTTTCGAGCACCCAGCAGGCTGAAGTGAACCACGCTACGCCCGCCACCCCGGCAGTGCCCGCCACCCCGGACAGTGACGGCGCCGCGAAGGCCGGCGCCGACGTTGAGGATACCGACAGTGCCGCCGAGGGTTCCGTTGCCGCTGCGAAGGACGGCGTCTCCGTCCAGGGTGCAGCCAACGCCAGAGGCGGTGCCGAGGCCAAGGCCCACGCCGGCGTGACAGTGGCCACCCCGGCAGTTCCCGGCGCCCGGAACGTCCCCGCTGTCCCCGCTGTTCCGGCACTGCCGTCGGCCGAGCTGCCCAAGCTCGACAAGTAAGCACTGCACGCCTCCCTTCGGAGGTAACGGGGTGCGGCCGCTACACTATCGGGGGCCGCACCGCCAGCAGTAACGGAAGGAAAGCCACTTGGCAGACCAGCTGAGCGATGACGATCTGTCAGCAGCCTTGGCTGGCGACCCGTCCGGATTCAGCGCCGTCTACACCTTGATTTCCCCCGCAGTGCTCGGTTACTTCCGGGCCAAGGGCGTCGATGACGCGGAGGCCCTGACCCAGGACGTATTTGTGGACGTTCTGCCGAAACTGGCGAATGTCACCGGTGGCCACAAAGGCCTGCGAACCTTCATTTTTTCGGTCGCCCACGCCAGGCTTGTAGACCACCACCGGCGCTCCGAACGGACACCGTGTCTGGCTGAATATAACCCGTTGAACGACGCGCGGTATTCCGCATCCGCCGAGGACGAGGCCCTCGGTTCCCTCGGCGGCCTGTCCTACACACTCTCCCGGCTCAACGGCGAGCAACGGGAAGTCCTGGTCCTGCGGATCGTCGCGGACCTTTCCATCGACCAGGTGGCCGGCATCATGGGCAAGAGCCCGGGTGCCATCAAACAGCTTCAGCGACGCGGGCTCAGCGCCCTGCGCGAACTCGTCACCGAAAAGGACCACGCAGCATTATGACCGGCACACGCGAACCCCTGCAGGATGGCGGCATTCAGGCGATGCTCCGTGATTCCGGTCTCGAGGGTGCCGCCGAACTCGGCAGCACCCTGGCGCAGCTCCAGGCCATGGTCCCGGACCGGGCCCCTACTCCCCGGGCCGACCTCGCGGCAATGCTCACCGCCGGCGGCAGCAGTTCCGCCGCTGCAGGTCCTGCTGCACACCCGACGGCGGCCGTACCCGCTGTGACGCCGGTGCCAGGCGCCATTGCCGGGGTCCTGCCGTGCGGGGTGGTCAGCCTCGGCGAACGCCGCGGCCGCAAGCGCGGGTTGGCGATCCTGGGCGGCGCCGTCGTGGGTGCAATGACGCTCGGTGCCGGCGCGGTCGCCGCCTCAAGCGAGGACTTCCGCAAAAATGTCAGCCACACTGTAGGCGGCATTTTCCAGCCCTCCGGCCCGACTCCCGACGTTGCTCCGGAGCCCGCCGCCCCGTCGCCGGCGGATATTCCGGCCCCGGTTGTGCCCGCCAACCCAGCCGGCAACCCTGCGCTGCCGCCGTCAGTGGACGCTCCTGAGGCACCGGAAACCCCCGCCGCGAAGCCTGCGAAGCCCGGCGGCGCGGGCACTCCGGCGGCTGAAGGCCGGGGTGGACTCCTCCCGCTGCCGCCCCATCGCCCTGTCATACCGGCCGTCACGCCGGCCGTGCCGGGACTTCCCGGCGCGGGCGAGAGCCGGACCCTCCCCAAGGCTCAGCTGCCGGGGCGGGCCATTCCCCGGGTGCTCCCTTCGCTCCCGGGCCAGCCCTAGGCCACGCGCTCCCGATCCGCCCAGTTCGCCGGTAGCGTGCGGGCTCGCCGTAGGACAACAGCGAGCTCGCACGTTACCGGCGAGTTCGGCATTCGAACGCGCCGGAAGCGCTAGGCCAGGACCTGCCGCTTGGCGGAAATGACCCCAGTGTCGAAGCCGGCCAGATGCAGACCGCCGTGGAACCGGGCATGCTCAATCTTCACGCAGCGGTCCATCACGACGTCGAGCCCGGCGGCTTCGGCTTCTTTCGCGACTTCCTCGTGCCAGGACCCAAGCTGCAGCCAGAGCGTTCCGGCTCCGGCCGCGATGGACTCCTCCAGGACTCCCGGCAGGTCATCGTGCTTGCGGAAGACGTCCACGATGTCCGGGCTCTCCGGCAGGTCCGCGAGTGAACTATACGTCGGCTGGCCCAGGATCTCCTCCACCACCGGGTTCACGAAGTACAGCCTGTACGGGGTGGAGGACTGCAGGTAGGTGGCCACAAAATAGCTTGCCCGGGACGGTTTGTCCGAGGCACCCACAATCGCGATGGACCTGGCGCTGCGCAGCAGGTTGAACCGTTCCGGTGTGGACGGCCCGGTCCAGGTACGGCTTTCTTCCCGGCTCATAGCAGCGCTCCGATCGTGCGCGCTTTGGATGCGGACTCTTCCGAGGCCGCATCCAAGGCCTGGTCGAGGTCCCACAGGATGTCCTCAAGGTCCTCGAGGCCGATCGAAATCCGGACCAGGTCCTCCGGGACTCCGGCGGATTCGAGCTGTTCCGGGCTGAGCTGCTGGTGGGTAGTGGAGCCCGGGTGGATGACCAGGGTCCGGGAGTCTCCTACGTTGGCCAGGTGCGAGGCCAGCTGCAGGGACTCGATGAACTTCTGCCCCGCGGCCCGGCCGCCCTTGACGCCGAAGGAAAACACCGAGCCCGGCCCCAGCGGCAAGTATTTCCTGGCCCGTTCGAAGTGCGGGTGCGAGGGCAGGCCGGAGAAGTTCACGTAGGCCACCCGTTCGTCCGCCTCGAGCCATTCCGCCACGGCCTGGGCGTTCTTCAGATGCTCGTCGAGGCGCTGGGGGAGCGTTTCCACCCCCTGCAGCAGCTGGAAGGCCGACATCGGAGACAGCGCCGGGCCGATGTCGCGGAGGTGCTCGCAGCGCAGTTTGGTGAGGAACCCGTATTCGCCGAAGTTCCCCCACCAGGAGACGTTGCCGTAGGACGCGACGGGCTCGGTCATCATGGGGAACTTGCCGTTGCCCCAATTGAAGCGGCCGCTTTCCACAACGACACCGCCGAGGGTGGTGCCGTGCCCGCCAAGGAACTTCGTGGCGGAATGGATCACGATGTCAGCCCCGTGCTCGATTGGCCGCACGAGGTACGGAGTGCTCAAGGTGGCGTCGACGACGAGCGGGATTCCGGCGTCGTGCGCGACCTTTGCCAGCACTTCAAGGTCCTGGATCTCCGAGGACGGGTTGGCGACCACCTCGACGAAGATCGCCTTGGTGTTCTCCCGGATGGCCGCGGCGTAGTCGGCCGGGTTGGTCCCCGGGACGAAAGTGGTGTCGACCCCGAAGCGGCGCATGGTGACGTCAAGCTGGGTCACCGTGCCGCCGTAGAGCTGGGCGGCGGCGACAATGTGGTCCCCGGCCTGGGTGAGCGCGGCGAAGGTGATGAATTCCGCGGCCATACCCGATGACGTGGCCACAGCGCCGATACCGCCCTCGAGGGAGGCGATGCGCTCTTCGAACGCGGCGACGGTTGGGTTGCCGATCCGGGAGTAGATGTTGCCGTACTTCTGCAGTGCGAAGAGGCTGGCGGCGTCCTGGGTGTCTTTGAAGACGAAGGACGTCGTCTGGTAGATCGGCACGGCGCGGGCGCCGTGCTCGGCATCGGGGGTGCCCCCGGCATGCAGGGCGCGGGTGCGGAAACCAAATTTGCGGTCAGACATTACGCGTTCACCAGCCCGGGGGTGGGGGTGGCCGAGACCGCCGGTGTGCCGGAGAGATCCAGTTCGCTGCCGTTCCTGCGGGCGAGGTCTGCCTCGAGTTTACGGACGATCGGCAGGATGTCCTGGCCGAAGGCGGCGACTTCCTCCTGGAAGTGCAGGTAGCCGGTGAGGAACAGGTTCACGCCGATCTTTTTGTACTCCACGATCCGCTCCGCGATCTGCTCCGGTGTGCCGATCAGCTGGGTTTTGAAGCCGTCGTTGTATTGGACCAGGTCCTCGAAGCTTGAGTCGGCCCACATGCCTTTGCCGTCCTTTGTGGACGCGCCGGCCTCCTGGACAGCGTCGCGGAAACCTTCGACGGCGGGTTTGTGCGCCTTCTCGACGATCTCGCGGAGGGTGTCGCGGGCTTCCCGTTCGGAATCACGGGCGATCACGAATCCGTTCAGGCCAAAGCGCGGGGCGGCGAGCGCGGGCTCGGTGGCGCCGGTCTTGGGCGCGGTCCCGCGTCCGCCTTCTGCCGCGGAAGCCACGACGCCGGCGATGTTCTCCTTGAAGCCTTCCAGGTCCTTGCCGTTGGAGAAGTACCAGTCGGCGACCCGGCCTGCCGTGGCCTGCGCAGCAGTGGAGTTTCCGCCGAAGAAGATCTCCGGGTGTGCCCGGCCGGGCACGTCCACCGGGGCCGGATTCAGGGTGAAGCCGGTGATGTTGTAATACTTTCCGGACTGGCTGTACTCCTGCTCGGTCCAGAGCCCGCGGAGGACGCGGATGAACTCCTCGGTGCGGACGTAGCGTTCGTCGTGTTCGAGCCAGTCCAGGCCGAAGTTCTCGAACTCCGCCTTAAGCCAGCCTGAAACGATGTTCACGGCGGCCCGGCCGTCGGAGATATGGTCCGCGGTGATGATGAATTTGGCGAGAACGCCGGGGTGCCACATGCCCGGGTGGACGGCGGAGATGACCTTGAGCCGCTCGGTGGCCGCCAGCAGCGCCAGGCTGAAGGAGGTGGCCTCGTGCTGTTTGTCCGCGCCGTAGGAGGCGGCATAGCGCGTCTGGGTCAGGGCGTATTCGAAGCCGGAATTCTCCGCGATCCGGGCCAGCTTCTTGTTGTACTCGAAGTCCCAGCCGGTGCGCTGTTCGATAGTGGAAACGACGAGGCCGCCGGAGACATTCGGAACCCAGTAGGCGAACTTGAGCGGTTCGGAGAGACGGGCCACATTGCTGATGTCAGTCATGGGTGTTCCTTACTTCTGGGGTATTTCGGGTTCGCAGGACATCCTGGATGTCCACGATGGATGGTTCGTTCTGGAGCGACGTGGTGTCGCCGAGCGCGCTGCCCTCGAACAGCTGGGTCAGTAGCCGTCGCATGATCTTGCCGCTGCGGGTCTTCGGCACATCCGGGACGACGACGACATCGCGGGGCTTGGCGATAGGCCCGATCGCCTTCGCGACGTGCGCCTTCAATTCGGACGCGATGTACCCGGCAGCCGCTGCTTCGCGCAGAACGACGAACGCGACGATGGCGTGGCCGGTCTTCGGATCCGCGACGGGGCAGACCCCGGCCTCCACGACGTCCGGGTGTGCGACGAGGGCTGATTCGATCTCGATCGTGGAGAGCAGGTGTCCTGAGACGTTGAGGGTGTCGTCCACCCGTCCGAGGATCCAGATGTCGCCGTCGTCGTCGTATTTGGCACCGTCCCCCGCGAGGAACCACCCCTGCGCGGCGTACTGGCGCCAGTACGAATCGTAGTAGCGCTGCGGGTTCCCCCAGACGGTCCGGGCGATGGCGGGGCCCGGAGCGTCCACCACAATAAAGCCCTGGACGCCGGGCGGGACAGTGTCGCCGGCGTCGTCCACGATCCGGGTGCTGACGCCGGGCAGGGGCCGGGCGGCACAGCCGGGCTTAAAGCCGGCGTCGGTCGGGGCCGGGGAGAGAATGGTGGCGCCGGTTTCGGACTGCCACCAGGTGTCAACGACCGGGGCGGTTCCGGCACCGATGTTCTGCCGGAACCAACGCCATGCTTCGGGGTTGACGGCCTCACCGACGGTGCCGAGCAGGCGGATGGAGGACAGGTCGTAGCTGGCCGGGACGCCGTCGGGGAACCAGCCCATCAGCGAACGGACCAGGGTGGGAGCGGTGTAGTACTGCGTCACGCCGTAGCGCTCAATGATTTCCAAGTGCCGGCCCGGATGCGGAGTGTTGGGGGTGCCCTCGAAAATTACCTGGGTGACTCCGTTGGAGAGCGGACCGTAAAGCTCATAGGTGTGGGCGGTGACCCATGCCAGGTCTGCCGTGCACCAGTGAACGTCCCGGTCACGGAGTGCGGGGTCCGGATTGCTAAAGAGATGCTCGAAGCTCCAGGACGCCTGTGTCAGGTAGCCGCCGGAGGTGTGCACCAGGCCCTTGGGCTTTCCCGTGGTCCCGGAGGTGTACATAATAAACAACGGCGTTTCGGCGTCGAACACTTCGGCTTCGTGGACCTCGGAGGCCCGCCCGACGGCGTTATGCCACCACACATCGCGGCCCTCGGTCATCGGGACGGTCGCCAGAAGCTCCGGCGGGGTGGTTCGGTTGACTACCAGGACATGCTCGATAGCATTGTTGCCGGCCACGGCGGCGTCCGCATTGCCCTTGACCGGTACTGCCTCGCCGCGGCGGAACTGGCCGTCGGTGGTGACCAGCAGCTTCGCACCGGTGTCCGCTACCCGGAATCTGAGCGCTTCGGCGGAGAAACCGCCAAAAACCAGCGAGTGGACGGCGCCGATGCGTGCCACGGCCAAGGTGATGATGATGGTTTCGGGGATGACCGGGAGATAGATGACCACGCGGTCGCCCTTGCCGATTCCCAGCGCAAGCAGGGCGTTGGCAGCCCGGCAGACCTCCCGCTGCAGTTCGGCGTAGCTGATGGTGCGCCGGTCCCCGCGTTCGCCCTCGAAGTGCAACGCCACCTTGTCCCCGCGTCCCGCCGCTACATGGCGGTCGACGCAGTTGGACGCGACGTTGAGCCTGCCGCCCTCAAACCAGGTGATTCCCGGACCGGTGCCGGCAGCCCCGTCTGCCGGGATCCAGCGGTGGGTGGTGTGCCAGGGCCTGGCCTGCCCCGGCACCTCCTCCCAGTCGAGCCGGAGGGCAGCTGCCTCCCAGAAGGAGAGGCGCTCTTGTTCGGTGACCGGGAAACCCGCCGGTGCCGTTTCGGTGCTTATGCCCACCGGTTCACCGCCCATTTCTCGGCCAGGCCCAGCAGGGCGTCCGTGATCTTGCCGATCACGGCCAGCAGCACGATTGCGAGTAGGAGCCGGTCCGTGCGGCCGTTGTTCTGCGAATCCGTGAGCAGGAAGCCAAGCCCCATCGAGGACGCGATGAGTTCGGCGGCCACCAGGAACAGCCAGGCCTGGGCCAGCGCGAGCCGGAGTCCGGAGAACACTGCGGGAACCACTGCCGGAAGCTGGACGGTGGTCAGCAGCTTTACCCCGTTGAGGCCGAAGGCGCGCGCGGCTTCCACCAGGTTGCGGTCCACGTGCCGCAGCGCCAGGGAGACGGTCGTAAAGACGGGGAAAAAGGCGCCGATCAGGATCAGGGTGATCTTGGAATCCTCGCCGATTTTCATCCAGAGGATAAGCAGCGGTACCCACGCGAGGGAGGGGACGGCGCGGAGGGCCCCGATGGTCGGAGCCAGTAGGGAGTCGGCGACTTTGGACAGTCCTACCAGTGACCCGAACACCAGGCCAAGGGCCGCGCCGGCAGCAAAGCCGATCAGCACGCGCTGGGTGGAGATCGCGATGTGCTGGCCGAGTTGCCCGCGCTGGAGCAGGTCAAGGCCTGCCTCCAGCACCATCTCCGGCGGCGGGAGCTGGACAACGCTGAAGACCCCGGCAGCCGTGGAGACCTGCCAGGCGGCCAGAACCGCCGCGGGAAGGACCAATCCAAGGAACAGACGCGTCCAACGGCTGGCCAGGATCCCGGCGGGGAACCATCCGTTCGCCGGGGAGCCGCCAGCGCGCGAACCAGGGGAGGCCGGCCGGGCAGCGTCTGCCGGACGTGCGGGGACGGCTGCAGTGCCCCCGTCGGCAACGCTCGTGCCGGTGCCAGGCGGATTCCGGTGGTTTGTCATCAGGAATCCCTGATCGCGGATGCATCCGCCTTCTTCACCAGCGAGTCATCAAGAAGAGTCGACAATGCCGTGTCGATTTTGTCCTGGCCGGTGACATCCCCGGTCTCAACGAAAGTGGGGCCGATCTTGGCCAGGACCTTGCGCTGGGCCTCACCCGGCGCGGGGTCGACGGCGAGGTTGCTGCGCTCCAGGATCACGGTTTTGGCGATGCCGACGTCGAGGCCCGCGACGTCGGCGAGGATCTGCGCGGTCTCGTCCGGATTCGCGGCGGCCCAGGCACGGGCCTTCTCGTAGGCATTGACGACGGCCTGCGCCTGCTTCGGCTTAGCGGCCAGGAACGACTCGTTCGCGTTCAGGAAGCCGTAGCTGTTGAAGGACACGTTTCGGTAGAACAGCTTTGCACCGTTCTTCTCGGCGCCGGCCATAATCGGATCGAGGCCGGCCCAGGCATCCACGGCCCCGTTCTCCAGTGCCGTGCGTCCGTCCGCGTGCTGTAGGTTCTGCACGGTGACGTCCTTGGCCGAAAGTCCGGCTTCGGCGAGGGACTGCAGGAGGAAGAAGTACGGGTCGGTACCCTTGGTCGCGGCCACGGACTTGCCCCTGAGGTCGGCCACCGTGGCGATCCCGGAGGAGGGCCCCGTGACGAGCGCGGACCATTCGGGCTGCGAGTAGATGTCGATCGTCTTGATCGGGGAACCGTTGGCACGGGCCAGCAGCGCGGCAGATCCGGCCGTGGAACCGACGTCGATCGCGCCGGACCGCAGCGCCTCGTTCGCCTTATTGGAGCCCGCGGACTGGACCCAGTTCACTGTGACACCCTGGTCCTTGAGTGCGGCCTCGAGCCAGCCCTTCTTTTTGATGACCAGGCTCAGCGGGTTGTAGGTGGCGAAGTCGATATTCAGCGTGCCGCCCGAGACTGCGGCGGCGGGGGCCACGGAGGATCCTTCGCCCGCAACGCAGCCAGTAAGAGCAAGGGCGGCGGAGGCGGCAAGGGCCGCCACTACTGAACGGCGGGTGGTTGTGCGGGCGAATGACATGGCGATCCTCTGGGAAGTGAAAAATGCGGAAGTGAAGCAACGTGGACCGGAGCGAAAACTCGCGGTGTAACAGGAGGTGGCGCGGGCCGGGCAGCGGCATTCCGGCCGGCGTTCGAGGCGCCGGCGGGCTGCTAATGGCCGCCGACGCCGAGGGACTGAAAGAGCGAGGTCCGCAGGCTGGCCAGTTCCACGGAACCGCGGCCGCGGGGCCGCGCGCCGGGCACCACAGCGGTGCGAACGATCGTCGCGCTGGTCCCGGCCGCGGCGGATCCGGTACCGGGCCCGCTTTCTTTGCCCAGGACGATGATGCGGTCGGCAAGCTGGAGGGCCTCGTCGACGTCATGGGTCACAAGCAGCACAGTGGTGGGCTCGACTCGGTGGATCTCCAGCAGCAGGTCCTGCATCTTGATCCGGGTGAGCGCGTCGAGTGCGCCGAACGGTTCATCCAGCAGCAGGACACCGGGGTTGCGGGCAAGGGCGCGGGCCAGGGAGGCGCGCTGGGCCATGCCGCCGGATATTTCGCGGGGCCGGTGCTTGGCGAACTCCGTGAGGCCCACGAGGTCAAGCAGCCGGGCCACCTTAGCCTTTCCGTCCCTGGCGCTGATGCCTGCGGGCAGGCCGATCGCGATGTTGGCTTGCAGGGTGTGCCACGGCAGGAGGCGCGGTTCCTGAAAGGCGAAAGCGCAGCGGGAGTCGATGCCCTGGACCGGTGTGCCGTCGATCTCAACACTGCCGGCGGTGGGGGAGTCGAGCCCTGCGGCGGCCCGGAGCAGCGTGGACTTTCCGCATCCGGAGGTGCCAAGGATCGCGAGGACTTCGCCGGCCCGGATTTCGAAGTCGACGTCGCGCAGGACGGTGTGCGCCGCGGCCCCGGCCCCGAAGGTGCGGCGCAGCGATCGGAAGGCAACCGGCAGCGCCGGGGTGCGGGGGGCGGCTCGGGCGGCGTCGTAGGACGACGCCGGCGCGGGGGCGGACAGGGCAGTAGTCATGGGGCACTCCATCGGTCCTGGCAGTAGCACCCTACGGAAAGAGCCGCTCGGCCGGATGGTCAGTCCGGCCGTTCCCGCGGCTCTTACCTCGTTATCGCCGGAGCCAAGGGAAGAACTCCGGCGACCAGGGTTGCTGCGGCTTCATCGATCCAGGTCTCTCGGCCGCTCGGGATGGTCACCTTCTACTAAAACGGAATTGCCGGTTTTGCCCAAATCGACAACGTAATATTCGGAAACCTGACGGCGCGGGCAGGTGTTTCCGTAGATTATTCGAAACGCCGTGCCGGGGTGCCGTGACCCCGCGCGGGATGGCCGCGCGCGGGCCTAGGCTGGGTAGATGACCCATGTGAACGACCCCGCAGTCATCGAACGGCTCCTGCGCGAGAAGGGGCGCTGGGCCATCGTCGGACTGTCGACGAATCAATGGCGGGCGGCATACCAGACGTCCCTGTTTATCCGTGACAGTCTCGGGATGGAGATCGTCCCGGTAAACCTGCCCGGGGATGCCGTCCACGGCGAGCCCGGCTACGCCAGGCTGGCCGACATCCCGGCGTCCGGCCAAGCCCTTGACGTTGTGGACTGCTTCGTGAATTCGCAGCGGGTCGGAGCCGTAGTGGACGAAGCGATCGCCGCCGGCGCGAGGGCCGTCTGGCTGCAGCTGGGCGTGATCGACGAGGCCGCCGCCGCCCGTGCCAAAGCCGCAGGGCTGGACGTGGTGATGAACGCCTGCCCGGCGCAGGAAGCGCCGCGGTTCGGTCACTGAGTAACGGCCGCAGGCTGCCGGTCACTTCGACCTGCTATTCTGCGCCGGACCTACTTCGCCTAGCGCTGGGACCAGACTTGTGTGAGCACCACGTAACAGAGCCCCGGCGGCCCCTTGGGCGCCGGACGGCGCTTGGGTTCCTGGGCGCCTCGCTGGCGACGGCCTTGGTGGCCTGCGCGGATCCGGCTGGCCCGTCCACTGCGCCGCCGCAAGCACCCGGCCCCGCAGCCCCTGCCGTGTCCGCCCCTGCCGTGTCCGCCCGGCCCGGGCGTCTGCGCCTCCCGCTCTTGCCCGACGACGGACCCACCCGACGTCCGCGCGCACCGGTTATCCGGGATTTCACGCTGCCTCCGGTTCAGAACGGGCTGGCGCCGGTGCTGACCAAGATCGAGACGAAGCAGCCGGTGGTTTTCCTCACCATTGACGACGGGGTGGCGAAATCTCCCGAAATGATCCGGCTGATGGCCGCGTACGATTATCCGGCGTCGATGTTCCTGACCCGGAACTTCGTTCAGGACAACCCCGGTTTCTTCGAACCCTTCGCCGCCCAGGGGAGCCTGGTGGAGAACCACACACTGAGCCACAACATCAACATGGTCACTCAGATGGGGTACCAACAGCAGCTCGCAGAAATCACCGGTATGCAGGATTATGCCCAGCGGGTGTTCGGACGGCGTCCCGCGCTGTTCCGCCCGCCCGGTGGCGCCTACTCGATCAGCATGCGGCAGGCAGCCGCGGCGGCAGGGATTAAGGCGATCGTCACCTGGGAGGCTAAAGCCAACGCCGGCCGGATGGACTACCAGTACGGCAATACCCTGCGTCCGGGGGATATTGTGCTGATGCATTTCCGCCCCGAGTTCGCCGCCGATCTGGCTGCTTTCCGGGCCGCCCAGCTGGCCGCCGGCCTTGAAGTGGTGCTGCTGGAGGACTTTCTCGGCGTCGTTTGAGGTACTCCCGGCGGGGACCCAAGAAAGTCGGCGGAGGCAAGTAGGCTGAGTTCATGGACGCAGCGGGACTTCGTGGAATCTGCCTTGGCTTGACCGGTGCTTTCGAAGACTTTCCGTTCGGCCCGGAGACCGCTGTCTTTAAGGTGCGGGCCGCAGTGTCCGGCGGCGTCCGCCACGAAGCAAAAATATTCGCCCTCTCTGCCCTGCAGGCGACTGACTTCTCCGTCAGCCTGAAATGCGAGCCGGCCCTGGCAGAGCAGCTGCGTGCGGCGCACCCCGAGATCACCGGAGCCTGGCACCTGAACAAGAAGCACTGGAATGGTGTGCGCCTGGATGGTTCCCTTCCCGATGCGATGGTGCGCGACATGGTTGAAGATTCCTACGACCTCGTGGTGGCTTCGCTGAACCGCCGCCAGCAGGAACAGCTGGGCTGGGCGCGGCTGGCAGGAGGCCGGGCATGAGCGCGCGGATCGCGGCCGGAGAGCTGAACTATCCGGGCATCGGCTCCACGGAGCATGGGCCGGCGCCTGCGGGCTACGAATGCCTGGTCACGCACGCCTACGTGGGCGAGGGCCTGGCCAGCTACCGGCGCGTGGTCCAAGGGACGCTGAACTGGCAACTGCAGAAACGGGCAGGACTGCGTGTCCGCGCGGAATCGGATGTGGTGGCCCCCGGCACCCGCGTGGTCAGCGGGTTCGGCGTCGGGCCGTTCCGGATCGACGCACCGTGCGAGGTGGTCTGGGTCCGCCGCCCGGTACCCGGTAAGGGCCCGCAGTCCGCCGGGTTCGGCTACGGGACCCTCCCCGGGCATCCCGTCCGGGGCGAGGAGGCGTTCGAGATTTCCATCGATGCAGGGGGCCGGGTAGCTATCCGGATCACGGCGTTTGGGGTGCCGTCCAACTGGTTCTACGCGGCGGGCGACGTGCTGGCGAAGCGGGTGCGGGGCCACATCACGTCCCGCTACATCCGGAGTGCACGGGAACTTGCCGCAGGGGTGGACTGAGAGCAGCAACAGTGCTGAATCAACTGACCCTCGACCCAGCAGGGCCTCGACCGGACGCCGCATGAGGGACGCCGCTGCGCTCGGGCGATGGTGGAGCTCGCCATCGTCTAGAACCTCAGGAGGGACAGTGCAATGTGGATCGGCTGGATTGAATGTGACCTGCTCCTTGGCGACGTCCACAGCCTGAAGGAAAAGCGGTCCGTGGTGCGGCCCGTGCTGGCCGAGCTGAAGCGGCGTTTTGAGGTCTCCGTGACCGAGGCTGGCCTCCAGGACCAGTACCGGCGGACCATAATCGGCGCCGGTCTCGTCGCAGCGGACCGGGCTCATCTTATGGAAGTTCTTGCCGCCGTCGAACGCTTTGTCGCCGCCCGGCCCGACATGGAGCTGCTCAGCGTCCGCCAACGGGAGTTGCGCAGCGATGACTGACCTCAACTGATCGATGCAGCAGCGGCGGTGCGGGTGCCGCCAGGGCCCGCGGTCCCGGGCAGGACGAGCCTCCGCCGTGGACCGCCGCGGTCAGTGCTGTCCAAGCCACGCGGGGTGACTTGGCGCCCATCCCGAGGGGGTTCTCCAAGCGGCAAGTGGCCCCACGGCGCGGTCGGTTAGGCCCGCGCCGTGGGGTCAGGGTTGCGGTGCGGACTAGCCGAAGTACTTCGGCAAGGTAGCCTCGTGGGCTTCGCGGAGCGAGGCGAGGTCCAGGGTGTCGACGCCGTTGATCTCAAGCGTGCCGCCCTCGGCGTCCACGACGCCGATCCGGAGGTGCGCGAAGCCGCGGGCGGTGCACATGTCCTTGAACCTGATTTCCTCGGAGCGGGGCACCGCCACGATGGCGCGGCCCTGGGTCTCGGAGAACAGCGCGGTGAACAGGTCCACGCCATCGCGGTCCAGGATATCCTGCAGCGCAATCCGGGCACCCACGCCGTAGCGCAGCGAGGACTCCACGAGGGCCGCGGCAAGGCCGCCCTCGGAGAGGTCGTGCGCGGAATCCACCATGCCGTCGCGGGAAGCGTTAATCAGGATCTCGCCCAGCGCACGCTCGGCGGCCAAGTCAACCTTGGGAGGCAAACCACCCAGGTGTCCGCGCATGTTGGACCACTCCGAACCGTCCAGCTCCGCAGCGGTTGTGCCGAGGAAATAGATGGCCTGGCCGTCTTCTTGCCAGCCCGACGGCGTGCGCCGGTCGACGTCGTCGAACTTGCCCAGCACGGCCACCACGGGGGAGGGGTGGATGGGCACTGTGCCGGTCTGGTTGTAGAGCGAAACGTTGCCGCCGGTGACCGGGATGCCCAGGACCATACACGCGTCGGACAGGCCGCGGATGGCTTCGGCAAGCTGCCACATAACGTCGGGATCCTCGGGCGAGCCGAAGTTCAGGCAGTCGCTGACGGCCATCGGCACGGCGCCGGAGGTGGCGACGTTGCGGTACGCCTCGGCCAGCGCCAACTGTGCGCCGTGGTAGGGATCAAGGTAGGTGTAGCGGCCGTTGGCGTCGGTGGCCAGAGCCACGCCCAACCCGGTTTCCTCGTCCACCCGGACCACGCCGGCGTCGTCCGGGAACGACATCGAGGTATTGCCGCCGACATAGCGGTCGTACTGGCTGGTAATCCAGGACTTGCTGCACATGTTCGGCGAGGAAACGAGCTCGGTGATGGCGGTGGCCAGGTCCGCGGGGGCGGACGGGCGGCCGGCGTCCTGCACGGACCCGGTGAAGGAGTCGGCCTGCACGGCGTCCTGCCAGGCGGGGCGGGCAAACGGCCGGTCGTAGACCGGCCCGTCGTGGGCCACTGTGCGCGGGTCGACGTCAACAATCACGTCACCTTCCCACGTGATGATGAGGCGTCCGGTATCGGTCACCTCGCCCAGCCAGGAATACTCGACAGCCCACTTGTCCATCACGGCTTCAAATGCTGCGACGTTTTCCGGGGTGACGACGGCCATCATGCGTTCCTGCGACTCGGACATCAGGATCTCGCCCGGCGTCAGGGTGGGGTCGCGCAGCAGGACGGAGGTGAGCTCGACTTCCATGCCGCCGTCGCCGTTGGAGGCGAGCTCGGAGGTAGCGCAGGAGATGCCGGCGGCGCCGAGGTCCTGGATGCCCTCAACCAGGGAGCCCTTGAACAGTTCGAGGCAGCATTCGATCAGGACCTTCTCGGCGAAGGGGTCCCCGACCTGGACGGCCGGACGCTTGGAGGGTTTGGTGTCGTCGAAGGACTCCGAGGCCAGCACGGAGGCGCCGCCGATGCCGTCACCGCCGGTGCGGGCTCCGAAGAGCACCACCTTGTTGCCCTTGCCGGAGGCGTTGGCGAGGCGGATGTCCTCGTGCCGCATCACGCCGACGGCGAGGGCGTTGACCAGCGGGTTGCCCTGGTACACGGAGTCGAAGACCATTTCGCCGCCGATGTTCGGCAGTCCCAGGGAGTTGCCGTAGCCGCCGATGCCGGCGACGGCGCCGTGCATCACGCGGGCGGTATCGGGGTGGTCGATGGCGCCGAACCGCAGCGGATCCATTACGGCCACGGGCCGGGCACCCATCGAGATGATGTCGCGGACGATCCCGCCGATGCCGGTCGCGGCACCCTGGTAGGGCTCGACGAACGACGGCGAGTTGTGCGACTCGATCTTGAACGTCACCGCCCAGCCGTCACCGAGATTCGTGACGCCGGCATTTTCGCCGATGCCCACAAGCATGTCCTTTTTCATCTCCTCGGTCACCTTTTCGCCGAACTGGCGCAGGTGGTTCTTGGAGGACTTGTAGGAGCAGTGCTCGCTCCACATCACGGAATACATGGCGAGCTCGGCGCCTGTCGGGCGGCGGCCCAGGACCTTAACGACTTCCTCGAACTCGTTCTGCTTCAGGCCCAGCTCGGCCCACGGCAGCTCGACGTCCGGTGTCTTGGCCGCGTTCTCGACCGTGTCGATGTTGAACTTCTTGGTCTCGGTGGCGTTGGGGCGCGACGTGTCCGTCATTTGTTGTCTCCCACGATCTTGTTCAGGACAGAGGTGAAGAAGCCAAGGCCCTCGGTGCCGGAGCCGTTCTCGGGGCCGAATCCTGCTTCCACGGCGTGTTCCGGGTGCGGCATAAGGCCCACAATGTTTCCCGCGGCGTTGGCGATGCCGGCGATGTCGCGGCGGGAGCCGTTCGGGTTGAAGCCGACGTAGCGGAACACCACACGGCCCTCGGCTTCCAGCGCGTCAAGGGTCTTGGCGTCCGCGATGTACTGGCCGTCCTGGTTCTTCAGCGGCACGGTAATTTCCTGGCCGGCGGCGTAGTCGCCGGTCCAGGCGGTTGTGTTGTTTTCCACCCGCAGGACCTGGTCGCGGCACATGAATTTCAAGTGGTCGTTTTTGATCATCGAGCCGGGCAAAAGGTGCGATTCGGTCAGGATCTGGAAGCCGTTGCAGATGCCCAGCACGGGCAGCCTGCCGTCCGAGGTCGCGGCGTCGATGATTTTGGTCATCAGCGGCGCGAACCGGGAGATGGCGCCGGCGCGGAGGTAGTCGCCGTAGGAGAAACCACCGGGAATGACGACGGCGTCGACGTCCCCCAGGGTGGTGTCGGCGTGCCAGAGCGGGACGGCGGTGGCGCCTGCGAGCCGGACCGCCCGGATGGCATCGCGGTCGTCCAGGGTGCCGGGGAAGGTCACGACGCCGATCTTCGCGCCGGCGAGCCGGGGCTCTGCGGCGACGGCAATGGCTTCGCCAATCAGGGGAAGTTCAGTCATCTCAGGCCTCGACGACCTCGACGTTGACGACGTCTTCGATCACCGGGTTGGACAGCAGGGTCTCCGCGGCGTTCCGGGCCTGGGCCAGGATCTCTTCGGTCACCTCGCCATCGACCGTGAGTTCAAAGCGCTTGCCCTGGCGGACAGCGCTAAACGCGGTGAAGCCCAGACGGGGGAGTGCACCCACGATGGCCTTCCCCTGGGGGTCGAGAATCTCGGGCTTGGGCATAACGTCGACAACGATCCGGGGCATCCGGCAACTCCTGTGCGTGAGCGTTGGGTAAGGGCGCAGCGGAGTGGTGCCGTCTCACGCCGGTCTGCTGTGTGGTGAGGACAGCGTAAAAGGGCGCTCCGCGAGCTTGCATCCCTATTCTACCGGCCGCGGTGCGTCCGGCCGCATTCGCGCGGGCAGTGTGAACACCGGCAGCGCGGCGGGCGCAGGCGCTGGTGCGCCCTTCGGCTCCGGCCCGGGACGCCGCAGTGCTCTGGTCACCCCGGTGCCCCGTCAGTAGCATGTGCCTATGGCTGAGAAAACGAAGTCCGTGCTGTTGCCCGTTGTTGCTGCTGCCGTTTTTGCGGGCCTCGGGAGGATGGTCCTGCAGAAGGTCATGGGGGACCGGAAGGCCAGGGAAAGCAATGTGGCCGGCCCGCTTGACGAGAAGACCCGCGCCGGGATCAGCGAACTGGTGAGGACGCCGCGGGAGTAGCGTGCCGGCGAGACGCCCGGCTCCTTTCTTCCGGGGGCCGCAATTCGGCCTCCGGGGCCCACCCGGGCGGCCCGGCCCAAGGATCTTGTCGAATTGTGTGACAAATTTCGATTTCCTGTTTGTGTTCTATGTCATAACCGGCTCTCAGTCTGTACTGTATGAATCGGCTGGTATCCTTCAGGGCCGTGAGGTTCCTAGCTCTTTCAGTCCTGCCAGTCCCCTGACCCGGTAGTGCCGCCGCAGTCCCCTGACCCGGCAACGCCGCCGGTATCGTTCCTTATGAAAGGTTCAACTACACGTGAAATCACCAGGAAAGAGCTTCCTTCGAAGCGGGGGACTCCGGAGGGCCGCGGCACTGACCCTGGGCTTGCCGGTTCTCTTGTCAACAGCCGCAATCGCGCCCGCCACGGCGGCTCCCGCGATGGGCTCGCCCGTCGCCGGAGTTGCGCAGAAGAATCTGGATCCGAACAGCTACCAGGACGGACGCTACATTGTCGTCCTCAATGAGAAACCGGCGGCCACCTACGATGGCGGGACGCCCGGGCTGGCGGCAACCAAGCCGGACTCCGGCAAGAAGCTCGACACCGGGAAGACCGACGTCCAGCGTTACGAGGCCCACCTCGAAGCGAAGCAGGCCGAGGTCGCCGGGCAGCAGAACGTCCGGATCAAGCGGCAGTTCACCGCGGCCGTCAACGGTTTCAGCGCAAACCTCACGGGGGACCAGGCCATCAAGCTGGCCAAGGACCCCGGCGTGCTGGTGGTTGCTCCGGATACCGAAAACGCCCCGGACTACTCGAGCACTGACTTCCTGAAGCTCAGCGGCCCCAACGGCACCTGGAGCACGAAGTTCGGCGGCCAGGCGGCCGCCGGCAAGGGTGTTGTCGTGGGTGTCATCGACACCGGCTACACCCCCTCCAGCGCCTTTTTCGCCGGCGACCAGGTTATGCCGCTCGTTGGCGATCCCGTCGTTGGCGTGCCGTACCGCACCGACGACGGCAAGATTGCAATGCTCAAGTCCGACGGCGATACCTTCACCGGCGAGTGCCAGAAAGGCGAGGGTACCGGCGCAGACTTTGACGGCTCCGCCTGCAACTCCAAAGTCCTCGCGGCGCATTACTTCGCCGATGACTTCCTGACGTACGTTCCGGCGGAAGAACGCTCCCCGCTGGAGAAGATCTCCCCGGTCGATGTCGCCAGCCACGGCACGCATACGGCCAGTACCGCTGCCGGGAACGCGAACGTCGAGACTTTCGTTGACGGTCGCAGCTTCGGTCTGACCAGCGGCATCGCCCCCGCGGCCAAGCTCTCTGTTTACAAGGTCTGCTGGGAGGATACCGACCCGAACAGCGGCGGCTGCTACAGCTCCTCATCGATCGCCGCAGTCGACCAGGCCATCTACGACGGTGTGGATGTCCTGAACTATTCGATTTCCGGCGCCACCTCCACCACCACCGATCCGGTCTCCATGGCGTTCCTGTCGGCCGCCTCCGCCGGAATCTTCGTGGCAGCATCGGCCGGTAACTCCGGCCCGACGGCGAGCACAGTGAACCACGGTGAACCGTGGGTCACGACTGTCGCTGCCAGCAGCTTCTCGCAGGAACTGCAGGGCACCGTCGAGTTCTCCGACGGAAGCAAGTTCCGCGGCGCCAGCATCATGAACCGCGAAGTCCAGGGTGCCGGCGTCGTGCTGGCTGCCAACGCGGCCGCCACGGCCGGAATCCCCAACGCAGCACTTTGCGGCCCGGACACACTGGACCCGGCGAAAGTCGCCGGCAAGGTAGTGGTCTGTGACCGCGGCGTCTTCGATCGCGTCGCCAAGAGCAAGGAAGTCCAGCGCGGCGGCGGTGTCGGCATGATCCTCGTCAACCTGAGCAACTCCTCGCTGGACACGGACAAGCACGCCGTCCCGACCGTCCACGTCAACCCGCCGGCCACCGAGACCATCAAGGCCAAGGTCACGGCCAACCCGGCCATAACGGTTTCCCTGGTCAACAAGGACACCACCGGCCTGGCGCCTGAGGCCCAGCCGCAGATCGCCGGTTTCTCGTCCCGCGGCCCGCTGCTGGCAACCGAATCCGACCTGCTGAAGCCTGATGTGACTGCCCCCGGCGTTGCAGTCCTGGCGGGCGTTTCGCCGATAGGCACCGGCGGGGACAACTTTGGCTTTTTGTCCGGTACCTCCATGGCGGCTCCGCACGTCGCCGGCTTCGGCGCACTGGTCCTCGGCAAGAACCCGAAGTGGTCCCCGGCCACGGTCAAGTCCGCGATGATGACCACCGCCGGTGACATCAAGAATGCCGACGGCAGCAAGAACACCGATGTCCTCGCCACCGGCGCAGGCCAGGTTGATCCGGCCCGCATGCTGGACCCTGGACTGGTGTACGACGCCAACGAAGACGACTACCTGAAGTTCATCCAGGGCACCGGAGTGGACCTCGGCATCCCGGGGCTGGGCAGCACAAAGGCCCGCGACATGAACGTCCCGTCGTTCTCGCTGGGCAACCTGACCGGCAAGATCGAAGTAACCCGGACCCTGACCGCGCTGACCCCCGGCACCTACCGGGTCAAGGCCGACGTCCCCGGTGTCAAGGTCACGGTAACCCCGTCCATCCTGACGTTCGGAACGGCAGGGGAGAAGAAGAACTTCAAGGTCTCCTTCGAGAATCAGAGCGCAGCACTGGGCAAGTTCGCCATGGGCTCGCTGACCTGGCAGGGCGCCAACAAGAACGTGGCTTCCCCGATCGCGGTCCGTCCGCAGTCGGTCGTCACCTCCAAGGATGTTGCCTTCACCTCCGAGGGCGGCACCGGCTCCGGTGACCTCAAGGTTGTCTCGGGCACCAACAATGCCATCAACATGACCCTGGACGGTCTATCCAAGGCGGACTCCTCTGCCGTTGAACTGGTCCCCGGTCCGGTGGCCCTTGGGGTTACGAACGCCTCGAACTTCGCCAAAGCCGTCCAGGTGCCGGCCGGCAGCCCGCTGGCCAAGCTCTCGGTCTACTCCGCGGACCCGAATGCCGACTTCGATATGTATGTGGTGAATCCCGCCAACCAGCTGATCCAGGTCGCAACCTCGTCTGCGAGCGAGTCGCTCTCAATCCCCAACCCGACCCCGGGAACCTACCGGATTTTCGTGAACCTCTACGCCAGCCCCAACGGCCAGGCCACGAAGGCGAGCGTCGATGCAGCTGTGCTCGGCTCCAATGTCGGCAACGCGACGTTGACGCCCAACCCGTTGCGTCTTGCCAACGGCAAGTCCGGAGTCGTGACGCTGAAATGGAAGAACCTGGCAGTCGGTTCCTACATCGGCCGGGTGACGTTCGCCGGCACCAGCGAGCCGACGTTTGTCAGTGTGCTCGTGACTCCGGCAGGCGCCGTGGTGGTGCCGCCGACCTCTGAGGACCAGGACAGCAATGACGGTCCCGGTGACAGCGGCGACGGAAGCCACGACGGCAAGGACAAAAAGGACAAAAAGGACAAGGGCAAAAAGGTGAAGAAGGAGCAGGCTAAGTTCCAGAACGAGGAACTTAGCGCTCCCAACAACGCCGTCTAGGCGCAGTTCCAGTCCTGACAAAACGGCAACGGCCGGCGGTTTGCACCGCCGGCCGTTGCCGTTCCTGCACTGCCGGCCGTTGCCGTTCCTGCGTCCTGCCGGACGCAGGCGGCCAGCCTAGATCGCGCCGGTGGAACCCGCCACTCCGCCCAGCAGCGGCGCCATGGCCCGCCAGCGGGCGATCTCGCAACCGTCCGTGCGGCTGAACTGGCTGGTGACTTCCCGGCCCAGGAACCACCCGGTGACCACGGCCAGCTGCGGACCGCCGTACTGCTGGGTGCACAATTTCGGCGGACCGGGCCGGGGGAAGAACATGTCCTCCCCATGCTGTGTGACGGCAGCGAGGGCGGCGGTGGCATCCGGCAGGGTACATCCCGCCGCGAGGACGCCGTCGCTTGCCGACAGCTGAAAAACGTGTTCCGGGGCGCCCGGTGCCTCGGTCAGTCGAACGGTGAGATCGATCTCGTGGTGATTGTGGGTCATTACTGTCCTTTTGTACGTTCGATGTCAGGGCCGGACCGTATCGACCGCAGCAGGGGAGCAAGCTCCCGCAGCAACCGCTCCCGCAGGTCTTGCGCTTCGGTCGAAAAAGCCCGCTGGTATTCGATATAGGCGGCTTTGCCCTCGGGTGTTTCGATCAGGATGGCGGGATAGCCCCACTCGTCCAGGTCATAGGGGGATGCCTGCATGTCCATGGCCCGGATCCGCCAGGAGAGCTCGAAACAGTCCATCACCAGCTCACTCGGCAGCAGCGGGGCAAGCTTGTAGGCCCACTTATAGAGGTCCATGTTGGCGTGCAGGCAACCGGGCTGTTCCATCGACCGCTGGTTTTCCCGGCTTGGCGCCAGGCTGTTGAGCGGAACCGCGTCCGGTGTGTAAAAACGGAAGGCGTCGAAGTGGGAGCAGCGGATCCGGTTTTGCTCCACCACTTCGTCGGTCCGTTCGGAGCCTAGCCGCAGCTGGAGGTATTCGTGCCGAAGCTCGAACTTATCCTGCCGGTAGACCATGGCCCATTCGTGCAGCCCAAAGCAGCCGAATTGGGCCGGGCGCGCCGCAGTCCCGGCCAGGATAATCCCGGCGAATACCAGGGCCTCCCGACGGTCCCGGACGAAGGCTTCGACGTCGACAGTGGCAGCCGTGGTGCCCGGCGGCAGCCCCGCGGCGGCGAGTTCGCCGTCGTCGGCCGCGCGGTAGTACTTCCAGCCGGTCCGCTCGGCCGCGGCGGGCCCTGACAGTACGACGCCGGCGCCGGGGTGCCAGCGCAGCAACTGCCCGGGTTTCTGGGTGTAGTAGGTGAAGAGAAAGTCCTCTACCGGGTGCTTCTTGCCCGCCGAACGCCGGGCGAGGTAAGGGTCCGCGTAGCGGCGGACACGCGCGTGGTGGGCAGCTTGGCGGGGAAGCCAGTGATCTGTGGAAAGTCCCTGCAGTTTAGACAGCTCCGCCGGTGGAGCCCAGGACGTCCTTGGCGGCGTTCCAGGCGGAGATCTCGCAGCCGTCGCGCAGACTGAACGTTGTTTCGACCGGACGTCCGTCCACGACGCCCGTGACCGTGGCCTCCTGCGGGCCGCCGTACTGCTGGGTGCAGGCCTGGTCTTTTGGCCGGGGCTGCGGGCTCAGGAGCGCTGCGTCGTTCTTCAGGGCGGTGCAGGCTGCGGCAGCGTTGGGGTGCTGGCTCTCGGCGGAGGGAACTCCGTCCACGCAGACCAGTGTGAAGTTTGCGGGTGTGCCGGACGCGGACGGTTTGACGCTGATGGCGAGTTCGGCGTTGCCCAGTCCCGGCCCCGGGGTCGCGGAGGCGGCGGACGGCGCAGGTGCCGGCGTTTTTGTTTCGGCATCGGGCGAGGGTGTGCCTGTCGGGGCAGTGCTGGTCCCGTCCGTCGGGGCGGTGGCGGTGGTCGACGGCGTCGGTGTTGTTCCTGGCGAGCAGGCGGCGAGTCCGGCCACTGCCATCAGAACGAACGCCGCCTGGCTCAGTTGCTTGCGCATCAGCAGTCCTCCTGTGTTTTGCCCAGTCTACCGCCGCGGCGGCAGCTCGACGGGGGTCTTTGTGGCAGCAATCAGGCCCATCATGGCGCTGTGCAGATGGCTGACCTGTTCACGGGTCATGCCCAGCCGATCCATCATGGTGCCGGGCACGGCTGTCGCTTGCTGCCGCAACGCCGCACCCCGCGGCGTCAGGCCCACGGCAAGGGTCCGTTCGTTGCCGGGCACGCGCTGGCGGGTGATGAATCCGGCCGACTCCAGGCGGCGGAGCAGGGGCGAAATCGTTGCCGGTTCCTGGGCGATGGCAGCGCTGATGTCTCGTACGGAGCGGGGGCTGGATTCCCAGAGGCAAAGCATCACAAGGTATTGCGGGTGGGTCAGGCCGAGCTGGTCCAACACCGGCTTGTAGGCGCCGACGACGCTCCGGGAGGCCACCGTAAGAGCGAAGCAGAGCTGGTGCTCGAGCAGGAGGTCGTCCCGGGCTTCCCCGGTCGATTCCGTCATCTGGCCTCCTAGATAGTTCGTGTACTAATCATTAGCGTACACTGGAGTCATCGTCCCGTTCTAGGAGTGGATTGTGATGGCCAACGAAAAAGCCGAAAACGGCTCGCAGCGTTTTATGCGTGCCACCGGCAAGCTCCGGATGATCTTCGGCCCCGCCAACCGCAGCGCCCTCGGCCATGAGATGACGGAACAGAACCGGCAGCTGCTGGCCGCGCGCGAAGCCGAAACCCAGCAGTGGGAGACCCTCCGGAGGCCGGACGGAAGCACCTATGTTGTGCCGCGCAACCCCGATGACAAGTCACTGCGCTGAGCCGCAGCAAGGCCGGGGCTCCGGGACCGCGTCCGGCCCTGGTCTCGGGCCGCCCGGCGCCTTTTGCCGCCGTCGGGCGTAAAATGAGGGCACTGGCCCCGCACGCAGCCGTGGCCGTTCAGCATGGCCCGGACGCTGGAGAGGGGGTGGGAATTGTGGCACTCGCACTGCGGAAAGCTGCCCTCGGAAAGCACCTGCACCCGTCGTCCTGGATAGGTTTCTTTTTCGGTACTGCTTCGAGGGGGGATACCTCCTCGCCGGTCGTGCACAAGCACGACGACTTTGAGCGGGCTTCCGAAGTGGACCTCGCCGGTTTCGAAGTGGAGACCGATGCGCAGGGACATCACTACGCTGTCCGAAAGGAAGATCTCCGGAACCAGGAAGCCTGAGCATTCGCCGGAGGGGCGCAAAGGTCCCGGGCGTAACGGGCAGGGAGCGGCCGGCGCCGGTCCCTGCCTTCAATAATGGTGTCTTGTCTTAATGACGGCTGGCTAGCCGCGTCCGGCGTGAATCCCCGCCGAGTCCCGCCGTTCCGGTCAGCGGCCGGTACCGCCGTAGACCGTTGCCTCGTCCTCGCTGTCCAGGTCAAAAGCCTTGTGAATGGCGCGAACGGCGTCGTCGAGCAGATCAGCGTGCGTGACGACGGAAATCCTGATCTCCGAGGTGGAGATCATGTTGATGTTGATGCTGGCCTCCGAAAGCGCCGCGAAGAACCGCGCAGAGACACCGGGATGGGACCGCATGCCGGCGCCGATCAGCGACAGCTTTCCGATCTTTTCGTTGTATTCGATGCTTTCGAAGCCGATCCGGTCCTGCGCGGCGTGCAGGGCGGCCAGGGCGTCGGCGCCCTCGACGATCGGCAGGGTGAAGGAAATATCGGTCCGGCCGGTGCCGTGCGTGGATACGTTCTGGACAATCATGTCAATGTTCGAGTGCGCATCGGCGATGACCTGGAAGATCGCCGCGGCCTTGCCGGGAATATCAGGAACCCCGACGACCGTGACCTTGGCTTCGGAACGGTCGTGGGCAACACCGGAGATGATTGGCTGCTCCAAGGCAACTCCTTCTTGGGTTGGGATCTTGTCGTCGGCGCCGGGTAGGACCCAGGTGCCTTCGTTCTGGCTAAAGGAGGATCTTACATGCAGCGGCATACCGAAACGGCGCGCATACTCGACGCAGCGCAAGTGCAGGATCTTGGCGCCGGACGCCGCCAGTTCGAGCATCTCCTCGCTGGAGATCCGGTCGATCTTGCGCGCGGACGGTACAACTCTGGGATCTGCGGTGTAGATCCCGTCGACGTCGGTGAAGATCTCGCACACGTCGGCATCGAGGGCGGCGGCCAGCGCCACCGCTGTGGTGTCCGAACCGCCGCGGCCCAGCGTTGTGACCTCGTTGGTGGTGCGGCTCATGCCCTGGAAGCCTGCGACGATCGCAATGTGTCCCTTGTCCAGGGCGGTGCGGATGCGGTGCGGGTCGACGTCGATGATCCGGGCTTTGCCGTGGATGCCGTCGGTGATCATGCCGGCCTGGGAGCCGGTGAAGGACTGTGCCGAAGCGCCGAACTTGTTGATGGCCATGGCGAGCAGGGCCATCGAGATGCGTTCACCGGCTGAGAGCAGCATGTCCATTTCCCGGGCCGGCGCCGCATCGGTGACCTGTGCGGCCAAGTCCAGTAGTTCATCGGTGGTGTCGCCCATGGCCGAGACAACCACAACGACTTCGTCACCGGCGTTCTGGGCGTCGACGATCCGCCTGGCCACCCGCTTTATCCCCGCAGCATCCGCTACTGAGGAACCGCCGAATTTCTTGACCACCAGGTGCCTGGTGGGGGCGGCCGTGACGGGCAGCGTTAGCGGCTGCGGTCCGGAGTGGACTTCGGTAGTGGGCAAACTCATGCGCGCACCCTCACTGGATCATCGGGGTTCTGGGCCAGGCAACCAAACGGCGCGACGGCGTAACTTCTCAGCCCAGTTTATCGCCGTGTCCCGTCGGTTGCTTCATTGTGACCGAATGGCAGACGGGCCCCCTCATTTCCTCTGGACATGCTCTCCCTCGCGGATCAGGATTGGGCATATGGCGGGTATGTCCGTTCAGGGACGCGGGTGCTGGACATGTCCACTAGGTCGGAGGCTCAAACGGTGGACCAGGATGGGGAAGAGTTTGGCTATGAGCTGATCGGCGCCGGGGCCACTCCGGATGCCGCGCCCGGGGTCGGCGACGGGCAGAGCGGCGACGACCGGGACGGCGGGCCATTCCAGGCCGCCGGCCGCATGACCCGCGTAGTCCGGGCAGCCGTTCACGAACGCCTGCTGGCCGTGCGCACGCTGAGGTTCTGGCTCGCGTCGGCAGCGGTATCGCTGGCTTCGTGGGGTTTGGCCATGTTGCTGGTCGCGGTCCTGGGTGCCGGCGAAGAACTCCACGGCGATTCGTACCGTTTGGCGTACATTCTGACCGCGGCGGCGTTGACAATGGTCGCGGCGTTAGCGGGGGTGCTGTGGGGTCTCGGTTGGCGCAGCCGGGTCCATTGCCCCTCGCCTTCGGAGCCGGTGTCCGAACGGGGCGGCGGCGCTGGCCCGCTGCCACGCTGGTTCGAGGCTGCGTCGCGGGGTGTCGCGTTTGCTTTGGCTGCCTTCGTTTTCCTGCTGGTGCCGGCCTTTGGATCCGGCGGGCCGGTTGAAGCAGCGGTTGTTGCGGCAATCGTTATGGTGGTGGCTTCTGCGGCGTTCGGTGGGATTGGTGCCGGCGCCGCTGCCTGGCTCCGTCCCGGTGCCGCGCGAACCGCCGCCTGCGTTGTTGCGGCCTTTCTGGTGCTGGGAAACGTGGTGGCAGTGGTCGCTCTACTGCCGGCGGTTCGCGCTGACGAGCCGGTGCTGGTGGCCATCAATGTCGAGCGCGATGACTTGGGCCGGGTGGTGCATTTTGAATGTTCGCCCGAGTTTGCCGGGATTGCCGAGGTCTTCCACACCGAGCGGATCTTCTGGCTGGCGGTTTCGAACCCGGTGATTATATTTACCCTGCTGCTTGGGGACCCATCGTCTCCGCCGGACTCCCTCCGCTGGCTGCCGGTTGAACTCCAGGCCGCCGCCGAAGGCCGGCATGTCCCGTGTCTTGAAGCGGAGCCGTTGGAAGAATCCGGACTGCAGATCCCGTTGGCTCTCAGCGGGTTGGCCGGCCAGGGTGTGCTGGCCGGGATTTTCCTGAACGGAGGGGCTGCGGCAGTCCGACGGCGTGAGGTTGCTCCGAGGTAAACGCCCCCGGGCCGGTTAGGCGCTAGTGTGCCAAGGTGGGGCCGAGGCGGCGTTCATCATCCCGGGTGGACTAGCTCAGAGCGTTGCGGCGGCCCTCGAACGCACGGCCCAGCGTGACCTCATCGGCGTATTCGAGGTCGCCGCCCACGGGCAGTCCCGACGCCAGCCTGGTGACGGCGATCCCGATCGACTTGAGCATACGGGCCAGGTAGGTAGCCGTTGCCTCGCCCTCCAGATTGGGGTCGGTGGCAATGATGACTTCCTGGATGGCCCCGTCGTTGAGCCGGGTGAGCAGCTCACGGATCCGGAGCTGCTCGGGGCCAACACCGGCGATGGGGTTGATGGCCCCTCCAAGCACGTGGTAACGGCCGCGGAAAGATCGGGTGCGTTCGACGGCAAGGACGTCTTTGGATTCTTCAACGACGCAGATGATCGAGGGGTCCCGGCGCGGGTCCCGGCAGATGTTGCAGAGTTCCTGCTCCGTGACGTTCCCGCAGACGGTGCAGAATTTCACCCGCTCTTTGACAGTGATGATGGCATCGGCCAGCCGCTTCATGTCCTGCGGGTCGGCTTCAAGGATGTGGAAAGCCAGCCGCTGGGCGGACTTGGGCCCGACGCCGGGAAGCCGTCCGAGCTCGTCGATCAGCTCTTGAACTGCACCTTCGTACACTTTGTCCTCGTTCGTCTTTGTGTGTGGGGGGGTCGGTGGCCTGCGGCGGGGCGGCTAGAACCGCGGCGGCAGTGCGCTGCCGTCCAAGGACCGTTCTTCCACGAGTTTTCCGCCCAGGATGCGTTCCACGGCGGCCCGTCCGAAGACGCCTGATTCTTCGATAGTCTCGTCGTCGGCGCTGGGTTCGTCCTGGACATAGGTGTTGACCGCGGCTGCGGCGCGGGCCGGGGCCTTGGCGCGGCCCGCTTCGGCCTCAGGGCTGTTGGAGAGGCGCTGGTACAGGCTTTGCCTGCCAGCGGATGGTGGGGTTGCCAGGTCCGCGGGCGCCATCACCGGCGTGGCGTGCAGGGCAACGGGCTCGCCGCTGGTTGACGCTGGCTCGGAGGCAGCGACGGCCGGCACCAGCTCCGCGGAATCTCCCCACCCGTTCGAAGAGGCAACGGGCTGGTAGGACGCGGAAGCCGACACTGCCGCGGCGTACTGCGGGACCTGTGCCGCTGCTGGTTCATACTGCGGTGGATCGGGCTCGGGCGTTGGGGTGGCAGCGACGGTTTCCTCGCGCCGGTAGCCTCCGACGTTGGAGTCGGTGCCGACGGTCCAGACGCCGGGGGCTTCCTCGAGGGCACGGCCCCAGGGGTCGTCGGCAGGGGCTGGCGCTTCGACCGGCGGAACGGCGGTCGGGGTTGTTTTGGCGGCAGCCCCGGCGCGGGCGGGTGCGGCGGGCCTGTTGCGTACAGCTGAGGCTGCCGGTTGCGGGGCGGCGCTGGCAGCTGGGGCCGAAGGGTCCCAGTCCATCGGCGGTTCCTCGTCCAGCGGCGGAGCGTCTTCGTCCCGCGGCGGTCCCCAATCGTCGTCGGGATAGGCGTAGGAGCCGGCCGGGTCCTGGACCGGTCCCGGGTGTTCGTTCGCTGCCGAAGCTGCCGGAACGGCGGTCCGGGGTTCCTCCGGCGTGGTTTCTGTCGGAGCGTGCGACGGCGTAGGCGTAGGCGCAGAGGCAGAGGCAGAGGCAGCGGGTGCCGGGGCCGCCGCTGGAGCATCTTCGGCCGGCGCAGGCCCTGGTGGCAGCGCGGTGGCCGGGGCGTCCTGGTGCGCAGCACTTTGCTCCGCCGCGGCCGTGGGCAGGCTCCAGCCAGCGTCGGTGGGCGTGGCCGGGACGTCCCGGCTAGCGGGTGCTTTTGGGTTTGGCTCAGAGCTCGCTGCGCTGTTGCTTCCACTGGCCACGGCAGTGATCTGGCATTCGATGCCAATCGTCTTGTGGATCGCCTGCCGCAGATTCTCCGAGTGATCTGCCCGCCCGAACGCGCCCGCCAGGCCCGCGGTATTAAAGGCGAGCGTCAGTACATGGTCTTCGAAGTGCCCCACTTGGGCATTTGGTTCGACGAGGGCCCAGGTGCTCCGCTTGATCTTGCTGAGGGTCTGCAGGATCTCGGGCCATGCGCGGCGGAGGACTTCGACATCGGCCCCGGATCCGGTGCCATTAGCAGCAGCGGGAGCTGTTGACGCGGCGGAAGGGGCGGGCCGGATTTGGGCCACAGCGGACGGGGCAGCGACCGCCGGCACCGGCGGAGCTGCCTCGCGCGCCGGCGCCGGTCCGGAGGCCGCCGGGTTGACCGCCGCCGGCTCAGTGACGGGCCAGTCCCGGGTGCTGACACGCGGCGGAGTGAGAGTTTCCCTGGCCGGTTCAGCGTCGGGCAGCCGGGCCGCTTGAACGGCGGCGGCCGGCGGAGTGGCGGCTGCAGGCACCGGAACGGCAGGCGCCGGAGCCGCCGCCGCGGGGGCAGCCGCCGCTGCGGTAGCGTCCGGGGCCTGGGCGGCCGTGACCGCTGGGGCGGCAAGGGGGGCCCCGACGTCGTTTCCGGCATAATTCAGGCGGCGTTCCACCCGGTCGATTCGGGCGGCAATGCCGCGCTCTGTCTGCTCCGAAGACGGCAGCAGGATCCGGGCGCAGAGTAATTCCAGGTGCAGCCGCGGCGACGTCGCACCGGTCATCTCGGTCAGAGCGGTGTTGGAGACGTCCGCTGCCCGGGACAGCTCTGCCGCGCCCAGGTTGTGTGCCTGGTTCTGCAGACGCGCGATTTGGTCGGCGGGAACGCCGCGGAGAATTGACTGGGCGCTCTCCGGCAAGGCTTGGACGATGATGAGGTCGCGGAAGCGTTCGAGCAGGTCCTCCACGAACCGGCGCGGGTCATGTCCGGTTTGGATGACCCGGTCCACTGCGCGGAACACGGTGGCGGCGTCGGAGGCCGCGACGGCCTCCACAACGTCGTCGAGCAGCGTCGCATGGGTGTAGCCCAGCAGGGCAACGGCGAGCTCGTAGTCCAGGCCGTCCGGTCCGGCGCCGGCCATAAGCTGGTCCAGGACGGAGAGCGAGTCCCGCACGGAACCGCCGCCGGCGCGGATAACGAGCGAAAGCACGCCCGGCGCCACGGGGACATCTTCCTGCCTGCAGAGCAGCTCCAGGTACGCCATCAGCGGCTCGGGCGGCACGAGGCGGAACGGGTAGTGGTGTGTACGGGAACGGATGGTGCCGATGACCTTGTCCGGCTCCGTGGTGGCAAAAATGAATTTGATGTGTTCCGGCGGCTCTTCGACGATCTTGAGCAGGGCGTTGAAGCCGGCTGAGGTGACCATGTGGGCTTCGTCGATGATAAAGATCTTGTAGCGGTCGCGGACGGGAGCATAGGTTGCCCGTTCGCGCAGGTCGCGGGCGTCGTCGACACCGCCGTGGCTGGCGGCGTCGATCTCGATGACGTCGAGGGACCCGGAGCCGCCCCGGGCCAGTTCGACGCAGCTCGGGCACTTGCCGCAAGGGGTATCCGTGGGGCCCTCGGCGCAGTTCAGGCAACGGGCCAGGATGCGGGCGGAAGTCGTTTTTCCGCAGCCGCGGGGGCCCGAAAAGAGGTAGGCGTGGTTCACGCGATTCTTGCGCAGAGCGGTCATCAGCGGCTCGGTGACGTGTTCCTGCCCGATAACGTCCGCGAACGAATCAGGGCGGTATCTACGGTAAAGGGCGGTAGTAACAGTCACAGCTAAACCCTACCAATCGGCACAGACATAAAAGACCCCTCATGCACCCGCCAGAGCCCATTTACCCTTGCTACCTTCCGGTCCTGGGGGAGTTCAACAGGATGACGCCACATGAGGGGCCGTCAGCAAGTTTACCCGACGTTTGAGTGTGCCCCGAATCGTGGGCTGCGAGCCGGGAAAATCCCGCCGGACTTGCTCATTTTCCAGTGCAGAGGCAGGGCACAATAGGCATATGTCCATTGGTCGCGGCGAGCGTGGGGCATGTCCGGTGGGGCCGGGGGTGGGGCCAATTGGGCGATGCCGGGAAGTTCAGGTATTCTAGTATCTGCTTTTGATTCAGAAGCTACTGGAGAATTCGCCTAGCGGCCTATGGCGCACGCCTGGAACGCGTGTTGGGTTAACGCCCTCGGGGGTTCAAATCCCCCATTCTCCGCGCTTGGCCCCGGTCCCTTGGACCGGGGCCTTTTTGCTTGCCGCGAAGATGACGGCCCGGCGCCCTCAGGCCCGGTAGCCCAGCCTGCGGAGTCGATTCCGGGCAGCCTGTTCACTCGGGCCCACCCGGCCCAAAGCGAGATGGACGATGCTGAGCGTAACCTTCGTCGCCAGCCGCACCGGCAGCGGGAAGGGCCCCAGCCGGGCGGTGCGCAGGCCCAGCAAGTCCCGGTACTTGGGCTCGAGGCTGACCACGGCCGCTGCGAACAGCACCCGGTAGCCCGGTCTGAGCACGGGGTGGAGCGGCGGGTTGCGGATGAACGCCACGGTCTCGGCAACCCTTCCGTCGGAGCGGAGCTCGCCGGCTTCATACCAGTGGTCCAATTGCTGGCGCATAGCCGCCTCGCTGAGCGGCGGCGACTGCACCCCCATCAGTTCACCGGCCTGTGCCCATTCACGCACGTAGGCGTCGGGACCGCCAGGAATCGGCCGGCCCCAGATCTTGTGCGTCGAGAGGAAAGCGTCGGTGAAGGCGATATGCACCCAGCGAAGCAATTCCGGATCATCAGCCGCGTAGCTGCGCGCGACGCCGTGACCGTCCACGTATTCCCCGCGCACCGATCCGTGGAGCCGCAGCACCCAGTCGGAGGCAGCGCGGGCCGCGGTGGTTGACCCGTAGGTAACCGTAAAGATCCAGCGGATCGTCCCCGCAAGCCGGCCCAGTGGATCCTCGCGGAAACGGGAGTGGTCGTGGACGCCAGCCAACGCGCCGGGATGGAGCGCCTGCATAAGCAGCGCCCGAATGCCCGCCACAATCGGTGTCATGTCCCCATGCACGGCCCAGACTGCCGAGCCTGGCAGGTGGTAGCCGGGGTCGTTGCCTTCCGCAAGACGGGGCACCCATTCCGGGACCTCGTCCCGGGACCCGGAAAACGTTTGCTTTAGTTCGGCCTGCCATTCCCTGAGGACATTGCGCATACTCCCATTCTCACCCACAGCCGCGGTGCCAGATACTCGCCGCTGGGCGCGGAACTACTGTGCTGCCCACTCGAGTTTGAAAGCCGCGGGTTTTTGCGGTTCACAGGCCACGACGAATGTGGTCCCATAAGAACGTCGGTCCGAGGTATTTGCGATCGGCGAACAGGATGCGGGAGCCACATCGTGGGAAAACACTGGGGAAACTCATCGGGTGGGCAGGCCACTAGAACCCGAATCTTTGCTGGGCGCCTTCTGTCCGGGGGTTTGTGCCTCTCCCTTGCGGTGCTGAGTTTCGGAGTCCAGGGGCTCGCGGGCAGCGGAACTGCCGGATTGCCGGCCCGAGTGCTGGCCTCCGGCGTCGTAGGTCCGGGCACCCTGGCGGCGGACGGTGGAGGCATCCCCGCCGTTTCGGCTGTTGGCGCCTTGGCCGCCACATCATTCACCGCCGACGCACTGGCGCTTCTGGCCTACAACCGGTCAAGCGTCCTGACGACGCCCAGGGACGGCGTAGCCGTGCAGCTCAACGTTGCATCTGCCGGATTGAAACGGCCCGCAGAAGGCTTCCTGATGGCTCCCCTCGAATCCCTCCACGAGTCCTCTCCCTTTGGGCAGCGAATCAGCCCCATCTCGGGAGCGCCCGGCGAATTCCACTGGGGCCAGGACTACTCGGCGCCATGCGGTACCCGGGTCTATTCCGCCGACGCCGGAGTGGTGCGGGCAGTCGGCTGGCACCCCTGGGGTGGCGGAAACCGTGTGGAAATCGATCACGGCAACGGCCTCGTGACCACCTACAACCACCTTGAGGGGATCGCCGTCAAAAAGGGCGACTCGGTTCGGGTTGGCCAGGTCATTGCGAGGGTGGGAACCACCGGGTCCTCCACCGGCTGCCATCTGCATTTTGAGACCATCCTCAACGGCTCCCACAAAAACCCCCATGAATGGATCCTCCTACCGACGGTGCAGACGGACCAGCTTGGCGCCCTGGTGATGACCAGCTACGCGCCCAATGCCGGACTGCCGTCGAATACTTCACTTGGCTGGGCGATCCCGGGTTCCCGCGACCGGAGCGGCGAGTCCGGCGCCGGCGCCCAAGCAGCACCCGCAACGGAGCTGCCGCAACTGCCAAACCTCATCGCGACGCCGACGACGTCCACCACGACGCCGCCAACGACCCTGCCCGTGACGACCCCGCCCGCGCCCACACCGCCCACCACGACGCCCACCATGACGCCGCCGACGACCCTGCCCGTGACGACCCCGCCCGCGCCCACACCGCCCACCACGACGCCCACCATGACGCCGCCGACGACCCCGCCCGTGACGACCCCGCCCGCGCCCACACCGCCCACCACACCGCCGCCAACGACCCCGCCCGCGCCCACACCAACTGCGACGCCGACGACCCCACCGACCGTGACGCCCGCGCCCACACCGCCCACCATGACGCCGCCAACGACCCCGCCAACGACCCCGCCCGCGCCCACACCGCCCACCGCGCCGCCAACGACGCCGGCCACCGCGACGCCGACGCCCACACCCACAGTGACCCCCGCCTCCACCCCTACCCCTACCCCGACGACCGAGCCCACGCCGCTGACTGCGCCGCGGGTACCCGTCCCGTCGCTGCCTCCGGGGCCGTAGCAGGCCCCGACCCATACCCGCGTACGTTGGTATCGAATGACAGTCGTGACCAATCCGGATCACTGCTCCGGGCACGAACTCCCTACCAACTTCGCGAGGAACCCCGCTATGACCGATCTCCACAGCATTCCGCTCACCCTTATCGACGGCACCAGCACCGACTTTGGCCGGTTCAAGGGGGAGGTGGTGCTGGTGGTCAACGTGGCGTCGCAGTGCGGTTTCACCCCGCAGTACGCCGGGCTTGAGGCGCTTCACAATAAGTTCCGGGATCAGGGCTTTCAGGTACTCGGGGTGCCCTGCAACCAGTTTGCCGGCCAGGAACCCGCCGCGGACTCCGAGATCGCGGAATTCTGCGAACGGAACTTCGGTGTGACCTTTCCACTCAGCACCAAAGCCGACGTCCGCGGCAAAAACCAGCACCCTCTCTACGCGGAACTGACGAAATTCAAAAACGGCTTCCTGCCGGGGCTGGTGAAGTGGAACTTCGAGAAATTCCTTGTGAACCGTGAGGGCGCAGTGGTTTCCCGGTTTGCTCCTACCGTCGGTCCGGATTCGCCCGAAGTACTGGAAGCCGTTCGCTCGGCCCTTAGCTGAGAGCTGGGTCCCGGACTGCAAGGGGACAAGGACCCCTATCCCTAAGCAGGCTTACCGACTTAGACTGGCCGGACCTTCCAGATACACCGGGCATGCCCACGGCGCCAACGCGCTCGTGCGCGCTGGCGCTCTGCTGCGCGTGCCTGGGGACGGTATGTCAGTACGCTTCGTGAATCACTACCGGACTCTCAGAGCGGGTCCGTGAAACCAGGAGGAATGTGATGACAGGGAACAAAGCCGTTGCCTACAAGGGGCCGGGAAAGGTCGAGCTTATCGACATCGACTACCCCAGCTTCGAACTCAAAGACGGTCCGGGGGTCAACCCCGCCAACGTGGGCCGCTCCGTGCGCCATGGCGTAATCCTCAAAACCGTTGCCACGAACATTTGCGGTTCGGACCAGCACATGGTCCGCGGCCGCACCACCGCTCCCTCAGACCTGGTGCTGGGGCACGAAATCACCGGCGAAGTGGTCGAAGTAGGGCCCGACGTCGAGTTCATCAAGGTGGGGGACATCTGCTCGGTTCCCTTCAACATCGCCTGCGGACGGTGCCGCAACTGCAAGGAACGCAAGACCGGTATTTGCCTTAACGTCAACCCGGACCGTCCGGGCAGCGCCTACGGCTACGTCGACATGGGCGGCTGGGTCGGCGGCCAGGCCAACTACGTCCTGGTACCGTACGCGGACTGGAACTTGCTGAAGTTCCCGGACCGGGACCAGGCGCTCGAGAAGATGATGGACCTGACCATGCTCTCGGACATCTTCCCGACCGGCTTCCACGGCGCTGTTACCGCCGGCGTTGGAGTCGGTTCCACGGTCTACGTCGCCGGGGCGGGCCCTGTTGGGCTGGCTGCGGCAACCAGCGCCCAGCTCTTGGGCGCCGCCGTCGTTATTGTCGGTGACATGAACGCTGACCGCCTGGCGCAGGCGCGCAGCTTTGGCTGCGAAACCGTGGATTTGAGCGAAGGCGGCCCGGCGGAGCAGATCGAACAGCTGCTGGGCGTCCCGGAGGTCGACTGCGGCGTCGACGCCGTCGGCTTCGAAGCCAGGGGACACGGCCACGACGCCAAGGAAGCGCCGGCAACGGTGCTGAACTCGCTGATGGAAATCACTGCAGCCGGCGGCGCCCTGGGCATTCCGGGGCTCTACGTCACGGGGGATCCAGGCGGTGTGGACGAAGCGGCCAAAAAGGGGGCGCTCTCGCTCAGCCTCGGGACCGGCTGGGCCAAATCGCTGAGCTTCACCACCGGCCAGTGCCCGGTGATGAAGTACAACCGCCAGCTGATGATGGCGATCCTGCATGACAGGGTCCACATCGCTAAGAACGTCAACGCCAAGGCGATCACGCTGGAGGAAGCGCCGAAGGGCTACGCGGAGTTCGACGCCGGCGCCGCCACGAAGTACGTGCTGAACCCGAACGGCTACCTGAGCTAGCAGCCAGGTGCCTGAGTAAGTACGTTCCGGCGAGCGCATAGCGGGGCAAGTATGCGTTCGCCGGAATACTCGTTGTTGTCTTTTTTTCAAACATGCCTACTGGAGTTTGCGCATTGTTCGCCGATTGTCTGGTTGGATAGACCTTACTGAGAGGGACGTTGGGGGCTACAGCCTCCACCCAACCAGGAAGGTAGCAATGGAGCTCATCGAGGCCGAACACCCCCGGCCACGTCATTTTCTACTCCATCTGAGTGACCCCCACCTGCTGGGAGGTCCGGATCCACTCCATGGTGTGGTCAACAGCGAATCCCTGCTCCAACAACTTTTTGACGAAGTGCAGGCCTCCGGAGCCCGCCCGGAAGCCGTGATTTTCACCGGCGACCTGGCCGACCGGGGCGAAGCGGCGGCCTACGCCAAACTGCGGGCCATTGTTGAGCCCGCCTGCAAGGCCCTCGGGGCAAAGGTCATTTGGGCAATGGGAAACCACGACGACCGCGCCAACTTCCGTACCGGCCTGCTGGACGTCCCGGCCGACGATTCCCCCGTGGACCATACGTATTTCATCAACGGGCTGCGGATCATCACCCTCGACACCTCGGTTCCGGGCTACCACCACGGCGAGCTGAGCCCCGGGCAACTGGAGTGGCTCGCGGCCGAACTCGCCACGCCCGCCCCGGATGGAACCATCCTGGCCCTGCACCACCCGCCGGTGCCTTCGGTCCTGGATCTCGCGGTCCTCGTCGAGCTGCGGGACCAGGCGGCCCTGGCCGGGGTCCTGCGGAACTCCGACGTTCGCGCAATTTTGGGTGGCCACCTACACTATTCGACGACGGCGACTTTCGCCGGGATCCCGGTCTCGGTAGCGTCAGCCACGTGTTACACGCAGGACCTCAACGTTCCGGTCGGCGGAACTCGCGGGCGCGACGGCGGCCAGGCGTTTAATCTCGTGCACGTCTATGAGCACACAATTGTGCACTCCGTGGTCCTGCTCGGCGACACACCCGCGGTCGGCGAGATTGTTCCGGCCGCGGAGGTCCAGCGGCGGATCACGGCGGCCGGGATCCGCATCCCGGCCAAGGCGAAGCTTGAGGATCCGGCCAGGACCCCCAGCAACCGCCGCCTGACTTCCCGCAGCTAGCGCAGGACCCGCCGTCGCCCGCCGGGACCCCGGTCCGGTGACCGCGGCCGGAGGGCGATGTTGGTTTCGCCCCGCGGCCCGCGCCCGGCTACTTTTCCCAGGGGGCCTTGATCGGGTAATACTTCTCCAGGAAGTCAGTCACGAGCTCGGCCCGTTCCTCAGCGGCAACCTCGGGGAAGCTTCCGTCATTGAGGCAAAAGAAGTCCATGTTCCGCTTGGCGAGCAGTTTTGGCAGGTAGTTCAGGCCGGCCCTGGCGGTGGTGTCCACGTAGCGCACCTTTGCCGCCGTCTGGGTAACGGCCCGGCCGGTGAGCAGGGCGTAGTAGTGGTAGAACGAGTTGGTCACCGAGATGTTGTCGGCCGCGCGGAAGGTACTGGCCGCAGTTTTTGCGAATTCGGCCGGAAATTCCTGTTCCATCGTGGCCACGACACTGCGTCGCAGCGGTGCGGCCGTGTGTTCCAGGTGCCGTGTGGTGATCCGGCCGAAGCGGTCCCAGAGCAATTTTCGGTTGACCCGGGCAGCGTTTTCGAAGCCGCTGCGCTCGGCGTCGTTGTCCCCAAGCCCGATCCGGGTTTCGGCTTCAATAAACTTCGTGATGCCGCCTGGGGTAAAAAACATGTCCGGTCCGACGGCACGGCCGAAGAACATGTCGTCGTTGGAGTACAGGAAGTGCTCGGACAAGCCGTCGATGTTGTGAAGCTGGCACTCCACGGCCTGTGAGTTGTGGGTGGGCAGCACGGACGGGTCCGCAAAGAACTCTTCGCTGCGGACAATCGTCACTCCCGGGTGGTCCGCAAGCCAGGCCGGCGCGGTCGAGTCCGTGGCGATGAAGATCCGGCGGACCCAGGGCGCAAACATGTACACCGAGCGCAGCGCGTACTTGAGTTCGTCGATCTGGCGGAAACGGGCTTCGTGGTCGTCGCCTTCGCCCACCACAACGCCGGCCATCCGTGCGCGCCGCGCTGCAATGTACTCCGGGGAACTGCCGTCCACCCAGGAGAACACGATGTCGACGTCGAAGCTGATGTCACTTGCGTGGTCAGCGAACATGTTCTCGATCGTGGGCCAAGTGTGGCCGTAGCGCTCCACCGTGCCGCGGACGGCGTCCTGGGCCAGCAGTGTCCGGCGGGTCAACGAGTTCTCGATCGGCAGGATCAGCTGGTCCCCCTCGAAACTCCACAGTTCCAGCTGCACGCCGGCCGAGGCGCCGAACTCGAAGCCGCCCTCAGGCTCGACCCGCGGACGGTACAACCGGAAGATCCGGGCCTGCCGGTTGGGGGAGAGTTCGCCGTCGGCAACCAGGACGGAGGACTTCTTTTTGGCGTCAACGGTCATCGAGTAGAAAGGCTCGTCGCGGCAGGCAGTGACGAGGGCGCTGCGGAGTTTCTTGCGGTCCTTCCAGTCCACAGCGATGACCGGCCGGTCGTTATTGCCCCGGACCAGGAGGTAGTCGAGCCCGGCGTCGTCAAGCACCGACCTGATGAGCATCAGGTCCTCGACCATGGCCTGGTACGGCGTGCGGTTTTCGTTGATCAGGCCGTAGCGGCCCCGCCGGCGCACGACGTGCTGGCGGGTACGGAATCTCGCGACCGCAGCCGCGGAGGTGACCTCGTCGTGGGCGTCCACGGATGCCTGGCTGCCGTAATAGATCTCGTCCTGGACCATTGCGTCTGTAATTTCGGTTCTCCGTGATTCTTTGCGTGAGTGGGTGCCTACTTGCATGATAACGCCCGCCCCAAAATCGGCCGGAATTTCCGCGGCAGGGATGCTGCGGAAGTGGCCGGCCGGCTCAGCCCGCCAGGGCTAGGCGCCAGCTGCGCAGGAAGGCCGCGCCGGCGTCGTCGTGGATGACTTCCGCACCCAAACCCAGATCCGCCGCGGTGAGGACCTCGTAAGGTTTTACCGGGACACCGTCGGCCGGCCGGACATCGACATGCTTCACCGGATGGTCGTTGTGGTGCAGCCAGTCGGCCATGGCGTAGTCGGTGCGGGAATCGCCCACCGTGCGCCAGGCCTGCGGGGTAACGCCCTGCGCTGCCAGCAGTTCCACGGCCCGGCTCGCGCCGAGGTCCTTGCCGAGCCGGACCGACTCAATGTCGGTGGAGATGATGGTCGGATCCACCCGATAGTCGACCCGGTCATCGGAGTCCGGTACGTGATGGTCCAGCCGCACGACTCCCAGACCATGCCGGGACATCAGTTCGATGGCGTCGGCGTCGAAGAGCTGCTGCTCGGCCTGGTAGTCGGAGCTCTCGACGGCGATGTGCTGTTCGACGGAGACCATGGCCAGCTTGGTTTCGTCGAAGAACATGTGGCTGGTGTAGTCCTCCGCCACGAGCCGGCGGACGTCATCGCTGAAAGCCCGGGGAACGGCCAGTTCATGGTCGACTTGCACCGGGCCGGGCCCCGCAGCGGTGTAGCTGAACCAGACAGCGCCCTTTTCACATACCGCATGGATCAGGGTGCCGGCCGGCATTCCCGCGGCAATCATCGGCTCCATCACCTGTTCACGGATGAAGTCGGCCGAACGGCCGGTATTAAAGACCACCGGGATCCCGGCCCCGGCCAGCGCGAGCAGGTCCGCGATGATCTCCGGCTGCACCGTGCGGGTGACGGGGCTCGCTACCGGACCGTCGACGTCGAGCAGGAGTGCCAGCGGGGGAGTCGACGGCGTGAGGGAGGCGTTGATCTCGGCAGTTGTCATGACCCCATTCTTCCAGCAGCCAGGCACCAATGGATCCGTTGAAAGCCGTGCTGCCGGAAGATGGGCACTGTGACAGCTTCGACTCGACGGTGTGACAGATGGTTACCGTTTGGCCACAACCTCCCGCTAGGGGGAGTGGTGGATTCCCTTGGCCAGCCAAGTTCCATAGGCTTGCCGGGTGATATTCAAAGCCGTGGGCGAGGGCCGCCCGTACCCCGACCATGGTTACCACACGCCTAAAGATTGGGCGTCGCTGCCACCGCGGCCGGTCCGGCTGGATGAGCTGGTGACCACCAAGCGCACGTTGGACCTCGAGGCGCTGCTGGCGGAGGACTCCACGTTCTTCGGCGATCTGTTTCCGCATGTGGTGGAATACCGCGGCGTCCTCTACCTCGAGGACGGACTGCACCGTGCCCTTCGGACTGCCCTGCACCAGCGCACTGCGATCCACGCACGCGTTCTGGTGATAAATGGCTAGGAAGCCGAAGGACGTCAGGGTCCTGCATGGGCACCAGGTCATCACCGGCGCGGATTTGCGAGCCACCTTTGTGGCGAATGATGAACTGCACGAGAATCCGGTCAGAATGCGGCGACGCATCCGCCACGGCGTTGTGCTGGTGCTGCTGGTGGGACTGGTTACGGCCGCGATTGTGGTGGCGGTCGCGATTATGAACGGGCAGATTAAGATTCCGACGGCGCAGCCCAGCCAGACGGCCGCGTCCGCCTGCCCGGCGGCGAGCTTTGACTACACGCCGCCGGAGAAGATCAACCTCAATGTCTATAACTCAACATCCCGCCCCGGTCTGGCCCGCACCGTGGCCGACGAGTTCGCGGCCCGGAAGTTTCTGGTCGGCGCCGTCGACAATTCGACGTCGGGCTACCGCGGGGTGGCGTTGGTTGTCTCCGGTGCCGCCGGCCAGTCCGCGGCGTTCAGCGTGCAGCGCAACCTGCCGGGCTCGGACTATTTCCAGGACGGGAGGACGGACCCCAGCGTGGACGTTGTCCTCACCGGGGACTTCAAGGAACTCGCGAAGCCGGAACTGGTCGATCAAACCCCCGGCAAGCTTAGCTGTCCGCGGGAGGGCCGCCGGGTAGTGGATGAGCCGGGTTCCATTACGCCTGCGGTCACGCCCGCTCCCGGCGGTTAGACGATTCGGCGGACGGGCCGGCCTTCGCCGTCAAACCGTGCACCGGCGCCCAGTTGGATAAAACGCACCGTCCGGGCCAGCCGGGTTTCTGCCTCGGCGTCCCCGGACGCACCGTCGCCACGGGCGGCACTGGATGAGAGGGTGCCGTGGATAAGCTGCGCCAGCTGGATGACGTCTGCGTCCGGCAGGTAACCCTGGGCCATGCCGGCCCGCAGGATGCCCTGCAACAGCTGGCTGAGCTCCCCTACGTGGCCGGCGAGTTTTGCGAACGATGCCGGCGAGAGCACTGTGGCCATTGCGGGTCCGGGTGGCAGGTGGCGCCGGCTGAGGTCCTCAACCTGGGCGCGGACGTAGCGGGCCAGACGGTCCACCGGGTTCTCCAAGGAATCCAGGGACTGCCTCAGGTCAACCAGAAAACGCCCCGTCTGATCCAGCGCGTACGCAATCAGCAGTTCTTCGATGTCCGCGTAGTAGTTGTAGACCGCCGTCCGGCCAATCCGGGCATGCCGTGCGACGTCGGTCATCGTCAGCCCCGGCAGGCCATGCGTAAAGAGGAGCTCGCCGAAACCGGTCAGGATACGCCGCTGGGTTTCGGCGCGTTGGGCGGCGTTGTTCGCCGCCGAAATCCTGGGCATACGGACACTTTAGCGCGATCTGTCAGCAAAATGCGCTATGTCGCCAGCCGCGGCAGCCGTTAGACGGCGCAACCATCCGGTCCGCAGGCCGCCGCAGTTTCAGCGGCGCCGCCGGCGCCGGCCGGGACCATCGTCAGGGGGCGGCTCTCCTGCCAGGCCTGTTCGAGGGCGTTGCCGAACGTCTCGGCGGGCTGGGCGCCGGAGAGCCCGAACTTGCGGTCGATCACAAAGAACGGTACACCGGTGATACCCAGCGCCCGCCCTTCTTCGAAGTCCAGCCGCACCTCATCGGCGTATTTGTCGGTGCTGAACAGCTCGTCCAATTCGGCAGCACCGATCCCCAGATCCAGACCCAGTGAGGTCAGGTAGTCCTGGCTGCCGATATCTTTGCCGTGTTCGAAGTGGTCGCTGAGCAGCCGCTCCTTCGCAGCATCCTGGAACCCGTGCGCGGCGGCGAGGTGGATCAGCCGGTGGGCGCTGAAGCTGTTCGCGACAACGACGTCGTCGAAACGGTAGTTGAGGCCCTCGCCCTTGGCCTGCTCCGCCACATGTGCGAACATTCCGGCGACCTGGGCCGGGGCCATACCCTTGCGGGTGCTCAAGTACTCCAGGGTCGTGCCGTCGTAGTGGTCCGGCAGGGAAGGATCCAACTGGTAGCTGCGCCAGAGCACCTGCACCGAATCGCGGTGCGGGAAGGCCGCGAGTGCGGTTTCAAAGCGGCGCTTGCCGATGTAGCACCAGGGGCAAGCGACGTCGGACCAGATTTCAATCTTCATATCCACCGCAACCCGCACCGGGCCGGCTCCATTCCCCCGGGCACTGTCGGGTTGGTCACGGGGTGAGCCGGCGTTCCATCACGAAGTCGTGTTCCACTGTGTTTCCGAGCGTAAATGATTTGGTGCCGACCCTGCGGAAGCCGGACTTCTCGTAGAACCTGATGGCGCGGGCATTCTGGCTGTTCACCCCGAGCCACAGTCCGCGGGCGCCGGCCGCCGCGGCTGCCCCGATACTCGCATGCATCAATTCGGCTGCGGCGCCGAGGCCGTGGTGGTCCGGATGCACGTAGCACTTGCTCAGCTCGGTGCACGGACGTTCTGTCAGGACCGCAGCGACGGCCGGGTCCCCGGTGGGGCGGGTGGCCAGGAGGCTGTAGCCCCGGAGGTCACCGCCGGCGTCGATCACCAGGACGGTGACCCCAGGATCGGCAATGTAGCTGCGGAAGTTGGCCTCGCTGAGTGTACTAGCGAGGTGGGCGGCGATGTCTTCCGGGGAAGAACCCGGCGGGCACGCCAGCGGGAAGGTGACGGCCGCGAGACCGGCCAGCCGGGCGGCGTCGTGGGCGGTTGCCGGTCTGATTACGTGCGTCATGCCCAGAACCGTAGCCCGCGGAAGCGGCGGCCTGCGCTTTGTGAAGCGTTGTTGCGCCCGGAGTCCGCTGCGGGAGTCAGCCGAGCGGGTACGCGACGTAGGCGAAGCGGGTTGAATCTGGAGACCAGCTGTTGACGTTGAGCGTCCCCTGGCCCCCGCGCAGGGTCCAGGTGTGCAGCGCGGTGTTCCAGTCCGCCGTCGAGACCGTTACGACCTCGACGGGCAGATCTGCCGGGTGGCCGACGGTACCTGCCGGGAACCGAAGATAAGCGGCGTGAAGCCCGTCGGGGGAAATATGCGGGAACCAATCGGCTGTTCCGCTCCGCGTCAATTGCTCCAGCCCTGATCCGTCGCTGCGAACACGAGCGATTTGCGCGTGCCCGGGCCAGTCGCCGAAACTCTCGGTATTGAGGTAGATCCACTCGCCCTCCGGTGCGTATTCCGGCCCGTCGCAATGCCCCGGCCCGGTGTCAATTGTTGTCCCGGGTCCGCCCCCGGCCGGCATCGTGATGAGCAGACCCGGTTTCGCGAAATCACCCGCCGCAACCCCCACATAGGCGAGTTCGCGTCCGTCCGGACTCACGCCGTGCAGGAAGTGCGAAGACCCGTCGTGCTCCGTTACCCGGACCGCTTCCCCGCCCTGGATCGCCGCCCGGTAGATGTGGCCGTCATCGGCGGAGAGGTAGATGTGGTTGCAGCCGGGGGCCAGAACATGATCATTGTTCAGATCGGGGATGCCGGTGAGAGGGACCTGCCCGAGCGAGCGGCTGGACATGTCCAGCCGCCACAAGCCACCGGCACCGTTGAGGAAAAGCGCAGAATTGTCCGCTGCCCAGTTCGGCGCTTCCAGCAACACGGCGCTGGTGAGGATGAGCTCGCGGGCACCCGTGGTCAGGGACGCGATCCAGACTTCGCAGCGGTGGCCGGCTGCCAGCGCCCCGGGCACCAAGGACCCCTGACTTACTGCTTGAACGCGGCGTCGAAGGAGGTATTCGACGCCGGGAAGTCGAACCTCTTGAGCGCGGCGAGGGCTTCGGGGGCGCCGTGCAGCCGGTCCATGCCGGCGTCCTCCCATTCAATGCTGATCGGGCCGGTGTAGCCGATCGCGGTCAGGGCGCGGAAGGACGATTCCCACGGCACGTCGCCGCGGCCGGCGGAGACGAAGTCCCAGCCGCGGCGCGGGTCGCCCCAGGGCAGGTGTGAGCCCATAACGGTGTTCCGGCCGGTGGGGCGCAGCTTGGTGTCCTTGCAGTCCACGTGGTAGATCCGGTCCTGGAAGTCCCAGATGAAGGAGACCGGGTCGATGCCCTGCCACATAAAGTGGGAGGGGTCCCAGTTCAGCCCAAAGGCCTCGCGGTGGCCGATCGCCTCGAGGGTCCGGACTGTGGTCCAGTAGTCGTAGGCGATCTCGGACGGGTGGACCTCGTGGGCGAAGCGGACGCCGCATTCGTCGAAGACGTCCAGGATGGGGTTCCAGCGGTCGGCGAAGTCTTGGTAGCCGGCCTCGATGACCTTTTCCGGTACGGGCGGGAACATCGCGACGTACTGCCAGATCGAGGAGCCGGTGAACCCGACTACGGTGTCCACGCCCAGGGCCCTGGCCAGGCGTGCCGTGTGTTTCATTTCCTCGGCGGCTCGCTGCCGGACGCCTTCGGGGTCGCCGTCGCCCCAGACCTTGGCCCCGACGATGGCCTCGTGCCGGAAGTCGATCGGATCATCGCAGACGGCCTGGCCCTTGAGGTGGTTGGAGATGGCCCAGACCTTGAGGTTGTACTTCTGAAGCACGGCGAGTTTGGACTCGACGTAGCCGGGTTCGTCCCAGCGCCAGGCGTCCAGGTGGTCCCCCGAGACGGCGATTTCCAGGCCGTCGTAGCCCCAGCCGGATGCCAGGCGAGCCACTTCCTCGAAGGGCAGGTCGGCCCACTGGCCGGTGAACAGGGTGTACGGGCGGGCCATGTCAGGCTCCTTCGGGGGCGGGGTTCGATGCAGGGATGCCGGCGGTCGGCTCGCCGGCGAGTTGGATGATGGAGCTTTTGGCCGCCGCACTTTTCTCCACAGCGGCCAGAATACGCTGGACTATCAAGCCGTCCTCGAAGGACGGCGAGGGCTCGAAGCCGGCGCCGATCGCGACGAGGAAGTCCCGGATTTCGTGGGTGAAAGTGTGTTCCCAGCCAATCACGTGCCCCTGCGGCCACCAGGCGGCGGCATAGGGGTGAACCGGTTCGTTGACCAGGATGCGCCGGAAGCCTTGTTCCCGGACCGGCACCGTTGCGTCCAGGAAACCCAGTTCGTTCATCGACTCAAGGTCGAAGAGCAGGGAACCCTTGTCCCCGTAGATCTCCAGTTTGAGCGAGTTTTTCCGCCCGGTGGCGACCCGGGAGACTTCCACCGAGGCGACGGCTCCGGAGGCGAGCGAAAGCGTGGCCCAGGCGGCGTCGTCGACAGTGACTTCTTCGAGTCCGTTCCGGCCGGGGCGGTGCGAGGTGAAGGTGTGCAGCCGGCCGGAGACCTCGGTGACCTGGTCGCCAAGCAGGAAGAGCACCTGGTCGATGGCGTGCGAGGCGATGTCCCCCAGCGCCCCGGAGCCGGCGGTGTCCTTGTTCAGCCGCCACGTTATGGGCGACGCCGGGTCAACGAGCCAGTCCTGCAGATATGCCGCCCGGACGTGCCGGACGGCGCCCAGCCGGCCCTCACTGATCAGTTCCCGGGCCAGGGCCAGGGCCGGGACGCGCCGGTAGTTGAAGCCGATCATGGACTGGATACCCTGGCGCCGGGCCGACTTCGCCGCAGCGGTCATCGACTCGGCCTCGGCCAGGGTGTTGGCCAGTGGCTTCTCCACCAGCACATGCTTGCCGGCGGCCAGCGCGGCGACGGCGATCTCCGCGTGCATAAAGCCCGGGGCGCAGATGTCCACGACCTGGACGTCGTCGCGTTCGATCACCGAGCGCCAGTCGGTGGAGGACTCCGCCCAGCCGTACCTGGCGGCCGCTTCGGCTACCCCGGCCGCGTCCCGTCCGACCAGGACGCGTTGTTCGAAGGCCGGGACGTCGAAGTAGCTGGCCACGTTGCGCCAGGCGTTCGAGTGGGCCTTGCCCATAAACGCGTAGCCAATCATGGCCACGCCGAGCGGGGAACCGGCAGGGGACCCGGTTGCCCCGCCGGACGGGGTGAAGGTGCGGGTGCCGGGCTGCGCCGGCGGTGGCGTGGGCGCCGTCGTCATCTGATGCTCCTTGGAACTGGGGTGGCCGGGCCGCAACGGCGTATGCCGGGTCAGGGGGTGGGCCGGGTGGAATTCACTGCGCTTGCCGCGCCTACTTCACTGCCCCTGCCGACAGCCCGGAGACGAGGTGCTTCTGGACCAGGATGAAGCCGATGAGTACGGGCAGGCTGACCACCACGGACGCGGCCATCAACTGGTTCCAGAACACGTCGGATTCGCTGGCATAGGACTTGAGCCCCAGGGACAGCGTTTTGGTCGCCTCGTTGGTCAGGACCGAGGCGAACAGGACTTCCCCCCAGGCGGATATAAACGAGTACACCGCCACGGCGATGATGCCCGGCTTGGCCACGGGCAGGATGACCCGGAACAGGGCGCCCATCCGGCCGGTGCCGTCGATCATCGAGGCCTCTTCGAGTTCCTTGGGGATGGCGGCGAAATACCCGGTCAGCATCCAGATGGCGAACGGCAGGGTGAAGGTCATGTACGTGATAATCAGGCCCAGGTATGAGCCCTGGAGCTGCAACCCGGTGACGTTCCTGATCTGCGTGAAGATCAGGTACAGCGGCAGCAGGAACAGGATGCCGGGGAACATCTGGGTGGACAGCACCGTCAGGCTGAAGGCGCGCCGGCCGCGGAACTGCAGCCGCGCGACGGCGTACGCGGCCAGTACGGCGACGGTCACCGAGCAGACCGTGGCGGCCACTGTGATGATCAGGCTGTTCTGGAAATACTTGGCCAGCGGCACCGTGGTCCAGATATCGAAGTAGGGCGAAGCCGTGAGCTCGTCCGGGATCCACTGGAACAGCCCGGAGACGTCCTTGAGGGGCTTGAGCGAAGTGGACACAACGACGTAGAGCGGCACGGCCACCCAGAGGGACAAGATGGTCAGGACGATATTGCGCAGAATGCGGAAGTTGCGGGTCTCAATCATTGTCGGCCCCCTTGGGCAGCACCATGCGGATGTAGAAGAAGGACGCAATGAACAAAGCGATCAGGAGCAGTACGCTCATGGCGCCGCCCAGGCCGAAGTTCCAGCTGCCGAAAGAGTTCTGGTAGATCAGCGGCGAAACCAGGGTAGCTTCCTTCGGGGAGGCCGCGCCGAAGAGCACAAACGGGATGTTGAACTGGTTGAAGGTCCAGAGCGACATCACCAGCAGCAGCACGCCGTTCGCAGGGCGGACCATCGGCAGGGTAATGCTGCGGAATTGCTGCCAGAGCGAGGCCCCGTCAATCGAAGCGGCTTCATAGACGTCGGCGGGGACGGTCTGCAGGGCGGCCATCAGCATCAGGAACGCGAACGGCCACAGCTGCCAGACGTTCACCACGATCATGGCACCAAAGGAGTTTTGGCCCAGGAGCCAGAACGGACGCTCGTCCCCAAAAAGGTGCAGGGTGTCAACGAGGATCTGGTTCACGGCGCCGTCGCGCTGATTGAACATAAAGGCCCAGGCGATTGTGCCCACATAGGCAGGCAGGGCGTAGGGAACCAGGAAGAAGGTCCGCAGGATGGCGCGGCCCTTGAAATTGGAGGACAGGAACACCGCGCCGGCCATGCCCAGGACCCAGGAGAAGCCAACCACCGTCACGGTGTAGAGCAGGGTCCGGCCGACGGTGCTAAAGAACGCCTGGCCGATGGTGCTTTCGGGGTTCAGTCCGTTGACGAAGTTCTGCAGGCCGACGAACGGGGCGTTGAGCCAGTTGGTGAGGTTGAGCTGGGTGAGCGAGATAAAGGCAATCCACACCCCCAGAAGCATCGGGCCGATATGGATGAGCAACTCGAGCAGGGCCGCTGGCAGGACAAGGCCGTAGGGGAGGAAGGACTTTTTCTTCTTGCGGACCGGCAATGCGGTCCGTGCCGCCGGAGGATCAGGAACAGGGCCGGAGGCGAGCCCTGGCTGCGGGGCGTCGCCGCCGCCGGGTGCGGGATCGCCGCGGTCCAATGCTGAGTGGGTCATGGAAGCTCCTTGGCCGAAGGTGCGGGGGCGTGGCCCCCGCACCTGTCAGGCATTGTTACTGGGCCGCAACCATCTGGTTGTTGGCATCCTTGAGGGCGGACTGGACGTCTGCTTCCGTGACGGTCCCGGTGGCAGCCTTGGCAAAAAGGTTCTTGATCGCGGTGCCTGTCAGCGTTTCCATCTGGCCTTCCTTCGGGATCAGCGGCATGGGCAGGGCATGGTTGGCCAGTGCGTCGTTCTTGAGCTTGACCTCGTCGGTTTGGAATGCGGCATCCGAGGAGACGCTGGAAACCACCGGCAGGGAACGGTAGGCCTTGTTCAGCGCGACCTGCTCGGTGTCGCTGGTGAGCCAGCCGGCCAGCTTGATTGCGTTTTCTTTGTTCTTGGAATTTTTGAACACGCTCAGGTTGATGCCGGCGACGTGGCTCTGGGTGCCTTCGGGTCCGCTGGCACCTGCCTTCATCATGGGGATGGGGGCAACGGCCCAGTCCGTGAAGCCGCGGGCCTCAAAGTTCTTAACCGGGCTCTGGTCGAAAACCATTGCTGCCTTGCCGTTGATCAGGTTGTCCACTTTCTGCGAGCCATCCGAGATTTCGGCGTCCGAGGGCGACATCACCTTGTCAGTTGCCATCAGGTCAACCCACTGCTTCACACCCTCGACCTGGGCGGCACTGTCAAACGTCGGTTTGCCGTCCTTGTCGAAGAGGGCGCCGCCGTTCTGCAGCCCGCGCACGAAGGCCTGGTGGGAGTTGGCGGAGACCGAGGCTCCGGCAGCCGTAAAGCCCCACTGGTCCGGCTTTCCGTCGCCGTTGGTGTCCTTGGTCAGCTTCTTGGCGTCTGCGACGAACTCATCCCATGTGACCGGCGGCGCCTCGATGCCGGCCTCCTTAAACATTTTCGGGTTGTAGTACATGTTGTACGCGAGCCCGTACAGCGGGACCGAGGTCGGGGCCTTGCCATCAGCGCCGCCGGTGGACCAGCTGGTCTGCAGGAAACGGTCCTTGTCGCCGACAGCTTCGAGCAAGGCACCCTCCACCGGTTCAAACGCGCCGGTTTCCTGCAGGGTGACTGCCCAGGTGTTGCCGATGTTCAGGACGTCGGGGCCGTCGCCGCTGGTGACGGCGGTCAGGATGCGGTTGTACAAGTCGCTCCAGCCGATGACCTCGAGCTTGACCTTCACTCCGGTCTTCTCGGTGAAACGGTCCAGGCTGGGCTTGAGCTTGGCCGCGGTGTCCTCGAGGCTGTTGCCCTGGTTGGAGGCCCAGTAGGTGATGGTGTCACTGTTGGTTGCCTGGCTGCTGCCGCCGCAGGCGGTCATGCCGAATGCCAGCGATGCCGTGGCGGCCAGGGCCGACAGGACTTTAATGGGGTTCTTCATGGTTGCTCCGGGTTTCTCGTCGTCGAGCTGGGGCTGGTGTATAGGGTCGGGCTGAAATGCTAGGCGGAGAGGGTCGCCGCGGTCGGATCCCAGTCCTCGGGTAGGGCAGGGACCTTGGCGGCGGAGCTTTCGACCTCCACGAAGGCGCGGGTGTCGATCGAGTCGGAGATGGCGGCCATGGTGTCGAGGATGTGGAATGCCAGCTCACCCTGGGCCCGGTGCGGCCGGCCCGCGCGGATGGCGCGGGCCATTTCCAGCACCCCTGCGCCGCGGCCGGCGGTGGAGCCGATGGACGGGACGGTGGTCCAGTCGTCGGAGCCAAGCGCGCAGATCCGGATGTCGCCGTCGAAGTTGTTCGGGTCCGGCAGGGCGATGGTGGCGTCGGAGCCGGTGATTTCCACAAAGCCCGCGCGCTTGAACGGTGAATCGAAGCTGAAAATGCTCTGGCCGGACTCGCCGCCTTCGAACTCCAGGATGGAGCTGACGTGCGTGGGGACGGTGACGGCGAATTCCTCGCCGGCCTTCGGTCCGGAACCGATGACCCGGGTTTCGCGGGACGTGGAGCCGAACGCCGCCACCCGTCGGACACTGCCGAAGGTCTGGACCAGGGTGGTGAGGTAGTACGGGCCAATGTCGAACAGGGGACCGGCCCCGTCCTGGAAGAGGAATGCGGGGTTCGGGTGCCAGGACTCCGGGCCGGGCGACTGCATTAGGGTCAGGGCCGTCAGTGGTGTGCCGATGTCGCCGCGATCGATCATCCGGCGCGCGGTCTGCAGCCCCGCGCCGAGGAAGGTGTCCGGGGCGCAGCCGAGCCGAAGACCGGCGGCGTCGGCCGCCTTGAGCAGTCCGCGGCCGCTTTCGCGGTCCAGCGAGAAGGGCTTCTCGCTCCAGACGTGTTTGCCGGCGTTGACGGCCTGGGTGGCCACCTCGACGTGGGCTGCCGGGATGGTCAGGTTGATGACGATCTCGACGTCGGGGTTGCCCAGTACGGCGTCGACTCCGCCGTGGTTTTCAATCCCGTACTCGGCTGCGCGGGCGGCGGCAGCCTCCTCGAAGAGGTCCCCGATCGCGACGACCCTGACGTCCGGGAAGCTCGTGAGGTTATCCAGGTATTGCTTGCTGATGACCCCGGCGCCGATAATGCCGACGCCGACGGGTCCCGATCCAAGCGGGCCGGACGCTGCTGCTGAGTGGCTCATGCGGAGACCTTCCCGGCGCTGAGGTAGTTGTAGCTGTCCCGGACCGCGTCGAACATGTCGCCCTGGAAATCGTCCAGTTCGATCACACCGGCTTCGAGGGATCCTGCCGCCGCGAGTACGTCCCAGACCGGCATCTTGCCGTCACCCACGGCGAGTTGGCTGGCGGGGTCGGCGGTGACGGGTCCGTCCTTGATGTGGATGAACTTCACCCTGTTGCCCAGACGGGCGAGGAGGCCGGCCGGATCCTGGCCGCCGACGGCAGCCCAGTACGTGTCGAGCTCGAGGACGACCTCCGGGTCCAGATGGTCGGCGAGGTGCTCCAGGGCGGTCCTGCCGTCGATCACCGACTCAACTTCCCACCAGTGGTTGTGGTAGCCGACGCGGACGCCATAGCCGGCACCTCTGGCGGCGGCGGCGTTGAGCTGGGATGCGGTCTCCTTGATGTCCTCGATCGTGTTCCAGCGCTCGATCGGAACGTGCGGATCGATGACGGTGCCGATGCCCAGCTGCCGTGCCGCCGCGAAGATGGCGTCCTGATCATCGCTGAGCAGGGGCGCGTGGCCGGAAGGGGCGGTGAGGTTGTTCTCGGCCATGGCCTGCTTCAGTTCAGCGGCTTTGGCGACGAAACGATAGGGCTCAACCATGGTGAAGCCGATGTCGGCCAGGCGCTGGATGGTTCCAGCGAGATCCTCTTCAAGGGCCTTGCGGACCGTGTAGAGCTGGATCGAGTATGACACTGTCTCTCCTCGTCGTTGGGGTGTGAGCTGCAGCTGTTTTTACTGGACCGCCCGACGCACCTTCGTGGGGCGTCCGGTTCAGTCAGGCAAGTGAGCCGCCTCACACCCCAAGCTAGAACGACTTATGCTGACCGTCAAGCAAAAGTTGCAAACTTAGTGCCAGTCTTTCTTCAAGGTGACATGCATAAGAACTTCGTGCTATCACTTACTCATGAGTACGACCACCGGCGCCGAACCCGCCGCGCCCGAGGCCGCCGGCAGCCTTTCCCGAGCCGGTGACCTGTTTCAGTTGTTGCGCGACGGCAAGGCCCGCACCCGCGCCGAACTGGCGCTCACCACCGGCTTGGCCCGCTCCACTGTCGCATCCCGCATCGACGCGCTGATGCATTCCGGACTGGTGGGGCCCGCCGGCGAGGCCAGCTCCAGTGGCGGCAGGCCGCCGTCGCGCTTTGCCTTCAACCCGGCCGCCCGCGTTGTGCTGGCGGTCGACGTCGGAGCCACGCATATGATCATCGCCGTTACGGACCTGGGTGGCACCGTACTGGCGGAGCGTCGGCTGACCCAGGATGTCGCCGACGGCCCGGATGTTGTGCTGGACCGTCTCGTCGCCGAAGGGACCAAGCTGCTGGGCCAGGCCGGCCGCGGCAGGGACGACCTCGCAGGCGTCGGCATCGGACTGCCCGGCCCCGTGGAGCACGGCACCGGAATGCCGGTGAAGCCGCCCATTATGCCCGGCTGGGACGGGTTCGACGTCGTCCGGCACGTCCGGCGCTCGCTGCCGGTCCCCGTGCTGGTGGATAACGACGTTAACATCATGGCGTTAGGGGAGCGGACCGGCTACTGGCCGGAACACGAGAACTTCCTCTTTATCAAGGTGGCCACCGGCATTGGCGCCGGCATCATCAGCAGCGGCCAACTCCAGCGCGGCGCCGACGGCACGGCCGGAGACCTCGGCCACGTCCGGGTGCCCCGCGGCGACGAGGTGCTCTGCCGCTGCGGCAACTACGGTTGCCTTGAGGCGCTCGCCTCCGGCCCCGCCATCGCGCACGGCCTGGCGCTCCAAGGCCTGCAGGCGGAAAACGGCGGCGACGTGCTGCGGCTTGTGGCCGGCGGAAACCTGCAGGCGATCCAGGCGCTGCGCCAAGCCGGCCGGGACCTCGGCGACGTCCTGGCCACCGTGGTGAACCTGCTTAATCCTTCGGTCATCGTGATCGGCGGAAGCCTGGGCCAGGCCGGCGAACACCTGATGGCGGGGGTCCGGGAGGTGGTCTACCGGCGTTCGCTGCCGCTGGCCACCACCCACCTGCGGATCGGCCTGTCCATGGCCGGGGACCAGGCCGCCATCCTGGGCGCCAGCCAGATGGTCACGCAGTACGTCCTCTCGCCGGCAGCGATCGAGGCGACCCTGCAGGCGGCAGGCTAACACTCGGGTTCGGGGACCTGTCATAAACGCCTGCCCGGCCGTGGCCCGTGATAGCAATGGGATTGATGAAAGCATATTTCCGCCCGCCGGCCGGGCTGCGGCAGCCATGAGCGCCAACGTCCTCGCCAAGGTGCCGCGCAGCTGGATCCTGCTGGCCGCAATCGGGCTCATCGCCCTGAACATGCGCGGCCCGTTCGTGGCCGTGGCGCCGGTGGTCGGCCTGATGCAGCAGGAACTCGGCTTCTCTCCGGTGGAACTGGGCCTCCTGACGGGCATCCCGGTGCTGTGCTTCGCCCTCGCCTCCCCGCTCGCCTCGCTGACCGGGCGCAAACTCGGCGCCGAAGCCGCCATCAGTCTCACCCTCCTGGGGGTGCTGCTGGGCATCATTGTCCGTTCCGCCGGCAGCGGCGCCACGGTTATGCTGGGCACCGCGATCCTCGGGATCGCCATCACGATCGGCAACATCGCCGTGCCGCTGATCATCCGGCGGGACTTTGCACCGGCCCGGCAGGCCACCGCGATGGGCATCTACACCGCGGCCCTTAACATTGGCTCCTTTGTCACCGCCATGGTGATGGCGCCGCTGGCCGGGATGCTTGGGTGGCGGCTGGCCCTTGGCGCCTGCGGGCTCTTCGCCGTCGCGGCCGTGCTGGCCTGGCTGTTCGCTTTCGGCAACCGGGCATTCCGCCCTGAACCCGTCCCAATGCCGGACACGGGACGCGCCGGGATCAAGCGCGCGTCGCGCTGGATTACGGTCGGACTGACCGTGGGATTCGCCGGGCAGGCGTTCTCTTACTATGGTGTGACCGCGTGGCTGCCCAGTATCCTCGCCGACGAGCTGGGCATGACGGCCGATGGGGCCGGCGCCGGGTCCTCACTGTTCCAGATTCTCGCCATCGTCGGCGGTCTGGGGGTTCCGCTGGCGGCCCGTTTCGCCAGTACGACGGCGGTCGGACTCACTTTGGGATTGTTGTGGCTGACCGTCCCGGCGGGCCTGCTGCTCTCGCCCGGGCTGTGGTGGCTGTGGTCCTCGTTCGGGGGCATCGCCCAGGGCGGCGGCATCACCCTGGTTTTTATTGCCATCATCCGGCTGGCCCGGGATCAGGCCTCGGCCGGCCGGATGTCCGCCGTGGTGCAGGGGGTCGGCTATTCCTTTGGCGCGCTGGCGCCGACCCTCCTGGGCTATGTAAACGGCGTCTCGGGGTCCTGGACCGGGCCACTGCTGATGGTGCTCGGCTCCGTGGCGATGTTCATCCTGGGCACCGCTTTTTCGCTCCGTCACGTCCCGAAAGCACACTGAACCGGGCGCACCGCTTCCGCGGAGGGACAGCCAGGGCCCATATTCCCTGGGGAACATGGGCCCTGGCTGTTACTTCCCGACGCCGTCGTCGAGTTGCTGCGGGGGTCTTCCGTCGCTGGGCCGCCGCCCCGGATCTCGGGGGTGCCTGTTGCGAAGGGCGTGGCAGCCCAGCAGACGGAAATCTTTACCTTCCGGGGGTCCGGTCCGGACCTCAGGCGGGGGCGAGTGCGGGGTCCTCGACCGGGAGCTCACCGTCGCGCGCTTCATGCAGGAACCGGTCGTAGGCCGGCAGGGTCAGGAATGCCGGGAACGACGGGGTGAGCGTGACTTCCTCGAAGATGTCCCGGGCGTCGGCAAAGCGGTCGCCCTCGAAGCGTTCCAGCTTGGTGAACTCCTCCTCCAGCATGTCCTCCACCCATTCGCGGGAGATGACCTCGCCCTGGTCCGTGATGGCACGGGAGAAGATCCACTGCCACAGCTGCGAGCGGGAAATCTCCGCGGTGGCGGCGTCCTCCATCAGGTTGTGGATGGCGACGGCGCCGTTGCCGCGAAGCCAGGACTCGATGTAGCGGATGCCAACTTCGATGTTGTTCCGGATGCCCTGCTCGGTGATGGTGCCGGTGGTGGCGGCGATGTCGAGCAGTGCGCGGTCGTCCGGGGTGACGTCCTCGCGGAGCCGGTCCAGCTGGTTCGGGCGTTCGCCCAGGACGCCGTCGAACACTTCACGGCAGACCGGAACCAGGTCCGGGTGCGCCACCCAGGAGCCGTCGAAGCCGTCGCCGGCCTCGCGGGTCTTGTCGGCACGGACCTTCTCGATGGCGATCGCGTTGGCCTCGGCGTCCTTGCGGTTGGGGACAGCCGCCGCCATGCCGCCGATCGCCATGGCACCGCGTTTGTGGCAGGCCCGGACCAGCTGTTCGGTATAGGCACGCATAAACGGCTGCGTCATGGTCACCTGGCTGCGGTCCGGCAGGACAAAACGCGGGCCGCGGGTGCGGAAGTTCTTGATCAGGGAGAAGATGTAGTCCCAGCGGCCGGCGTTCAGACCCGCGGCGTGGTCCTTGAGCTCGTAGAGGATTTCCTCCATTTCGAACGCGGCGGTGATGGTTTCGATCAGCACGGTGGCGCGGATGGTGCCCTGCGGGATGCCGAGCAGGTCCTGGGCGAGGATAAAGATGTCGTTCCACAGGCGGGCTTCGAGGTGGTTCTCGATCTTCGGCAGGTAGAAGTACGGACCCTTGCCCTGGGAGATCAGGCGGCGGGCGTTGTGGTAAAAGTACAGGCCGAAGTCCACGATGCCGCCGGCGATCGGGGTGCCGTCAATGAGCATGTGCTTTTCCGGCAGGTGCCAGCCGCGGGGACGGACCACGATCGTCGGCAGGTCCGCGGCGGGGTGGAGTTTGTATTCCTTGCCCTCGGTTGAGGTGAAGTCGATCCGGCGCTCCAAGGCGTCGATGAGGTTGAGCTGGCCCTGGATGACGTTGCGCCACGACGGGGTGGAGGAGTCCTCCATGTCCGCGAGCCACACCTTCGCACCGGAGTTCAGCGCGTTGATGGTCATCTTTTTGTCCACCGGGCCGGTGATCTCGACTCGACGGTCCGTCAGGCCGGGGGCGGGCGGGGCGACGCGCCAGGTCGGATCGTTGCGCACGGACTCGGTCTCGCTCAGGAACCGCGGGTCCTGGCCCTTGCCGATCTGCTGGCGGCGGTCACGGCGGGCCTGCAGCAGCTCCAGCCGACGTTCCGCAGTGGCCTTGTGCAGCTTGCCAACAAAGGCCAGCGCGTCCGGCGTCAGGACCTCGCTCTGCCGGCAGATGGGCTGGGCCGTCAACGTGATTCCGTTGATGGTGAAGTTGTCAGTGAAACTGTTCATTTCAATCTCTCCCTAGAGAAGAAGCAAGTTCGAGGGCGGCTGGCGACGTGCGTACCAGGCCGAAGGTGCCGGTGTTGCGGCAGCCTGCGTAAAAGGGGCCCCATTGCCGCCCCGCGATGTGGAAACGAAGCAGCGGCGGCAATGGGGAATAGCAGGCAGAGCAATGCCGGACCGAAGGCCGGACGGAGGCACCGCCGTCGGGTGTCTAGTGGAACTGGCCTTCTTCGGTGGATCCCACCAGGGCCAAGGTGGATGCGTTCGGGTTGAGCGCGGTTGCGATGTCGTCGAAGTAGCCGGTGCCAACTTCGCGCTGGTGCTTGGTCGCGGTGTAGCCGCGGGATTCGGAGGCGAATTCCTTCTCCTGCAGCTCGACGTAGGCGCTCATGCCTTCCCGGGCGTAGCCGTGGGCGAGATCAAACATCGAGTAGTTCAGGGCGTGGAAGCCGGCCAGGGTGATGAACTGGAAGGTGAAGCCCATGGCGCCGAGTTCGCGCTGGAACTTGGCGATCGTGGCGTCGTCGAGGTGCTTCTTCCAGTTGAACGACGGCGAGCAGTTGTAGGAGAGCATCTGGTCCGGGAAGTCTGCCTTGACGGATTCGGCGAACTTACGTGCCAGCTCCAGGTCCGGGGTGCCCGTTTCCATCCAGATGAGGTCGGAATACGGGGCGTAGGCCTTGGCGCGGGCGATGCAGGGTTCGATCCCGTTGCGGACCTTGTAGAAGCCTTCCGCGGTGCGCTCGCCGGTGACAAATTCCTTGTCCCGGTCGTCGACGTCGGAAGTGATCAGGGTGGCTGCCTCGGCGTCGGTGCGGGCGATGATGACGGAAGGGGTGCCCGCGACGTCGGCTGCCAGGCGGGCGGCGTTCAGTGTGCGGACGTGCTGCTGGCTGGGGATCAGGACCTTGCCGCCGAGGTGGCCGCATTTCTTCTCCGAAGCGAGCTGGTCTTCCCAGTGCACTCCCGAGGCGCCGGCCTGGATCATGGACTTCATCAGTTCGTAGGCGTTCAGCGGCCCGCCGAAGCCTGCCTCGGCGTCGGCGATGATCGGGACCATCCAGTCCTCAACGGTCTGGATGCCTTCGGAGAACTCGATCTGGTCGGCGCGGAGCAGGGCATTGTTAATACGCCGGACCACAGTGGGCACCGAGTTGGCCGGGTAGAGGGACTGGTCCGGGTAGGTGTGGCCGGAGTTGTTGGCGTCGGCCGCAACCTGCCAGCCGGAAAGGTAGATGGCACGCAGGCCGGCCTTGACTTGCTGCACTGCCTGGTTGCCGGTCAGTGCACCCAAGGCGTTGGTGTACTTGCCTTCCTTGTGCTCGGCGGTGAGCTGCTTCCACAGCTTCTCCGAGCCGCGGCGTGCCAGTGTGTGTTCCTCGGAGACACGGCCGCGCAGCCGGACGACGTCGGAGGCCTTGTAGTCCCGGGTGACACCTTCCCAGCGCGGGTTGGCGGCCCACTCGAGCTCCAGGGCCGCGGCTTGCTCAGCGGGCGTCTGCTGGGTGGGCTCAAATGCTGCAGTCATCTTTGTCTCCTTGGTGGGTCCGGGACCGGGTGCGCTGCTTCTTCGCAGAGCCCCTGGCTGATCCGGAGCGGTGTAACTTTTCCGTAAGATCCACTTTTCTGCACTTCCACGCATCTTTCTAGACCAAAACCATGGAAAGAAATGAACTTCTTCGCGTATTCTTAAGAAATGCACCCCGCCAGTTGGAACCGTCCCGCATCCGCAGCGACCGCCCCCGCCGTCCCTGAAGTCGACGTCATCAGCATGGGCCGCCGGGTCCGGCACCTCCGCAAGGCCGCCAGACTCACTCTTGATGACCTGAGCGCCACGGTGGGAACGGCCCCCAGCCAGCTGAGCCTGATCGAGAACGGAAAGCGCGAACCCAAGCTCGGTCTGCTCCAGCAGCTGGCGGGGGCCCTTGGTGTCAGCATCGACGAGTTGCTCGGTGCGGAACCGCCCAACCGTCGCGCGGCCCTGGAGATTGAGCTGGAGCGCTACCAGCGCAGCCCCATCTATGAGTCGCTGAAGCTGCCGACGATCCGGATCAGCTCCCGGCTGCCCATGGATGTGCTGGAGTCCATGGTGGGGCTCCAACACGAGCTGGAACGGCGGCTCAACGAGCAGGTGGCGACGCCGGAGGAGGCCCGCCGCGCGAACGGGAAGCTGCGCGCCATGATGCGCGAGCGGAACAACTATTTCCCGGAGTACGAGGCGGAAGCGCAAAAGGTCCTCGCCTCCGTCGGCCACACCAGCGGCCCGCTCTCCCACCACGTCATCGCAGACATTGCCGGGCACCTCGGGTTCAGCCTGCACCACGTGGGCGACCTCCCGCACTCCACTCGTTCGGTGACCGACCTCAAGAACCGCCGGATCTACCTCACCCAGAACGCGCGCAGCGACCATGATCCGCGCTCGGTGCTGCTGCAGGCACTGGGCCACTATGTCCTGGGGCACCAGACCCCCACGAACTACGGCGACTTCCTGATGCAGCGGGTGGCCACCAACTACTTTGCTGCTGCGCTGCTGCTGCCGGAGCAGGCCACCGTGGAGTTCCTGCAAAAGGCCAAGCAGGCCAAGGAGATCTCGGTGGAGGACATTCGGGACGCCTTCGCCGTGTCGTATGAGACCGCGGCGCACCGCTTTACCAACCTCGCCACCGAGCACCTGGACCTGCGGACGCACTTCCAGAAGACGCACAAAAGCGGCATTATCTACAAGGCTTACGAGAACGACGGAGTGACGTTCCCGCAGGACCACACCGGCGCCATCGAGGGCCAGCCGTCCTGCAAGAACTGGACCTCCCGGGTGGTTTTCGATGTGCCGGACAAGTTCAGTGCCTACAACCAGTACACCGACACCCCGGCCGGGACCTACTGGTGCACGGCGCGCACGGAGCGCTCCGCGAACGGGGAGTTCTCACTCTCCGTGGGTGTCCCGTATGCGCAGGTGAAGTGGTTCCGCGGCCGGGAAACCACCGAGCGGTCCACGTCGACCTGCCCGGATGAGAGTTGCTGCAAGCGTCCGCCGGCCGCGCTGACCTCGGAGTGGGCCGGCAATGCCTGGCCCTCCGCACGGGCCCACTCGCACCTGCTTGCGGCGATGCCGCCGGGCGCCTTCCCCGGCGTGGACGAGACCGAGGTCTACTCATTCCTGCAGGCGCACGCGGGGAACTAGCTGGGGCACTGCCAGGACCGGCCGGGGCCCGCCTGGCGCGGCACGCGGCCGGGGCGACTATATTGGCCGTGTCAGCTAACGGATCCGACCGCGGGAGTGCCCAGCCATGGCCAAGGAACTTGCCAGCCAGCTCATCGAACAACTGCAAGCCGCCGGCGTGCAGCGTATCTACGGAATTGTCGGCGACAGCCTCAATCCGATTGTCGACGCCGTCCGCAAAACCGGCGGTGCCGCGAAGGGCGGGATCGACTGGATCCATGTCCGGCACGAAGAAGCAGCCGCGTTCGCGGCCTCGGCCGAAGCCCAGCTGACCGGCCGTCTGGCGGTCTGCGCCGGCTCCTGCGGGCCGGGAAACCTGCACCTGATCAACGGCCTCTATGACGCCAACCGTTCCGGCGCGCCGGTGCTGGCGATCGCCTCGCACATTCCCAGCAAACAAATCGGCAGCAGCTTCTTCCAGGAAACGCACCCGGACCGGCTCTTTAACGAGTGCTCGGTGTACTCCGAGCTGATCAGCACCGCCGGCCAGGCCCCGAGGGTGATGCACAGCGCCATCCAGCATGCCGTCGCGCTTCGGGGCGTCGCCGTCGTGACCCTGCCCGGCGACATCGCGGGACTGGACGCGACCGCAGAAACCCCGGCGCCGGCAGCTTTCCTGCCGGCCACGCTGGTCCCGGACCCCGCCAGCGTGCAGGAACTTGCCGACGCCATCAACGCCGCGGACAAGGTCGCCATCTTTGCCGGTGCAGGCGTCCAGGGCGCCCATGATCAGGTCATTGGACTCGCCGAACTCCTCAAGGCGCCGATCGGCCATTCGCTGCGCGGCAAAGATTTTATGCAGTACGACAATCCCTACGACATCGGTATGACGGGGCTGTTGGGCTATGGCGCGGCGGCCGAGGGGATTGAGGACGCGGACCTGCTGATCCTGCTGGGGACCGATTTCCCGTACGACCAGTTCCTGCCCGCGACCCGGACGGCCCAGGTGGACCGGGCCGGGCAAAACCTGGGCCGGCGCACCGACGTCGACGTCGCGGTCCATGGCGACGTGTTGCCCACGTTGACCGCGCTGATGCCGTTGCTGGCAGCAAAGAAGAGCCGCCGGTTCCTCGACGCGATGCTGAAGAAGCACGACCGGCTGATGAACAAAGCCGTCGGCGCCTACACCCGGAAAGTGGAGAAAACCGAGCCGATCCATCCCGAGTATGCCGCGTCGCTGCTGGACCAGCTCGCCGCCAAGGACGCGATTTTCACCGCGGACACGGGTATGTGCAACGTCTGGACCGCCCGCTACATCAACCCATTGGGTACCCGGCGGCTGATCGGCTCGTATTTGCACGGCTCCATGGCGAACGCGCTGCCGCAGGCGATCGGCGCCCAACTGGCCTACCCCGGGCGCCAAGTGGTCTCGGTCTCGGGCGACGGCGGCCTGTCGATGCTGTTGGGGGAGCTGATCACAGTGGCCGCGCACCGGCTCCCGGTCAATGTGGTGGTGTTCAATAATTCCACCCTGGGCATGGTCAAGCTGGAGATGCTGGTGGACGGGCTGCCGGACTTTGGCGTCGATGTGCCCGATGCCAACTATGCGGCCGTGGCCCGGGCCCTGGGCTTCCATGCCGTCCGCGTCACGGATCCGTCCCGGATTGAGGCCGCCTACCGGGAAGCCTTTGCCCATCCGGGACCCTCCCTGGTGGAACTCATCACCGACCCCAAAGCGCTCTCGCTGCCGCCGAAGATCAAAGGTGCCCAGATCCTCGGGTTCGCGACGGCGATGTCCAAAGTGGTGCTCAACCGGGGCGCCGGTGAGGCCGTCAGCATGGCCCGGAGCAACCTGCGCAACATCCCGCGCCGCTAGCCCTTCTCGAGTTCGCCGGAATCGCCCCGGTTCGCCGGAAGCTTCCGGCGAACCGGGGCGATTCCGGCGAACTCGGGCGCGGGAGGGGCTAGCGCGGGCGCGGGAGGGGCTAGCGCGGGCGCGGGAGGGGCTAGCGCGGGCCGCCCTGCCACACGGCGTCGAACGGTGCACCGGAGGGAACGCGGTTCCGGATCCCCGCCGTGACAAATTCCTTCGCGGTCCGGGCTGCCTCCAGCGGCGCCGCGCCCTTGGCCAGCTCGGCCGTCACCGCGGCAGCCAGCGAGCAGCCGGCGCCGGAGACGGCCACCTCGCCGACCTTCGGGGCGGAGAGGACCTCGAGCGTTTCGCCGTCGTAGTAGACGTCGACGGCGTCCGGGCCGGCCAGGCGCACACCGCCTTTCGCCAGCACCGCCGCACCGCTGAGTTCATGGATGCGCACAGCCGCGGCCTTGAGGGATTCGACGTCGGTGATCTCCAGCCCGGAGAGTGACTCGGCCTCGAAGTGGTTCGGCGTAACGAAGGTGGCCAGCGGCAGGATCTGCGCCTTGAGCGCCTGGTCGGTGTCCAGTGCATGGCCCGGCTCCTGGCCCTTGCAGATCAGCACCGGGTCCAGCACCACGTGGCGGAACTGTCCCGCGGCCAGCGCCGAGGCCACCGTGGAAATCGTCGCCGGGCTGCCAAGCATGCCGATCTTCACCGTATCCAGCGCGGACGGCGCACCGGACGCGGCGCCGTACGCCGCCGTCGTTGCCTCCAGCTGGTCGGCGATGACCTGCTGGTCGATAGCGACAAAGCGGTGGTTCCAGTTGTCCTTCGGATCAAAGGACACGATGCAGGTCAGGTTGGCGATACCAAAGACGCCGAGTTCTTGGAAGGTCTTCAGGTCCGCCTGTGCGCCGGCGCCGCCGGTCGCCTCGGAGCCGGCGATGGTCAGGGCGACGGCGGGGTAGGGGCCCGCGTCGGAGGTCAGCTTGTCCACGGCGTAAGGAGTCATGGATCTATCCTGCCACCCCGGGAAATCCGGACGCATTGTGCGTATGACCAATATGAACACAACCCGAGTGGCCCGGATCACCGGGACTAGGGTGGCGGACGGTGTTGCTTTCTTGCGGCGCCGGATCCAGGAAGGTTCATCGATGAGCACCCAGCTGTCCGAAGCGGCGCAGACCAGAAAAGCCGTCAGCAATATTCTCAAAGGATCTGCCGGCAACCTCGTGGAGTGGTACGACCTCTACGTCTATACAGTGTTCGCGGCATATTTCCAGTCGCACTTCTTCAATCCCACCGACGACCTCCAGGCCGGCCTCGAAGCGATGGCCGTCTTCTCGACGTCGTTCCTGATGCGGCCGGTCGGCGCCTGGTTCTTCGGCCGCTACGCGGACCGCAAGGGACGCAAGGCCGCGCTGACTCTGAGTGTGACCATGATGTCCGCGGGGTCCTTTGCCATCGCCATCCTGCCCACGCAGCAGCAGATCGGCCTGTGGGCCTTGATCCTGCTGGTCCTCATCCGCGTGATCCAAGGCTTCTCGGTGGGCGGCGAGTACGGCACCAGCGCCACCTACATGTCCGAGGCTGCCACCACCAAGCGCCGCGGATTCTTCTCCAGCTTCCAGTACGTCACCCTGATCGGCGGCCAGATGCTGGCCCTGCTGGTTCTGGTCATCCTGCAGAACTCTATCCCCAAGGCCGATCTAGGCGAGTGGGGCTGGCGGATCCCCTTCGCGATTGGCGGCGTCGCCGCGCTTGTAGTCCTGTGGCTGCGCCGTTCGATGGAGGAAACCGTCTCGGCCGAACAGCTCGAGGCCGCCAAGGCCCCCGCCGTCGCCGGGCAGGCGCAGCCGGGCACCATGAGACTGTTGTTCACCAGCTACTGGAAGCCGCTGCTGATCTGCATCGGCATTACCCTCGGCGGCACGGTGGCGTTCTACACGTACACCAACTTCATCCTGAAGTTCATGAATGACACCTCCGGCATCGCCAAGACCGAGACCTCGGTGATCAACTTCTGGGCGCTGTTCATCTTTATGCTGCTCCAGCCCGTCTACGGCATCATCTCGGACAAGGTCGGGCGTAAGCCGCTGCTGCTCTGGTTCGGCATCACCGGTGTGGTGTTCACCTGGCCGCTGCTTTCCACCCTGGCCGGCACCAAGGATCCGTTCACCGCGTTCCTGCTGATGATGGGCGGCCTGCTTATTGTCGGCGGCTACACCTCGATCAACGCCCTGGTCAAGGCCGAGCTGTTCCCCGCGTCCATCCGCGCCCTCGGCGTCGGACTGGGCTACGCGATCGCGAACTCGCTCTTCGGCGGCACGGTCCCGCTGATCGGGGCCGCCCTGCAGAAGGTCGGCCAGGTGGACCTGTTCTTCACCTACGTCACAGTGGCCATCGCCATCTCGCTGCTGGTCTACATCTTCGCGCTCAAGAATAAGAAGTCCACGCACCTGGATCACGAGCAGGGCCACGCCTGGGAGTCCGCAGCGGACCGCGACGGCGAAGGCAAGGACCTCATCGACGCCACGCGCCGGTAGGGTGTGGACGACGGCGGACGCCGCGCGGACTCGGCGCGGACGACGGCGGACGACGGCGGACGCCGCCGGACGCCGCGCGGACTCGGCGCGGACTCGGCGCGGACGACGGCGGGTTGCCGGCTGCGGGATTTCGGTTCCGGAAGCCGGCGGCCCGCCGTCGCCGTTAACTCAATCCGCGGCGCCAGAGGGCCGACGGGGTCCGCAGATCCGCTCCAGCGCCGGTTCCAGCGCAGGCTCCAGGAAGACGAACCCGGCGTCGAGCAGTTTCCGGGGTGCCACCCAACGGCTCTTGAGCACCAGTTCGGCCTCCGTTCTGATCAGCACGGCTCCGAGCTTGAGGAGCCATGCTGGAGTGGGCATGCCCCACGGCGCTCCGAGGGTGCGGCGGACCGCCCGCATCAGGTCGCGGTTGGTCACCACGTCCGGCGCCGCGATGTTAACCGGGCCGGCAAGGTCGGTGCGCCGGCTCAGGAAGCGCACTGCACGGTAGAGGTCCTCCACCTGGATCCAGCTGAATTTCTGCGTCCCTGGGCCCATGGCTCCGCCCAGGCCCAGCCGCGCGAGGGTCGCAAAGGGCCGCATCACCCCGCCGCCGGGCCCCAGCACGATGGCAATCCGCAGCGCCACCTTCCGGGTCTGCGGCGTCGGCGCCTGGTTGAGGGCCGCTTCCCAGGCGCGGGCGACGTCGACGGAGAACCCGGTGCCGAGCTCGCCGTCGTCCTCAGTTTGGGGCCGGTCCTCCGCGTGCCGGTAGATTGTTGCCGTGCTGGCGTTCAGCCAGGCGACGGGGGGAGTGCTGCAACGTGCAAGGGCGCGGCCCAATGCCGCGGTGGTAGACACCCGGGAGTTCAGGATTTGGGCCCTGTTCCGCCCGGTGTAGCGGCAGCTCACCGAACGGCCCGCGAGGTTCACGAGGAGTTCGGCGCCGTCGAGTGCGGCGGTGATAGCGCTGTCGTCACCCCAGCGAGCCGTATCAGCGGGGGACCGGCCGATGGTCCGGACGTCCCAGCCGTCCTGCCCGAACCGGCGGCGGAAATAGCGCCCGATGAATCCAGAGGCGCCGGCCACGACCACAATGCTTCTGCCCATAGTTCCCCCATAATTGTGAGTTGATGCCCGGTGTTAGCCCCGGACCGTGCGGCCTAAGTCCATGGCGTCGTCCAGGATCCTGCCGACGCCTGGAATTCTCGTGAGCGAGAGCCCGCGGGCGATCAGGGGGGCGGCGCCGTCAACAAGTTTCCGGGTCCGGCGTTGCCCCTCCGAGGTGTCGTACACCCAGAAGAGGGTGACCCCCATGTACCCCAGCCAGAGCAGCCCGGGCAGTTCCGCCCGGAGCCTCCGGGGCGGCCCCGGGCGTGCTCCGTCTACGGCGGCGCGGAAAATGGCCAGCGACGCTTCCCGGGCGCTGCCGGATTCTGCGTTGAACGGGTTGACGGGCGACGCCGGGCGGATGGCGGTGGCGATGAAATCGGCGCCGAAGCGGTGGTACGGCGCCATAACGTCCAGGCCCGCGTGCATTGTCGCCTTCAGCCTGGCGCTGAGGTCGTTAAACCCGACGACGGCCTCCGCGGCCCTGTCCGCGTGCTGGCCTTGGACCTGGAGATAGAGCTCGTGGACCAGGTCATCCTTTGACGCGAAGTAGTAATAGGCGTTGCCGACGGACACTCCGGCCTCGGCCGCAATGGCGCGCATGGTGGCTTTTTCGAAGCCGATGTCACGAAACATCCGCAATGCGACGTCCGCCACCCGCTGCCGGGTCTGATCGCTCTTGGCTGCCATGGTCGTCCTCATTTCTGAACGTGTTCAAAAAGTGTGGCACAGGTTTTGAGCGTGTTCAAATTTGTGAGTGCGTGGCTGTGCGGAGGTATCCATAGCCGGGGCTGGGCCGCGGCGGGCGGCCGGCCCGGCCAAGGTGCGAGAATGGAAGCGGTTCCCGGCGCGCTGCACCGGAGCCTCCAGTGCTAATACAGCCGGCCACCCCGGGCCCAGAACCGTTCCGGACCGCCGAGCGAACCACTACGAATGGATTACCCATGACTGCCGCCAAGACCTTCCCTGCTGCCGCCCCGCCAAAGTTTGCCACCATTGGATCGCCGTATTTCGGCATCATGCTGGCTGTTATGGCAGTGGTGCTGATCCTTTCCAACATCGGCGCATCCAAGGGTGTGGCGATCGGGCCCATCATCACCGACGGCGGGTTCTTCCTCTTCCCGCTCGCGTACATTTTGGGCGACGTCATCAGCGAGGTCTACGGCTTCAAGGTGGCACGCAAGGCCATCGTGACCAGCTTCGCGCTATCGGTGTTCGCGTCCCTGTGCTACTGGATCATCATCGCCCTCCCCGGCTTCGGGGACGAGTATGGCCTTGCCAAGCAGTCCGCACTGGAGAGCGCCCTGGGGCCGGTCCCGCAGATCGTATTCGCCTCGCTCCTGGCCTTCTTCGCGGGCCAAACGATCAACTCCTGGATCCTCGTGAAGATGAAGGCCCGGACCGGGGAAAAGTCACTCTGGGCTCGGCTGATGGGATCCTCCGGGGTGGGCGAGTTTGTGGACACGCTGATCTTCTGCAGCATCGCAGCCTCCGTGATCGGGATCAGCGACGGCGCGATGTTCGTGAACTACGTTCTGGTGGGTTTCCTCTACAAGACCCTCGTGGAGTTTGCGTTTGTGCCGCTGACTTCACTCGCCATCGGCTGGGTGAAGAAGCGCGAGCCAAGCTACGGGGCGTAAGCGCTCACTCCACTTCCGCCGAAGTCGCCGGAAACGTGCCAAGTCGCCGCAACGTTCCGGCGATTTCGCGGGCATCCGGCGAACTCGGGGCGGCGGGCTCTTGGCTCAGGACGAGTGGTGCCGGCCCGTCAACGCCCGGAGCACACGGTTCTTGAATTCCTGTTCGCGGAAGAGGTCTTTCCACTCGACACGGAGAAAAAGCCATCCTTCCTCCGTCAGGGCCTTCTCGCGTCGCCGTTCCTCGAAAAGCACTTCCTCGGTGGGCCGAAAGTCAAAGTATTTGACCTTGCCGTCGAACTCCATGGCCACCTTTTCCTTCTTCCAGGCGAAGTCCAGTCGATGCCGTCCGATCCGGCTCGTGACTTCAACCTGCGGTTCGGGCATCGAGATGCCCAGCCGGAGGAACAGCTCCCGGGTCAGCGTTTCGCCGGGGGATTCCGAGCGAACGTCCGCCGTGTCGAGTACTCGGCGGAAGGTGCGGATGCCGCGGCGGCCCTCCAGTGAATCAGCCATCTCCTGCAGCAGAGACCTGTCCGCACCAAGACGCAGCGCATGATCCATAACGATGAGCGCCTGCCGATAGCTCAGCAGCATGGCGCAATCCGCGGCTGTCCGCTCCAGCGAGGTTGTTCGCAGACCGCCCACTTGTGTCAGCTCAGTGTCGGAGAAGGGTCGTGTGTGGCACCGAACATCCTTGCCGTGGCGCTCGGCCGACGGGCGCACCCGCTGCAGGACATGGATTAGCTCGTCCACGTTCCAGAGATAGAGGCGGTGCAGACGAGCTGCGGAAGTGTGGCTATAGGCGAAGGCTCCGGTTGATGTGGTGAGTGTTCCGTGTGCATGTGCATAGATCAACTGCCGGCTGCGGACCGGTGCCGGCAGAGCGTTCCACACGCTGCCACGGGCATAGCAGCCGTACCGCAGGCGAACGAGCGAACCCGAGTCCAGCAACGACTTGATGGACCGGGAGCCGTAGCCCAGGTCGATTAGCTGGTCAGTGCGCCAAAGGTTTCCACGCGGCGGAAGCGTGAGCGGCTTCTGTTGAGGCATGACGCCAGTTTCGGGCGCCGCGGGGAGTTCCCGGGAGGCCCCGCCGTCGCTATGTGGAAACACGACGTCGCCGGAAGCCTGCGAGTTCGCCGCGGCCTTCCGGCGACATGGCACGCTTTCGGCGACTTCGGCGACAGGGCCGCCCAGCGGCTAGGAGTAGTAACGGCCCAGGGTCTCGGCCTTGAAGTCGAAGAAGGTGCCTGCCTCGATGGCAAGCCGGGCGTCATCGACCATCTTCACCACAAAGCGCTCGTTGTGGATTGAGATCAAGGTGGCTGAAACCATTTCCTTGGCCTTGAACAGGTGGTGGATGTAGGCGCGGGAATAGTTCAGGCAGGCGTAGCAGTCGCAGCCTTCCTGTAGCGGCCCGAAGTCGCGCTTGTACTTGGCGCCGGAGAGGTTGTAGCGCCCGGTGGGGTGATAGAAAGCCGAGTTCCGGGCCACCCGGGTGGGGGAGACACAGTCGAAGGTGTCCGCGCCATTCTCGATCGCTGTGAAGATGTCGTCGGGCTCGGAAATGCCCAGTAGGTGCCGCGGCTTGTTCTCCGGCAGTTCCTCGTTGCACCAGCGCACGATCGTGCCCAGGTTTTCCTTCTCGAGCGCCCCGCCGATGCCGAAGCCGTCGAAGTTCATGGCGCCGAGGTCGCGGCTGGCCTTGCGTCGAAGGTCCTCGTACTGGGCGCCCTGGAGGACGCCGAACAGTGCCTGATAGGGCTTGCCGGTCCGCTCCGATGTCAGCCGAAAATGCTCGGTGATGCAGCGCTCGGCCCAGCGGCGGGTGCGCTCCAGGGATTCCTCCTGGTAGCCGCGGGAATTCTGCAGGGTGGTCAGCTCATCGAAGGCGAACATAATGTCCGCGCCGAGCTGATGCTGGACGTTCATCGAAATTTCCGGGCTGAAGCGGTGCCGGTCGCCGTTGAGGTGGCTTTTGAACCACACACCTTCCTCGTCCACGTGGGCCAGCCGCTCCTTGCCCGGGGCGACAGCGTCATCCGGCCCCGACTGGTCCACTGACTTCATATCGATGACCTTTTTAAAGCCCGAGCCCAGGCTCATCACCTGGAACCCGCCGGAATCCGTGAAGGTGGGGCCGGGCCAGTTCATAAACGCGCCCAGCCCGCCGGCCTCGTCCAGGATGTCCGCCCCGGGCTGCAGGTACAGGTGGTAGGCATTGGCGAGGACGGCCTGGGCTCCGAGCCCGGCGATGGATTCCGGCAGCACCGCCTTGACCGTGGCCTTGGTGCCGACGGCGATAAACGCCGGGGTTTGGATCTCACCATGCGGTGTGCTGATGGTGCCGGTCCGGCCGAGGAACTCCCCGCCGTTGGCAGCGATCTGGGACGCCGACGGTGAACAGCTTTCACTAAGGCGTTTTCCCACCCGGAAGGAAAACTCGGACTGCCGCGCTGGCAGGGGCGATGACACTGGTGATTCAGGATTGGCTGGCACCGTTCAAGTGTGCCAGCTAACAGGCGCCAACCCTTAGTGCAGCGGATCGGATGTGGGGTAGTTCTCAGCCCGCCAGGTGTCCCAGTACGTGCGCACGGATCCGAGTTGGTGCGCCCCGAGGTCGTACGTGGAGACGATGACCAAAGACCCGCCGTTGGGCCGGACATCGGGGATGACCGGCTGGTCCGCCACGATGACCAGGCCCTCGCCGTGTTCTGCATAGTGGTGGACTGTGAGTCCCACCTGGTGGTTGCTCCGGAACCAGACCTTGCCGGCAACCTTCTCACCCGTGGCAAGGGCGAGCGAATACGGCTCGCCGGGCGGGGGAACATCGGACAGGCCGAGCCTTTCGATGGCGGACCCCTCGGTGCCGGGAACCGAGAAGAAGAAGGTCCGTCGCCTGCCGTGCGGGTGCCGTTCAAGGGCGAACCGGAGCTGTTGGATGAAGGTCAGCCAGCCTTGGGTGATGTCCTCGTCCCAGGCGGCCCACTCGGAGTGATGGTCCACTGCGGCCCGGGTGACACTTAGCTCCGTGCCGGTCGGGACCGGTCTCAGGGTGAACACATCCCCGCCGTCGACCACGAGCGAGGTGTGGTCGGCGCCTTCAACGACTTTGGGACTGAAATAGATCTCATCGATCTCGGCCGCCTGGTCATCGGCTTCCCAGCCGTGCCACTGGGCAACCAGGGAGGGTTCGCGCAGCATTGTCCAAACCTGCTGCGCGTCGGAGTTAATGACAACGCTCAGATTGTTCGTCATGGGCTGAATCTACAACGCCCGGCCACCAGGGGGTAGGGGGCAAAACACCTCAGGAACGGACGGATTCGAGTTCGTTGCCGATCCGGCGTTCCAGCTCCGGGACGCCAATGGTTTCCGAGCCGCCGTGCGCGCGCAGGAACAGCAGCGCCTCGAGCCGCAGTTGCCGCCACTCGCGCTCCGCATCCGGATTCGAGTTGTCCATGGCGCGGAAGATCTCTTTGTCGTAAAGGTTCGGTTCATTCAGCGAGCGCTGGCGGACCTTGGCGTTGATCCGGGCCTTAAACGGGTCCGCCTCCATGGAATCGGGGGCGCGGAGGAACTTCTCGTAGACGGCTGCGCGTTCGGTCTCGCCGAGCTGGCGGCAAATGTAGCTGGACAGGGCCAGGGAAGCCTCCACCGAGGCCCAGCGGCCGCGGTTTCCGTCGAACGGCAGCACATTAAGCAGATCCGCAACGGCGAGCGCGTTGTCGGCGTCCTTGAGGACAATGAACAGTTCCTGGGCCAGGTCGCTGAGGTCTTTGAGGCAACTCCCCGACTTCGTGTTGATGCCCTTGGCGAGCCGTTCGCTCAGCAGCAGCACGCTCACCGAGCTTGGGTGCGCCTCTGCCACAGCTGCCACGACCGACTCGGGCGTTCCATGCGGGGCAGGGATCAGCGCGAGGTCCTCGTCGCTGGGGCCACTCACCAGCGGTGGAACGGGCGGCAGCGGAGGGACCACGACGCCGGGGACGGCTCCGCTGGCTGCCTCCCCGGGACCGCTTGTGCCGCCGGCGTCGGATTCCACGCCGCCGTCAGCCAGCGACGGTTCGACGAGCTGCAGGAGCGAGCCGGAATCCTCGGAGGCAGATTCTTCCGCTTCGGACGCGGACTCCAGAATCAGGACCGTGGAGGCTGCCGCAATCCGGAGACCGCCGCCTCCGGTGAGGGTCGCCAGGACCATGGCAGGCGTCCCGAAGTCGTCGTTTTCGATGTCCACACGCTGGATTTCGGCAGAGCGGGTGCCGTCGGGCAACAGCAGATGATCGCCGCTCTGCAACGAGCCAGCCTGCTGTTCAATGTAGTTCGGGGCGGCCGGTGGGTAAGTCATCTGGAGTCCTTAAATTCTCTTGCGGTCCGCCCAACAGTCTACAAAGGCGCGGGGAAGTCTGGGACGCGGGCTCCGGTCAGTTCCCGACGCCGGCGAAAGCCAGGGCCTGGCGGATCAGGGCCCCGCGGCCGCCGCTGAATTCCAGCTGGACGTCCGAGCTCATGACTTCCTGCGGGGTCATCCAGGTCAGTTCCAGCGCGTCCTGCCGGGGGGAGCATTCACCGGTGACGGGGATGATGTAGGCCAGCGCCACCGCATGCTGGCGGTCGTCGGTGAATCCAGTGTGGGACGGGGACGGGAAGTACTCCGCCACAGTGAACGGCACCGGACTAATGGGTAGCTGTGGGAAGGCCAGCGGGCCGAGGTCCTTCTCCATGTGGCGCAGCAGGGCCGCGCGGATGGTCTCGCGGTAGAGCACCCGGCCCGACACCAGGGAGCGCACCATCGTGCCGTCCTCCTCGGCCTGCAGGAGGGTACCGACCTCGTTGACGAACCCCAACGGGTCCAGCCGGACCGGAACGGCCTCGACGTAGACCATGGGCAACCGGCCGCGCGCCTCGAACAAATCATCGTCGGAGAGCCAGCCGGGGTTCGGGTCAGGAGTGCGAACGTTCATGGTTAAGTTCTACCCCATCCCCGCCCGAACACCGTGACGCAGCTCAGCTGGCGGGCACCGATTCCGGTGGTTCGCCGGCCGGTGCCGCTGAAATCCAAAGCGGCGGGTGGGCGGCCCCACCGTCCGCATCGGGGTTGGCTGCATGCAGGGTGGGGACGGCGGCTTCCTCGATGACCGCGGCCTCGTGTCCCGCCGCGATGAGGCGCTGGCGGAGGCCGTCAAAGTCACCGTCGTATTCGAAGCCCAGGCCGGCACGCCCGGCGCCGGTGCCTGCACCGACCATAAGGACCCCGCCGTTCTTTGCCGTGAATGCTTCGGATTCCACGGCGTCCGGGTCGCCCGGGGCCGGGCGGGGCCGGGCGCCGATGTCACGCAGCGTTTGAGCCGCCGTGACGGCGTCTTCGGAGAACCAGACTTCGACGACGGCGATCCCCGGGTCCGCGTCCGCTGGTTCCACCCAGCTGCCGTCGGCGGCGCGCGTGGCCGGGTCGGCGAGGAAAGTGAATCCGTCCGCGGCGGTGACGCGGCAGGAAGGGCCGTGGTCCGCGTCGATGAGTTCCGCGGTGGTGCCGGCCTCCTTGGTCCGCCGGGCGAATTCCTTCAGATCGCCTACTTCGACGCCGAAGGATGTAGTGCCGTCCTCAGCCGCGCCCGGCTCGACGAAGTGTAGGGCGAGGCGGCCGGAGCCGGCGTCGAACTCCCGCCAGGTGGGCTCGTCGACGGTCTTGACCATGCCCAGGGCGGTGAGCAACCGCTCCCATTCATCAAGACGGGAGGTGAAATGGATCGGGCGGACGCGCAGCATCGTTGCTCCTCGGGGTGTGATGGATTCCAGCTGACAGGGATATCGTCCCACCAAAGCAACCCCTGTTGTCAGAGTCGCGGGGCACAATGGTGCCATGGTTGCTGAACTTGAGGAACTGCTGGTCCGGGATGCTGCCCAGTGGCGCGCCTGGCTGGAGGAACACCACGCGGGAAGCCCCGGCGTGTGGCTGGTGCTGCATAAAAAAGGCGGGACGGTTACGGAACTCGACTATGAGGCCGCACTGCAGGAAGCCCTCTGTTTCGGCTGGATTGACGGACAGGCCCGGCGCCGCGACGGAGAGAGTTCCTTTCAGCGGATGACCCGCCGGCGGCCGAGAAGTGTGTGGTCGGCCCGGAACGTGGAGCGGATCGGCCGCCTTGAAGCGGCGGGCAGGATGGCTCCTGCCGGGCGTGCCGCCGTCGAAAGCGCCAAGGCTGACGGACGCTGGGAGGCTGCCTACGACGGGGCGGCTTCGGCGCAAGTGCCCCCGGACCTTGCCGCAGCCATTGCCGCCGAGCCGCGGGCACAGGCAATGTTCGACGTCCTGACCTCCGTGAACAGGTACGCCCTGATCTACCGGACCAACGCGGTCAAGCAGGCAGCCACCCGGGAGCGTAAGATCGCGGCTTTCGTCGAAATGCTCGCCCGGCATGAAACCCCGTATCCGCAGACCAAACGGCCAGCTGTCCCCTAGGGATTTCCCAGCGGGCATCCGGCCTGCCGGGAGCTTCGACTGGAACAATAGCCCAATGCCCGTTGCCCAGCGCGAACCGCGCACCCCTGATGTGCGGCTGGTGCGATCCCAGCGCGCGGTGTTTTTTGGCGCGGCAGCCTTGTTGGTGGCCGGAGAAACCATATTTTGGCTGACGCTGGCGGCGGTCCGGGCGAACGGGGGGCCCGCGGCCCTGGACGGGACCGTCCATGACGGCCTGGTGGCGTCGCGTACTTCCCTCGCTACTTCCGCGCTGGCGGCCGTGACCACAGTGACGTCGCCGCTGTGGATGACTGTGATCGGCGTGGTCCTGGCGGTGGCGTGGTATGTGCGGAAACGCGAACTCTGGCGTCCGGCCCTGCTGATCGGTGCCATGGCAGCGACATTCGGGCTGTCGACATTCATCAAGCACCAGGTCAACCGGGCCCGGCCGCCGGCCGGCGACTTCCTGCTGGGACCGGACGACGCGTTTTCCTTCCCCTCTGGCCATACCTTGGGTGCGGGCGTCTTTTTCCTGGTGCTGGCCTACCTGCTGGCGTCCCGCAGCCGGAAGACGTCGACGGCGGTGCTCGGCTTTGCCGCCGCGGCCGCCGGCACCCTGGTGGTGGCATTCAGCCGGATCTACCTGGGCTACCACTGGCTGACCGATGTCATCGCATCCCTGGGCCTGGCTGTCGCCGTCGTCGGGGTCGTGATCCTGGTGGACGGACTCCGTGAGGCCCGGCGGGCGCTCCCCGGGACACCCGCAGCGCCGTCCGGGACGGGCGGAACGTCCTAGAAGTGCACGCCCATGGCCTGCGCGACCACAACTGCAGCGGCCGAGGACCAGGCCTGCGGGTGGCACGACGCCGGATAGGGCACCGCTTGGCCGGCCTCGTCGGCAGTGATACCGGCGAACAGTTCCGGCAGCCGGTCACCGAAGGAGCCGGACGCGGCCAGCAGGCCTTCGGCGAGGATCCTGGCCTCGGCGGGCATTCCCTCGGCGAGCAGTCCCCGGACCGCGATCGCGGTGTCGTGGCTCCAGACCGAACCGCAGTGGTAGCTGAACGGCCAGAAGCCGGCCGCGCGCCGCGAAATCGTGTGCACGCCGAAGCCGGAGAACAACTCCGGACTCAGCAGCCGGTCGGCCACGAGCTTGGCTTCGGAGGCGTCCAGGATCCCGGTGCCGAGCAGATGCCCCATATTGGAGCCCGGGACATCCAGCGGATCACCGTTCCCGTCGAGGGCCATGGCGGGGAAGGTCCCGCTGTCGTCCTGGACCCAGAAGCGCGCGCGGAAGTTCTGTTGCAGGGCTTTGGCGAAGTCCCGCAGCTCCTGGCCGCCGGGTTCGCCATAGGCGTCGAAGAGGGCGGCGGTGTCCACCGCGGCTTGATAGGCGTAGCCCTGCACCTCGGAGAGCGCGATCGGGCCCTCGGCCAGGCGGCCGTCGCGGAACTGCAAGGCGTCCGCCGAGTCCTTCCAGCCCTGGTTGCTGAGACCGTGGCCGGTCTCGTCCTGATAGCTCAGGAACCCGCTGTTGACGCTTCCGGGCGCACCGCCGGCTGCCAGTAGCCATTGCACTGCGCGGGCCGCGTTGGGCAGGAGCGAGCGGACGGCGGCGTCATCCAGCCCGGCCCGGCCAAGTTCGGCCAACAGGCACAGCCAGAGCGGGGTGGCGTCCACAGTGCCGTAGTACACCGGGGGCAGGCGGAGGCCCTGGCTCTCCAGCAGCAATTCCTTGGACCGGAGCTCGTGCAGGATTTTGCCGGGCTCCTCCGCGGCGGCCGGATCGTGCCTGGTGCCTTGGAACGCGGCCAGTGTGCGCAGCGTTCCGGCGGCGAGTCCGGCGTCCAGCGGCAGAAGCAGCCGCGCGGCCCACAGCGAGTCGCGTCCGAACAAGGTGAAATACCAGGGTGCCCCGGCGGCGGCGAACGGTGCGTCGGGCAACTTGCGGGTGGCCAGGCGGAGCCCGGCGAGTTCATCGATGGCGTTGTCCAGCAGCTTGCCGAGGGCGCCGGCCGGTTCGGCGCGTACCCGGTGCGGGGCGGGCGTCCTGGCCGCCACCACGGTGTCTTCGCTGTCAGCCAGCATGGCCTGCCACTCCACCTCGAACGGCGATCCCCGGCCGGCAGTGCCGCGCCAGATGAGCCGTTCGCCCGCGGCGACGCTGCCGGGGGCGGCGACGGTCAGGGTCCGCCCGCCGTCGCGCCAGCGCAGCGTGGAGTCATCAGCGGAGAACGGGCCGGAGGGCTCCCTGAAGCGGCTCAGGCGGATGGCGGCCATGTCGGTGAAGTCCGCGGCGAGCTGGATTTCGATCTCCACGTCAAGCGACTCGAGGGAGGTGGCCAGACGGAGGGAATGCCGGACGGCGCCGGGCGTCACCGTCCAGGTCTGCAGAAGCTCCACGGCGGGGTCCTCGGAGGACCCCGGGATGCCGCGGACCAGCCCACGCACCCGCAGCACACCGCCGGCCGCCGCCTCGATCGTGGCGGGCTCCGGCTCAAGGCCGTTCACACGCACCTCCGCACGGCACAGCATCCGCGTGTCGCCGTGCAGCAGGCCGGTAAACCAGCCCTCGCCCGCGGCGCCGGAAGCTTCCGCGCCACCGCCGCGGCCCGAGAGCCGGCCCTCGGCATCGAGCCACAACTGGGTGGGGGCGGCAACGGAGCAGTGCTGGCGGTGGAGTGCTGGCTGAACTGTCATGCGCCCACCCTATGCCTGGATCCCCGACGGCTATGCCTGCGGCAGGTCCTCCATCGGGAAAGCCACGGCTTCGCCCACAACGCGCAGACACAGCTCGGTGCCCGGCCGGGCGATGGAGGCGTTCCAGTGCCGGATGGTGATGATCTCGCCGCCGCCGGGGTAGCGGTGGTCTGCGATGGCCCCTTCACTGAGGACGGGAGGGGCGGCGAGCTTAAGCCGGACAGTGGTTTCCGGCCCGAAGTAATCGGTGTCCACCACAACACCGCGGATGGGGCCGTCTTCGGCGATCCGGATCTGCTCAGGGCGCAGCATCAGCTGGACCCGGCCCTGGGCCGGGGGCCGGCGGACCGGGATGCCGCCCAGTGAGCAGGTGGCGAGGGAGCCTTCCATCCAGGCATCGAGGATCACGGCGTCGCCCAGGAACTCGGCGGTGGCCCGGTCCGCGGGGCGGGTATAAACGATAAACGGGTTGCCGATCTGTGCCAGCCGTCCGCCGCGCATCACCGCCACCTGGTCCGCAAAGGAAAGTGCCTCGCCCTGGTCGTGGGTGACCAGGATGGTGGTGACCCCGGCGTCCTGGAGTACTTTGCCCACCGCCCTGCGGGTGGCTACCCGCAGCCCTGCGTCCAGGGCCGAGAACGGCTCGTCCAGGAGCATCAGTTCCGGTTCGCGGGCGAGCGCACGGGCCAGGGCCACACGCTGCTGCTGGCCGCCGGAGAGCTGGTGCGGGCGCCGTTTGGCCATGGCCGGGTCCAGCGAGACCATCTCCAGGAGTTCGGCCACCCGGTCCTTCAGTGCCCGGCGGCCGCCGGGAAGTTTGGTGGTATCGAGGCCGAAGGAGATGTTCTGCCCGACGCTCAGGTGCGGGAACAGGGCTCCGTCCTGCGCCACGTAGCCGACGTGGCGCTTATGTGCCGGGACCCAGACGCCGCCGCCGGCCACCTTGGTGCCGTTGAGTGAAATGCTGCCGGTGTCCGGGTGTTCAAAACCGGCAATCAGCCGCAGCAGCGTGGTCTTGCCGGAACCGGACGGGCCCACGATCGCCGTTGTGCCGCCCCTGGCCACCGAGAGGTTGACGCCCTTGAGGACCGCCTGGGTCCCGAAATCCTTTGTGACGGCGTCGATCTGCAGGTGGTTGTTGGTGCTGGTGGCCACGGACGCGGCGATCCGCGGTGCCGGGAGCCGGGAAGGGCTGTACTGGGTCACTGTCCCGCTGCTTTCTTGGACTGCTGGAAGAGGAGGTAGGTCATCGGCGCGGACAAAAGAATCATCAGCAACGCGTATGGCGCCGCCCCGGCGTAGTCGATTTCGCTGCTCTTGCTCCAGAACTCCGTTGCCAGGGTCCGGGTGCCGTTGGGGGAGAGCAGCAGCGTCGCCGTCAGTTCATTGACGATTGCCAGGAACACCAGCGCGGCGCCACCGGCGGCGGCCGGGGCCGTGAGCCGGAGTGTCACGCGCAGGAACGCCAGCAACGGCGGTTTGCCGAGCGCCTGGGCGGCCTCGTCGAGTTCCTTGGGCGCCTGCGCCAGGCCGGAACGGATGTTTACCAGGGAGCGCGGCAGGAACAACAACACGTAGGCCGCGATCAGCAGCGTTGAGGTTTGGTAGAGGCTGGGCGCAGCCTTGATGCTGACGGTCACGAAGGCCAGGCCCACCACGATCCCGGGCATGGAACTGGTGATGTAGTTGGACAGCTCCAGGGCCTTGCTGAACCAGCCGGGGTGTCGCACTGCCAGGTAGGCCATCGGGAACGCGACAACGGTGGTGGCCAGGGCGCCGGCGAGACCGTACATCAGGGTCAGCAGCAGGGCCGGAAGGAATTCGTCTGCGGCCCAGATGCCCGGCCCGCCGGCGACGATCCAGCGCAGCACGAACGTCAGCGGAAGTCCGAAGGCCAGGGCGGTGAGCGCGGCCAGGAACAGCTGGGCGGGCAGCTGGTAAGCACGCAGCGGAAGCCGCAGGGCGCGCGCCTGGGCCCCGGAACCGATCCTGGCGTACCGGGCACTGCCTCGGCTGCGCACTTCAACCAGCAGCAGGATCAGGCACAGGAACACCAGGACGCTGGCCAGCATGTTCCCTGCGGTGCCGTTGAAGGTCGACTGGTACTGCACCATGATCGCTGTGGTGAAGGTGTCGAAACGGATCATCGCGAACGCCCCGTATTCGGCCAGCAGGTGCAGGGATACCAGAAGCGCGCCCCCGGTCATCGCGATGCGCAGCTGCGGCAGGACCACACGGAAGAAGGCCCGCCAGGCGCCCAGGCCCAGGGACGCGGCCGATTGTTCGATGGCAGGGTCCAGCCGGCTGAGGGTCGCGGCGGCCGGAATGTAAACGAGCGGAAAATACGACAGGGTCGCGATCAGCACGCCGGACCACAGACCCTCAAGCGACGGCACCGCGGAGACCCAGGCATAGCTGTTGACAAACGCCGGGATGGCCAGCGGGGCAGCGAGCAGCACGGCCCACCATCTGTGGCCCTTAAGGTGCGTGCGTTCCACCAGCCAGGCTCCGCCCACGCCGAGGATGAGGCACAGCGGCACGGTGATCAGCATCAGGAGCACGGTGTTGAGCAGCAGCGTACCGACGCGTGCCCGGAAGATCAGCTCCACGGCTGTGTCCCAGCCGGTGGCCACCGTCATAACAATGACGTAGCCCAGCGGAATCAGCGCGAACAGGGCAATCAGGACGGCCAGGACCGCAATAACAGAAACGCCGAAAGGCGGGCGGGGGCGTTTGCCCCGGCCCGCCGTCGGTGTGCTCCCGGATGTTTCGGGCGCCGCCAGCTTGGTTGCCACGAAGTTAGAGCAGCCCTGCCTTGGTCATCAGCTCGCTGACCTTGGCGGAGTTGAGCTTGGCGGGATCCACCGTGGGTGCCTGCAGCTCCGGCAGCGGGACGAGTTTCTCGTTGGCCGGGGTGGCGGAGGCGATGGCGTATTCGAAGGAGGTGCCCTTTTGCAGGATTTCCTGGCCCTTCTTGCCGGTGATGAACTTGACGAAGGCCTGGGCCGCCGCGGCGTTCTTTGAGGACTGCAGGACGCCGCCGCCGGAGACGGAGACAAAGGCGCCCGGGTCCTGGTTCTTGAAGTAGTACGGCGTGACGTTCTTGGAGTTCTCGCCGGTCTTGGCCTGGTCGCCGTAGTAGTAGTAGTGGTAGATCAGGGCGGCATCCACTTCGCCGGCATTGACCGCCTTCATGGCCGTGCTGTTGCCCTTGTAGGCCTTGGAGTTCTCCTTCATGCCTTTGAGCCATTCCTCGGTGGCCGCTTCGCCCTTGAGTTCGAGCAGGGCCGAGACAATCGCCTGGAAGTCGGCGCCGGAGGGCGACGCCGCCCATTTGCCCTTCCACTCCGGCTTGGCCAGGTCCAGCATCGACTTGGGCAGCTGGTCTTCGCTCAGCTTGGACTTGTCGTAGACCAGGACAGTGGAACGGGCTGCGATGCCCGTCCACTTGTTTGTGGAGGGCCGGTATTCGGCGGGAACCTGGGCGACGGTGGCATTGTCGATGTCGGCGAACAGGCCGGCGTTTTCCACCTGGGCCATGGCCGGGGAGTTTTCGGTGAGGAACACGTCGGCGGGGGAGGCCTGGCCCTCCTGGATGATCTGGTTGGACATTTCGGTATCCGAACCCTGGCGGACGGTGACCTTAACGCCGGTCTCGGCGGTGAAGGCGTCCACCCATTCCTGGGAAAGGGACTCGTGCTGGGCGTTGTACACCGTGATCGCACCGGAAATCTTGCCGTCAGCGGCGTCGCTGCCGGAGGGCGTGGAGGTGCCGGAGCCACAGGCGGCCAGGCCGAGCGCTGCGGTGGCGGCAAGTGCGATACCTGCCAGCGCGTTGTTGCGGATCTTCATGGGGCTGCTTTCTGGAGGGAAGGTCTCTGGAGCCCTAGCCCCCGTGAGCGGGGGAAGTTAGGGCATGCTCACTAGGAAAAACTGTAGGTTAGCCAACCCTAAGCAACCAAGCCGAGAACGCCTTAAGTGACGAGGATCACGTGAATTACGAAACTATTGCATGACTTAATTGTCGGCGGCCGGTTCCGTGGGGGTGGCTGACTCGTTCCCTGCCGGGTGCCCGGACCGAGCGGCGATTGCCGCCGCGGCTTCCAGCACCATCCACGCCTGCAGCTGGGTGGAAAGTTCGACGGCGGCGCCCGGCGGGTAGCTGCGCAGCGCCGGCCGCTCGGGGCGGTCGGAGAACAGGACGCGGCTGCCCTTGCCGGCCAGTGGCTCCGCCGCGGACAACGGGCGGCGGCCTTCCCAGAACGCCTCGGCAGTGTTGTTCACGAGCGTTGTGGCCGTCGCCCGGGCCTGGGCCGGAAGCCGCTGGTCGGCGGCGGCTAGGGCCAGGTAGCGCGCCAGGATGCCGGTGAACAGGCCGCCGTCGCCGGTGCCCTCGCAGCGCAGGACGTCGGCAGTACGCCCCGCCAGGGCTGCCGGGACGGTGAGTCCGCGTGCCACCGACGCCACCAGCTCGGCGGCGCGTGCCAGGTTGGCCTCGCCGCCCAGCTCCAGCAGGGCGCCCAGCACCGGGCCCTGGTTGTAGCTGTAGATGGCGCCCTCCAGCACCACGCCGCCGGCCGGCGTGATCCGGAGCCCGTCGCGGTACAGGCCCTGTTCGGCGTCGAAAAGGCGTGCGTTCAGCCAGTCCAGCAGGGCCTGCGCCTTGGCCGGCTGGCCGGTCCGGGCGTAGTGGAGCGCCACCGGCGCGGTGGCCGGGGTGTTCTTGAAATCCCGTTTTGTGCTCCAGAACGTGCCGCCGCCGAGGTCATCGGTGGATGCCGAGTCGAACTGCAGGGTGAGGCTCTTCAGGACCTTGGCGTTACGGCGGCGGCCGGCATCGTGGCGGCTGTCCTCGGCGAGCTGCTCCAGCCGCAACGTGGACAGGGCCAGCCACGCCATGTCGTCGTAATAGTTGTTGACCACGGTGAGGAAGTTTCGGAGCCGGATTCCGGTGACCAGCCAGGATGCGAGGCGGCCGGCGCTGGGCAGGGTGCTGCCGTCGAACGGTTTTCCGGGACGGTGTTCACGGCCCAGTTCCCGGCGCCCGGCGTCCACGAGGCAGTCCACATAGTGCGCCTGCCACCAGTAGTGCCAGGGCCGGGCAAGGTTTCCGAGCCTGCCGGAGGGTCGCACAATCGCGGCGAGATGGGTTCCCGGCAGGAAAAAGAGCCGCTGCCCGAACATTCTGGTTACCGACCGGGCTGCTTCGTCGGCCCGGAAAGACCAGTTGTGGGCCGGGGGCATGTCTGCGGGCGTCATGGCTTCAGCGTAGTGGCGGCCCCGCGTCCGGCGCGGGACCGTTGCGCCATTGCGGGGCGAAGGTGCTTTCTGCCGGCATTCCAGTTAACATTCATTAACTATTGTTCTCTGTCGGTTCGTGACGCTGCCCACAGTGTCGTGGCAGGTTCCGGTTCCACATCAAGGAGGATGCATGGACATCAAAGGTACAGTCGCGCTGATTACCGGCGGGGCCTCCGGGCTCGGGGCTGCCACGGCACGGCGTTTGTTCGACGCCGGAGCCTCGGTCGTCCTGGTGGACCTGCCCGGCTCCGCCGGCAGCGCCTTCGCCGATGAACTGAACGCGGCGGACAACGTCCAGGCGAACACCGCCGAGGCCGGCAGCCCGACGCGGCAGGGCAACCGGGCGGTTTTTGTGCCAGCCGACGTCACCAGCGAAGAGCAAGTACAGGGCGCCGTTGACGCTGCCGTGGAGCTGGGGCCGCTCCGGATTGTGGTCAACTGTGCCGGAATCGCCACCCCGGGAAAGGTCCTGGGCCGGACGGGCGTGCTGGCACTGGAGACGTTCAGCCGTGTCATCCAGATCAACCTCGTGGGCACCTTCAACGTGATCCGCCTCGCGGCGGCCGCGATGGCTGCCACCGAGCCGGCCGTGACCGGACTGGGCGGGCCCGAGCGCGGGGTGATCATCAACACCGCGTCCGTCGCCGCGTTTGATGGCCAGATCGGCCAGCCTGCCTACGCCGCCTCCAAGGGGGCCGTGCACGCGATGACATTGCCGATCGCCCGGGAACTTGCCCGGTCCCTGATCCGTGTGATGACAATTGCGCCAGGCATTTTCGAGACACCCATGATGGCCGGACTGCCGCAGGAAGCCCAGGACTCCCTCGGGGCCCAGGTACCGCATCCATCCCGGCTGGGCCGGCCCGCAGAGTACGCGAACCTCGCCGCACACATCGTGGAGAACGCCATGCTCAACGGCGAGACCATCCGGCTTGACGGCGCCATCCGGATGGGGCCGAAATGAGGCCGGCCGGGTTGGCGGAGTCGCCGGCGTCCGCTGCGTCAACCGAGGGCCTTCCAACCGCGGACTTCTTCGGCTTCGAGGCGATGCTCAACGCCGCGGAACAGGCTAAGCTCGCCGAACTGCGGGACTTCCTGGCCCGGGAAGTGGCACCCTACGCGGCCGACTGGTGGAATAGGGCCGAGTTCCCCGCCCACATCCTGCCCAAGCTGGCGGCCCTGGAGCTCAGCGCACCGGCCCAGCGCGGCTACAGCAACCTGTTTGCCGGGCTGGTGATCGCCGAGATGACCCGGGTGGATACCTCGCTGGCGACGTTTTTCCTGGTCCATCACGATCTTTTTGTCGAAGCCCTTTACGGCTTCGGCTCCGCGGAGCAGAAGGCGCGGCTGCTCGATGACGCCGCGAACCTCCGGACCACCGGGGCGTTCGCCCTGACCGAGCCTGAACACGGCTCCGATGTGGCCGGTGGCATGGAATCCGTTGCCCGGCGGGTCCGCGGCGGGGCGCCCGGCGGCGGCGACACCTGGGTGCTCAACGGCGCCAAGCGATGGATCGGCAACGGGACGTTCTGCGACTACATGCTGGTCTGGGCCCGCGACGAGGACGGCGGCGGCATCCGCGGCTTTATTGTGGACGCGACCCTGCCGGGCGTGAGCCGGAGCAGGATCGAGAACAAGATCGCGCTGCGCACGGTGCAGAACGCGGACATCGTCTTCACCGACGTCCAGGTGGCAGAGTCGGACCGTTTCGCAGGGATCAACAGCTTCGAGGACACCAATGAACTGCTGCGCGGGTCGCGGATCATGGTCGCCTGGCAGGGTGTTGGCCAGCAATTGGCCGCGTTCGACGTCGCCCGGCAGTACGCCGTCGAACGCCGGCAGTTCGGCCGCCCGCTGGCGAAATTCCAGCTGGTCCAGCAGCAGCTGGTGACGATGCTCGGCAATGCAGTGGCGAGCATGGGCATGATGGTCCGGATCGCACAGCTGCAGGATGCGGGAGCCGCGGACATGCCGCAGGTGGCGCTTGCGAAGTCCTATGTGAGCGCCCGGATGCGGGAAACCGTGGGGATGGGCCGGTCCCTGCTGGGCGGCAACGGCATTGTCACCGACTACCGGATGGCCAAGATCTTCGCCGACGCCGAGGCGATTTACACCTATGAGGGCTCGTACGAGATCAACACCCTGATCGTCGGGCGGGCCGTGACCGGGGTTTCCGCGATCGTCTAGGGCGGGTGCCTAGAACAACGCGGGCTCCTTTTCCCCGGCCTCGATCCGGTAGTCCAGGCTGTTGTTCCTCACCGGCATGGGGCAGGTGCCGTAGGGGGTGAAGGCGCTGGGGTAGTTGATGGCCCGGTTGAAATCCAGGCTGACGGTGCGGTTCCCCAGGGCGTCGACGCGCGGCCGGGCCGTGGAGACCTTCCGCCACTCGTCAGTGCTCTCACCGTTCGTCTCGTCGTGGAACGTGACCGTCAGGGCGCCGAGCTTTTCCTCTTCGGCCTGCAGATGGAACTCGTGGTCCGTGCCGGGGAGCCGGAACACCAGTTCGCCAACCGAGCGGTGGACCCCGTCGACCAACGGGTTGGCGGTGCCGATCGGGACGTCCACGGGTGCCGGATAGGGGTGGAAGCTGGCTTCAACCACCAGCTCGGGGCGGTAGTCGAAGGTGGGTACGCCGTCGAACCCGGTGAACACCGGCGACGTCGAATCCCGGGTGCGGACGGCGTACTTATCGGCGCGCATGGCCAGCTCAACCACCACCTGCCGGCCGTCAGCTCCGCCGTACCGGACCCAGAGCAGCGATGCCTCATTGAGCAGCGAGGCCTTGATGGTGCCAGCAACGGGTTCGCCGGTGTCCACCAGCGTCAGCCCCTCGGCGGCGGTGGCGGTGAGGGACGCCGTCGTACCGTCCGTGGACCACAGCCCGGGGGCGAGGTCGAGCGCGGCCGGCCGGTCCTCCAGCCATTGGAAGGACGTGAGCGTCAGCCAGCCGTAATCGCCCGCGAGGGCCGTGTTGCGGCTGTTGCGGAAACGCTGCCAGCGGGCGAGCTGGGCGTCGAGGTCGCGGTGGGTGGTGCTCACGGTATCCTTCCAAGCGGTGAACGGCTGCCTTGGCTACCACCCTAAGCCGCGCCCCACCCGGCCGCTAGCCGGGTGGGGCGCGAAATACTGTCAGTTCCAGATCGCCTCGGCGTACTCCGGGTGGTCCACAAACGGGTTCCGGTTGCCCTGCCACTGCTCGAAGATCCGCTGGTTGCGGCGTTGTTCGAAGGCATCCGGCGGATCGATCCGGTTCCACTCCAGCAGCACGCTCATCTTGCCCATATAAGGTGCCGTGCCGTTGTTGACGGAGTTGTTCATCTCCAGGTCGGCGAAGCCGTCACCGCCCTCGTACCGGACCGCCATGTACATGACCATTCGTGCCACATCCCCTTTGACCGCGTTGCGGGGCTCCCAGGAATCGGCATCGGTGTAGTTGCCCGGGGCCTCGGCGGACTGTGTGCCGCCCAGGTCGAAGTCCTTGTTTCCGCGGGCGGAGTTGACAGTGACGTCGGTGGGCCGCAGGTGGTGCACATCGGTCCCCGGGCCGGTGGCCGTGCCGAAGTCCCCGTGCGACTTGGCCCAGACGTGTTCCCGGTTCCAGTCATTCACGCCCCCGCCGTTGGTGGCCTTGGACTGTGAGCGTCCGGTGTACAGCAGGATGACGTTGTTGCTGTTGGACGGATCCTGGTCCGTGTCCTTCAGCGCATCCCAGACCTGGTCATAGCTGAGCTTCTGCTGCACGGAGATGATCTGGTGCAGGCTGCTTTCCAGCGCCGGTCCGGTCTTTCAGGCGGCCGGGGCGTAATAGTCACCGGGGGTTGGGGTTGGCGTGGGGGTTGGGGTTGGGGTTGCCGACAGCGCCATGCTGGTGGGGCTCTTGATCCCGGCGTGCGAGAAGTAGGCCGTCAGCAGTCCGGTGACGTTGACCTTTTTGCCCAGCAGGGACGGGGTGCTCTGCAGCCCGAACGCGGTGCGGTACTGCGTGGTGACCTGGACGTAGAGCATCTTCGCCGTGCTCGTCTCGGCCGCCGAGTCGGCGATCGCCAGGGCCGTGTCCGAAGTGAAGCCGGTGCGGAGCACTGTGGTTGCCGACGTCGGCTGGCCCACGATGTAACCGGTCACCGCCGCGGCCGAGCCGTCCTGGGTTGCGATGGCCTGGGCCACCGTGAGCGGCGCGGCCGCCTGCGAGCCGGGTGCAGCCGCGGACTGCCCCACCAGTCCGGCGAAGAGCAGGCTGAGGACAAGGGCGACGGCGAGCAGCGGGCTGCGCGCGGGCCCGGCGGCTTTCGGGCCCGTGATCGCACCCGTCTGGGTGGCCGGGACGGGGACTGGGGTCATGAAGTGCTCCTCGAAGCGGGGCGATCGCCGGAACAGTCGCGCACAGAGAGTTGACAGGTTTTGTCAAGGCAATATCAAGATACGTCATTGTTCGCCGGGCGGGCAGGGATTCCGGCTCGTGACCGGCAGGATTTGATTAGAGTTCGACGGCTGTTCACCGCTGTTGTCCGGCTGGCGTCCGGCGGGACGTCAGCCGGCGGCGGTTACGGCGGTGTGGCCCAGGCTGGCGGCGACAAGTTGGGATGCGGTGTCGCGGGCGGCGGTGGCCGCCGCCGGATCAGCGTCGAGCACGCCGCTGGCGAGGCCGCCGTCGAGCACCAGGGTCAGGCTGCGGGCGAGCTGGTTCGGATCCGGGGCGCCGGCCTGGACGGCGAGGTCACGGATCCAGGCCCTGATGTGCTCCTTGTGGGCCACTGTCCGTTCGTGGACCCTGGTTCCGGTGGCGGACTCGGCCGCGGCGTTGATAAAGGCGCAGCCACGGTAGCCGTCGCGGCGGCAGGCGCTGGCCAGGGCGTCGAACAACCCCACGAGCTGGCCCGCGGGGTCCGGCCCGGCGGCTTCCGCCGCGGCCTTCAGCTGCCCGGCCCAGACCCCGTCCACCTTCTCCAGGTACGCCAGGATCAGGTCGTCCTTGGCCGGAAAGTACTTGTAGAACGTGGCCTTGGCGACGCCGGATTCGGCGATGATCGTGTCGATGCCGGCGGCGCGGAGCCCGTGGGCGTAGAAGAGCCGGAAGGCCGTGGCAAGGATCCTTTCCCGCGCCTGGCCGGCGGGCGCCCGGAGGGCCTGTGGTGTCCTGGTGCCGGTCGGAATCATGGCTTCTATGCTACACAGACAAGTCTGTCTACGGGTGATTGCTGGATTCCGGATCGTACCGTCGTTCCGTTACTTGCGAAAGGCGGCCCGCCCCTGTTGCCGCACGTCAATACCTCCGGGAAGGTGCAGTCGTTGCCTTAGATGAAAACCTTCGGCTGTCGAGGCGGTTCCATCGTTCGTTCACGGCGGGTTTGATCGGCGCCGGTTGTTTGGCGGTAGCAAGGGTTTCCAGCCGTCCCGAAATGGCCAGGATTTGCCGGGAGAGTGCGGCGGGGCCCAGGTCCGGACCGGGATCTGGGACTTCAGCAGCGATCCGGGCTTGGTATGGGGCCGGCCACGCGGCGGGAGCCTCGCCCGCTGGCCCGCCAGCCGCCGGTCGATAGTCGCCGAGTTCATGCCGGCAAGCAACGCCGCCTGCCCGTCGGTGATATCCAGGGCCTTCTCGGCCCGCAGTATCGGAGCGAGGTCCGGCAGCATCGGCGCCAGCAGTTTGCCCGCCGGCCCTCGCGGCACCGCCCAAGCGTGATCCCGGGGCCAGCCCGTCGGCTCGACCAGCTCGACCAGCTCGACCCCAGCTCATCGAGGATCCGGCCCTTCCTCGTACGGTCACCCGCCCGGTAGGACGCGGCCAGGTGATTCGTGACAGCAGTGCGCCCACCCATCGTCAATCCCATCCCTCAAGGATCTCCGCCGGCCAACCTTCCCGGAGCTTTTCTCCTGAGTCAACGTATGCGGCTACGCGGAGGTTATTTATCAGTCAACGCGCCGCCTTGCCGTAGACAGGTCTGTCTGGTAGCGTCCTTCCCGTCGGTAGACAGATCTGTCTACTTCACCGCTTCAGAATGAGGATGCCATGAAAATTGCGGTACTGGGAACCGGAACGGTCGGACGGACGATCGCCGCGGCGCTCGCCAGCCACGGGCACCACGTCGTCGTCGGAACCCGCGACAGGGAGGAAACGCTGGCCCGGACGCAGCCGGACGCCATGGGCAATGCACCGTTCGCCCAGTGGCATGCCGCGAACTCCGGAATCGGCGTCGCCGCGTTCGCCGTCGCCGCGGCCGAAGCCGAGGTGGTCGTCAATGCCACGAACGGCGCAGGCTCGCTGGCGGCCCTGACGGCAGCGGGCGCCCGGAACCTCGACGGCAAGGTCATCATGGACATCGCCAACCCCCTGGATTTCTCGCAGGGCATGCCGCCGTCGCTGAACCCGGTCAACACCGACAGCCTCGGCGAGCAGATCCAGCGTTCCTTCCCGGACGCCCGGGTGGTCAAGACACTGAACACGATGACCGCGAGTGTAATGGTGGACCCGGCGAGTGTGGCCGGCGGCGACCACACGGTCTTCGTTTCCGGAAACGACGCGGCGGCCAAGGAGACCGTGGCAGTGCTGCTCAGGGGATTCGGCCACCGGGACATCATCGACCTGGGCGACATCACCACCGCCCGCGGCGCCGAAATGATCCTGCCGATCTGGCTGCGGCTCTGGGGGGCCTTCGGCAATGCGGACTTCAACTTCAAGATCGCACGCTAGCACCCGCCACCCAACTGGCTCGCAGCTGGGGTCGTTTTGAGCGCCCAAAACGACCCCAGCTGCGAGCCAGTTGGGAAGGGTGGCTGGGTTGAGCCCCGGACACTATCCGAGACGGATTCCCCGCCGGTCGCGGCTCCGGGTAGCATCCAGTAGGAAGAAAGTAACCGGGCTCACAGTATCCAGCGCAGTGTACGAGCCACGTCCTCTCGAAAGACTGTATCCATGGCTGACACTGCAACTAATTCCGGCACCGATCTCGCGTCCGAACTGCGCGCGGATGTCCGCCGGGTTTCCACCCTCCTCGGCGAATCCCTGGTCCGCCAGCACGGCCCTGAGCTCCTGGTGCTCGTGGAACAGGTCCGCCTGCTGACCAAGGAGTCCAAGGAAGCCGCCCGCGGCGGCGCGGATGCCACCGGACCGTGGAGCTCCTACGACGTCGTCGCGCAGGTACGCGAACTGCTGGGCTCCCTGCCGCTGGAGCAGGCAACCGACCTGGTGCGGGCGTTCGCGTTCTACTTCCACCTCGCCAACGCCGCCGAACAGGTCCACCGGGTCCGCGGGCTGCGCACCCGGAAGGAAAAGGACGGCTGGCTGGCCAAGGCCGTCAGCGACATCGCCAGCCAGGCCGGGCCGGCGGTCCTGCAGGACGTCGTGAACGAACTCGATGTGCGGCCCATCTTCACGGCCCACCCCACAGAGGCGTCCCGCCGGTCCGTGCTGGACAAGGTTCGCAGGCTCTCCGACATTCTGGCCGAGAGCACCACGGAAGGTACGTCCGGGCGCCGCCGCCAGGACCGTCAGCTCGCCGAAGTGATTGACCAGATGTGGCAAACGGACGAACTGCGCCAGGTCCGGCCGACCCCGGTGGACGAGGCCCGGAACGCGATCTACTACCTCACCGGCATCCTGGGGGACGCCCTGCCCGAGATGCTCTCGGACCTCTCGGAACTGCTCGGCGAGCACGGTGTCACCCTGCCCGCGGAGACGGCCCCCATCCGCTTCGGCTCCTGGATCGGCGGCGACCGGGACGGCAACCCCAATGTGACAGCAGCAGTCACCCGCGAAATCCTGCAGATCCAGAACCAGCATGCCGTCCGGATCAGCATCGGCCTTATAGACGGCTTGATTTCGATCCTTTCCAACTCAACGGCCCTCGCGGGTGCGGACCAGGAGTTGCTGGACTCGATCGATGCGGACCTGAAGAAGCTGCCGGGACTGGACCGCCGGGTCCTGGAACTTAATGCCCAGGAGCCGTACCGGTTAAAACTCACCTGCATCAAAGCCAAACTGCTCAACACCGCCCGGCGTGTGGCGGCCGGGGCAGTGCATGAGCCCGGCCGCGACTACACCGCCACCGCGGAGCTGCTCGCCGAGCTGGCCCTGCTGGAGCGATCCCTGCGGAACCATCACGCGGCGCTGGCAGCGGACGGCTCCCTGGCCAGGGTGCGCCGGGCCATTGCCTCTTTTGGGCTGCACCTGGCTACCTTGGACATCCGGGAACACGCAGACCACCACCACGACGCCGTCGGCCAGCTGATGGACCGGCTCGGCGGCCCCGGCATCCGGTATGCGGAACTCAGCCGGGCCGAGCGCTTCGAGGTGCTGGGGTCCGAGCTTGCCTCCCGCCGCCCGCTTTCCGGCCACCCGATCAAGCTCGACGGCGTTGCGGATGGAACGTACGACGTCTTCCGTGAGATCCGGCGGGCCTTGCGCACCTACGGCCCCGACGTGATCGAGACCTACATCATTTCCATGACCCGAGGCGCTGACGATGTCCTGGCCGCGGCCGTGCTGGCCCGCGAAGCCGGCCTGGTCAACCTCTTCGGCGCGGCCCCCTATGCCAGGATCGGCTTTGCGCCGCTGCTCGAAACAGTGGAGGAACTGCGCTCCTCGGCTGAAATCGTGGACCGGTTGCTCTCCGACTCCTCCTACCGCGAGCTGGTCCGCCTGCGCGGTGACGTGCAGGAAATTATGCTCGGCTATTCGGACTCCAACAAGGAATCCGGCGTGATGACCAGCCAGTGGGAAATCCACAAGACCCAGCGCAAACTGCGCGATGTCGCCGCTAAGCATGGTGTGCGGGTGCGCTTGTTCCATGGCCGCGGCGGCTCTGTGGGCCGCGGCGGCGGGCCAACCTACGATGCCATCATGGCCCAGCCCAACGGGGTGCTCGAAGGTGAAATCAAGTTCACCGAGCAGGGCGAGGTCATTTCGGACAAGTACTCGCTGCCCGAACTCGCCCGCGAGAACCTGGAGCTCTCGCTCGCTGCAGTGATGCAGGGTTCAGCGCTGCACCGCACGCCGCGTACCTCGGAGGACCAGCGGGAACGCTACGGGCACGTTATGGAGACGATTTCGGACGCCGCGTTCGCCCGGTACCGGACCCTAATCGATGATCCGGATCTGCCGGCGTACTTTATGGCGTCGACCCCGGTGGAGCAGCTCGGTTCGCTGAACATCGGCTCGCGGCCGTCCAAACGACCTGATTCCGGTTCGGGACTGGAAGGCCTGCGGGCCATCCCCTGGGTGTTCGGCTGGACGCAGTCGCGGCAGATCGTTCCGGGCTGGTTTGGGGTCGGCTCCGGGCTCAAGGCAGCACGGGAGGCCGGCCACTCGGACCAGCTGGTGGAGATGATTGACGGCTGGCACTTCTTCCGCTCGGTCCTCTCCAACGTCGAGATGACGCTGGCCAAAACGGACATGGACATTGCCGGCTACTACGTCTCCACCCTGGTGCCTGCGGAACTGCACCACCTCTTCCGTGCCATCCTGGCCGAATATGAACTGACTGTCACCGAGATCCAGAACCTGACCGGCGAGGACCTGCTGCTCGACGCGCAGCCCACCCTAAAGCGCTCGCTGGAGATCCGCGACCAGTACCTCGACCCGATCAGTTATCTGCAGGTGGAACTGCTGCGCAGGGTGCGTTCCGAAGCGGCAGGGGAGGGCATGCCCAACGGCGAGATCGACGAGCGGCTCCAGCGAGCCATGCTCATCACGGTCAACGGCGTGGCGGCCGGCCTGCGCAACACCGGCTAGGCCCGGCGGAGCCGGCAGCGCGTCCCGATAGGGTGGTGGTATGCCGTCGTTCCAGACCAGATTGAAGATCACCGGACTCAAACCGGGCAAACCACCGGAGGCCGTGATGGCTGCGGCCGTGGAGGCACTGCAGAGCCGGCACCACGTCGAAGCGAACGAGCTGGACCTGGCCGGAGGGGTCCCGCAGTTGAATCTGCGTTTCCTCGTTGAGCCCACTTCCTACGGCGGCGAGAACAGCCAGGCGCTGGAGTCGGCCGCGATGATGCGCGACGCCGTCGAGCGCGTTGCGGTGACCGGCAACCTGTTGGTCCTTCGCCGCAACCGCGGCCGCTGGGCGCCCGTCTAGGCCCCGGGCGGCCGCTCAGAAGTCCAGTTCCTCCCCGGGGCTGTCCACCACAGGGGAGTTGTTGCCGCGCCGGAGCGTGACAATAACGCCGACGACGGCGCCGATCAGGATCCCGAGGGCGACGCCGATGAGCGAACTCGCCCAGAACGGCAGTCCGGTGGCCGCGCCGGTGGCATAGCCGAGACCGACGGACCAGACGGCCGAGAGGATGCCGCCCAAAGCTGCGCAGAGGCTGAACCCGCGGGTGGAGACGTTGGCGATGCCGGCTGCGGCCGTCGTCGCGAGCCGTCCGCCGGGAATGAACCGGATTCCGATAATCGCGCCGTAGGTCGTGGACCGGCCGGCTTTGCCTGTCGCTCTGTGCACGGCCCGGTGAAAGCTGCGGCCCCACTGCCAGCGGTCCAGGACGTGGCTCAGGCGCCGCTTGAAGAGCTGGAATACCAGGATGTCGCCGAGCCAGGACGCCGCCGCCGCCAGGAGGATCAGCACGACGGCGTTGGCGCGGCCGACTGCGGAGAGCGCGCCGCCGGTGATGAGCAGCATTTCGGAGGGGACCGGGGGGAAAATCGCATCGCCCATAACCAGGGGGATGATCCAGAAATAGATCGCGTCCCCCCAGTTGTCAGCGTTGCCGAAGTCCATGCGCACAAGGTATCGCACTTCGGCCCGGACGCCCGTTTACCAGGCGGGTCAATGGGCGCCGGCCCGGCGTGCCACAGCCTCAAGTTCTGACCGGTATGCCGCCCATTGCTCCGCTGTGCGGGACGGCACGTTCGGGTCCTGCGGGCCGTTCCCTGCGGTGCCGTCGATTAGTTCGCGGAGGATGTCGGCGTGACCGGCATGGCGGGCGGTCTCAACACATATGTGAACCAGGATCTGATGCAGGGTTACCCGGCGGCGCTCCGGAGTCCACCACGGCACGTCTCCGTGCGCATCGAGAGCGAGTGTCTCGATCGTGGCGTCGCTGTGGCGGCCCGAGAACTCAAAGAACTCAATGATCTCGGCCCGGGTCTCGCCGTCGGCGGCCCACATGTCGGCGTCCGCAGGCGCATCGGCGCCGAGCCACGGCACAACTCGATTGCTGGGTCTGCCGAACACCTCCCCGAAGTACCCCAACTGCACGCTGCCGACATGCTTGATGAGTCCAAGCAGGTTTGTGCCGGTTGGAGTCAGCGGACGGCGGACGTCGTAGTCGCCCAGGCCGTCGAGTTTGGCGAGAAGGTCCGTGCGTCGAATTCGAAGGTATCCGTGCAAGTCAGATTTTTGGTCCATATGGATCACTCTGCCTTACCGGCGCCCCGAGCCGGCTAGGTGTCCTCGCTGAGCTCCAGTCCGCTGCGGTACTCCACCGGCTCCCCGGTGATTGGGTCCACGAACCGGATTCCGCGGGCGAGGAGCTGGAGCGGCTTCGAGTAGTCGTCCGGGGCTTTTGCCAGCAAATCCGGGTAGAAGGCGTCGTTGACTATTCCGAGGCCCAGCGAGGCCATGTGCACCCGGAGCTGGTGCGTTTTTCCCGAGTGCGGCTCCAGCCGGTACAGCGCACGGCGCAGGGCGGAGTTGGGAGGAGTGCCGGCGTCGGGCGCTTTCGGGGCGGGGCCGTCGAAGGTCCGCAGCCGCTCAATCCTGGTCTCGGCGTTGGGTTCGCCGTCGACTACTTCGGCGAGCAGGTAGCTGCGGGACTTGGTCATCCGGTTCCGGACCACCACGGGGAATTCGACGGCGGGGTACCCGGGTGCAGGCTCGGCCGCAGACACACACTCGTATTCCTTCTGGACCTGGCGTTTCTCGAAGAGCACCTGGTACTTTCCCCGGGTCTGCGGGTTCGTGGAGAGCAGAAGGATGCCGGCAGTCATGCGGTCCAGCCGGTGCATGGGAATAAGATCCGGGAGGTTCAGCTGGTTCCGGAGCCGGACCAGCGCGGACTCCTGAATGTAGGTCCCGCCGGGGGTGGTGGGCAGGAAATGCGGTTTGTCCACCACCAAAAGATGCTCGTCCTGATGCAGGATGCTTAGTTCCACCGGGATCCGGACTTCGGGCGGCAGGGTGCGGTAGTACCAGATGAACGTGTGGTTCCGCAGCGGGGTGGCCCGGTCCAGGGGGACGCCCTCCGCACCCACGATCTCGCCGGCGTCGAAACGGTCTTCAATGCCCTGTGGATCGATGTGGCCCCAGCGGTGCATCATGTAGTCCATCGCGGTGTCCCACGGCCCCTCGTCCGGGAGGCGGAGCCGGGTGGCATTGACGCCGTCGCGCACGGGCAGGGGGGATTGCATCACCGGTCCATTCTACTTTGCCGGGGTTCGGGCCGGGCACGAGGTCGCCGGAAGCGCCCGGGGTCGCCGTAAGCTTCCGGCGACCCCGGGAGCTTCCGGCGAACTCGGCACACCGGCCCGCAGCCGATGATCGAAGACCCGGCCGCCGCGGCAACTTCGCCGAGGAACTCGGCGTCACCGTGACCCAGCTCGTGGGCAAATACCACGACGGCGGACCGAGGCCCGGCGCCACTGCGGGCGGCGGGCGCAGGCACCGCCTCGTCGTCGCACTTCACCCGTCGCTCAGGACACCACCGACGGCATCACCCAAAACCTCCTCAGCTAATGAGCAGGACAATGAACGACAAGCGGAACTTCGAAATCATCGTGCCGGGATGACTGTCCACGACTTCAGCGCCGGCAAGGACTCCGCGGCTGCGGCAAGGGCCTGGGGCGGCTTCCTCGAGAAGGTCTGCCCCTAGCGGATCCGCGACGCGGGGCTGGCCTGCAGCGCGCCATCGTTTGACCTCACCGGGGTCGGATCAGGCGAGGGCGGCGGCGGGCACGGCGCCAGGGCTGCGCCGCAACTGTGGGGAGGCCTCCAGCCGGTCCTGGGCTGCACGCAGCGCCGCCACAGCGGTTTCGAGCTGTTCCGGGGGCAGGGTGAACGGCACCCGAAGAAAGCTCTCGAACGCCCCACCCGTACCAAAACGCGGGCCGGCCGCGAGCCGGATGCCGAAGTCGGGGGCCACCACGGCAAGGGCGGTGCTGATCGGGGCCGGGAGGCGGCACCACACGGACAGCCCGCCGTCGGGCCGTTCGCTCTGCCAGCCCGGCAGGCGTCCTGCGATGAGGTCCAGCAGCGTGTCCCGGTTGCCGCGCAGTGAGGCCAGCCGTGCCGGGAGCGGCTCGGAGAGCGCGTTGACCAAGTGGGCCGCCGCGAGCTGTTCCACAACCGGCCCGCCCAGATCCATGGTGGTACGCGCGGCGGCGAAGCGCTGGATCAGGGACTCGTCAGCGCGAATCCAGCCGGTCCGCAAACCGGCCCAGTGCGACTTGCTGAGGGAACCGATGGAGACGACGGCGGGGCTGAAAGCCGCCACCGGGGCAGTCTCGATTCCGTCCAGGTTCAGCGCCCGAAGCGTTTCATCGACCACAAGAACGGTGCCGGCGGCGGCAGCGGCGTGGACCAGCCTGCGGCGCTGGGAATCCGACATCAGCCGCCCGGTGGGGTTGTGGAAGTCCGGGACCACATAGGCCATCGCGGGCCACTGCTGCCTCAGCGCGGACTCGATCGCCGCCAGGTCCCACCCGGGCCGTCCAGCGGAAAACGGCGCGGAGTCCCTTCCCGGCTCGACGGCGGGCATGGCCACCGGTACCAGCCGGCAACCCGCGGCCCGGATGGCGTCGATCGCGTTGGGGTAGCTCGGATGCTCCACGAGGACCTTGTCAGACCGGCTGGCCAGGGTACTCAGCACCACGTTCAGGGCGTGCTGTGCCCCGGATGTCACGAGAATCTGCGCTGCAGTGGTGGGCACACCGGCCGCAGCGTAATGCCTGGCGATAGCTTCCCGCAGCGGCCTGACACCGAGGGCGTCGTACCCAAAGCCCGGCAGCAGCGCCGGAAGCTCGGTCAGGGCTGAGGCGAAGGCCCGGTGGACCACCTCGCCGCTGGCCGGCAGCGAGGCGTAGGCAAGGTCGAGAATCCCGTCCGGGACGGCCAGGCCCGGTGCGCCGCTGAGATTCGTCCCGCCGCCGCCGCCAACCTGGCTGGCCCGCGGGATGCACGTACGGCCGCGGCTGCCCTGCCCGCTGCTGAGGAAGCCCTGTTCGCGCAACACCGAGTAGGCGGCGGTAACGGTGGTCCGGCTGATCCCAAGTGTCGAGGCCAGCGCCCGTTCGCTGGGGAGGGCTATTTCGAGCGGCACCCGGCCGTCAAGGACCAGAAGGCGGACGACGTCGGCGAGTTCCCGGTAGGCGGGGGCGGCACCAAGGTTCCAGTCGCCCAGCAAACGGGTCAGGGAGCTTGAATTCAGCGAACCGGACATAGAGCCAGTATTTCAAACTGGCTCTGGATTGCAAGGCCAGTTTTCCGGGAGGATGGTTCCATGATGACGCGCAGGATCCTCCAGCTTCTAATCGGCCTCGCCATGTACGGCGTATCCTTGGCCATGTTCATCCGCGCCGGCCTTGGCTTGGACCCCTGGGACGTGTTCCACCAGGGCCTGGCCCTTAAGACCGGGTTGAGCATTGGCACAGTGGTCATCATTGTCAGTTTTCTGGTGCTGCTCCTGTGGATTCCACTCCGGCAGTGGCCGGGCATCGGCACGCTGTGCAACGCCGTGCTGGTGGGCGTCTTCGCGGACGTCGGGCTGGCGTTGATCCCGCAGATCAGCCACCTCGGCGGGCAGGCCGGAATGCTTGCCGGCGCCGTGCTGCTCAACGGCATCGCCTCGGCCTGCTATATCGGTGCCCGCTTTGGTCCCGGCGCCCGCGACGGCTTGATGACCGGCCTCGCCCGGCGGACGGGATGGTCGGTGCGGACATCCCGGACCGGAATTGAAATCGTCGTTCTGGCCGCGGGCTGGCTGCTCGGCGGTTCCGTCGGCATCGGGACCGTGCTCTACGCCCTGGCTATCGGTCCGCTGGTTCAACTGCTGCTGCCCCGGTTCACCGTGCCGGAGTTGACGGTGCCGGGCCCGCCGATGGTGGCCGCCGGGGCGGCGCCCCCCGCATCCCGGGCGTAGCTAGCCGGGGATCGGCACTGGCTGGCACGAGGGACAGAAGTAGATGTCGCGTTCCTCGGCACCGGTGGCCGTAGCCAGGACCCCCCGCCGCAGCGGAGTCCGGCACTTCAAGCATGGCTGGTGCTCGCGCCGGTAGACCCAGTAGCCGGGCAGCCCGGCGGTCCGGCCCACGGTGGCGCCGCGCCGGTTCAGGACGGTGGTTCGTCGACCAGGGCCCAGGTTTGCCTCCAGCAGGCGCTTTGCGTCGGTGATGAGGGCCGCAATGTCAGGCACGGCCGAGACGGGTGCCGCCGGGTGAACGCCGGAGAGGAAGCAGGCCTCACAGCGGTAGATGTTGCCGATCCCGGCAAGGTTCCGCTGGTCCAGGAGGGCGACGCCGATCGGGACGTCCGGCGCTGCACTGATCCGCCGCTCCGCCTCGGCCATGTCCCAGTCAGGACCGAGCAGATCCGGGCCAAGGTGGCCGACGACGGCGGCTTCCTCAGAGCTGCGGACCACCTCGAGGATTCCGAGCGAGAATCCAACAACGTCCGCTGCGGCGGTGCGCAACACACAACGCGCGGTGAATGCCGGCTTGCGCCAGCGCCCGCCCGGAGGGTAGACCTGCCAAGTCCCCTCCATTTTGAGATGGGAATGGATCGTTAGCCGCTCCGGTCCGGCCGGGCCGGAGCCGTCTGGCCGCGCCGGGGCCTCCAGCCGCATCAGCAGGTGCTTGCCCCTTGGCACCACCTCGGTTACGGTCCAGCCGCCCAGTTTGAGGGTGGCGAACCGCGGCACCCGGAAGTCGGAGGAGATCAGCTGTTGTCCGGCCAGTGCGGCCTGAAGCTGCGCGGCAGCGCGGAAGACCGAATCGCCCTCAGGCACGGATCCTCAGTCCCTTGGGTGTGGAGTAGGCCCCGGCATGGGCTAGGGCGGCAGCGATGGGAGTGTCGAGGATGCCGTGGCCGTTGACCTTTTCCATAATCAGTTTGTCCACCGCGCCGCGGGTCACCACGCTGACCAGGGCTGCGCCGGCCGCAGCCAGAACCTCGGTGTCCGCACTGAAGGCCAGCAGGGTCTTGCCGCCGCGTTCCACGTACAGCGCCAGGGCGCCGTCCACCAGGACCACCAGGGCGCCGGCTTTTCGGCCCGGGCGGTGGCCGGTTCCCGCTTCGACGTTGAGCGCGGGCCACGGCAGCGCGGCGCCGTAGGGATTGGCCGGGTCCGTCGCGGCCAGGGCCAACGCCACCGGCTCGGCTTTGTGCAGCTGGGTGTCCTCGGCGTAGGAGCGCAGCCGGTCCACGGTCGCTGGAACGGCGAACTGCGCCGCACCGAGGTGCTCGATAAAGTAACCCCGACGGCAGCGGCCGGCTTCCTCCAGCCGCGCCAGGACCTTATACATCAGGCCGAAGCCGCCCAGGATGTTCTCCGCCATGACCGAGCCGCGGGTGACCACGCCGTACCGGTCCAGCAGGAGTTCCGCGGTGGCCCGGGCGTGGATGGTGGCGTCAAGTTCGGGAGCGGGGAGGGCGGACCAGCGGCCGGCGGCCAGCGGGGGAGTGGGGGCGGTGCCGCTGGCGGAGCCGTACCGGCCGCCGGTCAGCCCCGGGGACCCGAGCAACCCGGTGCCGTGGGAGCGCCCCAGCCGGCTCAGTCTGGGGGCCCGGGCCCGTGGGGCGCGGGCAACCTGCCGGTGCGCGGTGTGGCCGCCGGCAATCATCGCCCGGACCGGGGCAAAGGTGTCGCCCGTGATCCGGCCCGCCCAGGCCAGGTCCCAGAGTGCGGAGACGACGTCCTGGTCGCTGAGCACCGTGTCCATGCCGCCGGCTACGTCTGAGAGCTGCCGGAAGAAGTATCCGCCGCCGTTGTTGCGCAGGTAGTCCAGCAGCCGCTGCTGCGCGTCCCCGGGCTCGAAGTCGATGGCCGGGTTGAGGGTCAGTTCGGCCGAATCGGCCAGGTGGAGGCTGACCCAGCCGTCGTTGCCGGGGAGCGCTCCTGCTCCGGACCAGAGGACTTCGCCGGCCGCCATAAGCTCATCGAGCATGGCGGGCTGGTAGTCGGATACCCGGCTGGCGAGGATCAGGGGTTCCCAGGCTGAGGCCGGGATGGGCACGCCGGAGAGTTGGTCGACTGCGGTGATGATCCCGTCCAGTCCGCGCAGCGCCGACTGCCCGCGCTTGCCCGGGACGCGGACGTTCTGCCAGGCGGGCAGGAAGCGGCCGTAGGCGGCGGCGTCCACCGGCTCGACCTCGGCGCGGAGTGCGGCGAGCGAGCGGCGGCGGAGCCGGCGCAGGACTTCGGCGTCGCACCATTCACTGACCCCGGCCAGCGACGGGGCCGTGGTTGCCTGCGTCCCGCCGTCGGCCTCCTGCGCCGGTGCCGCCGGTGGTGCGGCGTGCGGGCGGAATTCGCCTTCCACTACCCGTCCGTCCGCGGCGAGCCGCTTCAGCGCCGTAGCGACGACGGCGACTCCGAGTCCCAGCCGGGCGGCGGCCTCGGCGGAGGTGAACGGCCCGTGGGTTCGGGCGAAGCGGGAGACGAGGTCGCCCAAAGGGTCAGCGACCGGCTCGATGAAGGCCAGCGGCACGCCCATCGGCAACGGGACGCCGATGGCGTCGCGCAGCCGGGCGGCATCCTCCACCGCGGCATACCGCTCGGTACCGCCGACGTTGACCTTGATGGCGCGGTTGGCGCGTTGGAGCGCCACAAGGTGTGCGGTGGCATCGGCAACCGGAGCCTCAACAGCGTCGGCCACCGGCTCGGCGACCGATCCTTCAAGCCCTGCCGCGGCTTCCAGGCGGGCGGCGACCTCCCCCGCGGTCAGCGGGCCCAGCAGCCGGAGCAGGTCCGCAACCCCCTCCAGCCCGCGGACCTTCCGATCCGGGGCGAGGCGCTGCAGTTCTTGCTCCGTGTCGTCAATGACCTTGGCGTCGAGCAGTTCACGCAGCTCGACCCGGCCCAGGAGTTCGTTGAGCAGGGTCGAATCCAGCGCCAGCGCCGCAGCCCGGCGCTCGGCCAGCGGGGAATCGCCTTCGTAGAGGAACTGCGCGACGTAGCCGAACAGCAGGGACTTGGCGAAGGGGGAGGGCTGCTGCGTAGTGGTTTGCAGGATCCGCAGCTCGCGCCGCTCGATGGACGCGGCGATGTCCTTGAGTGCCGGGAGGTCGTAGACGTCCTGGAGACATTCCCGGACCGTCTCGAGGACGATCGGGAAGGTGGGGTATTTCCGCGCCACGTCCAGCAGCTGGGCGGAGCGTTGCCGCTGCTGCCACAGGGGCTGCCGTTTGCCCGGGTTCTGCCGGGGCAGCAGCAGTGCCCGGGCGGCACACTCACGGAACCGGGACGCGAAGAGGGCGCTGCCGCCGACCTCCGCCGTCACGATCTGTTCAAGTTCCTCCGGGTCGAACATGAACAGCTCAGCGCCGGGGGGCTCGTCGTCCATCATGGGCACACGCAGTACGATGCCGTCATCGGCCGCCATCGCGGAGCCGTCCATCCCGTAACGCTGGTGCAGGCGCTGCCCGACTGCGAGGGCCCACGGCGCGTGCACCGGCATGCCGAAGGGGCTGTGCAGTACCACCCGCCAGTCGCCGAGTTCGTCGTGGAAGCGCTCCACCACAAGCGTGGTGTCGCTGGGGACCACGTCGGTGGCCAGCTTTTGCTCGGCGAGGTACTGGATGAGGTTGTTGGCGGCGAAATCGTCCAGGCCGCTGGCCTTGCAGCGTTCCGTGGCCGGTCCGACGTCGGACGCGGACAGTTCGCGGACAAACGCGCCCAGGGCGCGGCCCAGGTCCACCGGCCGGCCGAGGGAGTCGCCCTTCCAGAAAGGGAGCTTCCCCGGCTGGCCGAAGGCGGGAGAGACCAGGACCCGGTCATGGGTGATGTCCTCAATCTTCCAACTGGTGGCGCCCAGGGCGAACACGTCACCGACCCTGGACTCGTACACCATTTCTTCGTCGAGTTCGCCGACCCGGCGGCCACCCTTGGCTGCGGCGGCGGCCGGGCTGGCCGCCCTGCCGTCACCGCTCGCGGAACCCGGGGAGCCGGAGCCTTCGACTTCCGTGCCGATGATGTAGACGCCAAAAAGCCCACGGTCCGGAATGGTGCCGCCGGAGGTGACCGCCAGCCGCTGGGCTCCGGGCCGGCCCTCGATGGTGCCGGCATTGCGGTCCCAGATGATCCGGGGCCGCAGTTCCGCGAACTCGTCCGAAGGGTAGCGGCCGGCGAGCAGGTCCAGTGTGGCCTCGAAGGCGGAGCGGGGGAGCGAGGCGAACGGCGCCGACCGGCGGACCGTGGAGAACCATTCCTCCACTTCGATGGGCTCCAGTGCCGTGGCCGCGACGGTCTGCTGGGCCAGAATGTCCAGCGGATTCGCGGGGACGTAGAGGCGTTCGATTTTGCCGGCCAGCATCCGCTCCACCGTGATGGTGGTGTGCACCAGATCTGCACGGTGCTTGGGGAAGAGCACACCCTGGGAGATTTCCCCGACCTGATGACCGGCCCGGCCCACCCGCTGGAGCCCGCTGGCCACGGAAGGCGGGGACTCCACTTGCACCACGAGGTCAACTGCCCCCATGTCGATGCCGAGTTCGAGGGAGGACGTGGCAACAACGCAGCGCAGCCGGCCGGATTTCAGGTCGTCCTCGATCAGGGCCCGCTGGTCCTTGGAGACCGAGCCGTGGTGGGCGCGGGCCAGGACCGGATCGGCGCCGGCGGTGCTGCCGGCCTGGGCCATCATGTGCGCCGGCGTCGCGGTGGAAGCGGGCGTCCCGACGGCGGCACCGTCCCAGCCGCCACCGCCGGCGGCCATCAGTTGCCGCTCGGCGTGGATCTCGTTGAGCCGGGCCGTGAGGCGTTCGGCGAGCCGGCGGGAATTGGCGAACACAATGGTGGACTGGTTGGCCAGCACCAGGTCCACTATCTTCTCCTCCACATGCGGCCAGATCGATGCCTGGGGCTGCAGCCCGGATGCAGGCCCGGAGTCGAACGCGCCGGCAGCGCCCTGCAAGTCGGACATGTCTTCCACCGGGACGGAGACCGTCAAGTCCCAGGTCTTCTTCGACGGCGGAGCGACAATTTCCACCGGGGCGGAGCCAGCGAGGAACTGTGCCACCAACTCCTTGGGTTCCACGGTGGCCGAGAGCCCGATCCGCTGGGCGGGTTTTGGGAGCAACGCGTCGAGGCGTTCCAGGGACACTGCCAAGTGGGCACCGCGTTTGGTGCCCGCGACGGCGTGGACCTCGTCGACGATGATGGTGTCCACCTCGCTGAGGGTCTCCCGAGCCTTGGACGTGAGCATCAGGAAGAGGGATTCGGGGGTGGTGATGAGGATGTCCGGGGGGTTGCCCAGCAGCGAGCGGCGCTCCGAGGCCGGGGTGTCACCTGACCGGACGCCCACGGTGATCAGCGGTGCGGGCAGGTTAAGGCGTTTGGCGGTCTGGGTGATGCCGATCAACGGTGCCCGCAGGTTGCGTTCGACGTCGACGCCGAGCGCCTTGAGCGGCGAGATGTAGAGCACCCGGGTTTTGCGTTTGGGCGTCTTTCGGCGGGCGCCTTTGGCAGCGTCAAGGCCGGGCAGCCCCTCGGGCTCAGCGGGGGCCGCGATGAGCAGGCGGTCGAGGGCCCAGAGAAAGGCTGCGAGTGTTTTGCCGGAACCGGTGGGGGCGACGACGAGGGCATGCGCGCCGGAGGAAATCGCGTTCCAGGCCCCTTCCTGGGCGGGTGTGGGCGCGGTGAAGGCGCCCAGGAACCAGTCCCGGGTTGGCCGGCTGAACCGGTCCATGGCCTCCGCCGCGAGTGTGCCGCCAGCGAGCTCCTGCCCCTTCATTCCTCCATCATGCCCTACGGCACCGACAGTCACGGGCGGCCCCGGCATCGCCTCAGCGACCGCGATGCTCAGCAGGCTGAGGCCGGGACGAAAACCTCGTGGATGCCTGCGGCCGCGGCCTGCTCACGTAATTCGTGAACCAGGCGGCTCCCGTGCGCCGTGAGGCCTCCGACAATATCGTCACCGACGAATGCCGCAAGGGCCCAGAAGGTATCCTGATCGAGCTAATACTCGTCCTTCTTGCTGCAATCTTGGTGGTGGCCGCGGCGACGTGCTGCGCAGGCCTAGCCTGTTCACGGAGCAACTGCCGGATACTTCGGAAAGACTTTAGGGCCGATTGGCCCCGCGGTCGATTCCACCGCACTGACAGAGAGGGTATGCCTGATGAGTGAGCCGACCTGGGTACAGCACGCAATCTGGTGGCAGGTTTATCCGCTGGGTTTCACCGGCGCCGACGCAGCAGCAGGCACAGCCGCGGAACCGGTGGTCCACCGCCTGGACCGGTTGCACGCCTGGCTGGATTACGCAGTGGAGCTGGGGGCTTCCGGGCTGGCCCTCGGCCCGGTCTTCGCCTCCGAATCGCACGGCTACGACACGACTGACTATTACCGCATCGATCCGCGGCTGGGCGACGACAACGACTTCGACGAACTGGTTGCCCAGGCCCACGCCCGCGGTTTGAAGGTCCTGCTCGACGGCGTCTTCAACCACACCGGGCGCAGCTTCGGGCCGTTCCGGCAGGTTCTTGCCGACGGTCCGGCAGCACCCACCGGTTCCTGGTTCCGGCTGGACTGGCCCGAAGCCGGCTGGGCCCCCGGCGTCGAGCCGGGCTACAAGGACTTCGAAGGCCACCATCACCTGGTCGCGCTGAACCACGAGGAACCCCAGGTTGCCGAGTTCGTCGCGGACGTTATGAAGCATTGGTTGGGGCGCGGAGCGGACGGTTGGCGGCTGGACGCGGCGTATGCCGTGCCGCCGTCGTTCTGGAAACCGGTCCTGGCGCAGGTGCGCAGTGACTATCCGGACGCGTACTTCGTGGGTGAATATATCCACGGCGACTATGCCCGTGAAGTGCAGGCAAGTACCCTCGATGCCGTCACCCAATACGAACTCTGGAAGGCCGTGTGGAGTTCGCTGAATGACGGCAACTTCTACGAACTGGCCGCTGCGCTGGAGCGGCACAACGGCTTCCTGGCGACCTTTACCCCGTTGACGTTTGTGGGCAATCACGACGTCACCCGGCTGGCGAGCCGGCTGACGGATCCGGAGCAGTTGCCGCTGGCACTGGCGGTGCTCCTCACAGTGGGCGGCACACCGTCGATCTATTACGGCGACGAGCAGGCCTTTCGCGGTGTTAAGGAGGACCGGGCTGGAGGAGACGACGCGGTCCGGCCGGCCTTCCCGGGCACCCCGGCAGAGCTCGCCGGGCTTGGCTGGCCGGTCTACCACCTGCACCAGGAACTGATCAGCCTCCGACGCCGGCACGCGTGGCTGCACTCCGCGCGCACCAGGGTACTCACAATCAGCAACGAACACCTCGTCTATGAGGCCAGCGGAGACGGCGGTTCGCTCACGGTAGCCCTGAACCTCTCGGGCGCTCCCGTGGAAGTGTCCGTGCCCGCCTCGGCCGCCGCGTTACTGGCGGGGCGGGGCGGGAAGCATCCGGACCGCGGCACTCTTACCCTGGACGGTTACGGCTGGGCCGTTCTCGGCGACACCGACTAGGCGCAGCACCGGCTGCTGGGAGTCACGCGGTGCGGTGGGGCTACTTGCCGGTGAACGCCCCGATGGTCAGCACGTTGATGCCGGCGTTGCTGCAGGCGTCATGTGGTTCGGCGATAAACAAGGACGCGGTGTCCTCGGGCGGGTAGACCCGAAAGCCCGCCGCGTGAACGAGGGTGCAGTCCGAGTAGTTGCGGGCCTGCGTGTAGCGCAGGGTGGCGGTTCCGGCCTGTCCCGGTGCGAGCAGCACTTCGGCGGAGGGCGTGGACTCGTCCCGCGCCGCTGGGGCGCCGATCGGGGCACCGTTCGCGTCGGCGGTGAGCGAGACGCCGGCGAAGCCCACCAGCCGGCACGGTTCGGTGCCGGAATTCGTCAGGATCAGCTGCATGTAGACGCTGCCGGCCGCGCCGCCGCCGGTGGCATCGGTCGTGGCGGTCAGGCCGGCGGCCTTGCACAAGCCCGGGCCCGCGGGGGTGGAAGGTGCCGGTGCCGAGGCCGAGGCCGAGGCCGAGGGGGCGGGGGCGGTAGCTGCCGCCCCGGCCGACTGGCTGGCGGAGGTTTCCGGGGAGGACGCCGGAGTGCTGGACGTTTGGGACTGCGGTGTTCCGGTGCCGCAGCCGGCGAGGAGGAGTGCCGCCGCGGCCGCTGCCGTCGTAAATACCAGTCTGGTGTTGATTCGCTGAGCCGTCATGGCACCACCTTCACGCCCGATGTTGCCTGAGTCAACGACGCCACGGCAGCGCTGTCCGATTGATGCCCGGATTGTGATTTCCGGGCATCAATCGTGGGTCAGCTACTCCTTGGCCACGGAAGCGGGCGCCGGGGTGCGAACCGGCGCCGGGGTGTTGCTTCGGCTGCGGGCCAAGGCGAGTCCGCCGAGGGCGAGCCCGCCGACGCCTGCCACCAGTCCAGCCCAGCTGCGGGCCTGGGCTCCGTCGTCGTTCACCGCGGCGGCCTGTACCGTCTCCGGCGCGGCGTCGGAGGTGCTGGCGGCATGGCCGCTGTGCCCGTCGGCCGCAGCGGCCGCCGTGACCGTCACGGACGGCGCCGGCGCCTTGAGCGCGTGCGGGTCCTGCCCCTCGGCGGGGAGCTGCGACCAGTCCGTCTGGCCGACCTCGCAGTTCTGCAGCGTCGGGAAGTACAGGGTCTTGCCCGCAGCGTCGGGCAGTTTGACCGAAAGCACCAGGGCATCGCGAAAGGCCGGATCCAGCGGGGCTTTGGCGGTGTAGACGATCTGGCTGGTGCGTTTGGTGATGGAGGAGCCGTCTGCGAGCTTTTTCGGCTCGGCCAGCTGTTCGGTGACTTTGGCGGCCGTCCAATTGGGATTGACCGTGGGTTGGGCGTCGTTGAGTTCGGCGGGGAGGGTGATGGTGACTTTGGTGGTGCCGGATGCGTCGCAGCCGTGCGGGATCCCAAAGGTCAGCAAGGCGTAGGAGTTGGCGCCGGTCGTGTCCGGGGTGACTCCGACGTGCGCGGAAGCGCCGGAGATGCCGGCAAGCATCAGCGCGGCGGTTCCGCCGGCCACGGCCGTTCCGGAGAGGGTGCGGCGGATGGCGGAGGTGGAGGAGGTCTTCACAGGGGTTGCCTTTCAGGCCTGCGCGCAGCACAGCGGCAGGCGCAAAAAATGGGGGTGGCGCGGCGCTGCTTATGATCCGGACCCGCAGGTGGAGGCCGGTCGCGGCCGCGGCCGGGAAAGGAGTCAGTAAAATACAACGACGGCGGCGGGGGGTCCGCGGCCGCTATCGCGCCGAAGGTTCCGCCACGGCAGCGGTGCGCACTCCGCGGGCCAGCCGGTAACAGCCGGAACCGCAACGACGTCGGGCGCTACGGGCGCGGGGAGCCGGAGCAGGGGACGCAGCCAGGCCGCGAGGGACCACAGGGCGTCTTCACCGCGGGCGAGCAGGACGGCGCAGAGCAGAGTCGCCAGCGCATGGCCGGCCAACATCAGGAGCGAAACGAACGGGGCCTCGGCCGCCGTGCCGCTGGAGGCAGTCTGCAGCTCAGGGCCGAGGAAGTGCGGGATCGCCGCAAGATGGTGCGGCGCGGCGGGGCCGGCCGGCCCGGACGCAGATCCGCCCAAGGCCTGGGGGCTCAAAGCCGTGAAGGCCTCGTGCAGCAGCAACTGTCCGGCACCCAACAGCCCGGCCAGTGCCGGCAGGTTCAGTTTGAGCCGCGTCGCGGTGGTGGCGGCCAGCCCGGTCAGGGCCAGGAGGGCCAGCAGGATGCCGGAGACCGGCAGTTGTCCGCCGGCCAGCGTGTGCGCGCCCGCAGCCAGGGACAGGATGGTGAGCGCCACCATGGCGGAACGCAGGGCGTGGAATGGTGCCCGGGCGGCTGTGCGCACAGAACACTCCCTTCACCAGCGGCGGCCATGGTTGCTCCCGCGGGCGTTGCCGGCTGCGGGTTGTCCCCCGATTCTACCGGCGGATTCTACCGGGCTGCGAAAAGCGCTGGGCGACCGGGAACCGGCTGGCGTCAGTCCGTTTCGGGTCCTGAGCAGAAGTGGCAGTCGTCAGGGCACAATTCGTCAACCGCCAAGTCTTTGAGCCGGCCTCCGGGTGGTACGTCGGTCCAAAGCCGGGGGGCGCCGCTGGCCCGATCTTGCTGCAAAGTCACGAGGTGTCCTGAACGTCATTGGTGCGGAACGGTGATGATTCCAAGCTAACCCCGGGTGGCTGCCACCGTTCAATGGACCAATTGACGGTGACGCCGGTTCCGTCTTGTGCAAGCGTCCAGCGCCGGTGCCCAGCGCCGGCGATGCTGTGCGCCGCCTGGGTCGAGGCCCTCGAGGCCCTCGAGGCCCTCGAGGCCCTCGGTGTCGCCGGCGCGCTGGCCCTGAGTGGGTGCGGCTTGGTGTTTCGCGTGCCAGGTCTTCTGCTGGTCGGTCATGACTCCGAGTGGCCGCGGGGGAGGCGCGAAACCCCATCCCGCGGCCCTGGCGCAAGAACCTTAGCTCGCCGCGGCCGGCGACGTTGCGGCGGCTCCGGCGAGCCGGAGCCAGGTGTCCACAACGGTGTCGGGGTTCAGCGAGACGGAATCGATGCCTTCTTCGACCAGCCATTCGGCGAAGTCCGGGTGGTCGCTCGGGCCCTGGCCGCAGATGCCGACGTACTTCCCGCGCGACTTGCAGGCCTTGATCGCCATGCTGAGCAGCTTTTTCACGGCGGGGTTGCGCTCATCGAAGCTGCCGGCGACGATCGCGGAATCCCGGTCCAGGCCCAGTGCCAGCTGGGTCATGTCGTTGGAGCCGATGGAGAAGCCGTCAAAGTAGTCCAGGAACTCATCGGCCAGCAGCGCGTTGGACGGAATTTCGCACATCATGATGACTTCCAGGCCGTTTTCGCCGCGGCGCAAGCCGTTCTCTGCGAGCAGGTCGATCACGCCGCTGGCCTCATCGACGGTGCGCACGAACGGGATCATCAACTTCACGTTGGTCAGGCCCATCTCGTTCCGGACAAAGGACAGGGCCTCGCACTCCAGGTCGAAGCAGTCCCGGAAGGACGGCTCCAGGTACCGCGAGGCGCCGCGGAACCCGATCATCGGGTTCTCCTCGTGCGGCTCGTAGGCCGGTCCGCCGAGGAGATTCGCGTACTCGTTGGACTTGAAGTCGGACATCCGCACAATCACCGGTTCCGGTGCGAAGGCCGCAGCGATGGTCGCCACACCCTCGGCGAGGCGCTTGATGTAGTACTCGCGCGGGCTGCCATAGGCGGCGATCCGCTCCTTGATTTCCGCCAGCACGTCCGCGGGCTGGTCGGCCATGTTCAGCAGTGCCTTCGGGTGGATGCCGATCTGGCGGTTGATGATGAATTCCAGCCGGGCCAGGCCCACCCCGTGGTTGGGCAGCTGCGCGAACGTAAACGCCTGCTCGGGGGTGCCGACGTTCATCATGACCTTGACCGGGGCCTCCGGCAGCTGGGTGATTTCAGTTTCCTCGACGCTGAAGTCCAGGAGTCCCTCGTAGATGACACCGGTTTCGCCGTCGGCGCAGGAAACAGTCACCTCGAGCCCGTCGGAGAGGGCGTCGGTGGCGCCACCGGTGCCGACGACGGCGGGAATCCCCAGTTCCCGGGCGATGATGGCCGCATGGCAGGTACGTCCGCCGCGGTTGGTCACGATGGCGGAGGCGCGCTTCATGATCGGTTCCCAGTCCGGGTCGGTCATATCCGCGACAAGGACGTCGCCGGTCTTGAACGCCGCCATCTGGTCAATCGCGGTGAGGATCCGGACGCGGCCGGCCCCGATGCGCTGGCCGATGGCGCGGCCCTCGACCAGCACCCGGCCGGAGCCGTTCAGCCGGAATCGGCTCAGGCTGCCGGAGGTGCGCCGGGACTGCACGGTCTCCGGGCGTGCCTGCAGGATGTACAGGCCGCCGTCGATCCCGTCCTTGCCCCATTCGATGTCCATCGGCCGTCCGTAGTGGTTCTCGATCGCGACTGCGTGCCGGGCGAGCTGTTCGACGTCGTCGTCGTCAAGGCTGAAGCGGTTCCGCAGGGACGCCTCCACCGGAACGAAGTCAATGGTGTGCCCGATTTCGCGGTTGCTTGTGTACGTCATCTGGAGGGCCTTCTCACCCAGGCCGCGCTTGAGGATGGCCGGGCGCCCTGCCTCGAGGGCGGGCTTGTACACGTAGAACTCGTCCGGGTTGACGGCCCCCTGGACGACGGCCTCGCCGAGGCCGTAGGAGGAGGTGACGAAGACAGCGTCCTCGAACCCGGATTCGGTGTCCATCGTGAACATCACGCCGGAAGCGCCGACGTCGGAACGCACCATCCGCTGGATGCCGGCCGAGAGCGCCACTTCGGCGTGCTCGAACTTGTGGTGCACCCGGTAGGCGATGGCCCGGTCGTTATAGAGGGACGCGAAGACATCCCTGATGGCCACCAGGATGTTCTCGATGCCCCGGACGTTCAGGAACGTCTCCTGCTGCCCGGCGAAGGAGGCATCCGGAAGATCTTCCGCCGTCGCGCTGGAGCGGACCGCCCAGGAAAGGTCGTCGGAGCCGCCGTGCTTTTCCACAAGCGCCTGGTATGCGGCGCGGATCTGGGCTTCAAAGTCCGGCAGGAAGGGCGTCTCGCGCATCAGGGTCCGGATTTCCTGGCCCGCGGCCGCCAACGCCGTCACGTCATCGGTATCCAGGCCGACGAGCCGGTCGGCAATCCTCTGGTCCAGGCCGGAGCCGGCCAGGAAGCTGCGGTAGGCATCTGCCGTCGTAGCGAATCCGTCAGGCACCTGGACGCCGGCGGAGGTCAGGTTCTGCACCATCTCGCCGAGGGAGGCGTTTTTGCCGCCCACCCGGTCCAGATCTTTGAGGCCGAGTTCTGAGAACCACAGGATGTCTGTCGTCATGGTTGCTGCTCCTTTGCAGATGGTGGCAATCGGTGCCGCGGCCCGCTTTGGGCGGCAGCCAGTTGATGGCGCAATTCCTGTCCACAGTGACAGGTCCGCGCCGGTGGTTCCAGCTGATGTGGCCCACGCAACACTGGTGAATCGACGGCCTAGTGTTTAAGGTTCATTCTCTGGAGGATGGTGGCGGCCATTTCCTCGACGGACACGCTGGCCGAATTCAGGTAGGGGATCCCGTGCGAGACATACAGCCGCTCGGCGCTGCGCAGCTCGAAGCCGCACTGCCGCAGCGACGCGTAGGGCGAGCCGCGGCGGCGTTCGGTGCGGACCTGGCTCAGCCGGAGCGGGTTGGTGGTGAGGCCGAAGCACTTCGACACGAAGGGACGCAGCGGTTTGGGGAGGCCTTCGCGTTCAAAATCCTCGTCCACCAGCGGGAAATTGGCGGCGAAGATGCCGTGCTGCAGCGCCAGGTACATGGTGGTGGGGGTCTTGCCGCAGCGCGACGGCGCCACCAGGATCACTTGGGCTTTCTCGAGCGCACGCAGGCTCTGCCCGTCGTCGTGCTCCATTGCGTATTCGACGGCGGCCATCCGGGACTGGTAGCGGGCGGCGTTGCCCAGGCCGTGGGCCCGGCCCGGTTCGCCGCTGGCTTCGCTTCCGAGGGCCCGCTCCAGCTGCCCGACGTGCGTGCCGATGAGGTCCACGATGATCCCGTTGCAGGTGCCCAGAGCCTGGCGGATGTCGCTGCCGACGGCGGTGGAGAAGACGATTGGCTGCAGTCCGGTGGAGGCTAGGTTGTCGATGACTTTGACGACGGCCCTGGCCTGGTCGACAGTGGTGATGAACGGGACCGTGATGCGGTCAAAAAGGTTCTCGGGGAATTGAGTCAGCAGGGTGTTGCCGAGCGTTTCTGCGGTGATGCCCGTACTGTCCGAAAGAAAGTAGACCGGGCGTGGAGCGTCATTGGTCATAGACGCATTGTGCCCCAGTGCGGGCCGGGTATTCTTCCGCGACGCACCCGACGGTGTCGCCGGCGCCGGCCGGCTCGGCCCGTGCCGGCCCGACGGCGGGGAGTAGGCTGTGTCCCACCTCACCTAAGGAGCCCGCATGAGCTACAAATACCGGACCGTCAAGGTCCGCGGTACGGACCTGGTCGGAACCATTGCCCGCAGGCACGGCGGTGCCCCCGAAATCTACGAAACTTCGAAGGACCCCAGCACTTCTGTTGTTCCCGTGTATTTCCCCGAAACCGGCGAAATCCGCTTCTTCGACCGGACGGTGCTGGAAGACGTCGCGCACCCGGCGGGCTAGGCGTGGGCGCCAGCAAGGATCCCGGGCTCACATCAGATCCGTTCGACGGGCAGTGGGCAGCTGCGGGTCAGCGCTGATCTGATCCTGAGCCGCAGCACAAGCCGGTTGGAGGCTTCGCGTCGGTTTTGCCAGTTCCGAGATAGGTCGCGGCCGCATGGTGTGCGACCCGTCCGGGGATGCAGAGCAGCTGCTGCGCGTGTGCGGCCAACGGCGCCGCAACGCCAGCGTTCAGATCCGTGGCCCATCAGAGCTCCCCTCCGTCGGCGATCTTCGCAACCGTGGCAATAAGGTCGAGAAGTTCGGTTTTGTCGTTCGCGACCCGCGCGGACACCTACGCAATTCTCGACGGCGGCACCGGGCCGTACCGCCGATTCCGCGACATTCCCCACGATCGCGGCTGGGCTGAGCCGCGCAGTGCGTAGTTTCGCTGAAGGCTGAACCGGTTGGGGTTTCTACGGCCGGATGCCCATGGCAGCGGCATCATTCCGGGGCCCGGGCTAGGCCGGAATCCTCGCGCCTTCCAAGTTTCGGCAGCTCCCACTCCGTTGGCGTCAGGATTACTTCATGCTCCCCGGTGAACTGCAAGTCACATGAGGAGTGTCGGCCCTGCTGCGGCAAGGCTTCACGTTCGGTCTGTTATATTCTCTTTTTGTCCAGCGAATGGACAATTGCATCCTGCTACTTCTGAGGGGAGTTAAGGACTGTGGAGAACCGACTCGCTCAGATTGAGCAGCCTGAAGAGATCGACGCGCCCGGATGGGGCGAAGGGGTTGCCGGAGTAGGCGTAGGCGCAGTTGTTGGCGGCGGTCTTGTTTACGGTGGGATCGGCATCGGCGTAGCCATCACCTAGAAATGATTGTCCCTGTGGGGGTGGAAGTCTTATTTCCGCCCCCACAGGCATTTCCCACGACATCAAATTGCAGAAAAGAGCGACGATGCGAATGACGCAAGGCAAGGCAACCATCCCCCTTATCGCCGTACTTGGTGCCCTCGTAGCCACGCTGGGCGGCCTGACCGCGATGCTGGCCGCGACTGGCACCCAGCCCGTCCTCCTGGGCATTACGTTGGCTGTCGGCCTGATCCTGCTGGTTGTGCTCGGGGTTTTCATCGGACTCCTGCGGGAGCGGAGCTAATCCTATGGCCGCGCAACCAATCGTTTCAGTGACAGGCCTGGAAAAGAGGTATGGACAGAAAACAGGCATCGCAGGAGTGACCTTCGGTATTGGCCGGGGCGAGTGTGTCGGTCTGCTCGGTCCGAACGGGGCCGGGAAGTCGACCCTCCTGAAGATTCTCTGTGGACTGATGAATCCGACTGCAGCAGGTGTTTTGGCGCGGCGAGACCCAGGCCGGCTCACCGCAGTCCTGTGCGGCCATTGTGGCAACACTGGACGAGATCGATGGGCTAGGCATCGTGTCGTCGACAGCCCGCAAGGGCGGCATCGTACTTCAATCATGCAGGGGGACTGATGGAGAAGACGCCAACCGAACGCTATGGCACGCGGCTGGCAGGGTGGCTGGGGATCTTCGTTTCGACGACGGTTGCCGGCCCGGCATGGTTCCGGCTGCTGGAGCGGGGCTTCAGCTGGCCTGACGCTTTGCTCCTGGCAGCTGGTGCTTTCCTGTTCGTGTTCTGGGCCGCCCGGCTGGTCCTGCTCGAACGCGCGCTCCGGACTGGAGCTGGCCGCGGCAACCGGTGATAGCCGGCTGGCTGTTTCAAGCCGCCCAGAACGAAGCCGATTGCGCGCAGATCGAGTCCTCGGCCCGATTGCAGGTACGGGTCGTCCGGCGGCGGAAACGTCCTAGCGGCAAGGACGCCAGTATTGCCAGGTCTTTGCCGATGAGTCCATCCAGGTCAAAGCAAAAGGCCCTGCTTCCCTTTGTTTACAAGGGAAGCAGGGCCTTTCTCATTGGCGGTGACGGTGGGATTTGAACCCACGTTGGCTTTCACCAAACAACATTTCGAGTGTTGCACCTTCGGCCGCTCGGACACGTCACCAACCTGAATAGGTTACCGGAGCCAAGCGCTGATGCACAAAACGGCACCCCGGCAGATCACCCAGCGGCGCCCCGGGGACCGCTGGCGGCGGCGCGCCCGGGATGGCCCGGGCTTCCCCGCGCATGGGTAGGGGACTAGATTCGTCAGCAGGATGAGCAATTCAGACGAGCAACCACCGCAGCAGAGAACCGCCACCGCTTACTGGACGGTCGGCCTGGAAAAGGGCGAGCTCCGGCGCGAGGACCTGCCGGCCCCCGGGCCCGGCGAGGCGCTGGTGCGGAGCCTCTACTCCGGCATCAGCAAGGGCACCGAGCTGGTGGTCCACAACGCCCGCGTGCCGGAGTGCGTGGCGGAGGAAATGGCCGCCCCTAACCAGGAAGGCTCCTTCCCGTCCCCGGTGAAGTTCGGCTACCTCTCCGTCGGCGTCGTTGAGGCGGGCCCTGCGGACTGGGCGGGCAAAACGGTATTCTGCCTGTACCCGCACCAGGACCTGTACATCGTCCCGGTGGAGTCACTCACCGTGGTTCCGGCGGACGTGCCGGCCCGCCGCGCCGTGCTGACCGGCACCGTCGAGACCGCGATCAACGGGATCTGGGAGGCCGGTCCCCGCCTGGGTGACCGCGTCGCCGTCATCGGCGCCGGCCTCGTCGGCGGCATGGTGGCCAAGCTCCTGGGCTCCTTCCCGCTCGGACGGCTGCAGCTGATCGACGTCGACCCGGCCAAGCGGGCGTTCGCCGAGACGCTCGGCGTGGAGTTCAGCCACCCGGACGATGCCCTGGGCGACTGCGACATCGTTATCCACTGCTCCGCTTCGGAAGCGGGCCTCGGGCGAGCCCTGCAGCTCGCGGGCGACGACGGCGACGTCATCGAAATGTCCTGGTACGCCGACCGTAAAGTTAGCGTCCCGCTGGGCGAAGATTTCCACGCCCGCAGGCTGTCCATCCGCGCCAGCCAGGTGGGCGTTGTGGCCCGCGCGCGCCGGCACCGCCGCACCAACGCCGACCGGCTGCGGCTCGCCGTCGCTCTGCTGAGCGATCCCGCCTTCGAGGTGTTCCTCACCGGCTCGTCCCCGCTCGCGCAGCTGCCCGACGTCGTCCAGCAGCTCTCCGACGGCGTACTGGACGCGCTCTGCCATGTTATTGAATACCCGGCGAGTGCGTAGCAAATCCGTACAGCCAGCCCCCACAGAAGCCACGAGGTAAATCCGTGTTCAGCCTGACCGTCCGCCGCAACTTTATGATCGCCCACAGCCTCCCGCGCCCTGCCTTCGGGCCCGCCCAGGGGATGCACGGCGCCACTTTCGTCACGGAAGTGACCTTCCGCCGTCGCGCCCTGAACGGTGACTCGATCGTTGTGGATATTGGCGAGGCGGGCACCGTGCTGGATTCCATCCTTGACGGCCTGAACTACAAGAACCTTGACGAGCACCCTGATTTTGCCGGCAGGCTCAGCACCACCGAGGCCCTGGCCCAGTACATAGCCGACGCCGTAGCGGCCAGGATCTGCACCGGCGCGGACGGGCGAGAGCTCGCCGGGCTGGACGTTACCTTGCGCGAAACCCCCGACGCGTGGGCCAGCTACACGCTCGACTTCGAGGCTGGCCCGGATGCCGGCGACGACCGAAAGCAGGGTGCAGCTTAACGCTCCCTGCCTCCGGCGTGCCTGCCCCGCTCCGGGTTCCTGGCGGCCAATCCGCAGCTGCGTGATTCAGGCTTACGAGGCTAACCGCCCGCGTACTTTGTGATCATCGCAGGCTGGTTCAACGCCAATGTGCCGGGTGACCCGGTTCCTACAGGTTGTACATCAATCGCCACCTGGACGGCTTCCCGTTTATGTAGACATCGGCGGTACAAAACTGCACGATTGTGCCGCGCTGACTGAAGTAGTCGGCAGCCTGGGAACACTGGGAAAGGGATGAGTAATAAGACACCCGGGGCGTGGCCGCTTGTGCTGGCAGCGCTCCACCAATAAATACCGCCGCGGCCGCCGCAGGGGCAGCCAGGAAAGCGATCAGTTTACGTTTCAATTTCAATCTCCATCGTGTCGATCAATTGGTTTTGGAAACTACTATTCGCTCGCCTGCCGCACACGGCAGGCGAGCGTCGAGTGTCCGACGCGGGCAGTGCCACCTCGTTTTTGTTGGCCTGGACGTTACCCCACGCGATCCAGTTGTGTGACCCAGGTCCAGCACGAAGATTTCACCCTAAAGGATGATCCGTAGCCCACGGTGATCGTCTTGCGGATGCTTGCGCCGTTTTTTAGGCCGAAGCAAGAATGAGCCACGGTGATCGTTGCGTTGGGGCCGGGGTTGTTGGCGGTGCAGCTGCCCACGATGTATTGCCCGTCGGCGGCCAGCGATGAGCATCCACCAACGCCGGCCATTGCTGGTGCCGGTGCACCAATAAGGAACATTGCGCTGAGGGCCGCGGTCCCGAGGGAGGCCGTGAGTGTACGAAGTTTTTTCATCAAGTTGTTCCTTAGGTCGGACTGTAGGTAACCTGGCGGGCGCCCCATCCTCCACACCCGGAGTCGACGCGGAACGACGCCCCATAGTTGAGCGTGACGTACACGTTCCTCCAGCCGGTCACGTGGCATTCGACGCGAAGCATAAGTCGAGCGCCCGGGCCCTTCTTGGGGGGAACGCAGGAGCCAACCACGTAATCATGGTTTGGGAAGTACGAGACCCTGTCGAGGGTCAATGATGAGCAGTGCCCCAAGTTGGCGGCACTGGCGGGGGCCGAAGAGGCTACAACCCCGATCGGTGCCAAACCGCAGGCCGTTATGAGGGCCAAAGCGGCGCGAGCCTTCTTTTTCATGGATCTCCCTTGTTTTATCCAATAAATGGAATAACCATGCTTGACACTGTCTGGCAGCCTGCTCCTTGTCAACCCCGGCGAGGGGGTTTTACCGGGGATGTTGTACATCTTCAGGTTTCTTGAGGGGAACGGTCGGCCCGGCTGGGATGCCAGGGGCCGGTCCGGGTGAAATGCTGAAACCGGACCGTCCGGCCGGGCCGCCGACGGCCGGACCGCCGGAAAATGCCTGCCGTGGAAGATTCCCCTGCCGCATCGGCAGGGGGACAATGACCCCATGACCCCCGAGCCACTTACTTCGCAGCCACTTTCTACGCAGCCACCCCCGGCGAACACGCCGCCGGCCGGGACCCTCACCCGGGAGCGGCTGCGCGCGTGGGCCTGGCACAAGCAGGGACTGGACGGCTCGTTGACCGGCTGTACCGCGGAGCAGGTGTTCGCCCGGGCCGGATGGGCCCGCTCCGTGGGTGGCGCCAACCCCTACCTCGCACTCTTTGCCCGGGCTGGAATCCGCCGCGAACAGGCGGACGCCGATGTCCTGGCGCGCCGGATCCTGGAACTCCCGGCTGCGCGCGGCTGCACCTACGTTATGGGCCGGGACGACTTTGCGTGGGCGCTGCGGCTCGGCCGGGATGCGGCCGACTCCGCGGTCAAGGTGCTCGGCAGGCTCGGCGTGGACCGCGGCGAAATCACACTGCTGGAGGAGCAGGTGCTCCATACCCTGGCCGAGGCAGCAGCCCCGATGGACCCCCGGCAGCTCAAGGAGGAGTTGGGCGATTCGGTGCGGAACCTCGGCGAGGAAGGCAAAAAGAAGGGCGCCGCCACCACGCTGCCCACAGCCCTGGGAATCCTGCAGTCGCAGGGGCGGATTCGCCGGGTTCCGGCCAACGGACGACTGGACCAGCAGCGCTACGCCTATGACCTGTGGAATTTGCCGCCGGGCCAGATCGACGATGACGAAGCCCGCACCGAACTGATCCGTCGCTACCTCGGCTGGACCGGAGGGGCCACGTTCAAGCAGTCACAATGGTTCACGGCTTTTACAGTGGCCCAGAGCAAGGCGGCGCTTGCGGCAGCGGGCGCGGCGGAAGTAGCCACTGCCGCCGGCGAGGCGCTGTGGATGCTGCCCGCGGACGTCGGGCGTCTCGCGGCCTTCGAGGAGCCAGCCGGCGAGCAGATCCAGCTGCTCGCCGGAACCGACTCACTGACGCTCTTGCGGCGCAACGCGGCGGAAATGCTGGCCGAGGAGGACCGGCACCTGATAACAAGGGGTTCGCTTGCCCTTCAGGCGGACCTTCCGGATCACCCGATTTTCGACCGAGGCCGGATCATCGGACTCTGGCAGTACGATCCCGGGAAGGAACGGATCGTGCCGTGGCTGTTCCACCGGCCTACGGCTGCCGTGATCCGGCGGATCGCCGAAGTTCAGGAGTGGATCCGTGCGGACTTGGGCGACTTTCGCGCCTTCAGCCTCGACTCGCCGGCCACCCGGCAAAAGCGCATCGACGGCCTGGCGGCAGCCGCAACCGGCTCCAGCTAGTGTGCGGAAGCGGTGAAGAGGACCCGGCCGGGCTTAGCTGCCGCGGTGCCCGGCAAAAAAATCCCGCAGCAGCGCCGCACTTTCGGACTCCCTTATCCCGCCATACACTTCCACCCAGTGGTTGAGCCGGCGCTCGCGGAGGATGTCGAAGACGGAGCCGGCGGCCCCGGCCTTCTCGTCCCACGCTCCGAATACCACGCGCGGAATCCGGGCCAACACCACGGCCCCGGCACACATGGCGCAAGGCTCCAGGGTCACCACCAGGGTGCAGTCCGCCAAACGCCAGCCGTCCCCGCCGTTCCGGCCCCGCGAATCAGGCTCCTGCAGCCGCGCGGCAGCCGCCCGGATGGCTACCATCTCGGCGTGCGCCGTCGGGTCCCCGAGGGCCTCGCGTTCATTGCGGCCGCGGCCGAGCACCGTACCGTCCGGACCGATGACAACGGCGCCGATCGGTACGTCCGCAGTGGCCAGTGCGGCACGAGCGTCCTCAAGGGCCAGGCCCATCCAATCGGCATGGCGGGGGTGCGGGGAAGTCATGGCTCAATGATAGTTTCGACAGTAAGCAAGCTGTGCAGCCCGGCTGCCCGGCACGACATTCGGGAGAAACCGTGAAGACCGGGACAGAGCGCTGGTTGACCCGCCGTTGGGGTAAATGGGTGGTGCCCTACGCGGCGCTGTGGGCCACGATGCTGATCGGCGGTGTGGTGGTGCTGGTCCTGGCCCTGCTAAGCGCCGAGGTCTACGACAACGTGGTGGACGACGCCGGCCTGGCCAACCTGGACAAGCCCACCCTCGGGATGATGGAACAGTTGCGCAGTCCCGCCCTCGACTCGTTCGTCACGGGATTCACCAATATCGGCGGCGGGATCGGGATGCCCATCCTGGCCAGCCTGCTTACGGCGGCGCTCATCTGGGCCAGCCGGACCTGGCGGCCGCTGATCCTGATCGGAGGCGCCGCCGCGGTCTCTGTGACGGCAACCGCCATCGGCAAGAAACTGATCGGCCGGACCCGCCCGGACCACACCGACGCCGTGCCGCCTTATGAGTCATCGCCGTCGTTCCCCAGCGGCCACACGCTCAATACCACTGTGGTGATCGGCCTGGTGGTGTACCTCGCATGCCTGCAGATCACACGCACCATCGCCCGGGTGGGCCTGATAGCGGCCGGCGCGGTCTTCATCTTCGCGATGGGAATGAGCCGGGTCTATCTGGGCCACCACTGGATGACCGATGTAATCTTCGGCTGGATTCTGGGCCTGGCATGGGTCGGGATAGTGATCCTGGCCCACCGGCTCTTCCACGTCCTGCGGCACCGCGAACAGGCCGGTCCAGCCCCGACGTTTGACAACGAGGTCCACCTTAACGCCGACGCCACCGGCGGCAGCACTGCGGGTGAGGAGCGCGACGCCGGCGCCCCCGGTCCCACGGGCAGGACCCCATCCGCCGGGTGATAGTTTTGACCCATGCGCACTTTCGTTGTGGACCACCCGCTGGTCGCCCATAAACTCACCGTTCTGCGGGACAAAAACACCCCGTCCCCGGTCTTCCGCCAGCTCACCGAGGAGCTCGTCACGCTCCTGGCGTATGAGGCCACCCGCGATGTCCGCACCCAACCGGTGACCATCGAGACGCCGGTCAGCACCACAGTTGGCACCGCCTTCACCAAACCGACTCCGTTGGTTGTCCCCATCCTGCGAGCCGGCCTCGGCATGCTCGAGGGCATGACCAAGCTGGTCCCCACCGCTGAGGTCGGTTTCCTGGGCATGGCCCGCGACGAAGAAACCCTGGACATCATCACGTACGCCGAGCGCCTCCCCGAGGACCTCACGGACCGGCAGATCTTCGTCCTGGACCCCATGCTTGCCACCGGCGGGACGTTGCGCGAGGCCATCAAGTTCCTCTTCAAACGCGGCGCCTCCGATGTCACCTGCATCTGCCTGCTGGCCGCGCCGGAAGGCCTGGCGAAGCTGGAAGAAGAGCTGGCTGACGCCAACGTCACGATCGTGCTTGCTTCGATCGACGAGAAGCTCAACGAGAAGTCCTATATCGTCCCGGGTCTGGGCGACGCCGGCGACCGTCTCTACGGTGTGGCCGGCTGAGCCAGCGCCCGGCAGCAACACCGGCGCGGCGGACCTTCCCACCAGTGGGGGCCCGGCCTGCCGGGAAACTCAACACGGGACTGGCCTGAGCCCATGGACTGGAAACTCGAACTCATTTTAATTCCCGTATCCGATGCCGGGCTCGGGCTGCTCGATCGCGTTCGGTGAGGGCCCCAGCGATGCACCGCCGGGTACGGCACCGACCCTGCAACTCGTGGTCAGCGACATTCAGGCCGCCCACAAGCAGCTCAAGGACAACGGCGTGGACGGCAGCGGCGTCGATGTCCAGGACTGGGGACATTTCCTCTACTTTGCCGATCCCGACGGCAACAAGTGGGCGGTGCAACAGCTCACGGCACGGTCAACCGGCTCCGGACAGCCAAGGGATCCGGAACATCCGGTTGGTACGCGGCAAGATGGGACGATGACTTCAGTTACCGGCACCGCGCTTCCGACCGCCTTCACCGTCCGGGCGGTGCTTTTTGACATGGACGGGACTCTCGTTGATTCCACCGCAGCGGTGGAACAGGTCTGGGGGGAGTTTGCTGCCCGCTATGGTCTGGACCTTGCCGAGATCCTGCGCACCTCCCATGGCGTTCAGGCAGCGGACACGGTGCGGCGCTTCGCGCCGGCGGGAGCCGACGTCGCGGCCCTCACCGCGGAACTGGGTGCCATGGAACGCGCCAGGACTGCCGGCATCGTGGCATTGCCGGGCGCTGCCGGGTTGCTGCGCCTGCTGCCGGCGGACGCCGTCGCCCTGGTGACATCGGCGGACCGGCTGCTGGCAGACATTCGGATGGCCGCCGCCGGTCTTGCCTTGCCCGCCACCGCCGTGACAGCAGATCTCGTCGGCCGCGGTAAGCCACACCCGGAAGGCTACCTGCGCGCGGCCGAACTGCTCGGAGTGGACCCGGCGGACGCCGTGGTTTTCGAGGACGCGCCGGCCGGCATCGCCGCCGGCCTGGCTGCCGGGATGCGGACGGTGGCGGTAGGCCCGAACCCCGGCGAACTGCCCGACGGCGTTCTGCGCATCGCCGATTACTCAGCCGTCTTGTGCGAGGTCGGGGTCGACGACGCCGGCCGCAGCATCATCTCTTTCCGGCTGTGAAACCGTGGCCCCGTTTCGAAGGGCCGGTGCCTCCGCCGCAGCTCAGTACCAGTTGTTCGCGTAGTGGAAGTTCAGCGCCCCGCACGGTGAGCCGTAGCGTTCCTGGACGTAGTTCAGTCCCCAGTTGATCTGCGTCCGGTAATTCGTGAGGTAGTCGGCGCCTGCGCTGGCCATCTTCTCGGCCGGGAGGGACTGAACCACGCCGTAGGCGCCGCTGCTCGGGTTGGTGGCAGTAGTCTTCCAGTCAGACTCCTTGGTCCAGAGTTTGACCAGGCACTGCATCTGGCCGGCGTCCCAGCCGTGGGCACCCAGTTGGCTGGCCGCATAAGCCTGCGCTCCGGCGGGATCGTCAACGGCAACAGGAACCGGCGCGGGCTCCGGCGCCGGTGCGGCGGCGGGGGCCGGTAACTCGGCAGGCTTAACCTCGGCGACCGGGGCCGGGGCATCGGCCGGCGGGCTAACGGTCTGGTTCGCCACCAGGACGCGTTCAAAGTCGAGGTGCTGCAGCGGATCCGCGCTGACTGCCGATTTTGTGGCGCTGCTGGCGCTGCTGGCGTTGCGGGTGGCTGTCTCCGACGCCTGGCCGGCGGCGCCGGCTCCCACGAGCACTGCACACGCCGCTGCGACAACTGCCGCCCGGCGGCCGGTGGAGCCCAGGCCGGTGGTGAACCGGGACAGGGCCGACGCCGGTTTGGCGGGCTCGGCGCGGTGTCGCGACGGCTTGGAGCGCCTCTTTACATCGCCCTCAGGGCGTGTTTGTACCGTGAATTCAGTCATGGTCGCCTCTCAACGCCTGCGGAGTTAGCTGTCGGGTTCGGATGAGGTCACCCGGCCGCACGGAATCTCACGTGACGGCTTCACCCCAAGGGCGCAATGTGCAGAAATGCCCGGGAACTCTGGGTCCCCCGCCTCTGCCTAATCCAGCGGAATCCGGGAGGCGGCAGAGTTTGGCGTGCATCCGGATATGCGGTCCGAGTGATGACCGCACGCTAAAAACGGTACAGGACCGGAACGCCAATGTCACATTTCGATAACAGGAGCGGCGGGTTCGGCGCGGCGGATTGCTTCGCGGATTAGCTGGAGCGGCGGGGTGTCCGGTCCTCGGCCGGAGCGTCCGGCAGCCGAACGGTGAACTCGGTCCGGCCCGGCACCGACGTTACGCTGACAGTGCCGCCATGGGCTTCCACAATCGACTGCACAATTGACAATCCCAGCCCGCTGGTGCCCTCAGACGACGCGGCAGTTCGGGCCGGGCCGGCAGCCGCGGCGGCGAGGGGTGAGTCCGCACCCGGTGCGGACGGCAGCCGGTGTGCGCGCAGCGGCACGAGCGGGCGAGGCCGGCCGGACACCGGCGTTGTACCGGTTGCAGGATTCCTGCGCGACGCATCCGCGCGCGTAAACCTCGAAAAGACCCGGTCCACGAACTCCGGGGCGATCCCGGGGCCGTTGTCCGTTACGGTCATCACGGCGGTGCCGTCGGGAGCCCGCTGCACAGCTGTCACCACGGTGGTGCCGGTTCCAGTGTGCTTGCGTGCGTTGGAGAGCAGGTTGGCCAGAACCTGGTGGAGCTGGGTCGTGTCGCCGCGGACCACCACCGGCTCCGCCGGGAGCTCCAAGTGCCATACCCGGTCCGGTGCCATCACTTTTTCGTCGCTCACCGTCTCGATGGCCAGCTGGGTGAGGTCCACGTCGCTGAGGCGGAGCGGCCGGCCCTCGTCCAGCCGGGCAAGCAGGAGCAGATCCTCCACCAGGGTGGTCATCCGCTCGGACTGGCTCTGCACCCGGGCCAGGGACTTCTCGCCGTCTGGGGTGAAGTGTTCGGTCATCCGCATCAGATCGGTGTACCCGCGGATCGCCGTCAGGGGTGTGCGCAGCTCGTGCGAGGCGTCTGCGACAAACTGGCGGACCTTCATTTCGCTCTTCTGCCGGGCTTCGAGTGCGCTGGACACATTGTCCAGCATCAGGTTCAGGGCGTGGCCAACACTGCCCACCTCGGTGCCGGGATGTGCTGCGGATGCGGGCACCCGCATGGCAAGTCCGACTTCTCCGGCGTCGAGGGGAAGGCGGGACACTTTCGTGGCCACCTCGGAGAGCTGATCGAGCGGCTTCATGGTGCGGCGAATCAACGCCGTGCCGGCGAGGCCAATGACAACAAGGCCGCCCGCAGAGACAAGCACCATAGTCCAAACCAAAGAGGCCAGCGTGTTCAATTTCTCGGCGAGCGGCAGCCCGGTCACGATCACGCCGCCGTCCGGGGCCGTGAAAGCTACCAGCCGATAGGCCCCGGCGGAAAGAGACCGGTTGACCGGCTCGCTGCTCGCAGGGAGCGACAGGAGAGCTGCGTTGTCCTCCCTGGTCAGGGACTTTCGGGTGGCGTCTTCGGCGAGGAAACCGGCGCCGCGTACCGAGCCGGCCACGATCCTGGCGTTAAGGGTCCCGATTCCCTGGCCCCGGGCCTCAAGGGGGTCGGCGCGGCCGCCGGTGCGGCCAAACTCGCGGGCACGGTCCGCGGCTTGCTCGAGTTGTGTGTCGAGCTGCCTGGTCAGGAAGGAATCCATCGAGGCGTAACTGACTAGGCCGACAGCACCGCAGATCGCCACCAGAAGGGCCATGGCAACCAGAACAAGCCGGGTGCGCAGGTGCCAGCTGGAAGGGGTGTGCCACACGGGTCCGGCGGGGCCGGCCCTGCCGGAACGGACAGGCACGATTCAGTCCGCCGGCTTCAGGACATAGCCGGCGCCGCGGACCGTGTGGATCATCGGCGGGTGGACGGCGTCGACCTTCTTGCGGAGGTAGGAGATGTAGAGCTCCACGATGTTGGCCTGCCCGCCAAAGTCGTAGTCCCAGACACGGTCCAGGATTTGGGCTTTGCTGACGACCAGTTTCGGGTTCTCCATGAGGTAGCGCAGCAGCTCGAACTGGGTGGCCGTGAGGTGGAGCTCGTCACCTGCGCGCCGCACTTCCCGTGTGTCGATGTTCAAGACAAGGTCCCCGACGACGAGTTCGGCCGTATCCATTGCTGCCACCCCGGACCGCTGGACCAGCCGGTGCAGGCGGAGCAACACTTCCTCCATGCTGAACGGCTTAGTCACGTAGTCGTCGCCGCCGGCAGCCAGCCCGGTGATGCGGTCCTGGACGTCGTCCTTTGCCGTCAGGAACAATGCCGGTACCTCCGGCGCGAAGGCCCGGATCCTGCCGAGGAGCTCGACGCCGTCGAACCCGGGCAGCATCACGTCGAGCACCAGGACGTCGGGCCGGAATTCCCGGGCGAGCTTCATGGCCTCCGGTCCGTCGGCGGCGACAGCCACCGACCAGCCCGCCATTCGCAGGCCCATGCTCATCAGCTCGGAGAGGCTCGGTTCATCGTCCACTACCAGGGCGCGGATGGGGGAGCCGTCCGGATGGCTCAGCTGCGGGAGGTTGTTGGTCATGGAGTGCGAGGTGGCCATGGGACAACTCTCCGATCTGCCGGTTAGCTACGCCTTTGGTGATCCTGTGCGGCACCTGTGAATCCCACCCTAGCGAGCTGGAGAGGAGACTGCCCACGGCAGCGTCCTGCTGATGCGGTCGCCAAGATAAGCCGCTGGGCGGTCGCCAAGCTGCGTGATCCCGGGTCCGGGCGCTTCCCGGCAGCAGGATGACCACCAGGTGGGACGGCAGCCCCGCGTGGAGTGGCGGCCCAGTAGTCACTCAACTCGCCAGCAAAGAATTATGCATGCTCGTTGTCTCGATTTGCCGAATAGGATTCGCAAAAGGCAGCATTTGCTTGCTGATCGTAAAATCTGTTGCTCGACTCGCCCTCTTGGCCGAAGCGTGATCCGCACCACATTGTGAATATTCGTCTCAGAATGTGGAATCCAGGAGCCTTTGTTACTTGCAAGTTTTCATTGTTACGTTGCACACTTCAATTGTGAACAAGAACTCAACAGCACCTGCAGCCGCAGTTTCCTGGATCAGCGCACCCGCTGACGCAGGGAAGCGCTGTTGTCGAATGCACGCCTAACCTTTACACCCCAAAGGTTTCTAGGCATTCGCCCCAGCCCAGTGTCGGGCGCCCCTCCCCAGTATTCATTGCGGGGAAAAGTAGCATTCGAGCCGCGATGACGGCCATTCACATTGAGGTAAGCAATCCATGTCAGTTGCATCCGGATACGTCCACATCTCCGTCCGTAACGCCGGCAAAGCCGGCCAGACCTCCGGTATTCGCCAAGGCTTCGGCGACAGGGCATCCTTCGCGCCCGCCGGCTCCGGAAACAGCTTCCCCACTCCGGGTTTTGCACCCCAGGGCTACAACCCCAACTCCTATGGACAGCTCCGGGCTGTTCCGCCGGCACCGGCCACTGCGCCGACGCCCGTGATTGCCCCTGCCGGCGGCAGCCCCCTCCGCCCCGTCCCGGTTGACAACGTCGCCCGGGGTTTTGTGCTCTACATGGGTATCGATGAGGAGACAGCAGCGGCTGCCGGCACCTCCATTGCCAAGCTGGCCCAGGAAATCCGGGCCTACGCCCAGTCGCTGGTATCCGGTGCCGAAAGCTACGCCGCCGTCGCCGTCGCACCGGCCAGCGCGCCGGGCTCCGCCCTCGACGTCGTCCGTTCCACCTTCGGCGACCCCACAGTGGGCTCCCGCCAGCGGTCCGAGAGCGCCCGCCTGCAGCAGCCGCAGGATCCCCGCCCGTCCGGTGTGCTGATCGACCTTGCCCGCCGTGAAGTGGCACTCGACGGCGAATCCCTGAACCTTACGTTCAAGGAGTTCGAGCTGCTCAACTACCTCGTTGAGAACGGCACCCGTACCGTAGGCCGTGATGAATTGCTGGAGGGCCTGTGGCGCAATGCCGAAGAAGTGCCCAACGAGCGGACCATCGACGTCCACATCCGCCGCCTGCGCTCCAAGCTCGGCCGCCTCGCCAACACGGTGCGGACGGTCCGCGGCCAGGGTTACCGGTTCTATGAGCACCCGGAAGTTGTGGTCTGGGCCGCACCGGAGTACTCGATCTAGCGTTGGGCCCACACGCCCCACGCGAAAGCGTCCGTCCTTTGAACCGGGGCGGGCGCTTTTGCGTTTCCGGATTGCGCGGACCGGGTGATACCCCGCACTAGGATTGATCCATGAGCGCGCATCACATCAAACGGCTGGTGATCATGCGCCATGCCAAGGCGGATTGGCCCGGCGGCGTAGCGGACCATGACCGGCCGCTGGAAGAGCGCGGTCACCGTGATGCTCCGCAGGCCGGTAAGTGGCTGCTGAAACATGGTGTGGTCCCGGACTTTATTCTTTGCTCCAGCGCCCTGCGCACGCGGCAGACCTGCACTTGGGTTTGCAGCGAATTAGGCGACAAGGCACCGACGCCGAAACTTGAGCACGGACTTTACGCCGCCTCGGCGTCGCGGATGCTGACAGTCATCAACCACGTCCCGGATACCGTTACCACCCTGATGGTGATCTCGCACATGCCCGGAGTGCAGGACCTCGCGATGCACCTCGCGTCCCGGGACTCGAGCCACGATGCCTATATGGATGCCGCCACGCGATACCCCACCAGTGCGCTGACCGTTATGGAGACGGAGAAGTCCTGGGCCGAACTGGACGGCCAGGACGCGAGGCTCACGCACTTTAAGGTTCCCAGGGCTACATAATCCCCGGCCGACGTCGTCTCAGCGGTCCGGCAGCCTGGAAACAGGCCCGAACTGCCGGCCGGATCGATGCCGGCGCAGCCCATCAGCGGTGTGTGCTTCAGCTCGACGGGTTCCTCTGCGCCTGCGTCCCTGCTAGTGTCTGCCTCATCCACTCTGAAGGAGTTCCTGATGGCACGGAAAGTACGCACTGCCGATCAGAAGATCTCCCGGCTGAGGGCATACAACATCGTGGCCGGCTCCCTGCATCTGGTGCAGGCCCTCGGCTTCGCCTACGTACTGACCCTGCTGGGCAGCCAGGTCACCTTCGCGGTCACGGCCGACTACCTCAGCGGTCCTCCAGGTGTTCCGCTGCCGCCTGAGCGGGTAACTTTGTTCGATGTGAACGTGGGTCTGGGAGTAGTGGCGTTCCTGGCGTTGTCTGCCGTGTTCCATTTCCTCATCTCATCGCCGTGGTTCTTTCCCCGCTACGCGGCCGGCTTGAAGGCGAATCACAACTACTTCCGCTGGGTCGAGTACTCGCTAAGTTCGTCGATCATGATCTGGCTGATCGCCCAGATTACCGGCATCACGGATATCGCGGCGCTGTTCTCGATCTTCGCCGTCAACGCGGCGATGATTATGTTCGGGGCCCTGCAGGAAAAGTACGAAACACCCGGCAACGGAAGGTTCCTGCCGTTTGTCTTTGGCTCGATCGCGGGCGTGGTGCCGTGGATCGTGATCATCATTTACTTCTTGGCTCCGGGCTCCACCACGGAGGCCTCCCCGCCGGCCTTTGTCTACGGGATCATCATTTCGCTGTTCCTGTTCTTCAACACGTTCGCAATAAACCAGCTGCTGCAGTACCGGCAGGTCGGCGGCTGGCGGGACTATCTGCGCGGCGAGCGGGCCTACATTACGCTGAGCCTTGTCGCCAAGACCGCGCTGGCCTGGCAGGTTTTTTCGGGCGCGATTATCCCGGCACTCACCTAGCCGAGCGGCCGAGGGAACGCCCGGCGGGCCACCAGCGGGCGGCGGTCACTTCCGGATACCGGGAAATCCACCGGCCATTGCCGCAACAGGTGAAATGTGTTTCACTGTTCGTGGAGGGGAGTATCCCCTGGATGTTTCGTCGTCAGCCCGGCCGCCCCTGAGCGGCCCGGCGGAGCAGGCCCCCTTTGGGCCGGGAAAGACCTCCGGTTGGTTAGAGCTGACTGGAAGCGGGTATCCCCATGAATGTTCCCTTTTGGGCTTGGCTGGCTGTGCTTGGCGGCATCGTCCTGATGCTTGCGGTCGACCTGTTTGCCCACCGCCGCGCACACGTGATCCGTGTCCGGGAAGCGGCCCTATGGTCCGCGGTCTGGGTTGTTGTCGGGGTTGGTTTCGGCGCCCTGATCTGGCAGATTTACGGCCAGGAGTTTGGCCAGCAATACTTCGCCGGCTACCTGATCGAGAAATCCCTCGCCGTCGATAACGTGTTCATCTGGGCAATTATCTTCACGTACTTCGCGGTACCCCGCGAATACCAGCACCGGGTCCTGTTCTTCGGGGTCCTCGGCGCGCTGGTCTTCCGTGGCGTTTTCATCGCCGCGGGCGCGGTAATCATCGCCAGTGCCGAATGGGTGCTGTACCTCTTTGCAGCGTTCCTGCTCATCACCGGCTACCGGATGATCCGCCACCGCAACGACGTGCTTGACCCGGAAAAGTCCCGGGCACTGAAACTTTTCCGCCGGCGTGTGCCCATGACGGACGACTTCCACGGCCAGCGCTTCCTGATCCGCAAGGACGGCGTCCTGCTGGCCACCCCGCTGCTCGCGGTGCTGGCCCTCATTGAGGTCACCGACATCATTTTCGCCGTGGACTCCATCCCCGCGATCTTCGCCGTCACCGACGAAGTGTTCCTGGTCTTCACCGCCAACGCGTTCGCCATCCTGGGCCTGCGGGCAATGTACTTCCTACTCTCTGACATGATCCACCGCTTCATCTACCTCAAAATCGGACTCGCGCTCGTCCTGATCTGGGTAGGCATCAAAATGTTCCTTAAGATCGACCTCTACTACATCCCCACACCGCTGTCTCTGGCCGTCATCGCCACTATCCTGGCGGTGTCCATCGGAATCAGCCTCTGGGCCACCCGGGGCCAAGAACGCACGGTTCCCGAGGCGCCGGCATCCTCCCCGTTCGGAACCGCCTCGGCTGCGGAGATCGCCGAGCTGGAACCACTGTGGGGACGCGCGCGCCAGCGCACGGAAGCAACAACCACGGCCACCGCCGATGCCCCCGGCAACGGTGACACCGGCGGTTCCGCGGACGCGCCGGGTCCGGGTCCGGGTGAACGCAGATGAGCGGACACGAACTATTGCTTATGCCGCATCCGCAATCCGATCCCGCCAGCGCACACGTCAGCCAGGAGCAACCATGACCGTTCCGCCCAGCAGACCAGTCACGATCCTGAATCAAATGATCCGCGCCGAGCCGGCCGCATCCCCACGCCCGGCCTGGACCTTCCTCACGAACCACGGACATGTCCTTTTGGCCGTGGCGACGGATCCGCGGCTGCGGGTCACTGACATCGCCGAACGAGTCGGCATAACGCCACGTGCAGCCCTGCAGATCCTCAAGGACCTGGAAACCGGAGGGTACCTGCACCGCACCCGCGTCGGACGGCGCACCCAGTACGCCATCGAACCCCATCAGCACTTCCGCCACCCCACCACCGCGGCCCGGGAAATCGACGGACTCATCGAGCTATTCTCCGAACCGTGAGCCGCGACCCGGGCCAAGCCATCCCACAATTCTTCCGGACGGGATGGTCACGAGCCGGGCAGACGATCCCGCCGGGCATGCCCGGCGGCCGGCGCTGAGCCGGGGTATGCCCGCCCGGGGGCCGGCGCTGAGCCGGGGTATGCCCGGCGGGGGGCCGGCGCACCGAAGTTCAGCGGCGCGTCGACGACCGTGCCGGGGTGCGTTCCACTGATTTGGCGGGGCCTTTGGCAACGGACTTTGTGCCGGTGGTTCGCCCGGCGGACGGGGCCGGACGCCTGGCTCCCGGGGCTGCAGGCCGCGGGGCAGGAGCGCGTGCCGGCGGCGCTGCGGACCGTGGTGCCGGCCGCTGGCTGGCAGTCCGGGAGGGTGCGCGGCGGCCGGCCGGGGCTTTGGAAGCGGTGCCCCGCGCGGCCGTCGGACGGCGGCCGGGAACGGAACCGCGGGGCCGCGGTTGCCTGCCCCGCCCCGGGAGGACGGTTCCGGCAACCAGCAGCAGCAGGGTAGCTGCGCCGGCCGCGGCGGCGAGGTAGAAGTACAGGTCCGGGTGGTCCGAATCCACCGGAGCCGACATCGCATCCGGATCAGCGTTGAAGGCCAATCCCCACTGTCGCAGGAACGCTATGCCGAAGGCGATAAACAGCATGCTCCCGATCCCGCTGGCTGCCAGCGTCCGGTGCCGCCGGCGGATGACCACCTCGGAAACGCAGGCCACATAGGCTGCCCCGGCGGCCGCCAGGAACCACAGGAACACCGTTTCGTGGAGTGTGATGCCAGCCAACGCCAGAAGCGCCAGGGCGGCGAGGAACGCACCGATGGCAAACTTGCCGCTGTTACTCATGTGGCCCATGTGAATCATCATCCCCGAGCGGGGCTACTTTGCAACGTAGCCGCGCATGGAGGTCATAATGGCGCCGACGCTTTGCTCGCGGGTCCGCTCCGGGTTGTAGGCCTGCCGGTCCAGGCCAACTACGAAGCAGGCCCCCAGGATGGCGGTCTCCAGGCTGCCGCGGGACACGGCAGGATCCACCGGGTAGACGGCCGCCACCGCATCGATCGCCGCTCCGACTACTTCCAGCAGCCGTCCGCGGAGCTCGGCGAACGTCTCCTGCCATTCACTTGGGGTACGCCAGTTCTCGCTGACCCACAGCCTCGCGAAGGAGGGGTATTCAGCCATAAAGTCCATGGCCCGGCCGATCATAACGTCCATTTGTTCCAACGGATCCCCGGATTCATCCCGAACGCTGAGCAGCCCGGTCAGCAGGATGTCCACGCCGTAGCGGAGCAACTGGGCAATCAGATCGGACTTGCTGCCGAAGTTGTAGTACACGGTTCCTTTGGAAACGCCGGCCGCCGCAGCAATCTCATCCACCGTGACGCCGGCGGCCCCGCGTTCACCGATCAGCTCCATCGAGGCCTCGAACAGCTTCTGCTTGGTGGCGTTGGTCCGTCCGGGGCGGAGCTTCTTGTCGCCGGACTCCACTTCGCTCATACTGTGATCTCCGGTTTCAGGGTCTTGAGGGTCCAGAACTTGTGCTTGTGAACGGCCAGCGTGGACAGCGCCGCCCCCAGCACGGTGTAACCAAGCAGGCCCGCCGCCGTGGGCACGATCATTGACAGGTCGGCGCCGTAGATCAGGTGCCGCATTCCGGACACCACGTATCCCATTGGCAGGACCTCGTGGACAACGTGCAGCGGCGGGGGAGTGGTCTGCCAGGGGAAAGTTCCGCCGGAGGAGACCAGCTGCAGGACCAGAAGGACAAGAACCACAAATTTCCCCGGAGTTCCCAGCAGTGCCACCACACCCTGGATGATGGCGGTGAAGGCCATCGCGGCAGCCAGCATAAACAACCACATCAGGACGGGGTGAACGGGGTTGAGGCCCAGCACTACGTCGACCACGAGGGTGAGCAGGCTTGCCTGGACCACCGCGACGGCCAGGAAGGGCAGCCAGCCGCCTACGGCGATCTTCCACGACGGGGCGTTGGATGCCAGCGCCCGCTGCGTGATCGGCCGCATTGCCTGGACCAGCATAAATATCCCGATCCATAGTGCCAGCGTCAGGAAGAACGGGGCCAGGCCCGCACCATAGGAAGCGGCCTTGGCCTGCGAGACGTTGCTGACCGCCACTGGGTCAGCGATCACCTTGGACAGGCTGCTTTTTTGGGAGTCGTTGGGGTTCGGGACCTGGCCGGCACCCTTGGCGAGTTCGGCGGCGAGGGTGCCCGCGCCGTCGGCTGCCGTCGCCGTTCCACTTTCCAGCTGCGCGGCACCGTCGTCGAGTGTTTGCGCACCTCCGGAGAGTTTTGCGGCACCGTCCAGGGCGCTTTGCTCACCGGCGGCGAGGCCGGACGCGCCGGCGGCCAGCTGGTCCGCGCCGGTGGATGACTGGCTAATGGCGCTGCCGAGGGCCGGGGTTGCTTCCGCAAGCCGGGACGCTCCTGCGCTGACAGCCGCTGAGCCGTCCGCCAGCTGCTGGATCTGCCCTGCGGCTGACTTGAGCGCGGCCGCAGGTCCCGGGGAGGCCGGCGGGGCGGCATTTGCGTCGAAGTCCGCGAGGATGAGACCGGCCTGGGCCGGGGTGATGCTGCCGGCCGCGACGAGCCGGTCATTGGACGCGAGGACGCGGCCGCGCTGGGCCTGGGCGGTCGCCTGCTCGGTGGCTGCCAGCTGCCCTGCGAGTCCCTGTACCTTCGTGTTCAGCGCCGCGTTTCCGGCGGCGATCTGCGCGGCGCCGTCGGCCAGGGTCCGGGAATCGGCAGGCAAGGTGGCGGTTTTGTCCTTGAGCTGGGACAGTCCGCTGCTGAGCTGGTCCGCCCCGGTGTTGAGGGCGGTGGCCCCGTCCCGGAGTTTGAGCTGGCCGGCGTAGAGCTCGGCGGCGCCGCTCTTGAGATCGCCGGTGCCCTGGTGGAGGGCGAACGCCCCCTCGCGGAGCTTGGCGACTCCGCCGGCGAGTTGCCCGGCGCCGTCGGACGCCTTGACCATCTGGGTGTGGATGGTGCCAAAGCCGGTCAGCAGTTCGTTGGCCGTTTCCTCGCCCACCTCCTTGGCCACCGTTGAGTGCACGGCGGTGGTCAGCTTGTCCACAACGGTGCTGAGCACATAGCTGTTGGCATCGTTGGTGGTGACATTCAGCATCGCCTGGTTTGCGGCGTCAAAGCTGCCCGGCGAGACGAGATTGGCCGAGAAGTCCCTGGGAATCTTGAGCGCGAACGAGTACTTGCCGCTGTTCACGCCCTGGTCTGCTTCTTCGGCAGTGGCTACGGTCTGCCAGTTGAAGACGTGGGCCTCGACCAGGCTGTCTGCGACCGTCTTTCCGGTTTCCAGCCGGGTTCCGTCGCTGGCGGCCGCCCCCGTGTCCTCGACCACCAGGGCGGCGTCGATCTGGTCCAGGTTCCCGTAGGGATCCCAGTTGGCGTAGAGATACACCGCGCCATAGAGCAACGGCACCAGGGTCAGGGCAAGGATGGTCAGCTTCGGCAGGAGTCCGCCGGTCATACGCTTGAGTTCGGAGCGGGCCAGCCGCAGAACAGTCACTGTGAGTCCTCGGTTTCGAGCAGGATTGATGGGTGGTCCCGGTGCTTTCCGGGAGGGATGTCCATTTTCCGAGTGTCGGACGTGCCGGACGTGCCGGACGTGTCGGCGTCAGCGGGTGCCACCGCCGCCGGTGCAGCTGCGGGCGCAGCCTCAACGGCGTTCCCAATGGCGGCGAAGGGTCCGGTCCAGCCGACCGGAAGCGCTGCGACCGTCGCGACGACGGCGAGCGGCCGTCCGCCGTCGTACGCCAGTTCCTGCAGCCGGGGCAGCCAGTCGCCGGAATCCGCGCTGTGCCGGTCCGGGGAGTCGATGACCAGGAGATCCGTGCGGGGATTCGCCAAGGCCAGTGCGGTGAGCAGTTCGACGCGCCGCCGGGCCGGAATCTCCTCGGTCCACAGATCGGCAATGTCCTCGAAGCGGTTGACCTTGAGCCAGGGTTTGCTGAGCAGCGCTCCGCGATAACGCCGGGGGACAAGCGCCAGGTCCTCGGTGACCAGATCGCCCACGCTGAGATGCTGTTCGGGCTCGTTGACACCCGGGGAGTCCACCAGGGAGCTGGCCAGGCGGAGGCGCTTGATCTTGGGGTTGCCGTCCCAGCTGATCACTCCGCCGGAGGGCCTCATCCGGCCGCTGAGTGTGAGCGCGAGTGCGGTCCGCTGGTCCTGGCCGTCGCCTTCCACCAGAAGCAGCTCCCCGGGGAGCACCTCAAGGGAGGTGGGCGGAAGCAGGTCATTCCGGCGGCCGTTCACCTGGAGGTGTTGCGCGGAGAGCATATAAGCCTTTCGGGTCGGGTCTCCTCCAAGGCTAACTGAACTGACTGGTCAGTTCAAATAAGAATCCTCCCGTGTGATCAACTGATCACAGGCCGTACGCTTCGAGCAGCCGGAGCCACACCTCACTGATGGTGGGGTAGGACGGGACGGCATGCCAGAGCCGGTCCAGCGGAACTTCTCCGACGATGGCAATGGTCGCGGCGTGCAGCAGTTCGGCCACGTCCGGTCCCGCGAACGTGGCGCCGAGCAGGACCGTGCGCTCTTCATCGATCACCAGCTGGGCCCAGCCCTCATAGTGCTCGGCGTGGAGCGCGGAACCGGCCACCTGGATGGGCAGCTGCACGGAAGTGGCGCGGTAGCCGTCCTTGTGGGCCTGGTCCACACTCCGGCCCACACTCGCCAGTTCGGGATCCGTGAAAACGACATTGGGGACGGCGTGCTCGTCTGCTGTCTGGGCGAAGCGGCTCCACGGGGCCGGATCGCCTGAGAGCTCGCCCTTGGCGCGGGCGGCAATCGCATCGCCGGTGGCCCGGGCCTCATACTTGCCTTGATGAGTCAGCATGACCTTGCCCGCTGCATCGCCGACGGCGTAGAGCCACGGGTCCCCGCCGTTCCCGGCCAAACCCGTGACCAGGCCGGTGGAGTCGGTGCTCAGCCGGAGACCTTTGCCGTCCGCGGCGACAAGGCCAACACTTTCCAGTCCAATCCCCGCCAGGGCAGGATGCCGGCCGGTGGTGACCAGGACTTTGTCGGCTGTCACGGAGCTGCCGCCCGCCAGCTCGAGGGTGAGCGAGCCGTCGCTGTTTTCCCGGACGCTTTTGGTTCCGGTGTGCAGGCGGAGATCGACGCCGTCCGCACGCAGTCCGGCGGCGACCAGGGAGCTTGCCTCCGCCGGGAAAGAGCCGAGCAGGCTGCTGCGGGCCACCACTGTCACGGCGGAGCCCAGCCGGGCGAAGGCCTGGGCGAGTTCGGTGCCTGCCACGCCGCCGCCGAGCACCGCCAGCCGCTCCGGGATGACCTTCGCGGACGTTGCTTCGCGGGTGGTCCAGTAATCCACCTGGGACAGGCCTTCGAGCGGCGGCACGGTTGGTGCGGACCCGGTTGCCACCACCACTGCGTGCCGCGCCGTGAGCGTGTATCCGTTGCCGTCCAGTCCCGCGACCTCGACGCTGCGGCTGCCGGTGATCCAGCCATGGCCGCGGATGAGTTCGATCCCGGCGTCCGCTACCCAGGTGACCTGGCCGTCGTCCTGCCAGTTGGACGTAAAGGAGTCGCGGCGCTTCAGGACTGCGGCTACGTCCAGGGTCCGGGTGACTGCTTCCGCTGCGCCGGGAACGGTCTGGGTGCCGTGCAGGGCGGTACCCGGCCGCAGCAGCGCCTTGGAAGGCATGCAAGCCCAGTAGGAGCATTCGCCGCCGACGAGTTCCGCCTCGATCAGCACTGCGGTCAGCCCGCCCCGGACCACACGTTCCGCCACGTTCTCGCCCACGGCACCGGCGCCGATCACAATGACATCGAATTCCTGTTTTTGCTGTGCCGTCATGGCAAAAGCCTAACCCCCGCGAGGTCCGGCCGGGCCGTCCGCAGCGGGCACGCCGGGGCTGGGCCCGCCGGTGGGTTAAACAGAAGATCCGCACCGGCAGGCCGGTGCGGATCTTCTTCTCTGTGCGCCCAAAGGGATTCGAACCCCTGACCTTCTGTTCCGTAGACAGACGCTCTATCCAGCTGAGCTATGGGCGCATTTTCTGTTCCTGGAACTTCTCGCTCCCTGAACCTCGAATTACTTTACGCGAGAGGGGGCCGCGGTGACAAATCGAAACAGGTGTAATATAGCTGACTAGACCGGTCTACGTGACCTTAGTCACAAAATAGCATCGGTCCGCAGTGTTGATTCCTTGAATTTCCGGGCTTTTTGAAATCCCTTCCCCCATTCACCCCACATACTGCCCCATTTTCGGGGGGTGATCTAGCCCTACATTTAGGACACACGACTGAACCCGAGGAAGGGAACCGTAATGGGAGATTTGGCGCGACTGCCGTTGCTTGAAAAGGCACCCACCACACATGCCGGGCTGCTGGCATGGGTTGAAGAGGTAGCTGAACTGACCCAGCCGGACCGGATCCACTGGGTAGACGGCTCCGAAGAAGAGAATACCCGGCTCACGGATGAACTCGTTGCCGCGGGCACACTGACCCGCCTGAACGAAAAGCTGTTTCCCAAATCTTTCGCGGCATTCTCCGATCCCGCCGATGTGGCCCGGGTCGAGGAGCAGACCTTCATCTGCTCGGAAAACGAACGTGATGCAGGCTTTACCAACAACTGGATGGCTCCGGTGGAGATGAAGGAGAAGCTGCGCGGCCTGTTCAGCGGCTCCATGCACGGCCGCACCATGTACGTCATCCCGTTTGTTATGGGCCACCTTGACGCCGAGGATCCCAAGTTTGGTGTGGAGATTACGGACAGCGCGTACGTTGTCGCCTCCATGCGCATCATGGCCACGATCGGCACCGAGGTGCTGGAGAAGATCACCGCGACCAATGCCTTCTTCGTCCCGGCACTGCACTCCCTGGGCGCACCGCTGGCCGCCGGCCAGGAAGACGTTGCCTGGCCCTGCAATCCGGACAAGTGGATCGTGCACTTCCCGGAGGAGCGCTCGATCTGGTCCTTCGGCTCCGGCTACGGCGGCAACGCCCTGCTGGGCAAAAAGTGCTACGCCCTGCGCATCGCCTCCGTGATGGCCCGCGATGAGGGGTGGCTTGCTGAGCACATGCTCATCCTCAAGCTGACCTCGCCGGAGAAAAAGAACTACTACATCTCTGCCGCGTTCCCGTCGGCCTGCGGCAAAACCAACCTCGCCCTGCTGGATCCGACCATCGAGGGTTGGGGCGTCGAAACCCTTGGTGACGACATCACCTGGATGCGGATCGGCAAGGAAGGTGAATTGCGGGCCACCAACCCGGAGGCCGGGCTGTTCGGCGTCGCCCCCGGCACCGGCTGGGGTACCAACCCCAACGCCATGCGCGCCATCGCCAAGGGCCACAGCATCTTCACCAACGTGGCCCTGACGGACGACGGCGGCGTCTGGTGGGAGGGGATGACGGACGAGGTTCCCGCGCACCTGACCGACTGGCAGGGCAACTCCTGGACTCCTGGTTCGGACCAGCCTGCAGCCCACCCGAACTCCCGCTTCTGCACCCCGATATCACAGGTCGACATGCTGGCCGAGGAGTACTACAGCCCCGATGGTGTGGAGCTTTCCGCGATCCTCTTTGGCGGCCGGCGCAAGACCACTGTGCCCCTGGTTACCCAGGCCCGGAGCTGGACCAATGGCATTTTTATGGGCTCCACCCTGTCCTCGGAAACGACCGCCGCGGCGGCCGGCAAGGTCGGTGTGCTGCGGCGCGACCCGATGGCCATGCTCCCGTTCATCGGCTACGACGCGGGGGACTACCTCAAGCACTGGATCAGCGTCTCCGGGAAGGCTGATCCCGAACGCCTGCCGCACATCTTCCTGGTCAACTGGTTCCGGCGCACCGCCGAGGGCGGCTTCGCCTGGCCCGGCTTCGGCGACAACGCTCGGGTCCTCAAATGGGCCATCGAGCGGATCGAAGGCAAGGCGGAGGCCGTGGAAACCCCCATCGGCTTCGTCCCGGCCGGGCACTCCCTGGATCTGACCGGACTGGACCTCACGCACGCTCATGTCGAAGACGCCGTCCGCGTGGACCGCGAGGAGTGGGACACCGAACTCGCCTCGATCGAAGAGTGGTACGCGAGGTTCGGTGACTCCCTGCCTGAGGCCCTGCGCTCCGAACTCGAAGGCCTGAAGGAACGCATGGCCGCCCACTAGCAGCGGGCTGATCTGACGACGGCGGCCCCGCACCTTGCGAAAAGGTGCGGGGCCGCCGTCGTTCCCTCGCCGGGGTCTACGAAGCCAGGGCGGTGGGATCTAGCTTGCGAGCCAGATGTCCGGACCAAATACCTCGTAGTGGATCTTGGTCGCCGGGATACCAGCGTTGATGGCCTCGTTGCGGATGCTCTTCATAAAGGGCAGCGGGCCGCACAGGTACAGCGAGGCGTTGGCCGGAAGGTCCACTTCGCGCAGCGACATAAAGCCGTTCTTGGCACCGGCTGCCGGGCTCTCGAGCCAGAGCTGGAGGTCGGCACCGTCGAGGCGTTCGACGTCGTCGGTCATCTGGCTGCGCAAAGCCCAGGACTCCAGGTCGCTTTCCGCGTGCAGGACCAGGACCTGGCGGTCCGAGCCGGCGTCCGCGAGGGAGCGCAGGATCGAGGCAGTCGGTGTGCAGCCGATGCCTGCGGAGGCCAGCACAACGGGGCCTTCGCCTTCCTTGAGGGTGATTTCACCATAGGGGTTGGAGATCTCGAGTATGTCGCCCACCCGGACGTTGTTGTGCAGGACGGGGGAGACTTCGCCGCCGTCGTCCTTTTTGGTGGTGAAGGTGCGGCTGGTGCCGGCGCTGCCGGACAGCGAGTACTGGCGGACCTGGCGCAGCCCGTCCGGCAGTTGGACCTTGACGCTCACGTACTGCCCGGCGAGGGCCTCAGTGACAGGGGTGTCGTCGGCCGGTTCCAGGGTGAAGGTCGTGGAGCCGGTCCCGGCAGCGGCCTTGGCGGCGACCCGCCACGGGCTCCACATCGTGCCGTTGGCCTGTGCGGCATAGAGGCCCTTTTCGAGCTTGATCAGCGCATCCGCCATGAGCCAGTAGACCTCGGTCCATGCATCGGCGATCTCCGGGGTGATCACCTCGGCAAGGTCCTCGGCGATGGCGGCAAAGAGGTGCTCGTAGACCACCTGGTACTGGGGTTCGGTGATGCCGAGGGAAGCGTGGCGGTGGGCGATGCGGGCGAGCACCGTCTCGGGCAGGGTGCCGGGGTTGTTCACCAGGTGGGTGGCGAACGCGGCGATGCTCCCGGCCAGCGCCTGCTGCTGGTTGCCGTTGCGCTGGTTGGAGCGGCTGAAGAGTCCGTCCAGCAGTTCCGGGTGTGCTGCGAAGAGTCGGGCGTAGAACTTGGGCGTGATTTCACCGATCCGGGAACCGACCAGGGGAAGGGTGGCCTCGATCACGGGGAAGGATTTGTCCGAGAGCATTGGGACTCCTGAGATAGTGGCCCGGGTCTGTAACCGGACCGATGAAAATACATGTATTTGAAATGCAAGTATCTATACTTCAGTTTTACAGCGTGTAGAAAACAACTTCAAATCGGGTGGATTCCCGGGCGCGGCGACTGGGTGCTGGGGTGGGGCGGGCGAAGCGGGGGTTCAGAGGCCCGGGCGCAGGCCAATCACCTGGAACACCGGCGCCATCTGCCGGGAGGTGGGCAGCGATGCGACCACCAGATCGTCAAGTTCGAGGTAGAAGGCCTCGCGGGCCCGTGCGAGGGCGCCGCGGAGGCGGCATTCGTTAATCAGCGGGCACACTCCGCCGGTAGAGACGCAGTCGGCAGGGTCAAGGCGTGTGTCCAGCTGGCGCAGGAGCGCCCCGACGGTGGCGGTCCGGCCGGCGCTGCTGAGCCGGGCACCGCCGTGCCGGCCGCGTTCGACGTCGATCATGCCCAGTTCGCGCAGCTTCGCCATCGCCTTACTGACATGGTTGTACGGCGTGGCGACGGCGTCGGCGACGCTCTGGGTGGTGAGGAGTCCGCCGTCGGGAGCCGCGGCGAGCACCATCATGGCCCGCAGGCTCACATCCGCGAAGGCGTTAATCTTCATAACACCAGTTTACCGGCGGTCTAGTCCACCCAAACGACGGGCTCGTTGGTGTCGGCGGAGAGCTCGCCGAATTCCAGCTCACGGGTCGCAGGGTTGGCGGCGTAGGGCAGGACCGCGGCAAACAGCGAGCCGTCACGATGCTCAGCGGCCACGTGGATGGCGTCCGAAGCTTCTTCCAGCAGGGTGATGTCACAAACGATTGCCGCGGCACGGAACTCGTCCCGGTGCTGCCTCAGCAGTTCCGTGAGGTCGCTGATCATCGAGTCCGCGTCAAAATCGGCGTCGGTACCCTCGTCTGCGTCGGCGGGGGTGACGGCGACGAGCCGGACCTCGCCGTCGTTCTCCACCACCAGGGCGAATGGCAGGAAGCCGCCGTTGCGCTCAAGCTGCTCCTGGGCGGCACCGACCCCGGTGCCGAGCAGGTTCTCCAGATCGGTGGCGCTGGCTTCCGGGACGGTGCCGCGCCAGGAATTAGGAGCGGAGGGGGCAGATGTCTCCGAGGGCAGTTCCGACACGCGCCTAGCCCCGGACCAGTGCCAGGACGCGGTCGCGGACCCGCTCCATTGTGGCCTTGTCCGTCGCCTCGACGTTCAAGCGGAGGAAAGGCTCGGTGTTGGAAGGGCGGAGATTGAACCAGTAGCTGCCGTCGGTGGCAATGAAGGTGCTGCCGTCGAGGTAGTCGATCTCGACGTCCTCGGAATGGAAGTCGTGGCGGACCCGTTCCACGGCGCCGGCCTTGTCTTCGATTTCCGAGTTAATCTCGCCGGAGGACCGGTATGGCTCGTACTCGCGGCCGAGCTCGGACAGCGGGCCGGCCTGCTCCCCGAGGGCCGCGAGGACATGCATCGCGGCGAGCATGCCGGTGTCCGCGTTCCAGAAGTCGCGGAAGTAGAAGTGCGCGGAGTGTTCGCCGCCGAAGACGGCCCCTTCTGCTGCCATCTCGGCCTTGATGAACGAGTGGCCGACGCGGGTGCGCACTGCCCGGCCGCCGTGGCGCGCCACCAGCTCGGGGACGGCGCGGGAGGTCAGCAGGTTATGGATGACAGTGGGGTTCTCCTCGCCGAGTCCCTGCGCGCGGGCAATTTCGCGGCGGGCCACCATGCCGGTGATCGCGGACGGCGAGACCGGTTCGCCGTTCTCATCGATGACAAAGCAACGGTCGGCGTCGCCGTCGAAGGCCAGCCCGATGTCTGCCCCGTGTTCGAGGACGGCAGCCTGCAGGTCACGCAGGTTCTCGGGCTCCAGCGGGTTGGCGGGGTGGTTCGGGAACGATCCGTCGAGCTCGAAGTACAGCGGAATGATTTCGAGGGGGAGCGCGGGCAGCAGGGTGTCCCCGAGCACCGCGGGCGTGGTGAGGCCGGCCATGCCGTTGCCGGCATCGACGACGACTTTCAGCGGGCGGTTGCCGGCAAGCTCCACCAGGCTGCGGAGGTACTCGGCGTAGTCCTTCAGGACGTCATGGACGCCGATCAGGCCGCGGGCGGCGGCGGCGGGGATCGAACCGGCGTTGAGGTATTCCTCGGCGCGGGCCTGGATTTCCTTGAGTCCGGATTCGGAGGAGATCGGCTCGGCGCCGGCCTTGGCCATTTTGATGCCGTTGTACGCGGCGGGGTTGTGGCTGGCGGTGAAGGTGGCGCCGGCTGCATTGAGCGCGCCGCAGGCGTAGTAGAGCTCATCGGTGGAGATCAGGTCGAGCAGCTGGACGTTGGCCCCGCGCCGGGCGGCACCGTTGGCGAAGGCCTTGCTGAATTCGGGGGAGGAGGGGCGCATATCGCCGCCGACCAGGACCATTTCGCCTTCCAGCTGCAGGACGTCAACGAACGCTGCGCCCACAGCCTCGACGATCTCCGCGGTGATTGACTCGCCGACAATGCCGCGCACGTCGTAGGCCTTGAAGGAGGCCGAAAGGTCAAAAGTCTTCGTCTTTTCCGTAGTCACGCGTCTTATCTTACGTTGCAGCCGTTCACCGCTGTGGAGGAGTGCCGGCGAAGTCGGTCCGCGGCGGATCTGCCGGCGGACGCTGTGATTGTCCACATAGCGGCCCCTGCGTCTTCGCGGCTCTCGGCGGCGGCTGGGATACTGAAGCAATGGCCACTAACCAGAACGCTGCACTGCTGTCCGCCGCTCCCGATGCTGCCGCCGGGCCCGGCGGAACCCGGGAACTGGCCCAGGCGGTGTTGCGCGAGCTGGTCGGCCACCCGGCTGCGGAGTTCCATGACGGCCAGTTTGAGGCGATTGAGGCCCTCGTCGACGGCGGCCGGCGGGCCCTTGTGGTGCAGCGCACCGGCTGGGGCAAATCGGCGGTGTATTTTGTTGCCTCACTGCTGCTCCGGCGCCGCGGCGCCGGGCCCACGCTGATTGTCTCCCCGCTGCTGGCCCTGATGCGTGACCAGGTGGCCGCCGCGGCCCGCGCCGGTGTGCGGGCGGTGGCCATTAACTCCGCCAACCAGCTGGATTGGGACAGCGTCCGTGAACAGCTCGCGGCGGATGAAGTCGATGTCCTGCTGGTCTCGCCGGAGCGGCTCACCAATCCCTCGTTCCGGGAGAACCAGCTGCCGGAACTAATCCGCCGCACCGGGCTCCTGGTCATCGATGAGGCCCACTGCATCTCTGACTGGGGCCACGATTTCCGTCCCGACTACCGGCGTATCGCGGACCTGATCACCCAGCTGCCGGACTCCGTCCCGGTGCTGGCCACCACCGCCACCGCCAACTCCCGGGTGGTTCATGACATCGAGGAGCAGCTGGGCGCCGGTGTGCTGACCATCCGCGGCGCCCTCGGCCGTGATTCCCTCCGGCTGGGCGTGCTGAGCCTGCGGGACTCCCGGGACCGGCTTGGCTGGCTGCTCACGCACCTGACAGACTTGCCCGGCAGTGGAATTATCTACACGCTGACGGTCTCCGCTGCCGAGGATACCGCCCGGCTTCTCGCCGAAGCCGGACACGAAGTGCTCGCCTACACCGGACGGACAGACCCTGCGGACCGGGAACGCGCGGAGCAGCTCCTGAAGGACAACCAGGTCAAGGCGCTCGTGGCCACCTCTGCCCTTGGCATGGGCTTTGACAAGCCCGATCTCGGGTTTGTGGTGCACCTCGGCGCGCCGTCCTCGCCGGTGGCCTACTACCAGCAGGTCGGCCGTGCGGGCCGTGGGGCCGCGAACGCCGACGTGCTGCTGCTCCCCGGTTCCGAGGACCGCGATATCTGGCAGTATTTCGCCACCGCATCCATGCCCTCGGAGGAGAAAGCCGGCGCCGTACTGACCGCTCTTGCCGAAGCCGGGGCTGCTGTGTCAACGGTGGCGCTGGAGGCGCGGGTGGACCTGCGCCGGACCCCTTTGGAGCTGCTGTTGAAGGTGCTGGCAGTTGACGGTGCGGTGGAGCGTGTGGGCGGCGGCTGGCGGGCCACCGGACGGCCGTGGACCTACGATGCCGAGCGTTACGGCCGGATCGCGGAAGCCCGGGTGGACGAACAGGACTCGATGGTGATCTACCAGGACACCGCCGGTTGCCGGATGGAATACATCACGTCGGTCCTCGACGACGAGACAGCCCGCCCCTGCGGCCGCTGCGATAACTGCGCCGGTCAGTGGTTCCCCGCAGACATTGCCGCCGCGGCCACCGAAGCAGCGGGCCAGACGCTGAGCCGCGCCGGTGTACCGCTGGAACCCCGGCTGCAATGGCCCAGCGGCATGGACCGGCTGGGCGTGCCGGTGAAGGGCAAAATAAAACCCGAAGAAAGCGTCGCAAGCGGCCGGGCGCTGGCCAGGCTTACGGACCTGGGCTGGGGCGGCGCCCTGCGCGAAGCGTTCGCCGCCGGAGCCCCCGACCGCACGGTGGACGCCGGCATGCTTCAGGCATGCGTTCAGGTGCTGCGTGAATGGGGTGCCGGTGACTCCCGCACGCCCGGCTGGAGTGGTGCCGGCCGGCCCGCCGCGATCATCAGTATCCCGTCCCGCAGCAAGCCCGCGCTGGTCGACTCGCTGGCCCGCGGCATCTCGGAGATCGGCCGGCTCCCCTATCTGGGCCAGCTGCAACTGGGGCACGGCGGACCGACCGGCGGCCGTGGAGGCAACAGCGCCTACCGGCTTGCGGGGGTCTGGGACCGGCTTGTGGTGGGCCCTGAACTGGAGGCGGCCCTTGCCGGGATCCAGGGCCAGAGTGTGATGCTGATTGACGATCTGGTTGACAGCCGCTGGAGCCTGACCGTCGCAGGCAGGGCCCTTAGGCTCGCGGGTGCCGGGGCGGTACTTCCGCTGGTGCTTGGCCAGGCCGGCTGACTTCCGCCCCGGCATGGCGGGGCAGCGTCAGGCTGTCCAGTGCGCTCAGGAGCATCAGCGCAGCAATCGCAAAAAACGCTGCACGGTAGGCTGCCACCGGATCGCCGGCGGCGGCTGCCGCACCAGCCCCGCCCGGCAGGGGGCCGCCGGCTTCGAAGGTGCGGATCAGCAGTGCCCCAATCGCTATCCCGGCCGCCGCAGCGAGCTGCACGAGGGTCGCGGACACGGCGTTGGCGGATGTCATCTGGGCCGGAAGGACGTCGGCGTACTGCACCGAGGCGTAAGCCGAGAAACCGATGGACCGGAAGGCTCCGCTGGCCGCGAGCAGTGCGAAGATCAGCGGCTCCGGGGTGCCGGCGTCGAGGAGGGCGCACAGCGTAAAGGTGGCCGCCGAGGCCAGGGATGCGAACACCAGCACCGCTTTAAAACCGAAGTGCCGGATCAGCGGGGTCGTGGCCGGTTTGATCCCGATATTGCCCACGAATACTGCAGCGACGAGCACCCCGGCGTGCAGCGGATCCCAGCCGAAGCCGTTTTGGAACATCAGCGGCAAGAGGAAGGGCGCGGCACTGATCGTCAGGCGGTAGATAAAACCGCCGGTCGCCGTGGCGCGGAATGTACGGGCGGAAAAGACGACCAGATCGAACAAGGGGTACCGGGCCCGCCGCAGCCACCAGACGGCAGCACCGAGCAACAGTGCCCCAGCGGTGCAGGTGAGGGCCGCCGGGGCGCCGGCACCGCGGCCGCCGGCCAGCTCCAGGCCCACCACGACGGTCCCCACGCCCAGGGTCGTAAGCGCCAGTCCCACCCAGTCCAGGCGTCGGCTACGGTCGCCCGGGACGGCCGGAACCAGCCGCAGCGCCGTGAGGAGTGCCGCGAGGCCCAGCGGGAGGTTGACCAGAAATATCCAGTGCCATGACAGGAACGTTGTGAGTGCGCCTCCGACGAGCGGGGCCAGGACAGGTGCCAGCAATCCCGGCCACACCAGGTAGGCAGTGGCGCGAAGCAGATCCTTCTTTGCTGAGCCGCGGAGCACCAGGAGGGTGCCCACCGGGACCATCATCGCGCCGCCCGCGCCCTGCAACACCCGGCTCAGGGTCAGCATCGTCAGGTCCTGGCTCAGTGCGCACAGGAGGGAGGCCGCCGTGAACGTCGCGATGGCCAGGCAGAAAACACGGCGCGCGCCGACGCGTTCGGCCAGCCAGGCACTGAGCGGAATCCCCATCGCCACGGTCATCAGATAGGCGGTCATTGTGATGTTGACGTCAGCGGACGGCACCGAGAAGTCCGCCGCGATACTGGGGATCGCCGTGGTCAGGACGGTGCCGTCCAGGAACTCCATAAAAAACGTCGCGGCGACGAGCAAGGCCAGCCGGGGGCTCCAGCCGTCCGACGGCGTGCTGCCGGGACCGCGGGGGGTCGTGGCGTCAGCGGGCGGGTCCCCACTCATTCGGGGACTGCTTCGGCGCCACCCTCAGCCTCATCGGACACGGGCGGAGTACGCCGGCCGGATTCGAGCTTTTCGGCCTCCAGTACAGCCATCGCCGCGTTGTGCCCGCCGATGGCGCTGACGGCTCCGCCGCGCCGGGCGCCGGAGCCGCAGAGCAGGATCCGCGCGTCGTCCGTCGCGACACCCCAGCGCCTCGCCGGGGTGTCCAACGGGGCGTTATCCTCCACGAAGGGCCAGTCGAGGCCGCCGTGGAAGATGTTGCCCCGCGGCATACCGAGCGCGCGTCCAATGTCCAGGGTGGTTTTGGTTTCGATGCAGGGCTGACCGTCCGGGCCGCTCAGCAGCAGGTCCTCGATGGGCTCGGCCAGGACAGAGTTCAGGGATTTCAGCACCGCTGCCTGAAGTTCGGCCCGACGCCGGTCATTGTTGCCTGCCGAAACCAGCCGGTCCGGGACGTGGAGACCGAATACCGTGAGAGTCTGCGCGCCGGATGCTTGCAATTCCGGGGAAAGGATACTGGGGTCGGTAAGCGAATGGCAGTAGATCTCGCACGGCAGCGGATCCGGGATGGTTCCCGCGGCGGCGGCGCGGTAGGCGGCGTCGAGCTGCGGGAAGGTCTCGTTGACGTGGAAGGTTCCGCCGAACGCCGCTGCCGGGCTGACCTGCGGATCCAACAGCCGGGGGAGGCGCTTCAGGAGCAGGTTCACCTTGACCTGTGCGCCCTCCCGGAGGTGGTTCGGGTTCGAGGGGGTATTCGGTGCCGCCCAGCCGGTCCTGAGCCGGTCCAGGACCGCCGGGGCCACATTGGCGAGGATCCAGGACCCGGCGGCCGTATGCTCCGCCCCGTGCTGGCGGTAGTTAACCACACCTCCCGGGCGGACGGCGGTAACCTCCGCGGAGGTCACAATGGTCGCCCCGGCGTCGCGGGCGGCGCGTTCGAGCTCTCCGGAGACGGCGCCCATTCCGCCGACGGGCACATCCCAGTCACCCGTCCCGCCGCCGACCAGGTGGTACAGGAAACAGATGTTTTGCTGCAGGTCCTCGTCGAAGGCCCGGGCAAAGGTGCCGATCAAGGCGTCCGTCAGCACCACACCACGGACCAGTTCGTGCTGCAGAGAGCGGGTGATGGCTTCCCCGATTGGCCGTTCAACGATGGCATCCCACGCTTCCAGGGCACCGGCGCGGACTGCGAGCTCCCTTGCCTCCGAGCGCGTCGGCAGTGGCGCCGTCATCGTGGGCCAAAGGGCACCGGTGAGCCGTCGGCAATCGTCGTAGAAGCCGGTAAATGCGCGGAATTCGCTCTCCGGCGCCCCGACAGTGGTGAACGATGCAGCGCTGGCCGCCGCATCTGCGTTGTCGATCAGCAGCGCGCGGCGCCCGTCGTGGGGGTCGGGGGTGTAGGACGAATACCGCCGCCGGGCCAGCCGGATGTGCAGCCCAAGGTCGTCGATGACTTGCTGCGGGAGCAGGCTCACCAGGTACGAGTACCGCGAGAGGTTGGCGTCGACGCCCTCGAACGCCCGGGCGGATACCGCGGCGCCGCCGGGCTGCTCAAGCTTCTCCAGCAACAGGACCGCCTTGCCGGCCTTGGCGAGGTACGCAGCCGCGGCCAGGCCATTGTGGCCGCCGCCGACAATGATCGCGTCAAACGCGCTGGCGTCCGGCGCGGTGTTGTCCGCGCTGCTGTTCGACCTGGGGGTGCTCGACATGGGCCCATCCTGCCATCCGGGCGACTACGGGGCCTCAGGTGTCCGGCAGCCGGACGTGCCGCGCCGGGCACCGGTCCTGTGACCCTGCAACCGGGGGTTAGCGGGTTCGGATACGCAAAAGGCCCCGGTCCAAGGACCGGGGCCAAACGCGGAGACGGGGGGATTTGAACCCCCGGTGGAGTTGTGCCCCACACTTCATTAGCAGTGAAGCCCATTCGGCCGCTCTGGCACGTCTCCAAATGCTATTAACTAGCCAACCAAGGATACGCAGAAGGGGCCACGCAGTGCAAAACGGCCACAACTGTCGCAGCGGCTCAACGGCTCAGGCCCCGCGGCCGGCCAGTGACCGCCAGAGGAAGTGCTGGCTGCGGCTCTGCAGCGCCGCGGCCTGGCGGTTGTCCGAGGCGCCCGCATGGCCGCCCTCCAGCGCCTCGTGGAACCAGATGTTGGGGATGCCCATCGCCTGCATGCGGGCGGCCATCTTCCGTGCCTGCACCGGGCCTACCCGGTCATCCGAGGTGGCCGTCCAGATGAACGTCTCAGGGTAGTCCACCCCGTCCTTGAGGAGGTGGTACGGGGAAAACGTCTTGATAAATTCCCACTGCTCCGGAACGTCCGGATCACCGTATTCAGCAATCCAAGAGTAGCCGGCGGACAGTTTTGTATAGCGGCGCATATCCAGCAGCGGGACACCGCAGGAGGCGGCCCCGAAGAGCTCCGGATACCGCGTGAGCATGTTTCCCACCAGCAGTCCGCCGTTGGATCCGCCCACGCAGCCGAGCCGCTCGCGGGAGGTCACACCGCGGGAGATCAGGTCCGCCGCCACGGCCGCGAAGTCCTCGTAGGCGCGGTGCCGCTTCTCCTGCAGGGCAGCGCGGTGCCAGGCGGGACCGTATTCGCCGCCGCCGCGGATGTTGGCCACAACGTAGACGCCGCCGCGGGTGTGCGGGGCGTCCCCCTCGTGCCCGGCCGATTCCTCGGTGCGGCGTTCCAGCCAGGCACGGCCGACCGTGCCGCTGTAGGCCGGAGTCCGTGAGATTTCGAAGCCGCCGTAGCCTGAGAGCTGCGTGGGGTTCTGGCCGTCCAGCACCAGATCCTTGGATGCCACCTGGAAATAGGGCACCCGGGTGCCGTCCTGGGAGACCGCAAAGTGCTGCTGGACCTCGTACGCCGCTTCGTTGAAGAACGACGGCGAGGACCGCAGAGCCTCGTGCGTGCTGAGCACGCCGGCGCCGTCGGGTCCGCGCTTGAGGCTTCCGCGGGTGAGGGTGCTCGGCGTCGTGAAGCCGGTAGCCACCAGCCAAAAGTCGTTCCCGGCGCCGGCGGCGTCCGAGCCGCCGTCCTCATCTTCGTCGTCGACGGCGTAGGCGTTGACGTCATGCAACGGCGGGCACGCGTCCAGCACGGTGGATGCCCAGGCGGAGTCCTCCCCGGGCCGCTGCGGATCGAGGACCCGGATTTCCGAAGACACGTCGCGGAGCAGGTTCAGCAGCAGGAAGTCCCGCGTCCAGCTCCACGACTGCAGCGAGGTGTGCTCATCCGGGGTGAACAGCACGGACAGTTCCCGGCTGCCGGCCAGGAACGCATCGAACCCCACTGCGAGGAGGGACCCGGCCGGATACCTGGCTGCGCCGATGGTCCAGTCTGTTTGCGGACGGAACAGCAGCCATTCGCGGTGGGTGCTGAGGTTTACGTCCGCCGGGACATCGAACTGCACCCACTGCCCGTCGCGCAGCACCGAGGTGGACTTCTCGAAGAAGCTGATCCAGTCCACGGCAAAAGTCCGCTCGAAACCAGGGGTCGAGTCGTGCGCCACGAGGGCCATCATGTGGTCTTCGGGGATGTCAAAGACCCGCTCGGCGGTGACCAGGGATTCGCCGCGGCGCAGTTTGACGCCGGTCCGGGCGTAGGAGGATGTGGTCTTTGGCATTCCCTCGGCAGTGGAGGCGACCAACAGGGTGTCCGCGTCCAGCCAGGAAGCGTTGCCCTTTGCCGTCGGCAGATCAAAACCGCCGGCCGCCGGGTCCACGAAGCTGCGGGACCCGACGTCGAACTCCCGGTAGCGGTTGGCGTCGCCGCCGTCGGGGGACAGCGCGAGCAGCGCCCGCCGGTGCGGTTCGCCCTCGGCCGGGCGCAGGAAGGCGGCTCCATGGAACACCCACTCCTCACCTTCGGCGGCGGCCAGTGCGTCCACATCCAGCAGGACGTCCCACTCCGGTGATCCGCCGCGATAGCTTTCCCAGCGGGTCCGGCGCCACACGCCCTTGGGGTTCTCCCGGTCCTTCCAGAAGTTGTAGTACCACTCGCCGTGCTTGCCCACCATGGCGATCCGGTCGGTGGAGTCGAGTACCTCCAGGATGCTGTTTTCCAGCTCGGCGTAGTCCGTGTCTTCCAGCAACTCCTCGGTGCGGGCGTTCTGCTCCCGGACCCAGGCGAGCTGTTCCTCGCCGTAGATTTCCTCAAGCCAAATGTTCTCGTCGACCGGTTCGGGGGCGGTGCCCGCCGCGGCGGGGCCGGTGGGCAGGGCGGACTCGGGCGGGTGAGCAGCTTCAGCGGTGGTCATTTTCCCATCCAAGCAACATCGGAGCTCCGGTAGCAAGTCACACCGTTTCCGCGGTGTCCGGCCCGGCGGTGTCCGGCCCGGACGTACCGGGACGGTCCGGCCGGCCGGCCGGTTACGGATACGCTGGATGCCGTGGGCATATCGCAGAGCATCCGGACGGCAGTGATTGGCGCCGGTCCCCGCGGCACCAGCGTGCTGGAGCGGTTGCTGGCCAACTGGGGCGCCACCGCACCGGGTTCCACCTTGCACATTGACGTCATTGACCCCTATCCCGCGGGGCCGGGCCACGTTTGGCAGACCGGCCAGTCCAGGCTCTACCTGATGAACACCCAGTCGTTTTACCCTTCAGTCATCCCCGAGGACCCGGACCTCGCACGGCCGCTTGCCGGCCACACTTTTGACCGGTGGCGCGAACTGCAACGCAGGCAGCCCCACCCGGAGCTCACCGCCGAAGAGTGCGCCGAGCTGTCAGCGCTGGGCCCGGCGGACTTTCCCAGCCGGGCACTGTACGGGCGCTACCTGCGCTCGACGGTGGAAGAGCTGCTGACCCGGTTACCGTCCGGGGCCACAGTAGATTTCCACCGCACGAGGGCAACATCCGTCCGGCACGCCGCCGCCAGCGCCGCCGCCGCCAGCGCCGCCGCCGCCAGCGCCGCCGCCGCCAGCGCCGCCGGCGACGAAAACCGTGTCAGCTTCGACGTCGCGCTGGCCAGCGGCAGGGTCCTCACGGTTGATTCCGTGGTGCTGGCTCTCGGCCACCTCGAATCGCGGCTTAACCCGGAACAGCGCGAACTCCAGGCCGCGGCCGCGGAGCTCGGGCTGCTCTACCTGCCGCCGGCTGCCCCGGCCGACGTCGACTGGTCCCGTGTGCCGGCAGCCAAACCGGTCCTGGTACGCGGTATGGGCCTGAACTTCTTCGACGTTATGGGTCAGCTGACCGAAGGCCGTGGCGGACAGTTCCTGCCCGGCGGCGACGGCAGGATGACATACCTGCCCTCCGGCCGCGAACCGCTGATCATCGCCGGGTCCCGGCGCGGCACCCCGTACCGGGCTAAGGCAACCCTCGCCGGGTACTACCCCGGCGCCGTCACGCTGAGGTACTGCACCGAAGGCGCCCTGGCGAAATTCGCGGCAGCGGGAATCCGGCCTGCCTTTGACCACGACTTCTGGCCGCTCCTGCACCGCGACGCGCTCTGGGCTTACTACTCCACCCTGGCGCGCTCGCAGCCGGGTGCCATCCTGACGGACCCTGACGACTTCCTGGCGGTCCTTGCGGAAGCTCTGCGCCCGCACGCGCACTCTGCCGCCAAATGGGAGGACCAGGTGGACTCCGTGCTGGAGGTGCACGTCCGCCCGGCCCACCGGCTGGATCTCCTGGGGCTGGCGGCACCGCTGGCCGGGAGGTCGTTCGCCGCCAGGGCCGAACTCGATAATGCCGTCGTTGACTACCTGCTCGACGACGCCCGGCGGTCCGCCCTGGCGGAGGATGATCCGGTGAAGATGACCATCGGGGCCCTGCACCACGGCCGCGCGGTACTGAAGAGCGCCGTCGCGGACGGCGGAATCACCGACGAGTCCTGGGTCGCGGGACTCCGCGGCTGGTTCGAATCGTTTGTGGAAGGGCTGGCCAGCGGACCCCCCGCGCAGCGGGCCGAACAGCTCGCGGCCCTGGCCCGGGCCGGCGTCGTCCGGTTCGTCGGACCGGACCCCAAGTTCGGGGTGGACCGCCGAGCGGGGTCCTTCACGGCCGTCTCGCCCTGGGTGGGACCGGGCACCGGCGACGGCGGCGGGGACGTGGTGACAGCCGCCGCCATGATCGAGGCACTGGCGCCGGCCAACAAGGTCGCTGTGAACGTCTCAGCCCTGCTGGAACAACTGATGGCCGAAGGGTTGGTCCGGCCGCGGCTTATGATGACCGTTGAAGGAACGCCGGTGCCGACCTCAGGGCTGGACGTGGTGCCGCATCCGTACCGGCCGCTGGGTGCCAACGGCTCGGTGACCGACGGCCTGTACGTGCTGGGACTGCAACTGTCCGCCGTGCAGTGGGGAACCGCGATCGCGGCCGAAGCGCAGCAGAAAACCGGGCCCGTTTACCGCAGCGGCCAGCGCACGCTGCGGGACGCCGACGAGATCGCCCGGGCCATCCTGGGGTCCTGACCCGCGCAGTCCGAATGAGCATGCCCTCCGTCCGGTGGGCCAAATGAGCATGCCCTCCGTCCGGTGGGCCAAAAAATGAGCATGCCCTCCGTCCGTGCTGAGCGCTGGACATATTGGCTATATGTCCAGCGCTGCAGCCCGGGGGAGGGCATGCTCAGGGGCTCGGAGCCAGAAGGCTAGCCGCGGAGGCAGTTCCGGTACTTGATCCACGCGATCGAGTACTTGATCCAGCCCTTGAAGTCGTACCACTTCGTCGGCGGAACCGGTGCGGTGCAGGCCGGCGGGACCGGTACGTTGGCTGCGACCACAACGCTTGCCTTCACCACTGTGCCGGATTCGACGGCGGTGAGCGTCAGGGTACCGGTGCCCGTTGCGGCGCCGGCGGGTACCTTCAGATCAACTGTGGCGGTTCCGGCGGAAACCGGTGTTGTGCCCAGCGCGGTGAGGGTGCCTTTGGCATCGGTGAACTCGGCGCGCAGCGAGGTGTTCACCGGGCTGCCCAGCGAGGTGAGATCCAGCTTGGAGACGGCCAGGGTGATGGCCTCCCCGCCCTTGACCTGCGCGGCGGTGGTGTTCACCACGGCAACGGAGCGGCGTGCGAAGTCCGGTGCGACCGGGCTGTGCACCTGCAGGTACTTGATCCACGCGTCGCGGTCCACGAGTCCGGAGTCCTTGGTGTTGGTGCCGGACTTGAAGATGCGGAAGTTGTCTCCTCCTGTTGCCAGGAAGTTGAACGTTCCGATCCGGTAGGACTTCGCGGGGTCGATCAGTGCGCCGTTGACCCGGATCGAGGTGATCCGGTCACCGGCGGCGCGGGCGGCGTCGTAGGTGTAGTTGACGTTCTTGGACAATCCGAGCTGCTGGTAGGCGCGGCTGGGTACCGTGCCGTCCGGGTTGGTCTGCCACTGCTGCTCCAGGAGCGTCTTGAACTGCTCACCGGTCAGCGAGGTGGTCCAGAGGTTGTTCACGAACGGCAGGACCGCGTTGGCCTCGGCGTAGGTGACGGTCCCGTCCGGGGCGTAGTAGAGCTCGTTGCGCAGCCCGCCGGGGTTGACGACGCCGATCTCGGCAGCACCGAGGTCAGCCGGCTTGAGCGAGTCAACCAGCGCATCCGCGACCAGGTTGCCCAGGGTGGACTCACTGCCGCGGTCATCGCGTGAGGCCGGAGTCGTGGTGGTGGCAGGCGTGAACGCCGTGGTGATGTCCGCGGTCACCGAGCCGACCGGCTGGTTGCCAACCACTGCAGCGTCGGCGAGTGCCTTGTCAACGATCGTCTTGACGGCGGCGACCCGCGGGTACGCGGCCACGAGATCGGCTGCCGGCTGGTCAGCGGAGGTGGTGCGCTTGACGTTGCCGGCCTTGTAGCCGGTCACCGACATGGTCTTCGTGTCGATGGTCAGCTGGATCTGGCCGATGTACTCGCCGTAGTTGCCGGTCTGGACGATCGGGCGGGTCTTGCCCTCAGCGCCGGGGACCGGGGCATCCCAGGAGTACTGCTTGTGGGTGTGGCCGTTGAAGATCGCGGCAACGTCCGGCGTGACCTCGGTGACCATCCTGGCGAACGGTCCGCCGGCGGCGACCTCCTGCGCCAGGGTAGCGCCTTCGGGCGCCCCGGAACCGGCGCCGTCGTGGTTTTCCACCACGATCACGTCGGCAAGTTTGTCCGCCTTGATCTTCGCGGCGACGCGGTTGATCGCATCGACCGGGTCGCCGAAGTCAAGATCGGCGATGCCCGCCGGGGTAACCAAGGAGGGCACTTCCTGCGTAACGGTTCCGATCACGGCGACCTTGACGCCGTTCAGGTTGAGCACCGTGTACTCCGGCAGAACCGGCTCGGTGGTGCCCTTTTTGTAAACGTTGGCACCGAGATACGGGAACTTGGCGTTGGCCCCGCCCGCAATGACGCGGTCGCGCAGATCGGCCCAGCCGCCGTCAAACTCGTGGTTGCCGACGGCGGAGGTCCGCAGTTCAAGGGCGTTCAGCACATCGATCGTCGGCTGGTCCTTGGCAACGGCCGAGGCGAACAGCGAGGCGCCGATGTTGTCCCCCGCGGAGAGGAACGCCGTGGCACCGGGGGCAGCCGCGGCCCGCAGCTTCTCGATGGTTCCGGCAAAGAACAGGGTGTTGGAATCGATGCGGCCGTGGAAGTCGTTGATGTTAAGCAGGTTCAGCTCAACGCTGGCAGGGGTGACGGGCAGGTTCAGGCCCACCACCACCGGATCGTGGTCGCTCGCCCGGAACTGGTCCGCAGCGTAGTAGTCAGTCACGTTGTTGTTGTAGCGGCTGTATTCCAGGGCCACAGACTCCACGGAGTTGATGTTCCAGATGTCGGCGCCGGTGACAACGGCGTTGGCTCCCGGTGAGGCGAGGATGTGGTCCAGCGAGCCCACCAGGCCACCGAAGAGGTAGGAGTGCTTGGCGGAACCGTCGGCGTTTTTGGCCTTCTCGTCCTGGTTGATGTAGCCCGCGGCCGTGAGGACGTTGATCGGGTCTTCCTTGGCGTAGGAGTTGAAGTCACCGATCAGGAAGACTTTGTCCGTCCCCTTGGACTTCTGCAGTTCGTCGGAGAACGCCAGCAGCGACCGGGCCTGCGCGGTGCGGGCGAGGTTTGAGTTGCCCTGGCCCTTGTCCGTGTCGTCCGGGGTGGCGGCTGAGCCCTTGGATTTGAAGTGGTTTGCGATCGCGATGAACTTCTTGTCATCGGACGCGCCCACCGGCTTGAAGACCTGTGCCAGCGGCTTGCGGGCACTTGCGAAGGCAACGGTGTCGTTGAGGATGATGGACTCGCCCACCGGTTCGGCTGTGGCCTTCTTGAAGATAAAGGCGGTGCGGATCATGTCCTCATCGGCCAGCGGGGGTGCGTTGGCGGGAGTCCGGACGTAGTCCCAGATCCCCGGCGTGGCGATGTTCAGTGCGTCAACCAGCTTGGCGAGGGCATCGTCACGGTTCTTGCCGAACTGTGCGGAGTTCTCGACCTCCATAAGCGATACAACGTCGGCGCCGGACTTGGAGATGGCGGCGACGATCTTGTCCTGCTGGCGCTGGAGGTTTTCGGCGTTCGCCGCGCCGCGGGCATCGCAGCCGCCGCGGACGGTGATCGGGTTCCCGGCACGGTCGGTGTAGTAGGTGCACCCGGTGAGCTGATCGCCAGTGGTGGGGAAGTAGTTGAGCACGTTGAACGAGGCAATCTTGAGGTTGCCGCCGACGGCCGCCGGAGCGTCCGCGCGGGTGCTGCCGCCAAAACTTACCGGCTGGACCGCGTCCGCGGTGGCGGGGGTCAGCTGCGTCAGCGGCTGGAACTTCCAGGCGTTGTTGGCGAAGCTGAGCACCACGTTGGTTTTGAAGCTCACCGGGGTGCCGACACGGACGTGCTCGGTAGTGGTCAGGTACGGCAGCTCCAGGGCCTTGGTGGTGGCGTCCTTGAGGAAGTTGGTGGTGGCGCCGTCGTCGAGCCGGATGCCGTTGGCGGTGTTGGCGGCGACGGTAGCGGTGTACTCTGCCGATCCGTAGGGGGCGACGGCGGTGGGCTGCTCCAGCGGAGCAGACCCGCCGGCCAGGCCGATTTCACCGTACTGGTTCAGCGAGAAGTTGTCGGTGACAGTGACCGGTCCCTGCGGGGCCAGCAGCATTCCTTCCAGCGACTCGCGGAAGGTTTCCTCGGCCGGGAGCGAAAAGCCGGTGGCTTTGACCTCCGGGGCCGCTTCCGTGAGCTTCTTGAGGTCAGCTTCTGCGGCAACGGTCATTTGGGTCATGCCGAAGAATTCGCTGACGGCGCCCGTCACCTCGACGTAGTCGCCGATCTGGACGGCGCCGGCCGTGGCGGACGAGAAGACGAAGATGGCGTCCGACGCCGAGTGGCTGGCCGGGGTCAGGTCGCCGCCGGTGCCTGGGGTCTGGATGTAGTAGCCGGCGAACCCTCCGGTCGGGAAGGCTGCGGTGACTTTGCCGCGGGTGGTGACGGAGCTTCCGACGAGCGGGCTCGCAGTACCGTTGCCCTGGATCTCGGCAATCGTCTTGACGGCCGGGGGCGTGACGGGGCCGGGATCGACAGGCGGATCCACGGGAGCGGCCACACCGTTGGCAGCCTTGGGAGTGATGGTCGCGTTCAGGGTGAAGTCAGCAGCGTTGTTGTTGCTGTCCGCGCCGTTGCCGCGGTTCAGGCTCTTGACGTCGGTGTTGCCCGACGGCGCCGTCGCCGCCTGGGTTTCGAAGGTGTTGGAGGTCCCGTAGCCGAGCAGATCGGCGACATTGGCAGGTTCAACGACTGAGCCGGTGGCAAGGGGGTCCAGAGCGGTTGCCTGTTTGGCCAGGACGATGGTGCCGGTTGTGCCGCTCGGGTTGAAACCAGCGGCTGACACGTCGGCGGCCGGCAGTTCAGGGGCCGTAGACGCGCTGGAGTTCGTCCCGCCCTTGACCAGGAAGTAGCCCTTGGCCGGGATGCTTCCGGTGAGCGAGGCGGTTGCACTGGGTGCCGCGGTGCCGGTTCCCGGGCGGTACTGGACGGACCAGCCGTCCAGCGAGACTGCCGCATCGGAGGTGTTGTACAGCTCAACGAACTTGTTCTTGTAGGCGCTGCCGGCGCTGCCGCCGCTGAGGTACGCCTCGTTGATGATCACTGGCGAGCTGCCAGCCGCTGCCGGGGAGACTTCCACGGCAAACGCCGGCACAGCGGCCAGCGGGGCTGCGATGAGCCCTGCCGACAGCGCCGTGCAGAGCGCGGTTTTCCAAGGTAAGTGTTTCATCCGCTCTAACTCTCATGAGGTGCCCGGGTAAGGGCTGGGTGGAGGTGTCCGCGTAACGCCGCAGACCGCCGGTAGGTGCTCCTGGTCAAGCAGTTCCCGGCACATCAAAACAGAGGTGGGTGAACACGACATGTCTTGCATGTGCATTCGGCGAAACGTCCCCCAGCGGAACGCGTCACAGTCGGCACCGGGCCAGCAACTATGCGCCCCGGCGACGGAGTGGGTTGCCCCGAGCTGTGTCGGGTGAACCATGCCGGCCGGCTGGGGCCGCGCATGCCAAAAGAATACCGGCCGGTGGCCGAAGTGGAGCGGCTGGCCGGTTATTCCCGGGGCATTTTTGCGGCAGGATTTCCTGAAGTTCTTGCTCAAGATTCCTTGAGCTTTGCCCTGACGCCCAGCTGCCCTGCGGACCGATGTCCGCGCTCTACTGCGCCGTCGGGGCCGTGATCTTGAATCTGGCGCCGGTGGGGTCAGCGAGCGTGGCAAGGCGCCCGAACGGCGTATCGTCGGGCCCCTCGATCAGCTGGGCGCCCATGGCGACGGCTTTTTCGGTGGCGGCGTCCGTGTCCGCAACCGCGAAGTACACCTGCCAATGGGAGGGGACCTCGGCGGGGAGGTATCCCGAGGCGTCCATGATTCCTGCCTTGGCGGTGTCTCCCGCCCCCAGCGTGGTGTAGCGGAATTCCGGGGTGTCGCTCATAACGTCGGTGTTCCAGCCAAAAACGTCCTGGTAAAACTTGACCGCCGTGGCGTAGTCCTTGGTGTGGAGTTCGTGCCACGCAGGGGTACCGTCTTCGGCGGCGAGCTCATAGCCCGTCATCTCCCCGGTCTGCCAGATGCCGATGGCCGCGCCGGTGGCGTCGCCCACCATGGCCATAGTGCCTTGTTCTGGCACATCCATGGCTTCCAGGTAGACGGCTCCGCCGTGCTCCGCCGCGCTCTTGACAGCCGCGCGGGCATCGTCCGTGCGCAGGTACGTGGACCAGGCGTCAGGGAAACCGGCCCGGTCCGGTTGCTTTTGCATGATTCCGGCGACCGACTTGCCGTTCTTCAGCGCAGTGATGTAACCGCCGTACTTCTCCTGGTCGCCAGTTTCGAACGTCCAACCGAAAAGGTCACCGTAAAACGCCTGGGCCTTTCCGGTGTCGGAGGTCATCAGGTCGATCCAGCACGGTGCTCCGTTGGAGTGCTCGGGTGTTGGCATTGTGGACTCCTGTACTTTCTGCGGCGGTGAAAGGTACTGGCGGGGCGCCTTATCTTGGGACGGCGAAGCAGACACTGTGAGGGTATGCCTGAGCGCAGACGGTTTCAACGGGTTCCGGGTGCCCGCCCCGCGGGCGGCTGGTACCGGTGGCGGGTGGGCGGGGCATCTGCAGGCCGGCGATACGAGTGAGGCCGGTTGGGGCAACCTCTCGATTGCCCCAACCGGCCCCTAAGCCGCGCAAACTCTGCGCTCCCGCGGAAGGTAAGAGATTCGAACTCTTGGTACGGGGTCACCGCACACTGGTTTTCAAGACCAGCTCCATCGGCCGCTCGGACAACCTTCCCTAACGAGTAGTGTTTCATAGGCAGTCGGCAGCAACAAAAACGCGGTTGCGCTCGCGGGCGCCGGTATCTCCTCCGCATATTCTGGGAGGAAGCGCTTCGGACATAATGTCCCGGCGGCGCAGCCGGGCCACACGGCCGCAATACGTTCGTTAGAAATCGGAGTTCTCCATGAAGGCTGTCTATATCTTAAGGCCGGGCGGACCCGAGGCCCTGGAGGTCCGCGAGGTCCCGTCCCCGGTGCCGGGTCCCGGTGAGGTGCTGATCGACGTCGTCGCCGCCGGGCTAAACCGCGCCGACGTCCAGCAGCGCAAGGGCCTGTACCCGCCGCCGCCCGGAGCCTCGGAGGTTCCCGGGCTGGAAGTCTCCGGCCGGATCGCTGGCTTTGGTCCCGGAGTCACCAAACCGTTCTCCGTGGGCGACAAAGTCGTTGCGCTGCTGGCCGGCGGCGGCTATGCCCAGCAGGTTGCTGTACACGCGGGGCAGGTCCTGCGGGTCCCCGAGGGGATCGACCTTGTCACCGCAGCATCTTTGCCCGAAGTGGCGGCGACGGTCTATTCCAACCTGATCATGACAGCGCAGCTGCAGCCGGGGGAGACCGTCCTCATCCACGGGGCGACCGGCGGCATCGGCACTATGGCCATCCAGCTCGCGAAGGCGTTCGGTGCCGTGGTCGCCACGACGGCCGGCACCGCGGAGAAAGTCGGCACCGCCAAGGCGTTTCTTGGCGCAGACATCGCGATCAACTATGCGGAAGAAGACTTCCCGGAGAGCCTGCGCGCGCAAAATGGCGGCAAGGGCGCCGATGTTATTCTCGACGTCGTCGGAGCCAAGTACCTGGGACAGAACGTGGACGCGCTGGCGGAGTACGGGCGGCTGGTGGTGATCGGGCTGCAGGGCGGTGCCAAAGGCGAGCTGGATCTTGGCAAACTGCTGGGTAAGCGTGCTGCGATTATCGCGACGGCGTTGCGCCCGCGGCCCGTAGCGGAGAAGACCGTGATTATGGACGCCGTCCGCGACGGTGTCTGGCCGATGCTCGCCGATGGCCGGATCCGGCCGCTGGTGGCGAAGACCTTCCCGCTGGACCAGGTCGCTGAGGCGCACCGGTACTTCGACTCCGGTGACCATGTGGGCAAGATTCTGCTCCTCCTGTAAGCCGGACCCGAGTCTCGGCCCGGCCGGCGGCGCCTCAAACACATTCTGTGGCGGGCATATCCGAATTGCTTGCGGAGAAGAAATGACTGTAATGTAATTCCATACGCGGTATACACGCGTCTTGGGGCGCGTGTATGCTGTCGTCCCGCTACCCTCCGGGAGCAACATGTCCATCCGTCACAGTCTCCTCGCCCTCCTGCAGGACCGGCCACACTATGGCTACCAGCTCAGGATCGAGTTCGAAGAGCGCACAGGGTCCTCCTGGCCCCTGAATATCGGGCAGGTCTACACGACTCTTGACCGCCTGGAGCGCGACGGGCTCGTCCGCAAGGATGGTGCCGACGGTGAGGGCCACATTGTTTACAGCATCACCGCGGACGGGCTTGCTGAAGTTACCCGCTGGTTCAGCTCCCCGGTGCAGCGGAGCAGTCCGCCGCGGAACGAACTGGCCATCAAGCTCGCGCTGGGGCTGACCTTGCCCGGTGTCAACGTCGGTGCCGCCATTCATGCCCAGCGTGCCGTGTCAGTCCGGGCCCTGCAGGACTACACCAAAGCCCGGCGTGAGACGGCATCCCAGCAACGCTCCATGGATACCGCCCGGCTGCTGGTACTCGATTCCTTGATCTTCCAGACCGAGGCCGAAGTGCGCTGGCTTGACCTTTGTGAGGCGCGGCTGATGCAGTTGACCGGCCCGTCCGCCTGAGTTCGGCCGTTCGACGCGTTTGCCGCACCGTTCACCGCTTCCGCCGAACCGGTTGGCGCGGAAGCCATACCCATGCACCACCTACGTTGGTAGGGTGCCTTGGGGCACCTCTGTCGGGGATTTGCCCAGTTGGTTTCTCAAGGAGGAGACATGGGCACAATGCCAGATGGCACGCCAAAGAACGTACTGGTCGACGACGGCATCACGCCGGACCCGTTGCTGCCGCCCACCGCGGTGGACGCCGGCGTAACCGAAGCCGAAGAGCGCAACTGGACGCCGGCCAAGATCGCCCTCTGGGCCGCGATCTCCCTGCTGGGTGCGGTGGCCTGGTTTATGCTCGCGATAGTGCGCGGCGAAACAGTCAACGCCATCTGGTTCGTGTTCGCCGCAGTGTGCACCTACCTGATCGGCTACCGCTTCTACTCCAAGGTCATCGAGCGCTACCTGACCAAACCGAACGATCGCCGCGCCACCCCGGCCGAGTACAAGGCCGACGGCAAAGACTACGTCCGTACGGACCGCAACGTGCTGTTCGGCCACCACTTTGCCGCTATCGCCGGTGCCGGCCCGCTCGTCGGTCCGATCATTGCCGCCCAGATGGGCTACCTTCCGGGCACCATTTGGATCATCCTCGGCGTCGTCCTGGCCGGTGCCGTCCAGGACTACCTCGTGCTGTTCTTCTCCATGCGCCGCGGCGGTCGCTCGCTGGGCCAGATGGCTCGCGAAGAGCTCGGGGTGATCGGCGGCACCGCTGCCCTGATCGCGACGCTCCTGATTATGGTGATCATCGTAGCGATCCTGGCCCTCGTCGTTGTGAACGCCCTCGGCGAGAGCCCCTGGGGCGTCTTTTCCGTGGGTATGACCATTCCGATCGCACTCTTTATGGGCGTGTACCTGCGCTACCTTCGGCCCGGCAAGGTTATGGAAGTCTCCCTCATCGGCTTCGTGCTGCTTATGGCGGCCATCATCGGCGGCGGCGCCGTCGCCGGCACCGAGTGGGGAGCGGCCTTCTTCCACCTGGACAAGGTCACCATCGCCTGGGGACTCATCATCTACGGCTTCATCGCCGCGATCCTGCCCGTCTGGCTGCTGCTTGCACCGCGCGACTACCTGTCCACGTTCATGAAGATCGGTGTGATCGCCATGCTGGCTGTGGCCGTCATCGTGGTCCGTCCGGAAGTCAACGTACCGGCGTTTAGCGAGTTCGCCAGCCGGGACAACGGACCGGTCCTGTCCGGGTCCCTGTTCCCGTTCCTGTTTGTCACAATCGCCTGCGGCGCGTTGTCCGGCTTCCATGCCCTGATCGCCTCCGGCACCACGCCGAAACTGATCGAGAAGGAACGCCAGACCCGGTTTATTGGCTACGGCGGCATGCTGATGGAATCCTTCGTCGCCATCATGGCCCTCGTCGCAGCGATCTCCATTGACCGCGGCCTGTACTTTGCCATGAACGCCCCGGCGGCGTTGACCGGCGGCACCGTGGAGACCGCCGCGCAGTGGGTCAACAGCCTGGGGCTGGCCGGCGTGAACATCAGCCCGGATTTCCTGGCCCAGACGGCCAAGGATGTGGGCGAGGAGAGCATTATTTCCCGCACCGGCGGCGCCCCCACCCTGGCCGTGGGTCTGGCCCACATCATGCAGCAGTTCATCGGCGGTACGGCCATGATGGCGTTCTGGTACCACTTCGCCATTATGTTCGAGGCCTTGTTCATTCTCACCGCCGTCGACGCCGGTACCCGGGTTGCGCGCTTTATGCTGCAGGACTCGATTGGCAACTTTGTCCCTAAGTTCAAGGAGCACTCCTGGCGCCCCGGCGCCTGGCTCTGCACCGCGATTATGGTCGCGGCCTGGGGCGCGGTGTTGCTGATGGGCGTCACCGATCCGCTGGGCGGCATTAACACCTTGTTCCCGCTGTTCGGCATAGCCAACCAACTGCTGGCAGCCATTGCCCTCTCGGTTTGTATGGCCATTGCGGCTAAGCGCGGATCCTTCAAGTACCTCTGGATTGTGGCGCTTCCCCTGGCTTTCGCAGCCGTTGTGACCATCACCGCCAGCTTCTACAAGATCTTCTCGCCGGTGCCCGCCGTGGGCTACTTCGCAAACAACGCAGCCTTCACCAAGGCCCTTGCAGACGGCAAGACCTCCTTCGGCACGGCCAAGACCCAGCTGGCCATGGAGGCCGTGGTCCGCAACACCATGATCCAGGGCTGGCTGTCGGTGATCTTTGTGGTGCTGAGCATCATCGTTATTATCACCGCGATCCTGGCCAGCGTGAAGGCGTTCCGCAATGCAACGCGCGGTTTGCCGAACCCGAATCATGAGGACCCAGCAGTCGCCTCGCGCGTTTTCGCTCCGGCCGGAGTGATCCCCACCCCGTCGGAGCGCGAGCTGATGGCCGAGTGGAACAAACTTCCGGCCGATCAGCGGTTCGAAAAGGCCGGCCAGCACTGATGCGGGCACGGAAATGAACGCCGTCGTTGTGGGTTTGCGGGGTTTCGCCCGCTACCTGGGCAGCGTTATGGGCGCGGATGCCTATTCGAAGTACTCGGCGCATCATGCGGCCTTGGGCCACGGCACGACGCCGATGACTGAGCGGGAGTTTTGGCGGGACCTGACGGACCGCCAGGACGCCAACCCGCAGGGCCGATGCTGCTGACCGGTTCGCACTGGCCGGCGTAGCTGAACTCAGCCGGCAGGGGAAGGGCGACGCCGGGCACACAGGTGCCCGGCGTCGCCCTTCGCCGCAGCTGTGCCGGCTAGTTAAACACCCTCAGTGGACACTCCGCTGAGGGTTTCGATGTAGTCCAGGGTTTTGGGGCTGACATGCCGCACGGACGCAAGGGCCTGCCGGAGACCGGTCCTCCTGGCCGGGTCACCGAGTGCGCCGCGGAGATCCATGACGGTTTCGATGCCCTGATCCTCGAAAACGCCCGTTATGTCCTCGACCTGGGCGAGACGGCCAGGCGAGGGCCAGCTGATGACTTCAGCGAGCGTTCCCGTGTCGAGGTGCCGGCGGAATCCGCTGGTTGTGTCGGCATCCGGCCAGGTGTCGACCAGGGCGACAACGCGCGGCTTGACTGTCGAGTGGTAGTTCTGCCGGCGCTGCAGGGTGGCGTCGACAATGATGGCCCCGATATGGGCCCACCTGCGGCTGGATTCGGTCGCGGCGTCCGGGCCCTGGGGGTCCGTAAACGCCGGGCGGGTGGCCTCGTTGTGCTCGTTAGTCATAGGTGAATACTTCCACGTGCGGCAGCGGGCGTTGAGCTGCCTCAGCCCGGACCGGAGGGTGCAGCGCCAGAGGGGTGCGGGTGAGCGACTGCGTGGGCCCGGCCGGGTACGCCCGCAGCCGGGCACCCGGCTCGTGAGAGTATGAAGCCATGAGCGATCCGCACGACACTCAGACCGACGCCGTGGTACCTGTCGAGGGCACTACCCTGGACTCCAGCCCGGACGGCGACGGCGTCCAGCCGGGAGACAAACAGCTGCCGGAACCGCTGCGCCCCTCGGACCCGAAGGACCCGGCACGGTCGCGGCGTGCCGCGGATACCCGGGAAAGGACCGGCCAGCTCCAGGACCTCGTCGATGAACCGGCGAAAGTGATGCGGATCGGCACCATGATGAAGCAGCTCCTGGACGAAGTGAAGTCTGCCCCGCTCGATGACGCCGCCCGCGCCCGGTTGGCCGAAATCCATCAGCGGTCCCTCAAGGAACTGGAAGACGGGCTCGCCCCGGAACTGGTCGAGGAACTGGAACGGATCACCCTTCCCTTTCCGGCGGAGGGGACCCCGTCGGACGCAGAACTGCGGATCGCCCAGGCCCAGCTGGTCGGCTGGCTGGAGGGCCTCTTCCACGGAATCCAAACCGCCCTCGCGGCCAAACACGCTGCCCGGGAGCAGGCCGTGGCGCAGGCGCAGCTCCGCCAGTTGCCGCCCGGCACCATGATCGCCCCCGGCGTGATTATCGGTGCGAACGGCGAGCCCCAGCGGGCGGCGGCGCCGGCACCGGGCGCGGAACCCTCCCGGCTTCCCGGGCCCGCAGACCCGGACCACGGTCCCGGCCAGTACCTGTAGGCGCCCGTGGGTTTTTTCAGCGCCGCCCGGCAGGGGCGGAAAGACGACGCCGAGCTTGGCAAGGGGCTCTGGCGGCGGGCCCACGACCGCTTCATCCGGGGCTTGGACCGCTACCACCAAATCCTCGAGGGGGTCGAGGACGAGGCCCTCTACGCCGAGCTCCTGGCGGTCGGCAACGAACTCTCGGCGCTCTCGGGACGGGTCCGGCAAATCTGTGTGGAGGCCCAGCGCCGGGCGCCGAGCGAGGGACTCGACATCCCGGGGACCATGACGGGAGTCCACCGGGCACTGTCAACGGCAGGAAATTCCCTGGCGACCACAGCCGAAGCAGCGGCGATGGTCCGCCTCGCAGTCCACCCGGTCCCCGCAGGAGCGGAGTCGGTTCGACGCCGCGCCCAGATGGTCCTGGAGCACGTCATCGACGCCGAACGCCGCCTTGCCCAGGCGTCGGCTTCGCGCTGACGGACGGGACGTGCGCCGGATACGCGGGAAAATTCCCGGTTAAGCGCCTAGCTTAGCTGCGCGGTTTCCACTGGCGCAGCGGCGTGGACGTTGGCACGATAGCCAGATGACTTCTTCACCGGTAATGACTTTTAATGACGGCAATACCATCCCCCAGCTCGGCTACGGCGTGTGGCAGGTTGAGGATGACGTCGCTGAGAAGGTTGTCGTCCAGGCCTTCGAGGCGGGCTTCCGACACATCGACACCGCCAAGATCTACGGCAACGAAGCAGGCGTGGGCAGGGCCATCGCACGTTCAGGGCTCACGCCCGAGGAAATCTTCATCACCACCAAGCTGTGGAACGCGGACCAGGGCTACGAGTCCACGCTGAAGGCCTTCGAGGAATCCATGGAGCGCCTGGGCCTGAAGACCCTGGATATGTACCTGATCCACTGGATGCAGCCCAAGCAGGACAAGTATGTGGATACCTGGAAGGCCCTCATTGAACTGCAGAAGCAGGGGCGGGTGAAGACCATCGGTGTTTCCAACTTCACCAAGGAAGGTCTGCAGCGGCTGATCGACGAGACCGGTGTGGTGCCGGCCATTAACCAGATCGAACTGCACCCGTTCTTCAGCCAGGCCGAGTTGCGCGAATTCAACTCCTCCCACGGCATCCTCACCCAGGCCTGGTCGCCGCTGGGCCAGGGCGGCGAGCTGTTGGAGAGCCCTGTCATCGCTCAGATTGCGGCAAAGCACAACGCCACTCCGGCGCAGGTCGTTATCGCCTGGCACCTGGCCATCGGCAACGTCGTTATCCCCAAGTCGGTGACCGAATCCCGTATCCGCGAGAACTACGCGGCACTGGAGGTCACCTTGGACGAGACCGATGTTCAGGCCATCAACGGAATGGACAACTCTGCCGAGGGCGCCGGCCGCATTGGCGCGGACCCGGCAGTCTCGGACTTCGCCTAAAGCCACCCCGGCCAAGCCGCCGGCGAAGCGTGCAGCTGGGCCTTCACCCGAACCGGGTGGGGCCCATTCTGCTGTCCCGGGAGCGGAAGGCAACCCAGCTAGGCAGCCTTCCGGGCTTCCTCGACCGGAACGGCGTCAACCATTGCCCAGCCACGCTCGTCGGCGGCCTGGCGGGCGGCGAAGCGTTCGGCGGCGTGGACGTCATCAAACGTCTCGGTGCGGATCCGGCCGCAGTCCGTGTCCAGGTACGTGACTTCGAAGTACTGGGTGCTTTCCATGGACTAAGTGTGCCGCCGGGCACTGACACTAAGTGGCCATCAGTCCGGCGTGTTGCCAATCCGCAGCACCCGTTCCCGTGCCAGGTCCTCGGCTCGCCGGGCCCTACCCGCCGCCCGATCAGCCTGCTGCGCTTGGGCAGCGGCCAGTTCGCGCCGTTTCCTGGCCGCTTTGAGCTCCGGTTCGCACCGGGCCAGCTGCTCGCGCAGGTCCCGGGCCGTGTCGGAGAGTTCCGTTACCAGGGCAGTGGATTGGGCCAGCTCCGCATCACGCTGGCGGGCTTCATCGGCCGCCACGCTGGCTGTGTTTTCGGCTTCCTTCAGTGCGGCCCGTGCGCGTTCCTGCGCTGAGGGACTGGGCCGGCGCGGTTCCTCTCGGACGGCCTGCAGGCGGGGTCGCCCTGCAGCCTGCGGCGCAGTGGCTCCCGCCGGGGCGGCGTCGGAAGTCAGCACTCCGGTCCTGCTGGACTCACCGCCAGGGGCCGGCGCGGAATCCGGTGCCGGCGTTGCTGGTGGGACCAGCCCCGGGAGTGCTACCGCGTCCGAAAGGTCCACCGCGTCGACACCGTCGGCGGACAGGCCCCGGAGGAGGCGACCGGACTGCACGGCCGCAGCTGCTCCCTCGTCCGCAGTCGCCGCCCGCAGCGTCCCTTCGACGTCCGCAGCGGTCGCCCCGCTGATCGTCCTGCCCTGCTGCTGGGCCACGTCCCGTGCTGCCTGGACTGCGCCGGCGAGAAGCCGGCGCCGTGTCTGTCCCAGCCGGCGCAGTGTCGTGGCATCAAGGGAGGACTGTGCAGCACGCATCGACTCTCCCAGCTCGGCGAGTTGCCGAAGGGTCTCCGGTCGCCGGGTCGCGAGCATGTTCACGGACCATGCGGCCAAGGACGGCTTGGGCAGGGCACGCACGTCCGCGGCGAGGGAATTCTTCGTGTTTGTGGCGCCGGCCGCTTTGGCAGCGGCGGTCCGGGCGGGGACAAAGTCGTCGAACGGGAGGGCATAGAGCCGCGCCGCAACGTCCGCCAGTCCGCGCTCTGCCATGCAAGAATCATAGAAGCCCGGCCCGGGAATGCGGCCGCAAAGGGGCAGTTCTGCTGGAGATAAAGGGCGCACATGATTGAAATAGCGGGGCTTCCAGCCCACATTCTGCTCGTCCACGCGGTGGTCGTGCTGGCGCCGATCGCCGGTCTCGGCGCGATCGTATATGCCGTCGCACCACGCTGGCGGAACTACCTGGCCTGGCCGCTGGGAGTGCTTTCGCTGGGCCTGGTTCCCGTGTCCCTGCTCACCGCGCAGGCCGGGGAGCAGCTGCAGAACGCCCGGCCCTCATCTGCCTTGATCCGCGAGCATGTGGAGCAAGGGGACGTACTCAAGGCCGTCTCCGTGGTGTTCTTTGTGGTTATCGCGGCGACCCTGGTGGTCAGTTACGAGCCCATCGGCCGGTGGTTTGCCTTCCTGGGGCCCCTGCGGAGCAACCGTGCGGTCCGGCTGGCCCTCCTTGTCATCGCGGCGGCGGCGGGGGCCGTTTTCGTCTACCAAAGCATCGTAACCGGCCATTCCGGCTCGGCCTCGGTCTGGAGCACCTAAGCAGGACCCCACAGCCGGGCCGGGGCTGCAGCGATCAGTCCTGCCGCAGGGTCCGCGCCGAACGGCCCCGTTGCGGTTCGCGGATCCGCAACAACGCCACCACCAAGACCGAGAAGGCGATCAGCTGCAGGACGGCCACGGCCAGGATCAGCAGCGGACGGCTGCTATACAGCGAGCCGTACAGCCCACCGCCCGCCAGCGCCCCGGCACCTTCAAACGCCGCGAAGACTCCGTACGCCGTGCCCTGGCGCCCTTCCGGGACGAGGTCCGCGATAAGCGCCTTGACGGTGGAATCCTGGATACCTGTGGCCGTCCCCCAGACCAGGACTCCGGCAAATGCCAGGCCTGCGGCGGGCGCCAGCGCCAGCGGCGGGACTGCTGCGATCAGCAGGGGAAGCGCGAGGAGCGCCGCCGCCCCGGAACGGTCGTAAATGACGCCGCTCGCGAGGGCGCCGAGGGCTGCGGCTGCCATCGCCCCGGCGTACAGCAGCGGTACCACCGCCACTGGAACTCCCGCCGTTGTCGTGAGGTGGAAGGCGATAACACCGAACGCCACCAGGCCGGCGCTCCAGAAGAATGCGGCGACGGCGAACAGCAGGAAACCACGGGTGAAGACCGTCGCCGGTCGGTCGGCACCGGGCGGGGGTAAGGCGTCGACGGCGGCAGGAACGGATGACGGTACCCGGAGGCGCAGCCAGAACAGCATAAACATCGCTGCAGCTGCCGGCAGGGCCAGGACGGCGAAGGCCACCGACATGCTGCCGGTGGCGGCAAGTACTGCCGCGATCAGCACCGGCCCGAGGACCGCGCCGAGAAGGTCAAGTGATTTATGGACGGCGAAGCCGCGGCCCCGGCCGACTTGTTTGGCGACCGCTGCCAGCAGAACTGTCTTGGCCGGGCTGCGGATGGCCTTGCCAACGCGGTCTCCGATAATCAGAACGGACGCCAGCACCAATCCGGCTTCCCCGGCGAGCGGCGCCACAGCGAGCAGGGGCACACAAACCGCGGTGAGCCCGTATCCGGCCAGCGTGAACGTCCAGTACCGGCGGGTGCGGTCCGCCCAGGGTCCGAACAGGAGCCGCAGTCCCTGTGCCGCGGCCTCGGCTGCGCCGGTCACAAGGCCAACGACCAGTGCAGAGGCGCCCAGCTGGGCCAGCAGCGGACCAGCCAGCGGCCGGGCGCCGTCGGAGACAATGTCGGCTGCCAGGCTCACCAGGCCAAAGCCGATCACCGGACCCCAGAGGCCGCGCCGGTTCGCGCCGGGCACGGAAGTGCCGGCCGCCGTTCTCTGACCCCGCTGTTCCATCTGCCAATGGTCGGCCGCTGACCGGCGCCACGACAAGAGGCAGCCGGCCCGGGCCCGGAGACGGGCCGCGTCGGGGACCGGGCAGCCGTACCTGGGGGACAAAAAAGATCGGCCCCGGCGAAATCGCCGGGGCCGATCTTTGCAACTCGAGCTTCCTGCCAGAATCGAACTGGCGACCTTCTCATTACGAGTGAGCAGGCAGAAGCCCTCGATATAGGCCAAGCATCGGACCTTGGTGACGAAAAAGTGACGTACTAATTCCAGCCCAGACTTGATAGTGCGGCATTCAATCTACCAGCGCTGTCGTGTAGGTCGTGATCGAAGAGGCCTGCATAGGTGTCCAGAGTCATCGTCGCTGACGCATGTCCCGCTATCCGCTGGACCACCTTCACGTTGGCACCAGAGCTAATTGCGAGGCTTACTGCGGTGTGCCGAAGATCATGGAAGGTTGGACGCGGGAAGGTCGTATCGCTGGCGGAGAGGCGTGCGATGGCGGGTGCATAGTGCCGTCGAGTCCACGTGTTGTTGCGGAGAGCTGATCCTCGCGCCCCGCTGAAAAGGCGGGTGTCGGTTGCCATACTGAGCCACTGGCGCTCGAGCCGCGCAGCAATGAGCCGGGGCAAGGGTACCGTCCGGCTCTCGCCGCCTTTAGTGGAACCAAGGATTAGCTGCCCATTCACTTCCGAGTAGGCCCGGGTTATCGAAACTGATGGTCGCTCGCCCAGGGTCACGTCCTCTCGTTTCAACGCCGTGATTTCGCCCCAGCGAAGACCGCATGTGCCCGCCAGCATTACGAAGAGGTCGAAGTCGTCGCACTGATCCGCCAGCTTGGTGAGCTGGGGCATCGTGAGGTAGACGTGGTCGCGCTGTCTGTCCCGCGCCGGGATGTAATCAGTCTGCCCGAGCGGGTCTTTGGTGGGGTTGGCCGCGAGCAGCCTCCGCTTTACCGCGTATCCCATGAGGCGCCCGAACAAGAGTGCCACTTCACGTCGGGTAGTCGATCCTGCGGGCAACCCGTTTCGGCCGACAAGCGTCGTTATCCACGCGGCAGTGTCGTCGTAGCTGACGCTGGCAAGCGGTGTGTGGGACCAGCGTGGTCCCACGTAGTTTTCATAGAACCGGCGGTAATTGTCCACAGTCTTAGGGCTAGCTGCTTTTCGTCCGGTAGCGCCGATCGTGCGAACACGCTCGATCCATTCAGCGTAGAGCTGTCCCACCGTAGTCTTGTTGGCTATTCGAGGGTCGATGAACGTGCCTGATCGAATCGAACCGACGGTCGAGCGGAGAAAGTCCTCGGCCTCTCGCTTCGTCGAGAACCGTTTCCTTGTGCGTCTTCCATCAGCCGTGGTCCAGTCTGCCTCCCACCGCTTTAGTCCGTTGTCGAGCTTGTTAATCGCCAACGCCATTGGCCTTTCTCGCTCGCATTGTGGTCCAGAGCTCATTCGACTGGGCCACGAAAGCCGGTGCAATGCGGGCATCGCGGCCTTTGCCCTCGAGGATGCCCTTAGAGCGTGCGCGACGCAGCCGCGCCGACCAGGTCTCGCTGCTCTCCCCGGACCACTCTGATAGTCGCTTAATGGGTTCCACTGACGTTTGGCCGAGGGCAACGTAGGCCGAGGCAACGTGCACGTAATCGCTATCCGATTCGACACGTGCGGGTAAGGGCGTGATTTCGTTTCGAACGCTGGCCACGGACAGCCGTTCGTGCCGATCACGCATGAGGGACCGGGCATGGGCCATTGGAATGGCCCGCAAGAACGAGGTGGTGATGCCGTCGAAAGCATTTGATTCGAAGACAGTTTTCGCATTCTGGTCCACATGCGTGGCGTAGTGCTCAGCGTCAAAGCCAACGTGCAGCCTGTCCGGTTCGCGAAAGCTGCCCAGCACGTGACCGATCGTCCAGCCGACGTTCACTGTCAGGCCGGCCAGGCGGTAATGCGCCCAGAGGACCGTTAGGTCCATTCCGTCTTCTGTTAGCGGGTGTTCGGCGGGGCCGTCTGGGTCGCCGAGGTACTCCACGCCGTTGGGCAGCGGTGGAAGCTCTTTGGATGTCATGTCCCCAGCGTAACACAGTCGACCTACCAAAGTAACCGTGCGCGACACGGTTGCACTGCCAAGCCATATGTACTACGCTCACATCAACACAGTTCGCCAGCCAGGCAAACCGTGCTTTCCCAATCACCAAGGAGCGCTTTGCAAATTCATCCCGACCAAGTGCCGTCGGCCAGCATCCCTGCCATCGGCAGGGTCTCGTCCCCCTACTTGACGCGGCGTCAGACCGCGGAATACTTGAGCGTCTCGGAGAAGTGGCTGGCCCAATCGGGCCGGACCTCCGGGCCACCCTTCTACAAATTTGGCAATCAATGTCGGTACCTCGTCGCCGACGTCGTCAGCTGGGCGCGACAGCAACGTGCGCCGCAGTCCCCGGCGATCGGGCTTGTGCGATGAATGCACACTTGAACACGTGGCTGACGGAGATCGAAGGAGATCACGAGCTCTCAAGTGATGCCCGTGCCGTTGCCCTGGCACTCTCGCGATCAGTCGGCATAGGCCGCATTGCATTCACGAACTGGCAGCGGCTCAACACCTCACTTGGACGCAACAGGACCGACAACGAGGTGTTGTTTGTAGTTCGGGAACTGCAGGCTGCCGGATATCTGGGCCGGTACCAGGGGAACCGCTTTGATCAATCGCGAGGTTGGTCACTCACATTCCCCGAGGCGAACGCATGACCACGGTTGTAGGGGACCCCTCACGACCTCTGCAGTATGCCAAAGCGATTGCTCAGTCAGATCTGCCAACCGGAACGCGGGCCACCTGCTGGGCGATCGGAACGTTCGCCAACAACAATTCCGGTCGGGCATTCCCGACCGTGCGGACCATAGCGGAGGCAACGGGGCTCTCCGAGCCAGTTGTCTCCAAACATACGGCCATAGCGGAATCCCGCGGGTACCTACACAAGGAGCGACGCTTCAACGGATCGATCGTCTACACGATCACGGTGCCGCCTCTGGACGTTGACGAAGTCATCGAAAGTCTCGCCGAAGACGTGGAGGCGCTACCGGCGCCCGTGGTCACGAACGCGCAATGGTTGCAGGGCAACCTGCGCGTGTGGCCCCAGCTACCTGTTTAGAGCAAGGCGGGCCACCCACTACAAAGCCGTCTGGCTACCCCGCAAAAGTCGCGTTGGGTACCCCGACATAGGGCTTACCTAACTACCTCAGAGTTCTACCTCAGTAGAACTACCTCTTCTTCTACCTATAGCTGCTGAGCCCAAGGGCGAAGTCGTAGCTAGCAGGCCTTGCCTTGGGGCACGGCCATGGAAGAAGTAGAAGCCCGCGCAGTCGGGGCGAAGCAATCCCCCTGCTGGGAATCCCTCTGCGTAGAAGACCGCGGAGCGCCGCGCAGCCCCGAGGGCGGAGCAAAGCTCCGAGTAACTCCAGTGCGCCTCTTACCTTCACCCCCACCCCCGCCGAAAGGGAGCACCACCATTTCCATCCATCAACCCATGAACCAGCGACCTGAAACTTTGCGGCAGGCGCGATCATTCGACACCAACAAGAACCACTATCTGGCACTCGGCCTTTGCAGCCCGTGCGCAGCCCAAGCCGCTTGGGGACACCAGATAGGGTTCTCCATTTCCCGGCCGCCCTGTTCCGCTTGTCAGATAGCCATCGCCACGTTCCCAACTGCTGAGCCAGGGCTATGGCGATCCGACTCCCCGCGACGCGGGGCAGCAGGCTTGCCTCCGGCACCACGTAACAACACCCCCTCAATGGGGTGTGCAGTGGGATTTAGTGACAACGGTAGCTCGCCCCGTCCCCACGCCTACGAGAAGCGGCAAAGTGTCACCAAGTACCCCGCTATCGGACGTTCCGGGCCGCCTACCTTTGGTACAGGCTCAATGGCCTAACAGCGAAGGAGAGATCAGCCATGCAGGGTGGTGAAGCACCCTGCATGGCCTCGCTGCTAGACGTGCAACGCAGTCCTGGCATGCCACTTGGCGTGCCAGGCAAAATACTTGGCCGTATGGGGGGTGAAGGCCGAAACTTTCTTTCCCACTAGATCGTTGACAAATGCCGAAAGGTGTTCGGTTGCAGATATCCGCGGACCGATTTCGATCACCCCGGCCGGACTCACCTTGATGTACCCGCGCTCGTAAACGGCGTCGCAGCCCAGAGCGCATGCCGCCATGACGACTCTCTTATCCATACGCTCGCCAGGGTTGCACTCGGCGCGCTTCTTGATGTGGGACGTTACCAGGAGTCCTCTAGGAAGGAGCTTGCCGCATAGTGCGCATTCGCTTTCCTTCTTGCCCCCGAACAGATGCTTCTTGAGCTGACCGTGTTCAGCTCTGAACTTTACGACGACTTCTCCATCGGGGCCAACAACAATCACGGCGTCGGTTTCGCTCTCACCAGCGTCCGGAATGACGTCTGAAAGATCGTCACCGGCCTCAGCCACCAGGCTGAGCTCGTTCATGATCCATAGCCCCGCTTCTTCGGGAAGCTCAAAGAGGTAGCCCTGGTTCACGCCCCCCTTGATATTGAAGGGGCTCCCATAGGACTTCCAAGATTTGCGCAGAGCCTCCGGAACATCACTCAAATGCATAGGTACTTCAAGCTCCTGCATCCGTAGCTTGATTTCCCTGCCGTCTTTCTCCCACTCCAACTCGGTGAGGCCGACGTGCGGATTTGCGGCTGGGCGAGCGTCTGTCAGTGCCGTACTGATGGCACGGATCTGCATATCGGCATAGTTGACGATAACGTCACCGGGCTGCACGCGGTCCATTCGTTCCCAGTGGTGCTGGGTCTTGCCGTCTTCGTTGACGTGTGGCGCCCACATGACCCCGAGCGCGGACTCCCACTTGTAGCTCTGGCCCTGATTGACCCACCAGAATTTTGCCACGAAAATTCCCCCATGTTTGAAGTTCAAGATCGACCTCGGCTGGGTCGATCACGGTGCCAGTCCGTTCGCTGTCTGGCGAGCCTCTACCGCCAAGGATACGGCGCTCACTCGCGCATCTGTTGCTCGACGCGGTGCAGTGGAGGCGCCTCAGCGCGCCCACGAAAACTTTTCAACCTGTTCAACCAGGGAGCCGCTATCACGGGCGGGGAGCGAGCCCGGCAAGGCTAGCGGGTACCCCCTAGCCTTGCCCCATGAGAGTGACAACTGCGGAGATGAGGCCGCCAGCAACAGCCCCCGCGAGCGTGGCCGTTGTTACTAGAGTGATCTCCAACTCCTTGGTGCGACCGGACTCGAGTTGATGTACGACGTTGCGCGCATTTACGACCAGCGGCGACAGACTGTTGATTGCAACGGCGTCGATGTAAGACCGCAAATATCCATCGGCACTCTTGTAGCACGATTGGATGGCTTTCTCGGAGTGTTCGGAGTCCCACGCGGCGCCTAGCTCAGCATCCATCACAGCAAGCGAAAGCTGTCTGGCTTGCGCTCCAGACTGGAACAATCTGCGCCACCGACCCTTGAAGCCCCGTTCTGTATGCAAGGAGACGAGGGTTTGGGCCTGTCGGGCGACTTCCGCAGCTGCTCTACTCCGCGCGTTCCGCGATCGTACTAGCTGGTAGTAGAGCGAAAGTTCAGGGCCGACTTCCTGCATCAGTGCGGTCTGGGCCTCCACAAGATCCCCGAAGGAGCTCTCGTCATAGCGGAAGACAATATCGTCGTTGCCACGGGTTGGTACAACGTCGCATTCGAATATCTCATTCAGACGGCCTCCCGCCGCTAGGTAGAACTCGGCGTGAAAAGGGCTAGGGCCTACGGACGAAAACTTCACCTTACTCGTGTCCGAAATGTGCTGCGCGAGGTGTTTGCGGACTAGCATCACCCCCGTGGAGGCGGCTCCCCTACCCGACACGGCGTCCAAGGGGACAACGTAGGCCACTGGACTTTCTGGTCCGTAATGAATAACGACCCGATAGTTCTCGCTTGCAACCATCCCCGGGAGCACCAAGTCATGGTGCCTACGTGGAATTGTTATATCGAAGCGAACGGTTGCGCTATGAAAATGAGGGTGAGCGTACCCCTCGATCGCGAGGTCACCTCCCGGTGCGCCGGCCCTCCACATATATGTATCGCCGAGCCCTGGCACATCGATTGCAGAGACGTTGGGAAGGGTTGACAGGGTATCGGTTACATCTCTGGCCCAGTCGTTCGCTGATCTGCTTCCCTTCTCTTCCCGCCATTCGAAGGCAAAACAGCCAATCCCAAATTCCATCGTCGCGCCCACGCCGCCTCCAAAGCTCATTATGGACTCAGCTCCTGCCGGCCGGCCCGCCCCATCTTCTCAGAAACGATCGGAAACTTAGATAGCGCAGAGTGCAACAGCTGTGCTGAGGCCGCAGTAAGGAATGCGACAACTGTGTTTGTCCGGTATGTACGACTCTTTATTGCCTAGAAGACTTTCTAACCTGTTCACGCAGGGAGGCGCTATCACGAGCGGGGGCGGCGCGGGATCGGCTTGGGGGTCACCCCCCACCCCCTTGCCGCGCCGGCTAGGCGCCCGTGACCGTCGCCTGTGTTAGGTCCTCTCTGGCGTCGACGAGCAGACCTGCGGTTAGCCAACCAACCAAGGTGGCGGCCAAAAGGACCGCACCCCGCGCCTCTTCGTCAGAGGCGTCGCGGTAGTCCGGTCGTCCATGTCGGCTACTGTGTCCACGCCAGAGCAGCCGCATCAGCTTTACCAGAACTTCGATTCGCGGAGCCTTGTCGTTGTCCCGGAATGGAAGTGACCAGTATTTTTGCTGGGTGTCCAGGATGGTGATCACATCGCCCAGCGTCGGGTCCGGCTTATTGATCGGAACTACTTCAAGGGCTGCTATCTCAACAGCCACGACGGCATTGGCATAGGCCACGCTGGGTCTTGGACTGACACCATAAGCGTCAGCCCAAGCTTCCTTGAGCTTTTGCGACGCCAGCGCGGCATCTGACAGCACCTCATCAAAGGCGCCCTGCACCCCCGCCGGGACTCGCTCGAGAAGACGCCCGCGACCGTTGACCTCGCCGACTTTCCATTTGGAGGACCCCGCACGCAGTATGTCCTCAAGGGCACGCCTTCGGGCCTTTGAGGTTGCGGAAAATAGCGCATAGTCGACCAGGTTGGTGAAGTGGCTGTCGGCGATATTGCGGAGAAGCGGGGCTGCATGCTCGGTCCAAGAGTGCCAATCCTCGCGAAATCCAAGGTCAGTTCGTGACGCGGCTTGAAACTCAAGAAAAACCAGCGGTTAAGGCGATCTACGCTTGCAACCCCATTTCGCAGCCAGCCGAGGACGGGCTCGCGCAGGTATGAGGGAAACCCGTCCACAAGAACGTCGAATCGTTCGGTTGTAAACAGCGGCACCCAGCTCGGTTCATCAGACATAGATCGAACTTACCTGACCCACGTCGGCAGGCTCCTTTCGAGCTTGCCGCATCATTCTTCAAAACGATCGTTTGTTGAGTATCGGAATGGCGGCCAGCCGTGGGCGGCCGACCCCGGAAATTAAAGGGAGTTGTATTCTCATTACCCTTCGCATAAACTAATTCTCATAACATCACTTAGGGTTGAGTAACTGAGAATGGAAAATCGGAATGGCGCTGGTTGGATACATGCGAGTGAGTACGGCAGATCAGAATACGGACGGCCAGCTGGACGCGCTGGTAGCGGCGGGGGTCAAAGCCGACCCCCGCCACCTCTTCCAGGATCACGGCGTCAGCGGCGCTAAGGCAGAGCGCCCCGGCCTCACGAAGTGCTTGGAGTCCCTGCGGGAGGGGGACACTCTGGTAGTCGCCAAGCTGGACCGCTTGGGGCGGTCCCTCGGGAATCTGGTCCACGTTTTCCAGGAGCTGGCGGAACAGGGCGTGGGGGTACGTGTGCTGGATAACCCCATGCTCAGCACGGACGGCAACAGCGCCCAGGCGAAGCTCATGCTGGGCATCTACGGGGCGTTCGCTGAATACGAACGTGATCTACTCCGCGAGCGAACCAACATCGGACTTGCGGCCGCGCGTGCACGTGGCCGCAGCGGGGGCCGGCCCAAACTGCTGGACAGCGCGAAGGTCAACAGAGCGAAGCAACTGCACGCCGCTGGTGTCATGAGTCCCCAGGAAATCGCGGACGCTGTGGGCGTCTCGGTTGCCACGCTGTATCGCTATCTGGCCAAGTGACAGCACAATGCCCCCGGCATAAGCCGGGGGCATTGTCGTGCCCACCCTTGCCGGCACCGGCCACGCGAGTGACCGTGGGATTGACGGGATGTCCGCCAGCGCAGTCGGCGGCAACCTTTGCCGCTTTCGCCGTGGACCAAGGCCCAAGCTACAGAACTTGCAGGGAGAAGATGCCGCCGCATATCGCGCCAGCACGACAGCGCCCACCGCAGTGAGGAAAAGTCAGCAGGACAGAACGTTGCCCGGAAGTGGGCTCAATAAATCACACGTCCCCTCTTACCCGGATGCGGGGATCATTCCTGAGGCTGAGACTCGAATAGCTATTAGCTCGGATGGAAGCAAGCCCGTCTTGATATACCGGCAAGGAAGGCTGCAGCCCTTTGAACGTCAAGATCACAAAGACGCGCTGGGTACTTGCAACTTCCCCCTCGACCCTCTCGAGGAGGGAAAGTTTAAGTGCCCAACGGTCTCCGCCCTGCGTTCCCTGAGGATACTTTGCCCTGTATGTCTTTATCGGGCTCCATTTACCCATTTCCACACGCTGCCGTTCCCAAGCGTGCGGCTCGGTGCCCTTCTCAAAGGGCACCAGTCCTTTAAGCTGGAATCCACCGTTGCTTGGCACCATTCGCCCGAAACTCGCGTCAACACTGCTGCGCACACATTCGTCCCCAAACGCCGCATCAACAACGGGCGCATACGCCACGGTCATTATGATTTCTGCCTGCAGCTTGCCGTCATCGGTTAGCAGGCACGCAGGCACCGGAAACGGATCCTTGAACCAATCCACACCTCGGGTCAGCCGTACCTCGTGCACCGTGGTGAACGTTTCCGCGGTATCTTCGAGGATGACTTTAGACTCCGTAGGAACTCCAGCGCCGTAGTAGGCCCGATGGCTCGCGTCTCTAGGAGGCGAATCGACGACAGCAGCGTGCACCAGCAGCCCCTTTACGAGTTCTGGGCATGCCGATGCAGAACCACTGCTCTGCTCGATTTCCTCCCACGTGTTGGCAGCGATGGCGCTTACTAGTGGCGTAGCAAAGGAGGTTCCTACGGATTCGGCGAGAACGTCACCTGGGATGATGGATTGAATGCCGTGACCGCTAAGTGCCCCAAACGTAGGTCCGAAATCGCCGGACCAATGAACGACGTCGGGTTTCTGCTGCCCGCCGAAGCTGGGCCCTCGTCGTGAATATGAGGCTGGTGATCCAGCGGGGACGAATCCGCCTAGGTGTGAAAGCGACCCCACGACCAACGAGTTGACTGCCTCCGCCGGACTTGCAATCCCGTCTGTCAGTCCGCCCAGCGGTGGCCAGACTCGTGCGGGAGCCTCTACATAGTTCCCAGCTGCCTGGACGAAAAGAACGTTGTGACTAGCCGACAATTCGTCCATGGCCTGCGCGAAGGTGCTGTAACCCATGGGGTTCAGCTCGTCGATGGCCGCAAATGAACAGTTCCAAACACGAGGACCATCAGCTCCGTGATGTACTAGGACCTCTTCAATGCGATCCAACAGAATGTGTTCCGTGATTGCCACTGTGGGCAAAACTTGTGCATCGATAACGGGAGCGGAGTCTTCCGGGAAACGTGCGTCCGCGTTCATCTGGCGGGCGGCAGTAATAAGACCAGCAACGAAAGTTCCATGAGTTGTATCCAGTTCAACGCCCACGTCGTAGCTGTGCCTCGACTGAACCCACGGGTCCAGCGCGCCGGGAGCAATACCTGAATCAAATACCCCGACAGCTCGCATGGTCTTTGTGGGCGCGGGCAGAGTAATTTTCGAGGATGGCGAAATTGCCCTGAATGACTGCTGGCGAACGTCACCGTCTGCACTGTACTCCGGCGCCAACATGGCGCTTCTGATTCCCAGCACCTTCTGGAGGGCATCGCCAGAGGCACCTTCCGCGACGTGAAAATAACCTGTTCTCCGGCGGCTGCTACCAATCTCCTCAAGCAGAACGAAGCCTTCGTCTTCGAAGTAATCCTTCAGTCGCTGCCCCGTGGTGAGTGGCGAGTCCAGGCCGAGCCATGGAAAGAAATCCAGTTTCAAGGGCTTGGACAGAGCGGCAGCTGCCTCCACCATCTCTGTCGCGGTGAGGGTGGCCCCGCCTACGCCTTCATGTGCGAAGGGCTCCCATAACGAAAAGGAGTCAAAGGTGGAAACAGCATAGATTTCCTTTTTTGAGGTGGGGTTGCGAATCTTCGATGCCAAGGTATTAAGTGCACTCCGAGAAGCATGCGCAACGATCTGGCCAGTTCTGGCGGTTGCTTCTATCCCGAGTCCAGATTGCTCCAAAAATTCAGTCGGGCGATTGGATTTGGCCAAAGCTTGGTCTCGAAGATTAATGACCAGCGGGATACTGTCCGGGCCTGTCAGCGGCGCGGTTGCAGCTACTGTCTGCTGCACGCTTGTCAGCTCCCCATTGAGCTGCCTCAGTAAGGTCTGTGTTAGGTCGACTATGGGCTCTTTTTGGCCGCCGCCTCCGTGCTTTCGCCTGGATTCCCGTGGTTCACTCGGCAATAGAAGTATCGGCCGCAGAATTGTCATTCTTGGTATCCCCCTTTATCGCGTTCGAGACTTGCCTAGCACTGATGCCGAACAAGTCACTTAGCGACCGTATGCTGAACACTCCAGGCGCCCATTCCCGCAAAGCCCGTATTTCAGTTTGATTGCTGTCAAACAGATAATAGCGGTCGTGCCACTGGATTCTGGCTAAGCGTCTCAAGGCCGAGGCAAGCGTTACGCTCTCTGAGCCGTCCAGAAGTGCCATGCGTGCAATGTCAAATGCCGCGGTCTGGATGCCGGCGCCTGAGAGCCCGGACGAGAACTGAACTAGCACGTCCATCTCCCTTTCGGCCAGGGCGAATCGACCCAGCTTCTGCCTCCAGAGTTGCAGTCGCTCGGCATCATTCGGCAGGGTAACTTTAATCGTGCTTTCGAACCTCCGCCACACTGCTGGGTCCAGTAATGATTCGTGATTTGTGGCTGCGATCAACACGGTGGAGCTCGACAAGGCATCGATGTTCTGAAGAAGGGCGATCACGACTCGCTGCAGCTCCCCGATCTCACGGGAGTCCGAGCGGTCTTTACCCAATGCATCGAACTCGTCCAGGAAAAGTACACACGGATGGCGCTCAGCAAACTCAAAAACTTGTCGAATGTTTCGACTGGTTTGTCCCAGCAACGACGAAACAAGGGTATCGCTACGTGTCGTGACGAGGGGCATTTCGAGTTCATGGGCAATACGTTTCGCAATAGTGGTCTTCCCGGTACCGGGAGGACCATAGATCAGGAGCCGGTTTGGGGTTGCGACTCCTTCCGCGAACCACTTCTCGTGTGATCTGACGCCAACTAGGAAGTCTTGAACCTTCTCGGAGACGTAGGGATGGAGGACAAGGTCCTCCGGCGGCCCGCCAGGTTTCAGAACATCAACGGTGTCGAGTTGTGAGTCCTCATCCCGCGGCGGTGCGGTAGTGATTCCAGCTGGCGCAAAAGCAGGGCTGGGAGCTTTAGCCAAGACCGTCCGAATCGCGTTGGCCTGGCGACCGTTCCGGTCTCCTTCGAGTTTGGCGGCCAGTAGGTTGGCGTAGTCGACGGCCTTGCGAGGGTCATGTCGAAGGGCAGCTTCGAGGATTTTTACGACTTCGGATAGGTGTTCCAAGGTATGCCACTTTCGCCCAAGAGATACATAATTCAGCGTAAACGTATCACTATATTGCCTGGTTGAACCGATCCTCGGGGCTTACGAATCATTCTGGGTCCGTTCTGTACCGTCCTAACTGTTGAGTCGGACAACGAGCGGCATGCTGGTCAGGAACGGCAGCGATTTCACTCGCTTGAAGATGACGCCAGCTTAGGGACTGCTGCGACACAGGCGATCCGCGCCATAGCAGGGACTTCGGGCGTCCTGCTGTGTGGCGGCGGGATGGGGGCGATCCCCGGCGTCGCGATGTTGAGAACCTGGCTCGGGATGAAGCGCAACCCGGTACCCCCTTCCCCGAGTTGCCGTCCTGCATGTGACTGCAGTTCGAGGTGACGAAAAAGTGACGGGTACGTTGGGAAACAGAGGAAAACGGAGGGAACGCCGATGATGAGTCGTTTGTCAAGGGAAACGACAGAACCCCCGGAAATCATTGATTTCCAGGGGTTCTTCTCGAGCTTCCTGCCAGAATCGAACTGGCGACCTTCTCATTACGAGTGAGACGCTCTACCAACTGAGCTAAGGAAGCATCCGCGTGAACCGCCCGGGTGGCCCGAACGCCTCATGCCAGAGATAACTGTAGTAGAGGCCTCCGGCCCGGTCAAAATGGGCTCAGCAGACCATGTTGTCCGCGGGGGTCTTTCCATCGACAAAGTAGCCGTCCACGGCGTTGCCGATGCAGTCGTTGGAGCGGCCGTAGGCCGTGTGGCCTTCACCCTTCCAGGTCAGCAGCGAGGCCGTGCCGAGTTGCTTGCGCAGGGAGCCGGCCCACTCCACCGGGGTCGCAGGGTCGCCGGTGGTGCCAACCACAACGATGTCGGTGGAACCCGTATATTCCACCGGGGCGGGCGTCCTGATGTTTTGGTACGGCCAGTCCGCGCAGCTTGTGCCGCCGTAGGCGAAGTAGGAGCCCAGCGTGGGCGAGAGTTCCCGCAGCTTTTGTTCTTCGGCACGCATCGAGGCTGTGTCCGCTGCCATCGGATAGTCGAGGCAGTTGATGGCATTAAAGGCGAAGGCCGAGTTGGAGGAGTAACTGCCGTCCGGTTCACGGTCGGCGCCGAAATCGGCGAGCCGGAGCATCGGGGTCATGTCGCCCTTGATGGCGCTGCCGAGGGCCTGCGTTAGGGCAGGCCAGTTGTCGTCGTTGTAGAACGGCAGGATAAAGCCGCTGACAAACATCGAAGCGTTGACGACCCGGCCGTCCTTGGCTGCCCTCGGATTCACCTCAACGCCCTTGATGATTTCCTGGATCTGGCCGATGGCCTGATCCGGGGTGCCGCTGAGCGGACAGCCGCTGTTATCGAGGCAGTCCGTTACGTAGGCCCGGATGGCCTTCTCGAATGCCTTCGCCTGCCCGCTGGTCAGGTCCTCGAAGCTGAGGGAGGGATCCATCGCGCCGTCAAGGACCATACGGCCAATGTTGTCCGGGAACAGGGAGGCATAGGTGGAACCTAAGAAGGTTCCGTAGGAGTAGCCGAGGTAGTTCAGCTTGCTGTCATTGAGCACACCGCGCAGGACGTCAAGGTCCTTGGCGGCGCTGACGGTGTCGACGTGGCCGAGCACCGGTCCGGTCTTTTCCGCACATTTGGCCGCGATGGCCTGGTTGTCCGCCATGGCTTCAGCGAGCCCCGCGTCGGTGTCCAAGGCGTAGACCTTGGCGCGGGAGGCGTCGCGTTCCTGGTCGGTGAGGCAGGTGACGGGGGCGGATCGTTTCACCCCGCGCGGATCGAACCCGACGATGTCGTAGCTGGCCCGCACTTTCTCCGAGATATTGGTGGCGCCGGCGTCCCGCACGAAGTCGTAGCCGGAGCCGCCGGGGCCGCCGGGGTTGACCAGCAGGCTGCCCTTTTTGCTGTTGCCCGACGTTGCCAGCTTCAGGGCCGCGATTTCGATGGTATCGCCGTCGGGCTTGCTGTAGTCCAAGGGCACTTTCACCTTGGTGCACTGGAAGTCGCCCTCGCAGCGGGTCCAGTTGAGCTGCTGGGAGTAGAAGCTGCGCAGTCCCTCCGGCGCTGCCGCGGCGATCGAGGGGTCGGCCGTCTGCTGGGCGTCCTTCGCGCCGCCGTCGCCAGTCCCGAAAAGACCGCAAGAAGACAGGATAAGTGCCATCACCAAGCCGAGCGCCAGAGCGCCGACCCCCCGCGCCCAGGCCGCGGGGGGTCGGCTTCTGGCGGGCAAAGATGGTTGCGTCATGCGGTTCTCCTTGGGAATGGAACGGGCAACTCGGAGCGGATGGAGCAGATCGAGCCGTGCAGGGTCAGATGAGGCTGGCGGCCATGGCCTCGATGGTCAGCAGCGGCGCCACGTTCGATGTGGTGATGCGGTTGCGGGCCTTGTTGATGGCGTCCATGCGGGCAAGAGTCGTTTCGGCGGTGGAATGCCCGGCGAACGCCACCAGTTCGGTCCTCAGCTCAATGTTGACCAGCTCCACGGCGTTCCCCAGCTGGATGATCAGCACATCCCGGTAAAAGGACAGCAGATCGGTCAGGGTGCGGTCGAGGGAGTCTGTCACCGAACGCTTGGCGCGGCGTTTCTGATCGTCCTCAAGCTGTTTCACCTGGCCGCGCATGGCCGGCGGCAGCGTGCCGCTTTCGGGTGCTCCGAGGGTGGCCAGCAGGGCGGCTCTTTCGGCGGCGTCGCGCTCATCGTTGGAGCTGTTCGCCTCCTCGGTGGCGATCTTAACAAGCTTTTCCGCCATCAGGACGGCGGCGGTAACTCCCCGCAGGGCCAGGGGGAACCGCACTGTTTCGAGGCGGCGCTCACGGGCCTCGGGATCCCGGGCCAGCCGGCGCGCGATCCCAACATGGCTTTGAGCTGCCCGGGCCGCCCGTTCGGCGACGGCCGGGTCGACGCCGTCGCGCCTGACCAGCAGGGCAGCGACATCGGCAGCAGGCGGAAGGCGCAAGGCCACTGCCCGGCAGCGGGAGCGGATAGTAACCAGGACATCGGCAGGGGACGGCGCACACAGCATCCAAATGGTGCGCGGGGTGGGTTCCTCGATGGCCTTGAGCAGTACGTTGGTGGTGCGTTCCGCCATCCGGTCCGCGTCCTCGACGACGATGATCCGCCACCGGGCCGAGGACGGCCGGTTCCCGGCCGTGGAAACCAGCTCCCGGGCCTCATCGATGGTGATGGTGACCTTTTCGGTGCGCACAAAGGCCACATCCGAGTGGGTTTCGCCCAGGATGGTCAGGCACGCGGCGCACTCGCCGCAGCCGCGCAGGCGGACATCGTCCTGATCGCAGTTCAACGCTGCAGCGAAAGCCTTCGCAGCGTTGGACCGGCCGGACCCGGGCGGTCCGGTGAAAAGCCATGCATGGCTCAGCCCCGCACCTTGGGTCGCCTGGCGCAGTTGGGCCACAACAGCGGGCTGGCCCTGCAGATCATCCCAGACACTCATACGCCCGCACCCAGGTGCCGGGACAGCAGGGTTTCGACCCTGTCGAGGATCCGTGCCGCCAGCTGCTCGACCGGGAGGCCGGCCGGGAGCACCAGATACTGCCCGGGCCGGGCCTCTGCCAGGTCCAGGAAGGAGGCGCGGATCCGGGCGTGGAACTCGTCCGCTTCGGATTCCAGCCGGTCCTCGGCCGCGTCGCCGGCGGTCCGGCGGCGGCGGCCCACTGCAGGGTCGACGTCGAGCAGAACCGTCAGATCCGGTTGCAGGCCCGAGGTGGCCCACTCGTTGATGCGTCGGACAGCGTCGGTGCCAAGGTCCCGGCCGGCGCCCTGGTAGGCGACCGAGGAGTCGATATAGCGGTCGGTGAGGACGATTTCACCGCGTTCGAGGGCTGGGCGGATGACCTGGCCCGCGTGGGCGGCGCGGGACGCCGCGAAGATCAACGCTTCGGTGTGCGCGTCGATGTGGCCGTGGCCGTGGTCCAGGACCAGGGAACGAAGTTTTTCCCCGATCGGGGTGCCACCGGGCTCCCGGGTCCGCAGCACCGTGCGGCCGCGCGATTCAAGGGCCGCTGCCAGCTCGGCTGCCTGCGTGGACTTGCCGGCGCCGTCGCCGCCCTCAAAGGCGATAAACAGTCCGGGGTTCTGGGTAGTCACCGCTCTAGACTACCGACAATCCCTGACAGCAGCGCGCTCCGGCGTCACACCTTGGCCGCCCCGCAACGCGCCAAAGTACGCTGTGACCATGAGTCTTTCCGAAGAACAGGCAGCGGCCCTCTCCGCAGAAACACTGGTTGTGGCGGCGGGCCGCCCGCCGCGTGAACGCGATGAACCGGTCAACCCTCCGCTGGTGCTCTCATCGACCTATTTTGGCACGGGACCCCTGGGCGACGGCGACCGCGGCTACGGCCGCTATTCCAATCCCACCTGGGATCCCTTCGAGCAAGCCCTCGGTCAGTTGGAGGGAGCCGAACTCCCGGGCCTGCTTTATGCGTCCGGCCTCGCTGCCGTCAGCTCCGCCCTGTCCCTGGTACCGGCCGGCGGGGTCCTGGTTATGCCCTCGCACAGCTACGCCGGATCCCTGGTGATGGCCACGGAACTTGCCGGGAAGGGTTTCCTGGACCTGCGCACCGTGGACATCGCGGACACCGACGCGGTCCTGGCGCAGCTTTCGCCGGCGGACGGGCGGCCCGCCAGCATGCTCTGGCTGGAGAGCCCCACCAACCCCATGCTCGGTGTCGCGGACATCCGGGCGCTCACGGCCGCCGCCCACGCCGCGGGCGCGGTGGTTGTCACGGACAACACCTTCTCCACCCCGCTGGTGCAGCAGCCACTGGCGCTGGGCTCCGACGTTGTGCTGCATTCGGTGACGAAGTACCTCTCCGGCCACTCCGATGTTGTGCTGGGCGCCCTGGTGACGTCCGACGCCGGGCTCCGCGCCGCGCTGCTGCACCACCGCACCATCCACGGCGGCATTGCAGGGCCCTTCGAGGCCTGGCTGGCGCTGCGCGGGCTGCGCACGCTGGCCCTGCGGGTGGAGCGGTCGCAGGCTTCGGCAGCGGTCCTCGCGGAGCGGCTCAGCACCCACCCCAGGGTCGGTGGCATCCGTTTCCCCGGCCTTGCCTCCGATCCCGGCCACAGCCGGGCCAAGAGCCAAATGAAGGGCTTCGGCTCCGTGCTGTGTATTGAAGTGGCTCCCGTGGCCGGTCCCGCGGGCACCCTGAGCGGTGCCGATGCCGCGGACCGGATGATCCGTGCACTGCGGCTGTGGCTGCCGGCCACCTCGCTGGGCGGCGTGGAGTCCCTGATCGAACGGCGGCGCCGGCACACCGCCGAGCCGGCCAGTGTGCCGGACAACCTGGTCCGTATGAGCGTAGGAATAGAAAACGTCGAGGACCTTTGGGCCGATTTGGAGCAGGCCCTGGCGGGCTTGGCCAGCTAGGCTGGGGTCATGGACGGAAGAGCGCTTATTTACTATGTTGAAACAGGGATCTATTTTCTCTTGGCCCTGGTAGCACTTGCCCTTGAGGTGTGGGCGTTCTTCGATTGCCTGCGGCACAAAGCGAACGTCTTTGAGGCCGTCTCCAAGCGCACCAAGACGTTCTGGCTCGCCCTCACCGGCGGCGCCATGGCCGTGGGCCTGCTTTCCCTGGTGGGCGGCGGCGGCGGAGGCCTTTTGGGCCCGCTGGGGTTGTTCGGGCTCGTCGCCGTAACGGCGGCCTCCGTGTACCTGGCCGACGTCCGGCCTGCAGTCAAGGACGCCGGCCGCGGCGGCAGCCGCAACATGGGCCCTTACGGACCCTGGTAGTCCCCAGCCACCGGCAACCATTCAGGGCCCGGGCGCAACCGCGTTCCAGGCCACTGTTAGCTCGCCCAGCCGCCACCGGCCGGGTCCGTCCCGGACCGGCCAGCCGCCATCGAGCAGTGAACGGCACATGGAAGTCCACCGCTGCCGGTTCCCGAACGACGCAAGGGGCGCAGCGTCCAGCCAGGCCTTGTCCATTGCCTGCAGGAAGGCCTGAATCCTTTCGCCCGGAACGTTACGGTGGATCAGGGCTTTCGGCAGTCGCTCGGCCACTTCCGAGGGCAGTACAAAACTCCCGAACCGCATGGACAGGCTCAAGCTCAGCGGTTGCCGGGCGTCCAGTGCTACCCAGGTGACCCGGCGGCCGATCTCGTCGCAGGTCCCGTCGATGAACAGCCCGTCCGGGGCCAGACGCCCCTGCACCAGCCGCCAGATCGCGGCGACGTCCGTTTCCTCATATTGCCGCAGCACATTAAACGCCCGCACCAGGACCGGCCGGCCGGCCACCGGCAGTTCGAAGCCGCCGAGCTGGAAGCTAAGCCCCGGCCGTTCCAGCTCCTTGGCCAGGCGGACCCGTTCCGGCTCGATTTCGATGCCGACCACACGCACATCGGGACGGATCACGGACAGCCGTTCAAAGAGTTCGACGGCGGTCGCCGGGGAAGCCCCGTAACCCAGGTCCACCACGAGGGGATCGTCCGCCGCGCGCAGCCGCCAGGCCTGCGGACCGGTCAGCCAGCGGTCCAGCCGCCGCATCCGGTTGGGATTGGTGGTGCCCCGGGTAATGTTGCCCACCGGCCTGCCCGTTCGGGGTCCGTTCCTGGCCACGCCCTGGTTCCGCGGGGGCGATACCCGCTCTGCCTTTTGCACCACACGCCAACCATATCTTCCAGTGCCGTGCCGGCCCGGAACGGCAGTTGATGCCGGCCCGGAACGGCACCGAATGAATCCGGCGGTGCCGCACTGTCCGGTCGATGTAACGCTGAGCCACCGCCGGGACCGCTCGGCTAGGATGAAAACCATGACATATCAGCTGATTCTGCTGCGCCACGGCCACAGCGAATGGAACGCCAAGAACCTGTTCACCGGCTGGGTGGACGTTGACCTCAACGACCAGGGCCGGGCCGAAGCGGTTCGCGGCGGCGAGCTTCTTGTGGAGAACAACATCCTCCCGGACGTCCTGTACACCTCACTGCTGAAGCGGGCCATCAACACCGCCAACATCACCCTCGACAAAGCCGACCGGGGCTGGATCCCGGTCAAGCGGGACTGGCGGCTCAATGAGCGCCACTATGGCGCGCTGCAGGGCAAGGACAAAGCCCAGACCCTCGCCGAATACGGCGAAGAGCAGTTTATGACCTGGCGCCGGTCCTATGACACCCCGCCGCCGCCCCTGCCCGACGACTCCGAGTTCTCCCAGGCGCATGATCCGCGCTACGCGGACCTCGGCGCCGCGCTGCCCCGCACCGAGTGCCTCAAAGACGTCCTGGTCCGCCTGCTGCCCTACTGGGAATCCGACATCAGGGAAGACCTCAAGGCCGGTAAAACAGTACTGGTCACGGCCCACGGCAACTCGCTGCGTGCCCTCGTCAAGCACCTTGACGGCATCAGCGACGAAGCCATCGCCGGACTGAACATCCCCACCGGAATCCCGTTGGTCTACGAACTGGACGAGGACTTCAAGCCGCTCAACCCGGGCGGCACCTACCTCGATCCCGAGGCCGCGGCCGCAGCCATCCAGGCCGTCGCGAACCAGGGCAAGAAGTAGCGCCGGCGGCATAATCGCCAATTCAACGACGACGGCCGGTCACCCCAAGGTGACCGGCCGTCGTCGTACTCTTCGCCGTTCAAACGGCCGAGTGGTTAGCTGTGTTCGATGCCGTTCGGCTGCCAGGCGCCGGTGACCAGGTAAGTGACCTTTTGCGCGACGGACACGCCGTGGTCCGCGAAGCGCTCGAAGTAGCGGCTGGCGAGGGCGACGTCGACAGTCGTCGCGGGGGACTCGTGCCAGTCACTGCGGGCGATAGCTTTGAAGACGCTCAGGTGCAGATCATTGACGGCGCTGTTGGCTTTCATGATGTCCCGGGCGAATTCAAGGTCGCGGGTTTCCAGCAGTGAGGTGAGCTTGCGTGCGATCAGAAGGTCGTGCTCGGCGAAGCTCATAAACGTGTCGCGCAGCTGTGCGGGGACCACTGTGGCGGGGTAGCGGAGCCGGGCAAGCTGGGCAAGGTGACGGGCGAGGTCGCCCATTCGCTCCAGCGAGGCGCTCATGCGGAGGGAGCCTACGATCATCCGCAGGTCGCTTGCCACCGGGCCCTGCAGGGCGAGAATGTCGATGGCGCGCTCGTCCAGGCTGTTCTGCAGGAAGTCGATCCGGGCATCGGCCGCGATGACGTCCTCGGCCAGATCGATGTCGGCGCCATCGAAGGCAGCGGTGGCCTTCTCCACAGCCTCACTGACCAGCATTGAGATTTCTACGAGCTGTTCCCCGACTTGGGTGAGTTCTTCCTGAAAAACCTTGCGCACGTGTGCGTCCTTTCCCTTGAAACATCGTCGGCCGTCGCGGCGGTCGACCCATTTCGTTTCACCTATCGGCGCTTCAACTGTTCAGTCTTCCAGCGCCTGGTGAACTGTTGCGCCCCTAAAGGTGAACGTTAGCTGAACCACGCCGGGAATGGCGGGAGATTAGCCGTTCCGACGCGGGCCAGCGCATAAGCTGGGGCCGTGGACCCTATGCTTATCGGCGTGATCGCCGGCCTGATCGGCCTCTCGCTTGGCGTCTTCGGCGTGCTCGCCTTCCGGGTCAGCGAGCAGCAGCGCAAGCTGGTGGACGTGGAGTCTGAGGAGCCGGCGCTTCCGCAGGGCGCCGCCGAGGTGCTGGCCGCCGTCGGCAGGGCTTTTGTTGTGGTGGACGCGATCGACGGCGTCGTCCGCGCCAGCCCGGCCGCCTACGCCTACGGGCTGGTTCGCGGCCACACCCTGGTCCATGACCAGCTTCTGGAGATGACTGCCAAAGTGCGTCGCGACGGCGTCATCCTTGAACGGATCCTCGAACTTCCCCGGGGCCCGCTGGGGCAGGGAACCATGGTGGTCCAGGTGCGCGCGGCAGTGATCGCTGAGGACTACATCCTCCTGCTGGCCGACGACCGGACCGAGTTCACCCGCACCGAGGAAGTTCGCAATGACTTTGTTGCCAACGTGTCCCATGAATTGAAGACACCCGTCGGCGCCATTTCGCTGCTGGCGGAGGCGCTGGAGTCCTCCGCGGACGACCCCGACGCCGTACGCCGCTTCGCCAGGCGTACCCACAAGGAATCCATGCGCCTGGCAGCCCTGGTCCAGGACATCATCGAGCTGTCCCGGCTGCAGGGATCAAATGTTGCAAAGCAGGGCCGTGCGGTGGATATCAATACCGTCGTTGCCGAGGCAGTGGACCGCTCCCAGCTGCCGGCCGAGAGTAAGAACATCGATCTGGTAGTGGCCGGCCGCACCGAGGCGATGGTTTACGGCGACCAGGACCAGCTGGTGACCGCCCTGCGCAACCTGATCGATAACGCGATCCGGTACTCCCCGGAAAACACCAGGGTCGGAGTCGGGATCCGGGTCAAGGACGGCCTCGTGGCCGTTTCCGTGACGGACCAGGGCGGGGGCCTCAGCCCCGAGGACCAGGAACGGGTCTTTGAGCGCTTTTACCGGGTGGACGCGGCACGGTCGCGCCACACCGGCGGTACCGGACTGGGCCTGAGCATCGTCAAGCACGTTGTCGCCAACCACGGCGGCGAGGTGACGCTCTGGTCCAAGCCCGGGCAGGGCTCCACGTTCACGATCCGGCTTCCGGAGCTGGAGGGGCAGGACGTCGGCGACGGTTCGGACGCGCAAGCGCCTGCGGACCGGGCAGCCGAGCAGTCCACTGCCCGCGGTCCGTCCGAGCATCCCAGACCACCACGACGGGACGCCGCCGGCGCCCATGAGCAAGGAGCTACCGCTTGAGCAGAATTCTTATTGTCGAGGACGAAGAGTCATTCAGCGACCCGCTGTCATATCTCTTGGGCAAGGAAGGGTTCGAGGTGGCGATTGTAGACAACGGTCTGGACGCCATCACCGAATTCGACCGGAACGGTGCCGACCTGGTGCTGCTGGACCTGCAGCTGCCCGGGCAGTCAGGCACCGAAGTCTGCCGGCAGCTGAGGCAGCGCTCATCGGTCCCGGTCATCATGCTGACCGCGAAGGACGCAGAGATTGACAAGGTTGTTGGGCTGGAACTCGGCGCCGACGACTACGTCACCAAGCCGTACTCTTCCCGGGAGCTGGTGGCACGGGTCCGGGCTGTGCTGCGCCGCCAGGGTGAGCCTGAGGAACTGGTGTCCAGCACAGTACAGGCCGGGCCGGTCCGGATGGACATTGAGCGGCACGTGGTCACGGTAAGCAGTGAGCAAGTGTCCTTGCCGCTCAAGGAATTTGAACTGCTGGAAATGCTGCTGCGGAACTCCGGCCGCGTCCTGACCCGGGGGCAGCTGATTGACCGGGTTTGGGGGTCTGATTACGTGGGGGACACCAAGACCCTGGATGTCCACGTTAAGCGGCTTCGCAGCAAGATCGAGCCGGATCCTTCGGCGCCGCGGCACCTGATCACGGTTCGCGGCCTGGGTTATAAGTTCGAGCCGTAAGCCCTGACCGGTCCAAATAACTAAAGCGAGGGGCGCCGGGTCTGGATATTTCAGACCCGGCGCCCCTCGCTTTAGTAAAAAGCTCTTGGTTCTAGCTTCCCGACGGCGTCGGCGTCGAGGTAGGCGTCGTCGCGGCAGAGTCGGTCTGAGTGGCGGACGACGTCGGAGTGGCCGACTCGGTCGGCGTGGCGGTTGGCAGGTACTGCTTGTAGTCGGAGATCGTGGCGTCCAGTACCGGGACCTTGAACGTGGTGCTCTGGTTAGTGCCGTCCTCGCGGAGGCTAACCTCGACGAGGGAGCCCGGGGCGCCGCCGGTCGTGCTCAGGATCGCCTCGTCGGTGGATTCGTTCAGCAGCGTGTACGAGTTCTTTTTGACCGGGACCTGGGTCTGGGAGCCGGCCGAACCCCGGATGGTCAGGGTCACGTCGGTGGAGGACGAGTTGTAGACAGCGCCGACGACGCGGCCGGGCTTGTCTTCAGCGGAGGAGATGATCATCATGTTGCGCAACTGCAACGGGCCAACGTTGGCCTGGGTTCCATCTGACGCAGCATACTGCTGGGAGGTCTGCTGGGGGTTGATGTAGCCGCAGCCCGTTACGGACAGCAGGCTGATGGCCAGAGCAGCCGTCGCGATTGCCAGCTTGCCGCGCTGGCCCCGGTTGGAAGCAGAGAAACCCACGTCACGCACTCCTTGAGAGTCTTGGAACATTATTCAGCCATAGCCTATCGGCAATCCTGGTCAAACCATGATTCGGGCGGGACGCAATCCTGCAGACTCGTGGGCCTGCCCGCCACGCACGCGGTGTCCCGGCACTCTTGGCAAAGGACTTTCAATACACTAATATCCGCTTTCGTCAAGAGGTCTGACGGGGTCGATTAAGGCCATTTTCCCCGTATTCATGCGGTTCTTGGGCGGGTTCCATGGCAGTTGTATGCCTTAAACGTGATAAACTGGTCTGCGGGAAAGGGGAATGTCCACATGGTTTTTGAGGTCGGCGAGACAGTAGTTTACCCTCACCACGGTGCAGCAAAAATTGAAGAAATCAAGATGCGCACTGTCAAGGGCGAAGAGAAGATGTATCTCAAGCTCAAGGTGGCTCAGGGTGATCTGACCATTGAAGTTCCAGCAGAAAACGTTGACCTAGTTGGGGTCCGGGACGTAGTGGGCAAAGAAGGTCTGGAGCACGTATTTGAAGTGCTGCGGGCCGAGTTCACTGAAGAACCCACCAACTGGTCACGTCGATACAAGGCAAACCTGGAGAAGCTTGCTTCCGGTGACGTCATCAAAGTGGCAGAGGTCGTTCGTGACCTGTGGCGCCGCGATCACGACCGGGGTCTCTCCGCAGGGGAGAAGCGCATGCTGGCCAAGGCACGCCAGATTCTGATTTCAGAACTGGCGCTGGCCGAGAAGACCGACGAAGAGAAGGCTGCAAGCGTTCTCGACGAGGTTTTGGCTTCCTAAACAAGAGTTGAGCAGAAAAGAACTAAACCCCGGTAGCCTAGCGGCTGCCGGGGTTTCTTGTGCCCGCCTGATAGCGCAGTGGGATGCCGCTCGCGCCGCGACGTAGTCTTGTGCGCATGGACTCTGCACCAAAAACCCCCGTCACCGCGGTCATCGTTGTGGCTGCCGGCTCCGGCCAGCGCCTGGGCTACGGCATGCCCAAAGCCAAGGTCCCGTTGGGCGGGGACAGCATCCTCACCCACGCCCTGCGGGGCGTCGCCGGATCCGGCATTGCGCAGCAGATTTGCGTCGCCATCCCGCCCGGCGACCCGGAGCTCCTCGCCCTCTGCGAGGCCTTCACCCGGGAGCTCAAGGCCGAGCGGCCGGACACGCCCGGTGACGGCGAAGCCGGAGATGTCCCGGTGGTGACAATTGTCGACGGCGGTGCCACCCGTGCCGAGTCGGTCCGCGCCGGGCTGGCAGCGCTCTTGCCGGCCACCGAAGCTGTCCTGGTGCACGACGCCGCCCGAGCACTGACGCCGGAAGCTGTTTTCCACCGGGTGTCCCGCGCCCTTACGGCCGGCGCGCTGGCCGTCATTCCCGTTATGCCCGTGGTGGACACGGTCAAAACCGTGCAGCCGACGTCCGGCGACGGCGCCGCGATCGCCCCGGAACTTGTCACCGGCACCGCTGCCCGGGAAACCCTGCGGGCTGTGCAGACCCCGCAGGGCTTTGAGCTTGCGACCCTGCGGCGCGCCCACGCGGCGGCAGCCGCCTTCGACGCCGGACAGGCCGCGGCCGTCACCGATGACGCCATGCTGGTGGAACTGTTGGGCGTCCCGGTCCACGCGGTGCGCGGCGCCAGCCAATCGCTGAAGATCACCACCCCGCTGGACCTGATCATCGCCGAGGGGCTACTGGAAGGCCCGCTGGGCGTCCGCTGGGTGGAAGGCTGAGCGTGTCCGGAACGCAGAAACCGCCGTTGCCCCTCATCCCGCGGACCGGAATCGGCATCGACGTCCACGCCTACGCCCCAGCGGACGCACCCCAGCCGCTCTGGCTTGGCGGCCTGTTCTGGGACGGGGAACGGGGACTGTCCGGCCACTCGGACGGCGACCCCGTCGCCCACGCTGCCGCCGACGCCCTGTTCTCTGCCTGCGGCATCGGTGACCTGGGCACCCATTTCGGTACCGACCGCCCGGAGTACGCCGGCGCCTCAGGTGTGACCCTGCTGGCCGAGGCTGCCCGGATCGTCCGCGCCGCAGGCTTCGAAATCGGCAACATCGCCGTGCAGTTCGTCGCCAACAGGCCCAAGTTCGGCCCCCGCCGGGAGGAATCCCAACGGGTTCTCGGCAAAGCAGCAGGCGCGCCGGTCAGCGTCTCGGCAACCACAAGCGACGGACTTGGATTTACCGGCCGCGGCGAAGGGATTTCAGCCATGGCGACCGCCCTCGTTTACCCTGCCAAGCCCGCGCCCCAGGAATCGGTCGCCTAGGCTTGACGGAAGATCCCTTCCCGCAACATCAGGAGACCTCCCGTGAAAAAGCTGCTGCCCGCCGTCGTCGTTCTGGCCGGACTGCTGCTGACCGGCTGCACCGCGACACCGAAGATGGGACTCCCGGAGAGCTGCGCGTTCCTCAACAAGGACACCTTCGTCCCCACCGGCAACCAGCAGCAAAAGGCTGAGCAGATCTCCAAGCACTACCAGGAGGTCGCGGACAAGGTGGCGTCCGAGGTGGCCGACCCGATCCAGAAGATGGCGGACATCATGACGGCGGTGGCGGGCACCTCGCTCGGGGCCACGAGCGCCGAGCAGACCAAGCAGTTGACGGAACAGAACAACAGGATCGGCGAGTACTGCAAGTAGTCGCCCGGGGTGCTCCGCACGCCGGGGCTTGGATCCCCATCGGCTAATCTGGAGCGGTGACCCTGCGCTTCTATGACACTGCATCCGCCGAAGTCCGTGACTTCGTCCCCCTGGTTCCGGGCAAAGTGAGCCTCTACTACTGCGGCGCCACGGTGCAGGGCATGCCGCACGTCGGCCACATCCGCTCTGCCATCGCCTTTGACCAGCTCACCCGCTGGCTGCAGTACCGTGGCTTCCGCGTTACCGCGGTCCGCAACGTCACCGACATCGACGACAAGATTCTGGCCAAGTCGGCGGATTCGTTCGCCCCTGACTTTGAGGACGAACCGGGCGCCGTCCGGAATGAGGAATGGTGGGCACTGGCCTACCGTTACGAGCAAGAATTCCTCAAGGCCTATGACACCCTTGGCGTCGCCCGCCCCACGTACGAACCTCGGGCCACCGGCCACATCCCGGAAATGCATGCACTGATCGCCCGATTGATCGACCGCGGCCACGCCTACCCGGCCCTGGATAACTCCGGGGATGTCTACTTCGATGTCCGCTCCTGGCCCAAGTACGGCTCCCTGACGCGGCAGAACATCGATGACATGCAGGGCGCGGCCGACGCCGACCAGCGCGGGAAAAAGGACGCCCGCGACTTCGCGCTCTGGAAGGGCCACAAAGACGGGGAACCGACGACGGCGGGCTGGGACTCGCCGTGGGGCACCGGCCGGCCCGGCTGGCACCTGGAATGCTCCGCGATGGCGGGCAAGTACCTCGGAAACGGGTTCGACATCCACGGCGGCGGGCTGGACCTGCGCTTCCCGCACCATGAAAACGAGATGGCCCAGTCCCAGGCCGCCGGCCACGGCTTCGCGAACTTCTGGATGCACAACGGCATGGTCACCTACGCCGGCGAGAAAATGTCCAAGTCCATCGGCAACACCATCAGCCCCGCCGAAATGCTGGAGCTGGCCCCGGCACGGGTTGTCCGCTATTACCTCGGGCAGGCGCAGTACCGCTCCGTGCTGGATTACCAGCCAACGTCGCTGCAGGAAGCCGCAGCCGCCGTCGAGCGCATCGACGGGTTCATCAGCCGCGCCGTCCGGGCCCTCGCCGACGGCGGAAGCTACGGCTTCGCCACCTACGGGAAAGTACCCGAAGCCTTCGAACGCGCCATGGACGATGACCTCAACGTGCCCCAGGCCCTCGCCGTCCTGCACGAGACCGTTCGGGCCGGCAACACCGCACTGACCGCCGGCCGGCCCGACGAGGCCCGGCAGGCGCTGGACAGTGTCACGGATATGCTGCGTGTCCTTGGTCTCCATAACACCGCGCGGCCCGCTGTGGACGAGGAAGGCAACGAGGCCCTCGCCGTGCTGGTCGAGGCACAGCTCGCGGCCAGGGCGCAGGCCCGCGGCAGCAAGGACTGGGCCGCCTCCGACGCCATCCGCGATACCCTCTCCGCCGCCGGCGTTGTGGTCGAGGACGGCCCGGACGGCGCCAGCTGGAGCCTCAAGCGCGGCTGATGCCTGGCCGGCGGGTGGCCTCCGGCCAGGCGGAATGCCGGCCCCGGATCTCCCTGCCGGTCGAGGATTTAACTCGAGTCAGTAGACTGGAGTTCAGACTTGTCAACTAATCGCGTATTTAAAGGGTGAAACTCATGGCCAATAACGGTCGCCGCTCGGTCAAAATGAAGAAGGGCCCCACTGTCGGAACCGGCGGTCACGGCCGCAAGGCACTTGAAGGCAAGGGGCCCACCCCCAAGGCCGAGGACCGCCCCTACCACAAAGCGCACAAGAACAAGCAGCTCGCTGACCGGTCCGCGGCCAAACGACCGGGAGCTCCGCGCAACGCCGGCGCCCGCTCCGGCCCCAAGGGCCGTGCCACTGAAGAAGTCGTCACCGGACGCAACTCGGTTGTGGAGGCGCTGCGCGCCGGGATCCCGGCCAAGGCCCTGCACGTGGCAATCCGCATCGAGATGGATGACCGCGTCAAGGAGTCCCTCAAGCTCGCTGCTGAGCGCGGCATCCCGCTGCTCGAAACCGGCAAGCCCGAGCTGGACCGAATGACCGACGACGCCATCCACCAGGGCCTTGTCCTGCAGATCCCGCCCTATGAATACCAGGACGCCTACGAGCTTGCCGAGGAGACTCTCGGAAGCTGGAAGAAGGGCCACGTAGCCAACGCGCCGCTTTTCGTCGCGCTCGACGGCATCACCGACCCCCGTAACCTCGGCGCGATCATCCGCTCGGTTTCGGCTTTCAGCGGCCACGGCGTCATCGTTCCCGAGCGCCGCTCCGTCGGCGTCACGGCCTCGGCTTGGAAGACCAGCGCCGGTGCCGCCGTCCGCGTTCCCGTTGCACGTGCGGCCAACCTGAACAACACACTGAAGGCCTTCAAGAGCATGGGCATTTATGTTCTCGGGCTCGACGGCGACGGCGACGTCTCACTCCCGGACCTCGCCCTGGCCACGGAGCCGGTCTGCATAGTCGTTGGTTCCGAGGGCAAGGGCCTCAGCCGCCTGGTCCGCGAAAACTGCGACCAGATCGTTTCCATCCCGATTGACTCGGCGATGGAATCGCTCAACGCCTCCATGGCGGTCGGCATCTCCCTCTATGAGATCTCCCGTCAGCGGGCCGCTAAGTAACGACCGCTCGTTGCTGCGGCTCTGACGCTCTCTCACGTTTGGCGACGCTTTTGGGGACGCTCTCTCACGTTTGGTGCCGGTTTTGGGGACGCTCTCTCACCTTTGACGCAGCTTTTGGGGACGCTCTCTCCCCTTTGGTGCGGGAGCGTTTCCTGATGAGTCGCGAAAGGTGCGGGAGCGTTTCCTGATGAGTCGCGAAAGGTGCGGGAGCGTCGGTTCTCCCACCGCTGTCCGCGGCAGGGACCCGAAATCCCCGCGCCAAGCCTAGAACCTGTGGCGGTTGGCGAGCACCGGGAGTTTGGCCCGGGCGTCCTTGACAACGCCGGGATCCAGCTCGGTGAACAACAGGCCGGGTGCGGCGTCGAGCTCGGCCAGGACGTTTCCGAAGGGGGACACCACAACCGAGTGCCCGACGCCGGTGGGCGCCGCGCCCTTGGGCTCGATGCCCTGGCTGGCCGGGTCGCCCTGGCCGCAGGCGAGGACCAGGGTGGTGGAATCCAGCGCGCGGGCACGGGCCAGGAGCTTCCATTGCTCGGCCTTGCCGGGGCCCGATCCCCAGGAAGCGCAGACGATGTTCACGTCGGCGCCGCGGTCCGCATTCTCGGTGAACAGATCCGGGAAACGGAGGTCATAGCAGGTGGTCAGGCCGAAGGTCATGCCTTCGAATTCGAAAGTGACCGGTTCGTCCCCGGCGTCGACGGTGTCTGATTCCGCGAAGCCGAAGGCATCGAAGAGGTGGATCTTGTCGTAGCTGGCTTCGATTCCCCGGCCGGTGACCAAGAGCGTGTTGCGTACCTTGGCGCCGTCGTCGGCAGCCCCCGGCGTGAACATCCCTGCGATGATAAGGATCTCCTGTTCGTCCGCAATGGCGCGCACTCGTGTTGCCCACGGGCCGTCCAGCGGCTCGGCGATGTCCAGCAGCGAGTTGCCGAAGGCACGCATCGTGGCCTCGGGAAACACAACGAGTTCGGCGCCGCCGGCCTTGGCCCGAATGGAGTAGTCCTCCACGAGGGCCAGATTTTCGGCAAGGTCGCGTCCGGTAATGATTTGAGCAAGTGCAATTCGCACTGTTACCTCCGATTGGGAGCCTGTTCCAGTATGGAACGCTGCTATTCCGTAGACTTCATATCGTCAGGAAATCAGAAACCGGGGCTAGTCGACTGGCCCCGCTAAACTTTGAGCAATGGTAATGACCTACGTAGATACAGCTTCCACCGTAGACGCTTCGCGTGCGTTTCCGCTGGGAATCAGTGTTCCGAGCACCGGTTCACCGGCCGCGGACGACCCCCGGGGGGCCGTCGCGAATGTGGCTGTCTACGCGCCCGGCGTGGCCACTCTGGAGATCTGCTACCAGGCGCCAGGCGGTACCTGGCAGCTAAAAACGCTGCCAAATCTGACCGACGGTGTGCACCACGGCATTGTCGAAGGCATTCCGGTCGGTTCCCGGTACGGTTTCCGGGCCACGCCGGACCACGAGGCGCTGCCGCTGCCCATGCCTGCCGCGGATTTCGACGCCGACGGCGTGCAGCCCCTGCTGCTGGACCCGTACGGCCGTGCCGTGGACGAGCGCGAGGACTTCATCACCAGCGTCCGGATGGACAGCGCTTTCGATTGGGGTGATGACCGCGGCCCCAGGGTGCCGTGGCGCAACACCATCATTTACGAGGCGCATGTCCGCGGCCAGACCAAGCTGCACCCAGACGTCCCCGAAGAGCTCCAGGGCACCTACGCGGGGCTGGCACACCCGGCCATGATCGAGCACCTGATCGCGCTGGGAATCACCGCGGTCCAGCTCCTCCCGGTGCATTTCCACGTGGACGAACCGCACCTGCAGAACCTTGGTATGACGAACTACTGGGGCTACAACACGGCTGCTTTCTTCGCCCCGCATCCCCGCTACGCCACACAGGCCGCGCAGGCCGCCGGCGCGCAGGCCGTCCAGGATGAGTTCAAGGGCATGGTGAAGCTGCTTCATGGCGCCGGACTGGAGGTCATCCTCGATGTCGTCTATAACCATACTGCCGAGGGCGGCCGGGACGGACGGACCCTCAGCTTCCGCGGGCTGGGCGAGATGACTTACTACCGCAACGACGGCAACGGCAAGTACGTGGACACCACCGGCTGCGGCAACAGCCTGAACTTCGGCGAGCCACGGGTTGTCCAGCTGGTCCTGGACTCCTTGCGTTACTGGGTGACAGAGTTCCACATCGACGGGTTCCGGTTCGACCTTGCGGTGACGCTGGCGCGCAATGCCGCCAACGAATTCGATCCCCGGCATCCTTTCCTGGTTGCGATCGGCGCCGACCCGGTGCTGTCCGCCACCAAGCTCATCGCGGAGCCGTGGGACGTCGGCTACGGGGGCTGGCAGACCGGCCGCTTCCCGGCCGGCTGGGTGGACTGGAATGATCACTTCCGCGATGCCGTCCGCAGCTTTTGGCTCGCCGACCGTGCCGCGATCGACGCCGGCGGGCAAGGCAGCCCCGTGGCCAGCCTCGCGGACGCGCTTTCCGGCTCCGCGAGCCTGTTCGAGCCCTCCGGCCGGTCCCGGCTCGCTTCGGTCAACCTCGTCACGGCCCACGACGGTTTCACCCTCGCCGACCTTGTCGCCTACGACCGCAAGCACAACGAGGCCAACGGCGAGCAGAACCGCGACGGCCACGGCGATAACCGCAGCTACAACCACGGCTTCGAGGGACCCACGGAGGACGAGGACATCCTGGCCAAGCGTGCCCAGTCCAGCCGCAACCTGATGGCCTCGCTGATGATCTCCCAGGGCGTGCCCATGATCACCGCCGGCGACGAGGTGGGCCGCACCCAGCAGGGCAACAACAACGCCTACTGCCAGGACAACCCCATCACGTGGATCGATTGGACCAGCAATCCCGAGTCACACTCGATGCTGCGGACCACCAAGCGTGTCATTCGGCTCCGCAAGGAATTCCTGGCCGGCCAGCCGCACGATTACCCGACGCGGGAAAAGCAGTCGTACTTCCATTGGTTTGACGAGCACGGCGAGCCCATGGCCGGGGACCGCTGGCAGGACCCCGGACACCGGGTTGTTCAGCTCCTGCTTGGCTCCGACGACGGTCACGTTGACGGGCTTGTGGTGGTCAACGGCGGCGCCCGGGACGTCAAAGTCACGCTGCCGCTGCTCAGCAATGAGGACGGGACCGGTAACAGGCTCTTTGAATTGCGCCTGACCACCTCCGAGCTCCACGACCGGCGCCAGGGCGTCCGGGTCGCTTCCGGCGAACGGGACGTTGTCCAGGCCAATTCCATCAACATCTACCGCACTTAGTCCGGCGCCGGATCCAGACCAAAGGAAATCACAAATGAAGGCCCAGCGGCTGACAGCCCTGCTTGCCGTGCTGGTGGGACTGGCGGTGCTGGCCTTCGTCCTGGCAGGGGTCCCGCAGACCGGCGACGCTCCGCCCGGAGCCGCCACAACGGCCACCGAAACGGCCACCGGACCGGGCGGCGCAGCAGCCGGGCCCGCCACAATGGCCGCGGGGCCCGCCGTTACCAACCCGTCCGGGCTGCCGGAAGTGAAGGTCGCCGAACTTCCGGCCGAGGCACGTCAGACGCTGTCGCTGATCGCCAGCGGCGGTCCGTATCCGTACGCCAGGGACAACATCGCATTCGGCAACTTCGAACGTATCCTTCCCCGGAAACCCGCCGGCTACTACAAGGAATACACTGTCGGGACGCCGGGCGAATCCGACCGCGGTGCCCGCCGGATCGTGGCCGGTAGGGACGGCGAAAAATACTACACGCCGGACCATTACAACTCGTTCACATTCATCAGCGAAAGCAAGTAGGGAACCGTGAAGATTTACTCCGCAGACACTTGGACCATCGAGGAACTGCAGGCATTGGTAGCCGACGCCGGACGCCGCGCCGTGCTGATTCCCGCCGCCGACACCAAAAGGGCCGTCCTTGAGTCGTTCGCGGCGACGCTGGACTTCCCGGCGGACTACGGAGTGAACCTGGACGCGCTCAACGACTCGCTGCACGAGTTCGCCGATGCCGTCGCCGACGACGCCCAGCGACCCGTCAGCTTCATTTGGGAAGTCCCGGCCGCCTTCCGCGCGGACCGATCCTTCGGAGTCATCTGTGAGATCCTGCAGGACGCCGAAAGCTACGCCGGAAAGAACCTGTCCGTCATCGCCGTCTTCCGGTAACCGCCAAGGAACTGCGGCAGGAAGACGGCGACGCCGCTCGCAGGGATCAGGCGTTGACGATCAGGCCCAGTTCGGCCCTGGACGCCAGCGCCGTGTGCTTCGGGAGCACACGAACGGTGTAACCAAAGGACCCGGACCGGTCGATCACCAAGGTGCCGCTGAAGAGGTGACGGCCCCTGCCAAGATCTTCGACCGCCTTGAGTTCGGCCACCGTGACGTCGGCCAGCTCGTCGCTGTCCTCGGCCTTGCCGTAGGCCACCTCGACGGACACATCATCCGGTGTCAGCTCGTGCAGGGCCACGTAGGCGTTAACTTGGAGAATATCGCCGATCTGCGGGTCTTCCGAGACGCCCACCGAGTCAACGTGCTCTACCTGGATCTGCGGCCAGGCGGCCCGGACCCGGGAAACCCATGCCGCAAGGGCCTTGGCCTCTGCGAAATTGTCTGCCACTGCCCGGCGGCCCGCAACGGCAGCCGGCCGGTACAGGACATTGACGTAGTCCCGGAGCATCCGGTCCGCGGAAACAGCGGGGCCCAGATGGGACATCGTGTGTTTGATCATCGAGACCCAATGCGTGGGAACAGCCTGCGGGCCGGACACTGAGGGTCCTGCGGCCCCCGCACCGTCGGCCACCGTGAGTCCGTAGAAACGGGGTGCTACCTGCGTCTCCAGCAGCTCGTACAGGGCCGCCGCTTCGATGTCGTCGCGTTCCTCGGGGGACGCGTCATTGTTGGCGGTCGGAATCGCCCAGCCGTTCTCGCCGTCGTACATCTCGTCCCACCAGCCGTCCAGGACGGAGAGGTTCAGCGAGCCGTTCAAGGCGGCCTTCATCCCGGAGGTGCCGCATGCCTCGAGCGGACGCAACGGGTTGTTCAGCCAGACGTCGCACCCCGGAAACAGGGTCCGGGCCATGGCGATGTCGTAGTTGGGCAGGAACGCGATCCGGTGCCGCACCGCCGGGTCGTCGGTGAACCGGACGAGGTCCTGGATCATCTTCTTTCCCGCGTCGTCGGCCGGGTGCGACTTGCCGGCAATGACCAGCTGGATCGGGTGCGTTTTGTGCAGCAGCAGGGCCTTGAGCCGTTCGGGCTCGCGCAGCATCAGGGTGAGCCGCTTATAGGTGGGCACCCGCCGGGCGAAGCCGATGGTCAGGATGTCCGGGTCCAGCACGGAGTCCGTCCACGCCAGCTCGGCGTCGGCCGCCCCGCGCTTCTTCCAGGCCGCACGCAGCCGCCGTCGGACATCCTCGACAAGGGACACCCGCATTTCGCGGCGGAGGGCCCAGACGTCCTCGTCACTGACGTTGTAGGCGAGGTCCCAGCGGCCCTGCGTTTCCGCGTCGGGACCGAACTGTTCGCGTGCCAGTTCTGAGACCCTCGGGTCCACCCATGTGGGTACGTGCACACCATTGGTGACCGAGGTGATGGGCACCTCGGAGTGGTCGAATCCGGGCCACAGGGCGGCAAACATCCCGCGGGACACCACGCCGTGCAGCTTGGCCACGCCGTTGGCACGCTGGGCCAGCCGCAGGCCCATGACGGCCATGTTGAACACGAACGGATTGCCGTCGCTGTAATCCTCGCGGCCGAGGTTCAGGATCTTGGCCACCGGTACGTCGGGAGCCAGCCCGGCTTCGAAGAAGTGCTGGATCTGCGAGATTTCGAAGCGGTCAATGCCAGCCGGGACCGGGGTGTGGGTGGTGAAGACCGTTGACGCGCGGCCGGCAGCGAGCGCCTCTTCCCAGCTAAGCGGTTGTTCCGCGGACATCATTTCCTGGATCCGCTCCACGCCCAGGAACCCGGCATGGCCCTCGTTGGTGTGGAACACCTCCGGTGCGGGGCTGCCGGAGAGCTTCTGGTAGGCGCGGAGCGCCTTGACCCCGCCCATGCCGAGCAGGAGTTCCTGCTGGAGGCGGTGGTCGCCGCCGCCGCCGTAGAGGCGGTCGGTGATGCCGCGGGCGGCGTCGTCGTTGCCCGGAACGTTGGAATCCAGCAGCAGCAGCGGGACACGTCCGACGTCGGCACGCCAGACATGTGCCAGCAGCCGGCGGCCGTCGGGGAGCGGGAGGGAAATCTGAAGCGGCTTGCCGTTGCCGTCCGTGGAGGCCTCCCGCAGCAGCGTCAAAGGCAGCCCGTCCGGATCCAGCACCGGATACGTTTCCTGCTGCCAAGCGTCGCGGGACAGTGACTGCTTGAAATAGCCGGCCTGGTAGAGCAGGCCGACGCCGATCAACGGCACGCCAAGGTCCGAGGCCGCCTTCAGGTGGTCGCCGGCGAGGATGCCGAGGCCGCCGGAGTACTGCGGCAGCACTTCGGTGATGCCGAATTCAGGGGAGAAGTAGGCGATGCACGCTGGCGCACCGTCGCCGAGGCTCTGGTACCAGCGGGGCTGCTCAAGGTACCGGTCGAGGTCTTCCGCCGCAGCATGGACCCGGCGCACCACGTCCTGGTCAGCGGCGAGCCGCTGCAGCTCTTCCCTGCTGACCAGACCGAGGAAAGTCACCGGATCGTGCCCGCTCTCGGCCCAAATCTTGGAGTTCAAGCCCTCGAACAGCGCCCGCGTAGGGCGGTGCCAGGACCAGCGCAAGTTGGTTGCCAGCCGGGCCAGCGGGCGGATCGACTCGGGGAGTACGGTACGGACGGTAAATCTGCGGATTGCCTTCACCTGCGAAACACTAACGGACAAGTCGGAAGCCCGGAACCGGTTTAAGTTTCTTTTGCGTAAATGACGGACGAGGTTCCGGAAAACCTCCCGAAAAAAGTGCGCTGCCTTAGCAATCTGGCCGATTTGTCGATAACGTCGACGCTGTGACGACAAATTCGCGAACGAGTGCCGTGTCCAAGCAAAAGCCGAAGGCCCTGATCACGGAGGGCCTTCGCTTTGGCCGTTTTCCAATCACCGCCGTACAGCCGGTGGTCGACGGCGGGAACTTCCCTGCCAAAGCCATTGTGGGAGAAACCCTGGTGGTAGGTGCCACTGCCTTCCGCGAAGGCCACGACCAGCTCGGCGTCAGCGCCGTCCTGGTCGATCCCCGCGGGAAGGAGCGCCAGCGGGTGCGTCTCGCCCGCCCCCGCGGCCCCCGCGGCCAAGGAACCGACCGCTGGGAAGGCCTCCTGACCCCGCCCGCCACCGGCGCCTGGTCCTTTGTGATTGAAGCATGGCACGACCGCTACGGCACATGGCACCACAACGCCGAGGTCAAGGTGGAAGCCGGCATCGACGTGGAGCTTATGCTGGCCGAGGGCGCTGCGCTGCTCGCCGAAGCGTCCGAGGACTCGTCCCGCCCGTCCGCGGACCGGCGGACGTTCCGGATGGCCGTCGTCGGACTTAACGACCCGAGCAAGACCGCCGAGGAACGCCTCGCCGCCGGGTTCAGCCCGGAGGTTTTCGCCGTCATCGAACGCCAGCCGATCCGTGAGCAGGTCACCGTCTCCCAGCGCTACCCCTTGCTGGTGGAGCGCGAACTTGCCGGCCGCGGCGCCTGGTACGAGTTTTTCCCCCGCTCAGAGGGTGCTGTCCGCAACCACGAAACCGGTGAGTGGACCTCCGGGAACTTCCGCACCGCGGCGGCCCGACTCGACGCCGTTGCGGACATGGGCTTCGACGTCATCTACATGCCGCCCATCCACCCGATCGGGGTCCAACACCGCAAGGGCCCGAACAACACGTTGCTGGCAGGACCCCATGATCCCGGGTCGCCCTGGGCCATCGGGGCCGCGGAGGGCGGCCACGACGCCATCCACCCCGAGCTGGGCACGTTTGCGGACTTCGACGCTTTTGTGGCCCGCGCCGGCGAACTGGGCCTGGAGGTGGCCTTGGACTTGGCGCTGCAGGCCGCCCCGGACCACCCCTGGGTTGCCAGCAACCCGGAGTGGTTCACCACCCGCGTTGATGGCAGCATCGCCTACGCCGAGAACCCGCCGAAAAAGTACCAGGACATTTTTCCGCTGAACTTCGACAACGATCCGGCCGGGCTCTCCAACGAGATCCTGCGGATCGTTTTCCTCTGGATCAGCCACGGCGTCAAGATCTTCCGGGTCGATAACCCGCACACCAAACCGGTGTGGTTCTGGGAATGGCTGATCGGCAAGGTCAACAAGAAGCACCCGGACGTGGTGTTCCTCGCCGAAGCGTTCACCCGCCCTGCGATGATGCACGCGCTGGGGCGGGCCGGCTTCCAGCAGTCCTACTCGTACTTCACCTGGCGCAACACCAAGGAGGAGCTGGAGGAATACTTCCAGGAGGTCAGCCACGAATCCCCGGCCTACTTCCGGCCGAACTTCTTCGTCAACACCCCGGACATCCTGACCGAGTTCCTGCAGTACGGCGGTCCGCCTGCCTTCAAGATCAGGGCTGCACTGGCCGCTACCGCGAGCCCGATCTGGGGCGTTTACGCCGGATTCGAGCTCTACGAGCACGTGGCCCGGCCCGGCGCCGAGGAGTACATCGACAACGAGAAGTTCGAGTACAAGGCACGCGACTGGGATGCCATGGCGGACTCGGGCCGGACGCTGGCTCCCTACCTGAGCCGGCTCAATGAGATCCGCCGCGCTCACCCCGCGCTGGGCGACCTGCAGAATCTGACCGTGCACCAGAGCACCGACAACGCCACTGTTGTCTACTCGAAGCACAAGACGCTCCCCGACGGCAGTAAAGACACCCTGATCATCGTTGTCAACGTGGATCCGCACGGGATCCGGGAGAGTACCGTGACGCTGGATCTGGCGGCGCTGGAGCTCCATCCGGACGATCTGGCGCACACCGGCCGCTTTTTGGTCGACGATCTGGTGACCGGCGAGAGCTGGGAATGGGGCGAGTACAACTATGTCCGGTTGGACGCCCATGTTGAACCCGCCCACATTCTCAGCATCCGGAGGTCAAACGCGTGAGCTTCAGCCCAACGAACCCAGGCCAGCACTTCAGCCCGAAGGGGAACTTCGAACTGAATGCCCCCGGCCTCCAGCACGATCCGCACTGGTACCGCAAAGCCGTCTTCTACGAAGTGCTGGTCCGGGGCTTCGCCGACGGGAACGGTGACGGTTCCGGCGACTTCCATGGTCTTATCGAGAAGCTGGACTACCTGCAGTGGCTCGGCGTCGACTGCCTGTGGTTGCCGCCCTTCTTCCAGTCCCCGCTCCGCGACGGCGGCTACGATATCTCGGACTACAACTCCGTGCTTGATGAATTCGGCACCATCAGCGACTTTAAGCGCCTTGTCGCGGAAGCCCATGCCCGCGGCGTGCGCGTGATCATCGACCTCCCGCTGAACCACACTTCCGACCAGCACCCGTGGTTCCAGGAATCGCGAAAGGATCCGGACGGTCCCTTCGGCGACTTCTATGTCTGGAGCGATACGGACGAGAAGTACGAAGACGCCCGCATCATCTTTGTGGACACCGAGGAATCGAACTGGACGTTCGACCCGATCCGACGGCAGTTCTTCTGGCACCGCTTCTTCAGCCACCAGCCGGACCTCAACTTCGAAAACCCCAAAGTCATCGACGCCCTGTTCGACGTTGTGCGGTTCTGGCTGGACCAGGGCATTGACGGCTTCCGCGCAGACGCCATCCCGTATCTCTTCGAAGAAGAGGGCACCAATTGCGAGAACCTGCCGCAGACCCACGAATTCCTGCGCACCTTGCGCAAAATGGTCGATGAAAGCTACCCCGGCCGGGTGATCATCGCCGAGGCCAACCAGCCGCCGGCCGAAGTGGTCGAGTACTTCGGTACGGAAGAGGAACCGGAATGCCACATGGCGTTCCACTTCCCGATCATGCCGCGGCTGTACTACGCACTCCGGGACCAGAAGGCTGCCCCCATCATCGAGACGATGAAGGAAACCCCAAACATTCCCGAAGGCGCGCAGTGGGGCACCTTCCTGCGCAATCACGACGAGCTGACCCTGGAAATGGTCACCGCCGATGAACGTGCCGCCATGCTCGGCTGGTACGCCCCTGACCCGCGGATGCGAGCCAACATTGGCATCCGGCGGCGGTTGGCACCGCTGCTGGACAATTCCCGCTCCGAGATCGAGCTCATCAACGCCCTGCTGCTGTCCCTGCCGGGAAGCCCGTTCCTGTATTACGGTGACGAGATCGGGATGGGCGACAACATCTGGCTCGAGGACCGCGACGCCGTCCGCACGCCCATGCAATGGAACCCGGACCGCAACGCCGGTTTCTCCAGCGCGGACCCCGGGAAGCTGTACCTGCCGGTGATCCAGTCACTGGTGTACAACTACAGCATGGCCAACGTCGAGGCCGAAGCTGCGCACTCCGGGTCGCTGCTGCGCTGGACGCGCCAGATCCTCAGCGTCCGGAAGAACCACCCCGCATTCGGGCTGGGCACCTTTGAACATGTCGAAGCGGACCACGACGTCGTCCTCGCCTACCTGCGTGAGCTCCCGGAAGGCAACTCCGCAGGTGAGGACAGCGAAACCATCCTGTGCGCCTTTAACCTCTCCCAGCACCCGGTGGCCACCACGCTGCGGGTCCCCAGGTTCGCCGGCCGCGGCCTCCGGGACGTGTTTGGCGGCCAAGCGTTCCCGGCGATCTCCGAGGACGGAACCCTGACGCTCACCCTGGGCAGCCACGACTTCTTCTGGCTGCGGATCCGATCGGCGGCCTCCAACCCGGCGTCGCCGTACACCCAGGCCATGCCGATCCTGTCCATCGAGGGTTGAGATGACCCGGCCCACTTTTACGCCCGCACTGAGCGGACTGCTTGGCGACTGGCTTCCGCGCCAGCGCTGGTTCCCCGTGAAAAGCCCGGCTTTCAGCTTCGAACCCGCGGGGGGACTGAACCTCGCCGGTCCGGGCGACGGGACCGGCGAGGCCGGACTCCAAGTGCTGATGCTGGCCGTGGACTATCAGACTCCGGACGGCTCCCGCACCGACGTCGTCCAGGTCCCGCTCAGTATCCGGACTGCGCCGCTGGCCGGAGCCGAGGCAGCGCTGATCGGGCAGATTTCGGGCTCCGGCCTCGCCGACGGCGCTGCCGGTGCCAGCGTTGACCGGTGGGTTTACGACGGCGTTCACGACCCGGCGTTCATTTCCGCCTGGCTGGAGCTAATGCGCGACCGCGGCACCACCGCGGCCGGGAACGCCACCGGCCACCTCGTGGACTCCGGTTACCGCCTGCCCAGGGCTAACGGCTTCGTCAAAGTGCTCTCCGGAGAGCAATCCAACACTTCCGTAGTCGTCGACGACGGCGAATCGGCCGCGATCCTGAAGTTCTTCCGGGTGCTCTCCGAGGGCCAGAACCCGGAAGTGGAAATCGGCGCCGCCCTGACCGCAGGACGCGCCGCCGAAGTCCCGGCCACCCTCGGCTGGGTGAGCGGGGAATGGGCGCGGCCTTCCGGGCGGCCGGGAGCCGGGCCGGCGCTCGGCGAACTGGCCGTGGCACACGAGTTCCTTGCCGGCGGGCTCGATGCCTGGCGGCTTGCCGTCGACGCAGCGGCCGGCGGCAAGGACTTCAGCGCCGAGGCGCACGCGCTTGGCGCCGCCACCGCCGCGGTCCACCGGCGGTTGGCCGAGGCGCTCGGCGTCGCTGTCGAATCCGGGCCCGGACGCGACATAGCGCCAGGCGTCGCCGAGCGGGTGCGTCAATCCTGGGCGCAGGCCGGTCCCGCCGTCGGCCCCTACGATGATGCGCTGGACCGGCTGTTGGGGTTCCTCGAAGGCAGCAGCGCCGGGGCCCTGCAACGGATCCACGGCGATCTCCACCTGGGCCAGATCCTGCACGTTCCGGGCGATGGAAGCCGGGCACCGCGCTGGACCATCCTTGATTTCGAGGGTGAGCCGCTCCGGCCGATTTCCGAACGCAATTTCCCGGACGTCCCGCTACGCGACGTTGTGGGCATGCTGCGCTCCTTCGATTACGCCGCCGGCGCGGCAGTCCGCGAGCACCCGGACGCCAACGTCCCGGGAGGCTGGGTCGACGACTGCGCCGAGGCTTTCCTGGCCGGCTACGCGGAAGTCATCCCGGGCGGCATCGACCGGGACTCGCCTCTTTTCGTGGCGCTTTGGCTCGACAAAGCCCTCTACGAAGTCATCTACGAACTACGTAACAGGCCGGACTGGCTCTCCATTCCGGTTCACGCATCACGTCGTCTCCTCGGCAGTACAGGCTCCGGCGTCCCTGCCGAAGCCGCAGCGGAAGGTACCAACATGACAGGTTCAGCACGTATCGATCGTCCCGGAAGTCCACTGCCGGTGGACGCGGACACCCTGGCAAGGGTGGCCGCCGGCGAGCACCACGCGCCGCACTCGGTCCTCGGCGCGCACCTCGACGACCACGGACACGTCACCATCCGCACGGTCAAGCATCTTGCCGAAGCCGTCTCCATCGTGACCCCGGCCGGCACCTTCCCGATGACGCACGAGTCGGGCGGAATCTGGGTTGCCGTGCTGGAGCCGCAGGAGCCCGGCCACGTGCCCGACTACCGGCTGGAAGTGACCTATCCGGGCCAGGCGCAGCAGCCGGCTGACGACCCCTACCGGTTTTTGCCCACGGTCGGCGAAATCGACCTGCACCTGATCGGTGAAGGACGGCACGAGCGCCTCTGGGACGTGCTCGGCGCGCATGTCCAGCACTATAAGTCCGTTCTCGGGGATGTCGACGGCGTGTCCTTCGCCGTGTGGGCGCCCAACGCCCAGGCGGTCCGGGTCAAGGGCGACTTCAATGGCTGGGACGGCCGGCAGCACTCGATGCGCTCGCTTGGCTCCTCCGGAGTCTGGGAAGTCTTTATCCCAGGCGTTGTAGCAGGGGCGTGCTACAAGTTCGAGATCCGAACCAAGCAAGGGTACTGGCTGGAGAAGGCGGATCCGATGGCCTTCGGCACGGAGGTTCCGCCGCTGACGGCGTCGCGTGTGGTCGAGCCCTCCTACGCCTTCAAGGACGCGGAGTGGATGAAGGCCCGAGCCGGGCGGGATCCGCACAATTCGCCCATGAGTGTCTACGAGGTGCACCTCGGATCCTGGCGGGTTGGACTCGGCTACCGCGAGTTGGCCAAGGAACTCGTCGAATACGTCAAGTGGCTCGGCTTCACCCATGTGGAGTTTATGCCGGTGGCAGAACACCCCTTCGGCGGATCCTGGGGCTACCAGGTCACGTCCTACTTTGCTCCGACGTCGCGGTTCGGCCATCCCGATGAATTCCGCCACCTCGTGGACGAACTGCACCAGGCCGGCATCGGCGTTCTGCTGGACTGGGTACCGGCGCACTTCCCCAAGGATGAATGGGCCCTGGCACGGTTCGACGGCGAGGCGCTGTACGAACATGCCGACCCGAACCTCGGCGAACACCCCGACTGGGGAACACTCATTTTCGACTTCGGCCGCAGCGAAGTCCGCAACTTCTTGGTCGCGAACGCGCTTTATTGGCTCGATGAATTCCACATTGACGGCCTCCGCGTGGACGCCGTGGCCTCCATGCTCTACCTGGACTACTCCCGTGAGGAGGGGCAGTGGAAACCGAACCGGTTCGGCGGGCGGGAGAACCTTGAGGCAATGTCGTTCCTGCAGGAGGTCAACGCCACGGTCTACAAAACGCATCCCGGTGCCGTCATGATCGCCGAAGAATCCACCGCGTTCCCCGGCGTAACGGCGCCGACAAGCCAGGGTGGGCTGGGCTTCGGCATCAAATGGAACATGGGCTGGATGCACGACACGCTCAAGTACATGGCTGAGGATCCCTTCAACCGCCGGTGGCACCACGGCACCATCACCTTTTCGCTGGTCTATGCGTACACGGAAAACTTCCTGCTGCCGATCAGCCATGACGAAGTGGTCCACGGCAAGGGTTCGATGCTGCGTAAGATGCCGGGGGATCGCTGGCAGCAGTTGGCGAACCTGCGTGCTTTCCTTGGCTACCAGTGGGCGCATCCGGGCAAGCAGCTGATCTTTATGGGAACGGAATTCGGCCAGGAAGCGGAGTGGTCTGAACAGCACGGGTTGGACTGGTGGCTGGCTGAAAGTCCGGGGCATCAGGGTGTCCAGCGCCTGACCAAGGACCTTAACGAGCTCTACAGCTCGACGCCGGCGCTCTACGAGCAGGACAACGACCCCGCCGGCTTCCAGTGGATCAACGGCGGGGATGCCAACCGCAACGTCCTGACCTTCCTTCGCCGCGACGCCGCGGGCAACCCAGTTGCCTGCGCGTTCAACTTCTCGGGCTCCCCGCATGAGGATTTCCAGCTCGGTGTCCCCATGGCGGGGGAGTGGCGCGAAGTGCTGAACACCGATGCCGACGCCTACGGCGGGTCCGGTGTGCTGAATGAAGGCACCCTCACTGCCACCGCGGTGGACATCGACGGCCAGCCGGCAGGCCTGACCGTGACGCTGCCTCCCCTGGGTGCCGCCTTCTTCAAGCCTGTGAGCTGACAGGCACGCCGGACACGCACTGGAGAAGCTTCGGCAAAAAGCCCGGAATCCGCATGATTCCGGGCTTTTTGCTGCCCTGTAGGTAGTGGCCTGCGGCCGCCTTTGGCACCAGTGAAAAGTGGTGGTACAGTTGTTTTCCGCGCTGCTCCCCGGAGTTGATCCGCCACCAAGACCCAGATGCTTCACGGTAAAACTGAGTCGGACTGGCGATTTGACAAGGGTGAAGTGGCCCGGTAAGTTTGAAAAGTTGCTCCGGAGCGATCCATGGCTGGTTTGGTTGTGGTGGTGCCGGGTGTGTCTGTTGTTTGAGAACTCAATAGTGTGCCAAGTTTGTTGATACCAATTTATTGTATTGAATTGGTTGAATTGATCAGGTCCGCCACCCCGTGGTGTGGTCTGGTTTTTACAGCTGGTTTCAAATTTTGTGCAGCTGATGCGTCCCGTTTTCCCGGGGGTGTTGGTTGTGTCTGTTTTACTTCAACGGAGAG